>CAZSOC010000044.1:0-12972 GCA_964608415.1 uncultured Flavobacterium sp.
TTTTTACCTCGTATCCGTCCATTGCAGCTTGTAATGCACAAATTGGATCAATTTCAGTAACCGTTACAATAGAACCAGCACCTCTAAAAGAAGCTGCAGTTCCTTTTCCAACATCACCGTACCCGCAAACTACAACTCTTTTTCCTGCCAACATCAAATCAGTTGCACGACGAACCGCATCAACTGCAGATTCTTTACAACCATATTTATTGTCAAATTTCGATTTTGTAACCGAATCATTCACGTTAATGGCAGGCATTGGCAAAGTTCCGGCTTTCATTCTTTCATAAAGTCTGTGAACACCGGTAGTTGTTTCTTCAGAAAGACCTTTGATTCCGGCAACTAATTCAGGATAACGGTCAATAACCATATTGGTCAAATCACCACCATCATCCAAAATCATATTTAATGGTTTTCTATCTTCACCAAAAAACAAAGTTTGCTCAATACACCAGTCAAAATCCTCTTCGTTTAATCCTTTCCAAGCATAAACCTGAATTCCCGCAGCAGCGATTGCAGCAGCAGCCTGATCTTGAGTTGAAAAAATATTACAAGAAGACCAAGTTACTTCAGCCCCTAAGGCGATTAAAGTTTCGATTAAAACCGCAGTTTGAATAGTCATGTGTAAACATCCTGCAATACGGGCACCTTTAAGAGGTTGCTCATCTTTATACTCAGCTCTCAAAGCCATCAAACCCGGCATTTCGGCTTCTGCCAACTCAATTTCTTTTCTTCCCCAAGCCGCAAGATTAATATCTTTTACTTTATAAGCTACAAAAGGCAACGTTTGTGTACTCATCTATTATATATTTGTATTAAATTTAAATTTTGTGCAAATTTAAGGAATATATTTCTATAAATTAAAACCTTGACATATATTTAAGTATTGAAATATCAGAAGATTAATTCTTTACAGCGGTTAATCCTATTTTTTATTTCAATTTTTTATTGAAGACTTTTTGTTAAGGACTTAAAAGAAGCTTTCTGTAGATCGTTCTTTTATTCCGTTTCAAAATAGTCCTCGTTTGCAAAAGAATTTACATTAATAATCAGTACTAAAAAACAGAAAATGTCGTTATTCACAACCATACTAAAAGACGATATTGCGGTATACGTTTGGAACATTACAGAAACATTCGAAGATCTTTTTGACGAAGTTTATCTCAAAGACATTAACCTGATCCGGCTTAATAATATGAAGTCGGAAATACATCAGCGTGGATTTCTCAGTGTACGCAAATTATTGCAGGAAATAGGATATAACGACAATGATTTGTTTTATGACGAATTTGGAAAACCGCATCTCAATGACGGGAAATACATCAGTATTTCGCATTCGTTCGAAATGTCTGCAATAGCTGTTTCCGAGAGGAAAATAGGAATCGATATTGAAATGCAGCGTGATAAAATTACCATTATAGCGAATAAATTTTGTGAAACCGAATTTGAGTTTTTAGAAGAAATTCCGAAAGAAAACTATATCAAAAAACTAACGGTAATTTGGGGAGTAAAAGAGTCCGTTTTCAAAATTCAGAATGAAACGGGGATTAGTTTTAAAGATCATATTTCGGTTTTTCCGTTCGAATTAGAAGAAAAAAAGACATCGGCATTACTTACTTTTGAAAATTTAAACAAAGAGTTCAAAGTACATTTCGAAGAGGTTTCAAATTATATGCTGATTTTTGCAGCAGAAAAATAATTATGCAAAACATTTATCACTCTATTTGCAATGCCAAAAAGAACAATCGGAAATTATTGGCAATTTTGCTCGATCCGGATAAAATAGATTTTTTAACTTTAGAAAGTCTGATTGAAAAGATCAACCAATCTCCTGCCACACATCTATTCGTTGGAGGAAGTGTAGTACATACCGATTTGATGGATGGACTAATAATTATTTTAAAAGAAAAATGCGATTTACCGGTTTTATTATTCCCCGGAAATCCTTCACAGGTCTCTTATAAAGCTGATGGAATTTTGTTTTTGAGTTTACTTTCAGGAAGAAATCCAGATTACCTTGTTCAATATCAGGTAGATGTGGCAAAGCAAATTTCCCAATCGGATTTACAGGTTATTCCTACAGCTTATCTCCTTATAGAAAGTGGCAGTAAAACTGCTGTAGAAAAGGTAAGTCAGACCCAGCCCATGCCGGTTTCTGATATTGAGAAAATATCATCAACAGCATTGGCAGGACAATTATTAGGGATGCAATTAGTATATCTTGAAGCAGGAAGCGGAGCAAAAAAAAGGGTTCCGGATCAGGTAATTAGCGAGGTTTCTCAAAATTTGCAAATCCCGCTTATTGTTGGCGGAGGAATCCGATCAGCCAAATCCATAAACGAAGTTTATCGATCCGGAGCAGATATGATCGTGATAGGCACAGCTTTCGAAAATGATTTTAATTTTTTTAATGAAATAGAACTATGATCGATTTTTTGTTTCAATCTTATCAGGATATTTCGGTTTTTCAAATTGTTATAGAAATAATAGTTTTTATTTTTGGGATTGCCAGCGTATATTTTGCCAAAAAAGAAAATATCTGGGTTTATCCTACAGGCATAATCGCAACAATATTAACGGTTTATTTGCTTTTTGAAGCCAAGTATTTTGCAGATATGTCCATTAATATCTATTTTTCGGTAATGAGTATTTATGGTTGGATTGTGTGGAGCAAAAAAAATGAAGATAAAACAGATTATCAAATACATATATCAAAAGCGGGTATTCGTGAAAAATATATAGGGATTGTTTTATTTTTTGTTACTATTGCAATTACATATTCGATATATAAAATATTCGACATAAAATTAGCCCCCGAAAATTATATCGATATTTTTACTTCAGGACTGTTTTTTACAGCGATGTGGTATATGGCGAGAAAAAAAATCGAGAACTGGACATTATGGATTATTGGAGATATAATCGTTGTACCATTATATTTTTATAGAGGTCTGGGCATCCTCGCTTTGCAATATATAATTTTTACAATTTTAGCAATTTTAGCATATAGAGAATGGAAAACCATACTGGATGCAAATGAAGAAGAAATAAAGAATTAGGTAATAAATGTTTGAAGATTCATGCGAGAAACACAATTAGTAAATAATGAATTTCCTTACGAAAGGGACAATAAATTAAATCCGGAAAAGATCGAAGAAACAGTTGATTTTATTGATCAGTTGAATTTGGCATTAAGCCTTGGATTTACTGCGTCTGATTTTCAGCAAATTCATAAAATGGGCATTAGTGTTTATAATATTCAAAATCAATTGTCTTTTTTTAAGACAGGAATTTCTAAAATTAATCTGGACAGACCTGCACAAAAGCATGATGGAATTTTGTTCTTTGAAGAAGAAAAGCACCATGAATTTGCCCGATATTTTGACTCCGGTAAGAATCAATTTAAAATTAAAAAATTTGTTCCTGCTTCTGGTGCAGCCTCAAGGATGTTTAAGTTTTTATCCGAATTTCTAAATGAGTTCGAGATAGAAAATGAATCTGTTAATGCTTACATCAATCGAAAATCAGATACGAAGCTTCAGATTTTCCTGGCAGGATCTGAAAAATTTCCTTTTTTTCAGAATGTTTTAAATCAATTACAAACTGATTTTTCCGATTTTAATACATGGAGTAAAGACCGAAAAATTTTCTATTTCATCACTTATTTGCTCGACAAAAAATATTTTGATTTTTCATCCAAACCAAAAGCGGTTTTACCATTTCATCAATACGAAACTCATCTTGCAACACCAATTCATGAACATATCAATGAAGCAATAAATTATGCAGTTGCAAACAATGTAACGCATATTCATTTTACAGTCTCAGAAGAACACCTCAATGATTTCAAAAGAATTATTGATGAGGTAAAGCCTCAGACAGAATCTCAATCAGGTATAGAAATTAATATTGCTTATTCATATCAGGATTCTGCTACAGACACTATTGCTGTGATGGAAACCAATGAACCTCTTCGTAATAGTAAAGGAGAATTGGTTTTTAGACCGGGAGGTCACGGAGCTTTGATCAAAAATCTTAATGAATTAGACGCAGATATTATTTTTATAAAAAATATTGATAATGTTGTTCAAAATCATATTGATGTAACAACGTTGTACAAAAAATCTTTAGCAGGAATTTTATTGCAATTGCAAACAAAAATTTTTGGATTTTTAGAGAAAATTGAAAACAAACAAATTACATCGGATTGTTTGGATTCGATTGCAGAATTTTTACAAACGGAATTACATTTTGATATTCAGGAATCAATAGCTTCCAAATCATTCGAAGAAAAATCAACATATATTTTTACATTACTTAACCGGCCGATTAGAGTTGGTGGAATGGTAAAGAATGAAGGAGAACCGGGAGGAGGTCCTTTTTGGGTAAAAAATTCTCAAGGTCAGTTTTCTTTGCAGATAGTAGAATCTTCACAAGTAGATTTTACCGATGATAGACAAAAAGAAATTTTTGCAAGATCTACTCATTTTAATCCGGTAGATTTGGTTTGTGCGACCAAAAATTTTAGAGGAGAAAAATTTGATCTGAGTCAGTTTGTAGATGAAAACACAGGATTTATTGTAAAAAAATCTAAAAACGGGGTGCAATATAAATCTTATGAGCTACCCGGACTTTGGAATGGGGCAATGGCAAACTGGATCACAATTTTTGTAGAAGTACCTCTGATTACTTTTAATCCGGTGAAAACGGTAAATGATTTACTCAAACCTACACATCGTCCATAATTAATGAATCGGGAGTATCTTTTGAGTGAGCTGCAATTTAAAGCAGTAAGAAGCAGTGGAGCAGGCGGACAAAATGTAAATAAGGTTTCTTCAAAGATCATTCTTATTTTCAATTTAGAAACATCTCAGGCATTTACCGAAGAAGAAAAAACACGCATTGCCCAAAAATTAGCCAACAGGATCTCTAATGATGGTTTACTTCAAATTCAGGCAGATGAAGATCGGAGCCAGCTTAAAAATAAGAAAATTGCAATCAATAGGTTTTTGGAGATGATCAGCTCAGCTTTAGTTATTGTAAAACCCAGAACAGCAACAAAAATTCCCAAATCAGTGATTAAAAAAAGATTAAAAGACAAAAGATCACTTTCTCAAATCAAGCAAAATAGACAAAAACCTAAATTAGATTAAATTATTTGTAATAAATAGATTGGTTTTCTCTAAACTTTACTAATTTTGCCCTGTCTCAAAGGGGTGCTTAAATCCTGATTTATCAGAAAAAAGCTGAGATTATACCCACCGAACCTGGAACAGGTAATGCTGTTTAGGGAAAAGACAACACTAAAGTGCACATTAGTGGCTGTTCTGAGGAATCCATTTTTATATTAACCAATGAATAATAACCCCTTTTATTCGTAAATTTTTTACGAATGAAATCTTTATTTTCAACATTTTGGCGTTTTTGTAAAAACGACCAGGTTTTTCATTACAGGAATTTAATGCAAAAATTATTTTCTGTAACTACACAAAACAAACTTTCCGAGGATGTTTTTATGCAACAGATAGGAAAAAGATCTTTTCTATCCGGTATTTCTGTTTCAATGTATGGTGTTTTAACAGTATTCTTTTTTTCTAATACTGTTTTTGCTCAAAAAACCATTCAGGACTCCACTAAAATCAATCAGCTGGAAGAAGTTTTGGTTTCGGCAGTGAGAGTGCAAAAAAACACACCGGTAAGTTTTTCAAACCTTACTAAGAAAGACATAGAAAAACGGAACTTAGGTCAGGATATCCCTGTCTTGCTCAATTTTTTACCTTCTGTAGTTACAACTTCAGACGCCGGAAATGGTTTTGGGTATACAGGCATCAGAGTTCGTGGTAGTGACGCAAGCCGTGTTAACGTGACCATCAACGGAATTCCGTATAATGATGCAGAAAGCCAGGGGACTTTTTGGGTCAATATGCCCGATTTTGCTTCCTCTGTACAAAGTATTCAGTTACAGCGTGGTGTAGGGACATCTACCAATGGTTCGGGTGCTTTTGGCGCGAGTCTAAATCTTACCACAGATGCAATAGCTCAGGAAGCTTCGGGAGAAATTGCCAATTCGTTCGGGAGTTTTAATTCACGTAAGCATACGGTAAAATTTTCAACAGGTTTAATGAATGATCATTTTGAAATTGCAGGAAGGCTTTCTTCTATGTACTCTGATGGATATATTGATCGTGCATTTTCTGATTTAAAGTCTTATTTCCTGCAAGGAACGTATGTAAATAATAATACGCTGATCAAAGCTTTGGTTTTTGGCGGAACCGAAAAAACGTATCAGGCCTGGAATGGTATTGATGCAGAAACTCTGGAAAAAGACAGGACTTATAACCCTTCCGGATCTTATATTGATGATTTTGGTATAGAGCGTTTTTATAAAAATGAGACCGATAATTACAATCAGGATCATTATCAATTACATTGGAATGAACAATGGAGTGACAATTGGAGTACAAATCTGGCGTTACATTATACTATCGGGAAAGGGTATTATGAAAATTATAAAGCAGAAGAAAAATTATCGAACTATGGTTTAGAATCTCAGGAAATAAACGGAGAAATTATTTCAAAAAGTGATTTAATCAGACAAAAGTGGTTGGATAATGATTTTTATGGCACAACATATTCGTTGAATTACAAAAAGGAAAAAATTAATTTTATTCTTGGAGGAGGATACAATATATATGAGGGAGATCATTTTGGAAAAGTATTATGGACAAGAAGTGTAATTTTACCGACAGATAATTATCAATATTATTTTGATTCGTCCCGGAAGACAGATTTTAATATTTTTTCCAAAGTAAATTATGATTTGAATACAAAATTTAATCTTTTTGTAGATTTACAATATAGAAATGTTCATTTTAAAGCCAATGGAAATGATACAGGGTTGGTAAATGATACGTTTGATTTTTTCAACCCCAAAGCAGGAATTACTTTTATGGTAAATGAAAAAAACAATCTGTATTTTTCCTATGCACTGGCACAACGCGAACCTAATAGAAATGATTATGAAGCAGGAAATCCAAAACCGGAAAAGCTCAATGACTTTGAGTTAGGTTGGCGATATAAATCCGGTAATACATTGATCGATCTTAACGGATATTATATGAAATATAAAAATCAGCTGGTACTTACAGGAGAATTGAATGATGTAGGTTTCCCGATTCGTCAGAACAGTGGAAACTCGTACAGAATGGGATTGGAGGCAGAAGCAGTTGTAAAAGTTTCTGAGCAATTGTATGTACAATCCAATTTTACTGTTTCGACCAATAAAAATGAAGATTTTGTTTTTGAAAGAGATGGAGAATTACAAAATCTTGGGAATACTCATATTGCTTTTTCTCCTGATTTTATTGCTTCAAATGCTATTACTTATCAACCGGTAAAACAGTTTCAGATCTCCTTATTGACCAAATATGTAGGCGAACAATATATGGGGAATATTGATGCCGTTTCATCCAAATTAAAAAGCTATAGTATAAATGATTTGAATGTTTCCTACGAATGGAAACCTAAAAAGATTTTCAAATCTATTGTTTTAAATGTTTTGGTTAATAATATTTTTGACATAAAATATGAAAGCAATGGATATTTTTATACCTATGATGATGATTGGAGTAATCCGGGAAGTATTAGTACTATCGAAGGAGCAGGATATTATCCTCAGGCGGGAATTAATTTTTTAGCCGGATTAAATTTGAAATTTTAAAGAAAAATAAAATCCCGAGGTTTTTAGCTCGGGATTTTTATTTAAAAGAATTGGGTTAAATTTTAAAAGTGATTACAGGTCGGTATGCATGATTTACAATTCCTTCGCTGACACTTCCATTTAAGAAAAGAGAAATTCCGGTTCTGCCGTGAGTACATATAGCTATAAGATCTGCATTTACTTTATTAGAATAATTAAAAACGCCTTTTTCTATATTTCTGTCACTATAAGTATTAAGCGAATAGTTTCCGATTTCAAACTTTTCTACAAAAGCTTTCATTGCTTTTTCAGATTCTTTTGAAGTTTTAAAGCTGTTTGGAGTATTGATCATTACTAAGTTTAGTTCTGCATCGAAGAATTTTGAAAAATTAACAATTTTCTTGAATGGACCTTCAATTTCACTTGAAAAATCAGAAGCAAAAACAATATTTTTTGGATTAAAATCGGTTATTTCTCCTTTTACTACCAAAACAGGAATATCCGAAACTCTCACTACTTTTTCTGTGTTAGAACCAATAAAGAGTTCCTGAAAGCCGGAAGTTCCATGAGATCCCATTACAATCAAGTCGATATCATTAGATTGACTGTATTTTACAATTCCATCAAAAGCTTTTTCTATTCGGGCTTCAGCCGTAACATTTATGCCATCAAAAATGGGATCGCTTTTTAATTCTTCTAGTTTTTCATTTGTTTTTTTCAGAAAAAGCATTATTTCCGGAATGTTGGCACCACTGCTAATTGCGTCATTCATATGACTTGGGAGATCCAATAAATTCAATAAGAAGATTTCACAATTATTCTTTTTAGCAATTTGAACTGCTACATTTTTTGCATACCTGGCATGTTCTGAAAAATCTGTTGGAACAAGTATTCTTTTCATTTTTTTAGGGTTTATGGATTGGTTTTGCTTAAAATTAATTTTGTGTTTTAAAGATAATAAAAATATTAAGATTAATCTATCAATTTTCATTTATAAAAAAATCACTATATTTGCACCGTTATTTATTAAAAACTAAATAATGAGGGGACTAATTGTCCCCTCTTTTTATAAGATTATGATGTTTAGAGAAAAAGTTTCTGCCTTGCTTGATGAGGGTTTAAAAGACAAACCATCAATTTTTTTGATTGATATGACCATTACCGATGCATTCAAAATTATTGTAACTTTGGATGGTGATAATGGAGTCGCATTACAGGATTGTATTGATATAAGCAGAGCAATTGAACATAATTTAGATCGTGAAGAACAGGATTTTTCACTCGAAGTTGCGTCTGTTGGGGTTGGTTCACCGCTTAAACAAATACGTCAATATAAAAAAAATATAGGCCGTCATCTAATTGTAAAAACACACAACGAGACAATAGAAGCATTATTACAAGATGCGAATGATGAGTTTATTACACTTTTTTGGGAAACAAGAGAACCCAAAAAAATAGGTAAAGGCAAAGAAACGGTTCAAAAAACACAAGAAATATATTATTCAGATATAAAAGAAGCAATTGTTACAATAATATTTTAGTTATGGAAAATTTAGCATTAATCGATTCATTTTCAGAATTCAAAGATGATAAACTTATTGATCGTGTAACGTTAATGGCGATTTTAGAAGATGTCTTTAGAAATGCATTAAAAAAGAAGTTTGGATCAGATGACAATTTCGATATAATAATCAATCCCGACAAAGGGGATATGGAGATATGGAGAAGAAGAGTCATTGTAGCAGATGACGATTTGGACCTTGAAAATGAAGAAATCACATTGACCGAAGCAAGAAAAATAGAACCGGATTTCGAAATAGGTGAAGAAGTTTCTGAAGAAGTAAAGTTGATAGATTTAGGAAGAAGAGCTATCTTAGCATTACGTCAGAACCTGATTTCAAAAATTCACGAACACGATAATACCAATCTTTATAAACAATTTAAAGATTTGATAGGTGAAATTTATACCGCAGAAGTACATCATGTTCGACCAAGAGTTGTAATTTTGGTAGATGATGAAGGAAATGAGATAGTTTTGCCAAAAGAAAAACAAATTCCTTCAGATTTTTTCAGAAAAGGAGACAACGTAAGAGGAATTATCGAAAGCGTTGAACTGAAAGGAAATAAACCTCAGATTATTATGTCCAGAACTTCAGAGAAGTTTTTAGAAAAATTATTTGAGCAAGAAATTCCAGAAGTGTTCGATGGCTTGATCACTATAAAAAACGTAGTAAGAATTCCGGGAGAAAAAGCAAAAGTAGCAGTAGATTCTTATGATGACAGAATTGATCCGGTTGGAGCATGTGTAGGAATGAAAGGATCACGTATTCACGGCATCGTCCGAGAGTTAGGTAATGAAAATATTGATGTTATTAATTATACAAATAATATTCAACTGTATATTACAAGAGCCTTGAGCCCTGCAAAAATTTCTTCTATTAAAGTGAACGAAGAACAAAAAAGAGCAGATGTCTTCCTGAAATTAGAAGAAGTTTCTAAAGCGATTGGTAGAGGAGGACATAATATAAAATTAGCAGGATTATTAACAGGTTATGAGTTAGACGTAATCCGTGAAGGTAATATCGCAGAAGAAGAAGACGATGTAGAATTAACAGAGTTTTCTGATGAAATCGATGGATGGATTATCGATGAGTTTGCCAAAATTGGTTTAGATACTGCAAGAAGCATTCTAAAACAAGATGTAAATGATTTGGTTAGAAGAACAGATCTGGAAGAAGAAACAATTCTAGAAGTAATTAGGATTTTAAATGACGAATTTAACTCCTAAATAATATTTCCTTACAACAACACAACATCAAAAAGGTTATAATAAAAATATTTTATGTCTGAAGAGAGAGTAATAAGAATAAACAAGGTTTTAAGAGAATTGAATATCTCGTTAGAAAGAGCCGTTGATTATCTAAAAGATAAGGGAATTGCTATTGATGCAAATCCAAACGCTAAAATTTCTAATAACGAGTACAATATCTTGCAAAATCAATTTGCGGGCGATAAGGGTAATAAGGAAGCTTCAAAAGAAGTAAGCGAAGAAAAAAGAAAAGAAAAAGAGGCTTTGCGTTTGGAGCGAGAAAGAGAAATCGAAGAAAAACGCAAACAAGATGAAGAAAGACAAAGACAGCAAGAAGTAATCAAAGCACGTGCTGTAGTAAGCGGACCAAAACAAGTTGGCACAATAGATTTGTCCGGTAAAAAACCAGCCGCCACGCAACCTGTAAAACCTGAGCCGGCAAAACCAGTTGTTGAAATTAAACCTGTTCCTGAAGAAAAAATAGAAGTTGTTGAAACCCCAAAACAAGAGGCTGAACAACCTAAAAAAGTAAAAGAAGAAACACCTGTTTTAGACCAATCAAAAAAGGAAGATCTAACGCCTAAAAAAGCTGAAGAAAAACCTGTTGTTAAGAAAAACGATGTTTCATCAGGAGAAACTCCAAAAGACGAAAATACAGGAGATGAAGCTATTGCAACACAATATGTTCAACTTTCTGGAACTACTTTTACGGGAAAAACAATTGATTTATCTCAATTTAATAAACCAAAAAAGAAAAAGGAAGAACCTAAAATTACTCCAAACAAACCAGGAACTCCTGGTTCGGCTGTAAATGCACAGGGCGGAGCAAATAAAAATAAAAGAAAGAGAATAGTACCAAAACCAGGAGCTCAAAAAACTCCGGGAACTCCGGGGCAAAATCCAAATAAAATTACACCAAATACCGGAGGTAATAAAGGAGGAAACAGACCAGGTTTTGTAAAAGGAAACAGACCGGCAATTGTAGCCAAAGTCGAACCTACTGAAGAGGAGGTAAAAAATCAAATCAGAGAAACTCTTGAAAAATTACAAGGTAAAGGAGGTAAATCCAAAGCGGCCAAATACCGTAGAGATAAGAGAGATACCCATCGTCAAAAATCTGATGATGAGCAAAGAGCGATAGAAGAAGGCAGTAAAACTCTTAAAGTTACAGAATTTGTAACAGTAGGAGAAATTGCAACAATGATGGATGTGCCAATTACTAAAGTTATTGGGACTTGTATGTCGCTTGGAATCATGGTTACGATGAACCAACGTCTGGATGCAGAAACATTGACAATCGTAGCAGATGAATTTGGTTATGATGTAGAATTTATCACAACCGAACTGGAAGAGAACATCCAAGATATTGTAGATACCGAGGAGGATTTAAAACCTAGAGCACCGATTGTAACCGTAATGGGTCACGTTGACCACGGTAAAACATCGCTTTTGGATTATATCCGTAAAGAAAATGTAATAGCAGGTGAGTCAGGGGGAATTACACAGCACATAGGTGCTTACGGAGTAACTCTTGATAACGGTCAGCAGATAGCATTCTTAGATACACCGGGACACGAAGCCTTTACAGCGATGAGAGCCCGTGGAGCGCAAGTTACCGATATTGCTATTATTGTAGTCGCTGCCGATGACGATATCATGCCGCAAACTAAAGAGGCAATTAGCCATGCACAAGCTGCCGGAGTACCAATTATTTTTGCAATCAATAAAATTGATAAACCAAATGCCAATGTTGAAAAAATCAAAGAAAGATTAGCAGGTATGAATCTTTTGGTTGAAGATTGGGGAGGAAAAATCCAATCTCATGATATTTCAGCAAAAGTGGGAACAGGAGTAAAAGAACTTTTAGAAAAAGTATTATTAGAAGCCGAAATTTTAGAACTTAAAGCCAATCCGAACAGACTGGCTTCAGGAACTGTTGTAGAAGCTTATCTGGATAAAGGAAAAGGGTATGTTTCTACTATCCTGGTTCAGAACGGAACTTTGAAAGTAGGAGATTATATGCTGGCTGGAAAGCACCACGGTAAGATCAAAGCCATGCAGGATGAACGTGGGAATATTGTGAAAGAAGCAGGACCTTCAAGACCGGTATCTGTTTTAGGTTTGGATGGTGCGGCTACGGCAGGTGATAAGTTCAACGTTTTTGAAGATGAAAGAGAAGCAAAACAAATTGCAGCCAAACGAACACAGCTTATGCGTGAGCAATCTGTGAGAACTCAACGCCATATTACATTGGCTGAGATCGGACGACGTATCGCTCTTGGACAATTTAAAGAATTGAATATTATTCTTAAAGGAGACGTGGATGGTTCTGTTGAAGCACTTTCTGACTCATTCTCAAAATTGTCTACAGAAGAGATACAAATCAATATCATACACAAAGGAGTTGGAGCAATTACAGAAACTGATGTAATGTTAGCCTCTGCATCAGATGCAATTATTATTG
>CAZSOC010000044.1:12982-21951 GCA_964608415.1 uncultured Flavobacterium sp.
ATTGGATTTAATGTTCGTCCTGCAGGGAATGCTCGTCAATTAGCAGATAAAGAAGAAATCGACATCAGAAACTATTCTATTATTTATGATGCAATAGATGATCTGAAAGATGCGATGGAAGGAATGCTGTCTCCGGAAATGAAAGAAGAGATTACAGGAACTGCAGAGATCAGAGAAATTTTCAAAATTTCCAAAGTGGGATCGATCGCAGGATGTATGGTTACAGACGGAAAAATATTCCGTACTTCCAAAATCCGCCTGATCCGAGAAGGTGTCGTGATCTATACAGGAGAGTTAATAGCTTTAAAACGTTTTAAAGACGATGTAAAAGAAGTTTCAAAAGGATATGATTGTGGTATGCAGATCAAAGGATATAATGATATTGAACAGTATGATATTATTGAAGCTTTCCAGGAAGTTGCAGTAAAGAAAAAACTGAAATAATAAATTATACAATTTTAAAAAAGTCCCGGTTTATTACAATAAACCGGGACTTTTGTTTTGATGGATATTTGCGTGTATTGTTTGTGTGATATTGTATTTAAGTAAAAACATAAAGACTATAAAGAGCAAATGTTTTGACAAAGCAATTTAGTTCGGTTGTCTGGGAAATGCCAATTTTCATACCAAAATTATTACTTCCAAAAGCATTCCAAAAATTGAAATTTATTTAAAATCTGGAAATAAGAGAAATTACTCTTAATAAAATTTTGTGAAATGGTTAAAAAATAAAACCAGCCTCGAAAGACTGGTTTTAAGTAATTTGAAATACAACTTTATTGTTTAATCACTTTAATGGTATTGGTTTGGCTATCTGCCGTAACTTTTACCAGATAAGTACCCAATGCAAGATTGGACATATCAATTTGTCCTTGATTAGCATTTACGGTTTTAGTAATTACCTGTTGTCCTAACATATTATACACCTCAACATTCGTGATATTCTGAGTGTAAGAAATATTCAATACATCTTTTACAGGGTTTGGATAAACTTTAAAGTTTTCGGTTTTAAATGACGAGGCATTTAAAGTGGCACTCCACGCAGAGATAGAAAACAGTTCATTCTCATCATTCCCATATTCCCAAACTCTGATGTAAATGGTTTCTCCGGGAGTTCTGTTGGTAATATTCAATCTGGAATACCTTCCGCCTGCACCATCATCATCACAAAGGTTTTGTGATGCAGCGTTTTGCATTAATGTTAAACCTTCCGAACAGCTTCCTGAATAGGCTGCTATTCCCGAATCAAATTCGTTGGATCCATCGGAAGCATCGCCTGTTTCTATTGTTATTTTCCCGTCACCAGGAATCACTACAGAATACCATATATCTCCTCCTGAATAATTGGCACACCCCGGAGCAGGGATGTTTGCAGAATTTGTAGCGAACGAAACATCTGCATCTACTGCGTTTTCTTCATAAGTGGAGCCCGGAATTAAAGCAATAGCACCAATACATTCATCATTTCCAGGAGGGGGAGGGGGAGTTCCGATACAGATATCAAATGTAGTTGTTTGTCCCCCTGTAGCAGTATAGGTATATACTCTTACATAGTAAGTCTGACCAATTATCAAGCCTGAAGGGTTACTGATGTTTGGATCGCTACAGCTTCCAGGTACAAGTGTTAAACTATCACAATCGCCGGTCCATAGAGAGTGAAACATATCTGTAGCAGACCCAGCTACGTTTAAAATACTTATTCTGTGTGATACGCTTGTAGCAACAAAAGAATACCATACATCGTCATCAGCATTACCAAAACACGTATTTCCTGTTACAACAGATGCTGTGGCTCCTACTACAGTTCCTGGACTTACAACTCCACAAGCAAGATCTTCATTAACAATTAGTTCTTCTGCACCACTACAATTATCATTTGCAGGAGGACAAGATATCAGAGTAAGAGTTCCGCTTATAGCTTTACAATTACCATTATCATTGCTTTCAACAGTAAAGATTAAAGGAGTATTGTTAGGATAAGGTCCCATAATTACAATTCCTTCTCCAGAAGCAGTTTCAGAAAACATTCCTTGATTATCGAATACGGTCACTGATGTTGCAGATCCTAAACTTGTTACATCTACATTTACCATGAATTGATCTCCGTTTTCACAATCTGAAACTACAGAGTAAGTAGCTTCCGGTCTTGTACAGTTTTCTATTACAGACCAGGCTAATGTAAAATCACCTGTTCCACTATGCCCATCCTGGATCCAGTAAACAGTTTGATTGGATCCGGTATCATTAACCCAAACAACAGTTTTTTCATCAGGATCGTCAAAACAGTCTATTTGAGTTCTGTTATCGCAATCTCCATAAAAAATAACATTTGTAGAATCATAATTATTTGCTGTTTGACCAATTTCTAAAGTGGAACCATCAGGTACTATTATAGAATAATATACGTCCGGATATGTGTTTGTTGTAATTACACCACCCAAATTGTTACAAGTGTTTAAGTTGGTATTACTAGCTCCAAGGGTTGTTCCTTCTAATGGGGAGATTTCGTTCCCTAAATCTATAGCAGTAGCACAAGTATCGTTAGATGGAGGGCAAATGGTTTGGTTAAGAGTTTCGCTTGTAGCTTTACAATCGCTGTCATCATCATTTTCTACAGTAATAATTAAAGGAGTATTGTTAGGATAAGGCCCTAAAACAACAATTCCTTCTTCTGCAGCGGTTTCGATAAATGAACCCTGATCATCGGATACTGTTACTGATGTAGCCGAACCTAAGCTTGTCACATTTACATTTACCATGAACTGATCTCCGTTTTCACAATCTGAAACTACAGAATAAGTAGCAGTAGGACTTGTACAGGCAATTACAGACCAAGCCAGAGTAAAAGAACCGCTGCCGCTATGTCCGTCCTGAATCCAGTACACATTTTGGTCTGATCCGGTATTATTCGCCCAAACAACAGTTTTATCATCAGGATCGTCAAAACAGTCTATTTGCGTTCTGTTGTTACAATCTCCATAAAAAACAATATTGGAAGAATCATAATCGTTAGTTGTCTGTCCGATTTTTAGGGTAGAGCCACTAGGAACAGTTATATAATAATACACGTCAGGATGATTATTAGTAATTTGCTCATTAGAGTTGTTGCAGGTTGTCATATTATTATTTACAGATCCTACAGTTGTTGCAGATATTGGAGAGGTTTCGTTCCCTAAATCTATCGCAGTGGCACAGCTATAGTTACTTGGAGGACAAACAGCCTGATTAAAAGTTGAACTTGTAATACTGCATGTTAATTCATCATCATTAACTATTGTAATTATAACATTTGTATTATTTGCATAAGGTCCTAATATTACAGGTCCGGTTTCAGATGCCTGTTGGCTGTTTCCGTGGTTGTCGGATACGGTTACAGAGGTAGCAGAACCTAAACTGGTAATAGTGGTAACCATTTCAAACCCTTCATTATCTTCCGTACAAAGAGAATGAGTAGAATATGTAGCTTCAGGCTGGGTACAGGCAAATACCGTCCAGGCCAGTGTAAAAGAACCTACACCCGAATGTCCGTCCTGAATCCAGTAAACCGTTTGATCTTCACCTGTTTCATTTTTCCATTGAATCGTTCTGTCATCAGGGTCATCAAAACAAACAATTTGTGTCCGGTTATCACAATCTCCATAGAAAACAATATTGGAAGAATCATAATCGTTACTTGTCTGACCGATTCTTAAAGTATGATTGTCGGGAACAAGTATGGAATAATAGACATCTCCATAGCTATTACTGATAATTGTATTAAAATTATTACAGGTTGTTAAATTATCATTTAAAGCCCCTACTGTAGAGGAAAACAATGGAGAAGTCAAATCTCCCAGATCGATGGCTGTTTCACATGTTTCGTTGGTAATAACCCCTGGGGTTATAAAAGAAAATTCTGAACAGTCTTCTGCTTCTCCTAAATCGTTATAAGGAATTACAGAAACAAAATACGTGGTACCTAATTCTAATGTTCCCGGAATATCATAAGAGGTAACATTTCCTGCATCCATCCAGGGAACTGTTTCTCCTCCTCCGGGAGTAGTCCCTACGGCTATATTATAACCCGTAACTCCTGGAGAAGCAGTCCAT
This sequence comes from uncultured Flavobacterium sp., assembly GCA_964608415.1. GTDB lineage: Bacteria > Bacteroidota > Bacteroidia > Flavobacteriales > Flavobacteriaceae > Flavobacterium. The sequence continues at coordinate 17,072 of CAZSOC010000044.1, forward strand.
CGAATAATTCCGTCCAATGCGTTTTGCGATAAATCGGACGGAGCTGTTAGTCCTGTTAAACAAGGAGGAATTTCAGTGGGTGTAAAATTCACCTCAATATCCAGAAATAACACGACAAAGTCATAACTATCATCCATGTCATGTACTGTAATTGTGAGAGAATTAAATCCTGTAAGATCCATCCCAATTAGTTCATCATAACAAACCGTTGTAATAGTACCGTCAAGATCCAATTCAAAAGAATACCATGCTCCGCATAGATTTTCCCAGGAATTGAAATCGAAAATTTCGACATAGGTAATCGTAATAGAATTTATTGTTCCTACACTACATGATGTTGCATCATTACTGGTTATGGTTAATGATTCATAATCTTCATTTATGGTATCACTACTCCACAAGTCAAAATATTGCGTGCAAGTCTGACCGTGGGATAACCACGAAAAGAGCACAAAGAGAATCAATGTAATTTTTTTCATAATAATTAAATAAATTATGTTGTCATGACAGAATAATAATCCACAACAACGTTAAAAATACCTATAACCGTTTTTTGGAAAAAACGGCTTAAGGATTAAGTGTAAAATGGTTTTCCGGATATAATTAATTACTAGAAATAATTAATTATAAGAATAAAAACAGTAGTTTATGTCATTTCATAAATTAGGAATTTTAAGAGTTTATATATAAATAACATTTAAAAAAGAAAAAACCCTACCTTAATGAATGAAAATAATTTTGGATGATGAGCTGAAAGAAGAAAGAATGTAACGCGTACATAACAAGGTATTTACCGTATGAATTTATGTTAAAACCTAAAAAATAACAGAAATACTGATCCGAAAGAATATATTAAAATTAATGATTATCGGGAACTTTATACCAAAAAATATATCTAAACTGCTCTTTTGAAATGCTGTACTTCGTCAGTTCGAGTGTTTTGCGTAATGCAATGAAGCAAAATGTATCGAGAATCATTTCTTTTTTAGTTGCTTCTCGATACGATTTCTCCGCTGTACTGCGAAATCACTCGAAGTGACGACTTTTTTGCCTGCGCCTATAAATGGGTATAAAGTTCCCGATAGTCAATTAAAATTTTAAACGTCCGGTTCCCAATGTTATGAATGGTAGATTTTATTTTGAGTAAAACTAAGTCTATCGAAAAATTTATTACTCTCGTATTTTAATAATATCCTCCTGCCTGTGTTTACGATACTTTTTTAATAAACGGGCTTATGATAATTACCCAAAGTATTGAAGCTGCCAGTGAAACCAATGTTCCGGCAAGTATTCCAATCGTTGGGTAAGTAAATGAAATAAAAGCACTGTAAATAATTATGTTGGAAGAGGAGAGTAATAAAATTTTACCTGTCGCCTGTGCAAATTTTGTGTTTTGGTTTACGGTAAGAATCGCCATCGTTGTCAGCATAACCGCCGGGAAAGTAGAAAACACCCCGGTTAAATAAGGAGGCAGAAAACTGGAAATCGTTACAGATGCCGCCACAATACTTCCTGCAAAAAGCCCCCTCAACAACAGTTGCCGGAAAGTGTAGGTCTTGTTATTTTTTGGAACCTATTTTTTCGACTATTAGAGTAATGCCTGTCAGCCAGATGCCGGAAATAAGAAATGCGCCAATTATTTTTACAAGTAATGCTGTTTCCATTTATGCGTTTTCCTTTTCTAAATCCAGCAACCATTTTTTTCTCCAAAGCCCGCCGCCATAGCCTGTTAATTTTCCGTCGGAACCAATTACTCTGTGACAGGGAATTAAAATTGAAATTCTGTTCATACCGTTGGCATTGGCTACGGCTCTCACGGCTTTCGGGTTATTAATTGCTTCTGCCTGCTGCTTGTAGGTTTTTGTAGTTCCGAATGGAATATTCCGCAGCTCGTTCCAAACGGTATTTTGAAACGCTGAGCCGGGTGTAGATAGTGGCACACTAAATTGTTTTCTTTTACCTTCAAAATATTCTGAAAGTTCTTTTTCCAGCATTTCAAAATGTTTGTTATTTCCCAGTACAATAGTTGCATTTAAAAGCTTTGCAATAGATTTCAGTTCTGTTTCCAACATTTTCCTGTCGGTGAACTCCAAGAGGCAAATCCCATCTTCTACCGCACAGGCATACATCGTACCCAAGGGTGTTTCAATTCTTTTAAGGTCAATAATTTTCTTTATTTTACTGTTTTTAGGAGAAACACCAAAAATCGTTTTAAAAGAATCCCCAAAACCACTTAACGATTCATAACCCGAATCAAAAGCTGCTTCGGTAACTGATTCTCCCTCTTGTATTTTTTTAAATGCCGAATTTATTCTGAACATTCTTTGATAGGCCTGAAATGTAATACCGTGATTTTTTATAAACCATCGTCTTACCTGACTGGGTTCTAAACCTCTTTTTACCAAATCGTAGTCCTTGAATTTTACACTCAGATTTTCTATCAGTTCGTCTATAAGTTGTTTTACAGCTACAGGGGTTTCGTTTAGTTTTTCTAAAGGTTTACACACTTTACATGGTCTGTAACCTTTTAAGATACATTCTTTTGAAGTTTTCAGAAATTCTACATTTTCTATTTTAGGCTTGCGGGCTGTGCAGGATGGCCGGCAAAAAATTCCTGTGGTTTTAACTGCTGTAAAAAATACGCCTTCAAACGAAGTATCCTTTTCTACAATTGCATTGTACATTGTTGCTGTTGTCAATTCCATAAACTAATTAATGATTGAGATTTTGATTTACAAAAATAATTATATAGTCACGTAGTCTGCAACCGAAAAATTGACAAGTATTTTTAATCGGATTGGAAAATGCATTGTAAGGTGTAAAAATACAGGCAATCGAAGCATTCGATAAAATTCCAAATAGTGAATGCTTCTGGTAGTCCGTTTAGCACGGAATCCGTATTGCCAATAGTATCATTTAACAGTTTCATTCAAAAGATATTCAATACTTTTATCTGAGTGGTATTGTGATTTAGTTTCAGTCATTTTCAGTAAAGCAGAACTATGTTTTTGGTCAAACCATGCGTAAGTAGTAATAGTCGTTTCGGTTGTTGAATTGTACTGTTTTAATACATCGGATTGCTTTAGCGTTATTTTTATTCTCAGCGTATTTTCGTATGTATTGTTTGGAAGTATGAGTGTGCCAAACCCGTCTGCTTCTATTGTTGCGGTTCCTTTTCCCGAGAAACTCAGTTCGTTTACCGTATAAGATGTAGTATAAGGTTTTGTAACGGTTTCGTTATATGAAAAAGGACGTTTGGCAATCAGTACAGGTTGCGGGTAATTAATCTTTACCTGGGATTTCTCGTCAATGAATCCTAACAAATACGTCTTGTTTTCTTCTGTTTTCAGGAATACATAACTTCCGTCGGAATATTTTTCTACAAGGGTTGCCTGTGGATAGTCATTCGCTTCATTTATTGAATGAGGCGTACTAATCCACTGTGTTATAGTATCCTTTGTATGTTTCAAATTAGAAAAATCCCAGATTATATTCTTACCGCTTTTACCTGTTTCAACATTATCGGTTTCGCAGCTTTGAAATACAAGCGTTGTCCCTTCTTTAAAATTTTCGATATTATGATAATCATTCTGGCAATAAGCGTTATGAAATGCCAGGCAGCAAAAAACTGTAATTAAGCTGAATATTGGTTTCATCATTTTAAGTATAGGTATTGTTTGATGTTATTAACATAATCTTCAAAAGCTTGTATTCCTTTTGAAGTTATTTTACAGGTTGTAACAGGGTAATTTCCCTTGAAACCTTTAGTTATTGTGATATAATCTGCTTTTTTAAGTTTATCAAGTTGTAAACTTAGATTTCCTGCAGAAGTGTTGGTCTTTTCTTTTAAATACACAAATTCTGCTTCTTCAAGCCCGATTAACAGTGACACAATTGCTAATCTGAGCTGTGAATGAAGAATAGGGTCGAGGTCTTTAAACATTGCTATTTTTCATTAAAAATCCCGGAATAATACAGGAAATAAGAGAGGCCAGGGCTGCTAATAAATATTGTAATTCTAAAGAAACATTCAGGCTTATGCCCGTACAAAGGATACTCAAAACTCCACAAATCAAGGATGGTTTATGTTTTGTAATTCCGCCCACTACAAATACCGTGAAGCCAAGCAAAAGAGGATAAATTGCAATGAGGAAGCTTGGTTCGGTAATAGCTGATGCAATAAAAACAGTTCCATAACACAAAGCAAAGCCTCCAAAAGTATATAAATAGACTTTTTCATGGAGAGATAGCATTTTTTCGTTTTTTGAATCTTTTTTTCCTCTCAGAAAAGAAAGTAAACCACCAAGAGGAAAAACACCCCAAATTATTGTTTCAATAAAATTTCCTTTCAAATCCGGGAACCGGGTCACGAAAAAGAGTAACAAATAGTGAATTAAAAGGAGGGTTCCCCAAACTACATAATAGTAGGACGCTCCTGTTTTTTCAGACTTTACCTGCTTTAATGCGTCTTCAATTGTTTTGATTGAATCGCTTGGATTAAAATTGCTTGTTTCCATATTATACGTTTATTAATTAGTTTCAAATATAAAGTAATTAATATTATTAACCAAATTTTATAAAAAAATACTTATTGAAGAGAGATTGCCATGAAGGGTTACAATAAGAGTAAGAAATTATAAAATAAATTGCTCTTTCAAAACTAGAATAGAAAACCATAGAAGGTTTCCCGTCGCCACGTTCTATAGGGATTTTCTTTATCTTTTTAATTTAAAAACACTAATTATTAAGGAAATCTTATTCTATTATTTCGTTAGGTATCCAGCCCTCATTTTTAGTTTTTATTGCTCTTACCCAAGTCCAGCCATTCAAAGATTTTATTTCTTGAACAATATCTCCTTCTGCTACATCCAATTCCTTTG
>CAZSOC010000045.1:0-21545 GCA_964608415.1 uncultured Flavobacterium sp.
AATTCCTGAATCAATACTGTTTTACCTACTCCTGCACCACCAAACAAACCGATTTTACCTCCTTTTGCATAAGGTTCGATCAAATCGATTACTTTGATTCCTGTAAATAAAACTTCGGTGGAAGTTGATAATTCTTCAAATTTTGGAGCCTGACGATGAATAGAAATTCCGTTTTCTCCTTCTTTTGGAAGATCTCCTAAACCATCGATCGCATCTCCGATTACATTAAACAAACGTCCGTAAACATCTGCTCCAATTGGCATTTTGATAGGATTACCTGTAGAAATTACATCATAACCTCTGCTCAAACCGTCTGTAGAATCCATAGAGATTGTTCTTACAGTGTTTTCACCAATATGAGATTGTACTTCAAGTACTAATTTAGTACCATCTTTTTTCGTGATTTCTAATGAATCATAAATTTTTGGAAGTTCAATATCCTTTCCGTTGAAAACTACATCAACTACCGGACCAATGATTTGCGCAACTTTTCCTATTACTTTTGACATTGCTTATGTATTTATTAAATAGCTATTTAGGTTTATGAAAACCATCTTGTTTTTCAGTGTGCAAAGATAATTTTTTAATATTTAAAGTCAATAGCAAACATGTAATTTTTTATAAAAAAATAACTTTGGTTTTTATTTAATTTTTTTAAAGACAAGTATTGTTCAAAACAGGCTATGATTATCTTAATTTAAGATGATTTAGATATTAACATATTTGTATTTCAAAGAAATTCTTTTTTTTTCCGTATATGATGACTTTGTTGGAACAGGAGCAGTACTGGCAAAATCATTTTTTGTAGCGATAATAAAAATAAAAAATCCTCTTAAGTACTGATGGTCTGTATTGATTTTAGAACAATGTGAAAAGAAAAAAGGTTGTCAATTTGACAACCTTGTAACTTTGTATAAAAAGTGAAATATATAATTTTATTTTGGATCATTCATTTTGAAATCTTCCATAAATGCTGTTGTATAATCACCTGCTATGTATCTGGGATCATCCATGAGTTGTCTGTGAAAAGGAATGGTAGTTTTAATGCCCTCTATTACAAACTCATCCAAAGCTCTTTTCATTTTATTGATCGCTTCTTCTCTTGTCTGAGCAGTTGTGATCAATTTTGCGATCATTGAGTCATAATTTGGTGGAATTGTGTATCCTGAATAAACATGGGTATCCAATCTTACTCCGTGACCTCCAGGGGTATGTAAAGTTGTAATTTTTCCTGGGGATGGACGAAAATCATTATAGGGATCTTCGGCATTAATTCGGCACTCAATAGCGTGTAATTGCGGAAGGTAATTTTTACCGGAAATAGGCACACCGGCTGCAACAAGAATTTGTTCTCTAATCAAGTCATAATCAATTACTTGTTCTGTAATTGGGTGTTCGACCTGGATACGGGTGTTCATTTCCATAAAATAGAAATTCCTGTGTTTGTCAACCAAAAATTCTACTGTTCCTGCTCCTTCATATTTGATATATTCAGCAGCTTTTACTGCGGCTTCACCCATTTTTTCTCTCAATTCAGGAGTCATAAACGGAGAAGGTGTTTCTTCTGTAAGTTTTTGGTGTCTTCTTTGTACTGAACAATCTCTTTCTGAGAGGTGACAGGCTTTTCCGTAAGAATCTCCTACAATTTGAATTTCGATATGACGTGGTTCTTCGATAAGTTTTTCCATGTACATTCCGTCATTTCCAAAAGCGGCTGCGGCTTCAATTCTTGCACTTTCCCAAGCTTTATCCAGATCTTCTTCTTTCCAGATGGCACGCATTCCTTTTCCGCCACCACCTGCAGTTGCTTTCATCATAACCGGGTATCCTATTGTTTTGGCAACTTTTTTGGCTTCTTCCAAAGATTCTAAAATTCCGTCTGAACCTGGTACACAAGGAACTCCTGCTGCTTTCATTGTAGCTTTAGCGGTTGCTTTATCTCCCATTTTTTGAATCATTTCCGGAGATGCACCGATAAATTTGATTCCGTGTTCTTGACAAATTTTTGAAAATTTTGCATTTTCAGAAAGAAAACCATATCCGGGATGTATAGCGTCTGCATTTGTAATTTCTGCGGCAGCTATTACATTAGGCATTTTTAGATAAGACAAATTGCTCGGAGGAGGTCCGATACAAACTGCTTCATCTGCAAATTTTACGTGTAGGCTGTCTGCATCTGCAGTAGAGTAAATAGCAACAGTCTTGATGCCCATTTCTCTACAGGTTCGAATAATTCGAAGTGCAATTTCTCCTCTATTTGCAATTAATATTTTTTTGAACATCTTAATTATTATTTTAAATGTTGACCCGAACGATTTGTTCGAATGAAATAATTATAAATTTTAAATAGTTTGAATGAAAAATAATCATTCAAGTTTATCATTTAAAATTTTTTATGATGGATCTACTAAAAATAATGGTTGGTCAAATTCTACCGGAGACATATCGTCTACTAAAATTTTTACGATTTTACCTGAAACTTCAGATTCGATTTCATTAAAGAGTTTCATCGCTTCAATAATACATAAAACATCACCTTTACCAATATTAGATCCAACTTCTACAAAAACGGGTTTATCCGGAGATGGTTTTCTATAAAATGTTCCGATAATAGGAGATTTTATTGTAATATATTTTGAATTTTCTTCGGCAGCAGGTGCAGCAGGTGTTGGGACTGATGCAGGTGCAACTTGTTGCGGCAATGCTTGCGCTACAGGAGATTGTTGTACATAAGTGATTTCTGGAGTAGCACCTTCAACAGTTGTTTTGATGGTGATTTTTACATTGTCTACTTCTAATTTCACTTCTGCAACTCCTGTGTTTGCCACAAATTTGATTAAGTTTTGAATTTCTTTTAAATCCATAATATTGTATTTTAGTTATCGTTTGTAATTTAGTAAGCCCATTTTAAATAGATAGATCCCCATGTAAAACCGCCTCCAAAAGCTGCAAATATAAGATTATCTCCTTTTTTTAGTTTGTTTTCGAAATCAAATAATAATAAAGGTAATGTTCCTGAAGTTGTATTTCCATATCTCTCGATATTTATTAAAACTTTATTTTCATCTAATCCTATTCTGCTTGCTGTTGCATCGATTATTCTTTTGTTAGCCTGATGGGGTACTAACCAATCTATATCTTCTTTGGTAAGATTGTTTCTCTCCAATATTTTTTCGCTCACATCTGCCATTCCGGAAACGGCATATTTGTAAACAGTTTTACCATCTTGAAAAACGGTGTGTTGTTTATTTTGTACTGTTTCGATAGATGTGGGAAGTATAGATCCACCGGCGTCAATTTTTAAAAATTCTCTGCCAATTCCATCACTTCTTAAAAATTCGTCCTGAATTCCTAATCCTTCGGTGTTGGGTTCAAACAGGACTGCTCCTGCGCCATCTCCAAAGATAATACAAGTTGATCTGTCTGTATAATCAATGATCGAAGACATTTTATCTGCTCCGATAAGTAATACTTTTTTATATTTTCCTGATTGGATGAAAGCTGAGGCTGTGGACATTCCGTAAAGGAATCCCGAACAGGCTGCCTGCAGGTCGTATGCAAATGCGTTTATGGCACCAATCTGTGTTGCTACATAAACAGCTGTTGATGCTACCGGCATATCGGGTGTGGTTGTAGCAATAATGACCAGATCGATATCTTTTGGGTCGATTTTGGACTTGGTAATTAGGTTTTCGGCAGCTTTTATAGCCAAATATGAAGTGCCTAATCCGTCTCCTTTTAAAATTCTTCTTTCCTTGATTCCTGTTCTTGTAGTAATCCATTCGTCATTGGTATCAACCATTGTTTCAAGGATTTTATTGGATAATACGAAGTCTGGAACATATCCTCCGACAGCTGTAATAGCGGCTGTAATTGTACTCATAGGTTTTAGATTTTCGATCTGAAACAATTAGCAATAGAAAAGTGTTGAAATTACAAAAAATATTTCAAACACAAATATAGAAACTTTGCTTATTTAACTTGAAAGTTTTTAACAACAAAAAAAACTCTCACATCGGAGAGTTTAAATATCATTTGTTAAAATGCATTATGCAACCGCAACTGATTTGTCGATAACAACTTGTCCTCTGTAGTACATTTTACCTTCGTGCCAGTATGCTCTATGGTATAAATGTGCCTCTCCTGTTACAGGACATGTTGCAATTTGAGCAACTGTAGCTTTGTAGTGAGTTCTTCTCTTATCTCTTCTTGTTTTAGAGATTTTTCTCTTAGGATGTGCCATTTTACTATATTATTTATCCGTTAATAGTTGTTTTAATTTGTCCCAACGTGGGTCTGTTTTTTCTTCTTCTTTATTTTCGATTGGTTTTTTTACGACCGGTTCTTGTAATTTTGTTAATGTATCAGATTGTATGGTTCCGTCTTTTACTCCTGGATGAATGCGTTTTAAGGGAACAGACAGCACAATCATTTCATATATATATTGTGAAATATCTATTTGATATTCTCCATGTGGTAAAATTAATAATTCTTCATTATCATTATTAAATTCTTCACCAAATTGAACTACCAATTTCAGTTTTCCTTTTATTGGTAAATCAAACATTTCTCCTGTTAAGTCACAAGGGATATTTACTATTCCTTTGTGCTTGAAGAGTAACTCCAACATGGTATCTTTCTTCTCTAAAACTACTTCTGCTTTAATATTCGAATTTTCAAACTCTTCAAATTCAAAGCAATCAAAGAACGTGTTATTAATTTGATACTCAAACTGGTGTTTTCCTGTTTTTAATCCTACAAAAGGAATTAAATATTCATTCAACTTTTTCATAGCAACAACAATTTGTCCTTTTCCGGAATTCTGGAATCGGAGTGCAAAGATATAAATTTATTGCATAATCAAAAGAGTTATAAACATTTTTTTGTTTATATTTTTTTTGTCTTTTAATTCGATTAATGTTGGGTTTTTTTATTTGTAAATTTAATTTTTGGTAATTATTAAAACATAGAAAACGTCAGTACTTGGTTTAAAATCTATAATCGACCATAATTAAAATATGTCTAGGAATTATAGATGTAGTAGCAATATTTAATGAAACATCAGATGTCTGAACCGTAGAAAAAGATTTCTCATTTGACAAATTATTTGCCAAGAGTGAAATATTGTATTTTTTATTCGAGGGCTTATATCGAAAAAGCAAGTCTAAAAAATGGTAATTATTAGAAGCATTTTTATTATTTGGCAGAAAATAACTATAATTTATTGTACATAAAAATTTGTCTGTTTTTCTAAAAATAATTTTAAATTCATTATTTAGAGCATTATTTTCAAAAGACCCTCCTTCTTCATTATCAGATTTATTAGTTCTGTACACCAATGCGTTTTGAAAATTTAAAGCACAATTAAATGCTGTTTTAACAAAAAATTCATTTTCAAAAAACTGACTAGAATTTTTTCTTAAATTAGAATTGTTTACGGTATTGTAGAAAGTTGAATAATTGAAATTAGAATTGATTTTGAACGTTGTATTCAAAAGCGGAATCAACTTTGAAGCCATAAAATTAACATTAATGTCATCGGTACTAACTCTATTAAAAAAGAATCTTGTTTTAATAAAATTTTCATTTACTTGAGATTCTGATAACATATTGCCGCTATTTTTTTGGTAACCAATTGATATGTTATTTTGAAAATTGTTGTACATATCGTTTTTCAAATACATTAATTGATAACTGTAATTTTCGGATAATTTTAAACTTAATATATTTGAGGTTGTTATTCTGTTATCGGTCAAAATTGGTTTGATAAAAAGGTAATTTTCCACTAAGGGACTTCGTTTTATACTGGCATTGAGAATCAGGGTTTCTGTTTTAGTAAATTTTCTGCTTAATTGGATATTTGGCTCAAAAATATAATCAATCTTTTTGAGAAAATTTATTTGATTTTCCTTAAACATTAACTCTTGATTTAAAAAGGACATTTTATAATCAACAGTAAGTCTCCAATTTTCTATAGAAGTACTGTATTTTCCCAAGTTATAAAAATTATTAACTTTGTACGTCGTAAAATTATTAAAATTTACATAATCAAAAATTTCATTACCATTAAATCCTAATCTGTTTGAGCCAAAATTCGACCTGTGATTCTCGAAAACTATTGCAGAACTGTATTTATCTGTTTCGGATTTGTTTTTACCTAGAAGCTTAGCAGCAATTATTGTAGAGGTTTTAGATACGTTTACCATCTGTTTCTCGGACTCATTGTTGATGTCTATAATTGGAGGGACATACATCATTTTCTCATCAATAGAATTAATCAAACTTTTTGCCGAGATTTGAAATACTTTTTGATTATTAATTCTATTAGTGTAGAGTAAACTATTTACTGTAAGTACCGTCTTACTTGCAATGTTGTAATCATTTATCAAATTTGACTTTGACTCTATAAGATTAGAACCCTTATGAATATTAATTAAATTCTTGAATTCATATTCTAAACTTTCATTTTTTGAAAGTTTATAATTTGCGTTCAAATTATTTTTAAACACCATTATTTTCTTTGTTGAAAAAAAAAAATCTTCATTAACAAATTGTTCATTTTGTATCAAATACTTGTTAAGATTGTATTTTGTAAACAAAACATTATCGTTAATGAATGCGCTATTTACTTTTAACGACAATTTTGGTGCTGCTTTATAGATAAGATTAATATCTGATAAATATTGATTATTAGTAAAATTATACTGTTTATTGATTTGGTTTATGGGAAAATAATCATTAATAATCTTGTTGGGCAATATCTCACTTTCGTTATTATTATCGTTTATATAATAATTTATCGAACTTCTATTGATTCCTATATTATTATTAGATAAGATTGCAAATGCTTTAACTTTTTTGGAAACTCCTAATACTGCTGCCGATAGATCTTTTGCAAGTGCATCTTCGTTAATTGTGCCCAAACCAATATTGGACTCAGTTGAAAGACTTACACCTTCTTTTAATTTCAAATTAAGAGCAACTTTCTCTTTGTCGCTCATTCCTTTTAGAAGACTGTTTTCCGAAAAATTTTCTATAGCTTCTACTTCATTAACCAGATCAATATTTATATTTCTTGACCCTATCGTGTAATCATTGCCAAATAGATTGTCACCTTCCAGCATAATAGTCTCGATTGATTTACCTTTGTATTTTATTAAACCTGTTGAGCTATTGACATCAATACCAGGTAACTTTTTTAAAAGATCTTCCAATTTTACTTCCGTGCCATCACTGTAACCGCTGACTTGATAAACAACTGTGTCTTTTTTAATTTTAAATGGATATTTTTTTGCTATGATTTCGACTTCGTCTAAAGCAATAGCCGTAGTGATATTTTTTTTTAATATAAATAAAAAATCGGAATGGAGGGCTTTGTCTTTATTGTAGGAAATAGTATCATTTAAATACCCATTTGATTTTGCAATAAATAACAAATTATCTTGGAATTTTGCGACATCAATGCTAAACTCACCAGCCCTGAATTGTTGAAAATGTAAAGTTCTGGCCGGATTGTTTTTGTCTGCTAAAAGAATGAATCCGTTAGTAATATTTTCTTTATTCTCATTTATAATTTTACCGGTAATAACCTGTGAATAATGTAATTGACAAGAAAGCGTTAATAAAATTATAAAAAAAAATCTAATCATATAACTCCATTGATTTATCATCCACACTGTAAGTGGTATCATCCGTCTCTTCTGTCTGCATTTTCTTTTGAGCTTGCTCCAGCTTTTCTAAAAAAAGTTTTTTATATTCTTTGAAACTTATAAAATCTTCGTTTTTAACCTTTTTATAAGGATTATCAATTTGTGTAATATCATCTTTTAGTTTAATTCTATTGGCAATGTAATGAAACCGAAAATCATCGCTATGTATTTCCAAAATTAGACCCGGCAAACCATTGAATTTAAAAGGTCCAAAATTACATAAAATATCTTCGGCATAATATGCAATATAATTTCTTCCTCTAAATTTCAATTTTGCAGATTTACATCGATAGCCTAAAATTTCTTTTATTTCTTCGTTAATTAATTCCCAATTCATTTTGGAGGAAATATTACTTTCCTTGACGTAAAAATCTTTGTTAAAAATAGAACTTTGTAGTAGGATTTCATCTTTGTTATTATCAAAATAGATTTTATTTCTATTTCTAATTTTAGTTTTTATTTCTGATGAATCTATTATACCTGAAATACTTATATTTTCACTTGCAATCATCCTATGATTATATAGGAATTGCTCAGAATTTTCCGTTTCAATCTTAAATATATAATCTACTTCTACCGTTTTAAACTGCGAATAGCACATTGAAGAAAGCAGAAAGGTAAAAAATACTAATTTTAATGTTTTCATAAATTCTTTTAATAACCAAAGCTGTTACTTAAAAACAGCTTTGGTTGTAATTCATCCTTAATTTAGGTCTTTTATAATGTCAACAACCTTTTGCAAAGCTTTTTCACGGGAAAGCTGTCCTGCTTTTTCACAACTAGTGAAAATATTCCCGGCACAACCCGTAATACCAACTACTCCACCAAAACCATCGGGCACACTTATTGTTGTGCAAATTCTGCATAGTACTTTATCGAATATTTCATCAGTACATTTTAGTTCCATTGGTTTTTCTAATAAAATACTAGTACAAGCATTATCAATTTTTATTGAATTTAAAGAATCATCTAACCTATTATTGTCGTTGGCATAAGTCGAAAAGGAAATTAGTAATATAATTATTCTTAAATAGTTTTTCATCTTATATAATTTTAAAGAGTTAGTGTTTTAGTAGCTTGTCCGATAGCTCTATCTACTTTGTTGCAAGCTTTGGTCATAGCTGCAGCATCATTCATTAGAAACGATCCGGCTGAAGCACTTACTGAAACCAAATTTCCATTACCATCAGAATATGTTTTTGTACAAGTTTGTCTACCGAGTACATTATTTCCTGAATCATGCCCGGCTGCTGTATTGCTTTCGTTGTATTTCTCTACAACAGAATTGTTAGCTAAAGTAATGCTCGTAAACATTAACAAAGCTCCAAAAGAAAAAAATGTTTTTTTCATAAAAATTAAAATTAATTGTTTATAATGTCGTAAAACTATAAACTTGTATCTTTGCTGCCAAACGGAAAACTTTTAAAAACTAAAGTAAAAACAATAATTATTATGAATTTTGGTACAAAATAAGTATTTTAAGAAGGCAAAACAAATTAAGTCAACCAGAGTTAGCTCATAAATTAAATATAAGCCAAACATCTTTGTCAGAAATTGAGAGTGGAAAACTAGAAAAATTGATTTCTATCTAATGGATAAAATTTGCGAATTATTCGATGTGAATTTTGACTATTTTCTAGAAGAAACGAGTAAAAATAAAATAAAAAAAGCACTAAACTGCAATATTGGCTGCACCAATGGAACAGTAAACAATTCTGTTCCAGAGGGGATTTTGGAAAGCATGTTAAAACGAATTGAAGTACTTGAGAAAAAATTTAACGAAAAATAAATTTATATCAATGCTGATAAATATTTTAGGATGAATCTAGTAAACAAAACTAAAAATCCCAGTTGGTATTCGTAATCATTAGAACAAATTGTAAGAAAATAATTTTGGTTATAACTGTTTTGTCTTTATTTTGAGGGGGTTTTCTGAAATCTCTTTATATAATTCTCTTGATTTATAAATGTCCAACGCTAAATAAACAGCTTCTTTGAATGAGTTGTGGTCTGCAATTCCTTTTCCTGCAATGTCGTATGCTGTACCGTGATCTGGTGAAGTTCTGATTTTTGTTAGACCTGCGGTATAATTTACTCCGTTGCCAAAGGAAAGTGTTTTAAAAGGTATTAATCCCTGATCATGGTATGCTGCAATTACGGCATCAAAATTTTTATATTGACCACTTCCAAAAAATCCATCGGCAGGATAGGGTCCGAAAACCATAGTTCCTTTATTAAACATTTTTTGGATCACTGGTTTTATAATTTCTTCATCTTCTTTACCGATTACACCTCCATCTCCAGCATGAGGATTAAGCCCTAAAACTGCAATTTTTGGTTTGTTGATGCTAAAATCTTCAATAAGTGATTTATGTATTGTGGTGATTTTCTGTTTGATTAATTCAGGTGTAAGGTGTTGGGCAACTTCGTTTACGGGAACGTGATCTGTTATTAAACCGATTCTGAGATTTTCATGAATCATAAACATTAAAGCATTTCCTTCTATTTCTTGGTTTAAATAATCTGTGTGTCCCGGAAATTGAAATTCTTCCGATTGAATATTATATTTGTTTACCGGGGCTGTAACCAATACATTTATAAGTCCTTCTTTTAGAGCCTGGGTTGCTGCTATAAAAGATTTTATAGCGTACTTTCCAACGGTTTCGTCATTTACACCATAATTGAGATTAAAACCTTCTTTCCAGATATTTAAAACGTTGATTTTTCCATGTACTAATTGATCAATAGAATCTATCCCGTGCAACGTTACAGTAGATTCGAAGTTTTTTCTCAAAAAAGACAGGGATTTTACGTTTGCAAAAATAACCGGAGTACAAAATTCTAACATCCTTATATCTTCAAATGTTTTGAGAACTACTTCGGGACCGATTCCATTCAAATCTCCGATAGAAATCCCCACGATTATATTTTCTTCCTTTTTCATTAACCTAAATCTTTTTTTTGTTCTAATTTTGAAGTGCAAATTTAGTAAAATAAAACCACAAATGTTTACAGGAATCATAGAATCAATTGGGATTGTAGATTTTATTGAAAATGAAAATGAAAATCTTAATATTACCATAAAAAGTCAAATCGCCAACGAATTAAAAATCGACCAAAGTGTTTCACACAACGGTATTTGTCTTACAGTTGTTGCATTAAATGAAGGAGCTTATACCGTAACAGCAATCAGGGAAACCATCGAAAAAACAAATATCGGAGACTGGCAATCGGGAGATGTTGTAAATCTGGAACGTGCAATGAGATTGGGCGACAGACTTGACGGGCATATTGTTCAAGGTCATGTAGATCAAACAGGAATTTGTAAAAATATTGAAAATGCTAACGGAAGCTGGTATTTTACTTTTGAATATGATGGAAATTTGAGTAACATTACTATTGAAAAAGGTTCCATAACAGTAAATGGTGTAAGCCTGACCGTTGTAAACTCGAAAAAAAATGAATTCAGTGTTGCTATCATTCCTTATACTTACGAGCATACCAATTTCAAAAACTTTAAAATTGGGACGAAAATCAATTTAGAATTTGATGTGATTGGGAAATACGTTTCGAGGTTATACGATTTTTCACAAAAATAATTGTAAGCCGATTAAGGTTCGGTCAAATTATAATCACGTAATTGTAAGTTTAAATTTAATTATATTTTTGAAATAAAAACAGTATTTTTACCTCTTGGGAAAATGATATTATAAAAGAATTAAGATGAGTTCAGAAAAAGAAGCAAAATTAAAAGCACTGCAGTTAACCTTAGATAAATTAGACAAAGCATACGGTAAAGGTACTGTGATGAAAATGGGCGATAAAGCCATAGAAGAAGTAGAAACCATTTCGTCCGGATCTTTGGGATTGGATTTGGCTTTAGGAGTAAACGGATATCCAAAAGGAAGGATTATTGAAATTTTCGGACCCGAATCTTCAGGAAAAACCACCCTGACTTTACACGCCATTGCTGAAGCTCAAAAAGCAGGAGGAATAGCAGCTTTTATTGATGCAGAACATGCTTTTGACCGTCATTATGCAGAAAAATTAGGAGTAGATATAGAAAATCTTATTATTTCTCAACCGGATAATGGAGAACAAGCTCTTGAAATTACCGAAAATCTTATTCGTTCCGGTGCTATAGATATTGTCGTTATCGATTCTGTTGCAGCATTGACACCAAAAAGCGAAATAGAAGGAGAAATGGGTGATTCTAAAATGGGATTACACGCAAGACTGATGTCTCAGGCGCTTAGAAAACTTACCGCTACCATCAGTAAAACTAATTGTACCGTTTTCTTTATTAATCAGCTGAGAGAAAAAATTGGCGTAATGTTTGGAAATCCGGAAACTACCACAGGAGGTAATGCACTAAAATTTTATGCTTCGGTAAGATTAGATATTCGTCGTTCATCTCAAATTAAAGACGGAGAAAATGTAATGGGGAATAGGACTAAAGTAAAAGTGGTCAAAAACAAAGTTGCACCACCTTTTAGGACTGCAGAATTCGATATTATGTATGGTGAAGGAGTTTCCAAAACCGGGGAAATCCTGGATTTAGCAGTAGAATTTGATATAGTGAAAAAAGCAGGTTCCTGGTTTAGCTATGGGGAGACCAAATTAGGACAAGGAAGAGACGCTGTGAAATCCTTAATAAAAGATAATCCGGAATTAGCAGAAGAATTAGAACTCAAAATCAAGGAAAAAATAAAAGAATCAAATTAAATAAAAATTTAAATCACGCCTTGAGCGTGATTTTTTTGTTAATAACGCAACCCTATTTTTATTTTGACATCTAAAATAGGAGAGTATAACCCAGTATAATATTTATGAAAAAGATTGGACTATTATTAATTCTACTTACAGTATTCAGTTCGTGTGAAATAGACGACAATTTAAACGATACAGTTTTAGAGATTTTGCCGGTAGAATCATTTGAAGTTCCGGAAAGTTTTGTGCTAAACCAGACTTATGAGATCAAATTAAAATATATAAAACCTACATCATGCCATTATGTTGATGGAATATATTTTGAAAAAAACGGAAATATAAGAATCATAGGAATACAGTCTACAATAATAAAAAATGACGATTGCATAGAATACGAAACCCTGACTATGGTGGAACGCTCATTTAATTTTAAAGCAGAAATGCAAGGAAGCTATCTGTTTAAATTTTATAAAGGAATAGATGAAAACGGGAATGGTATTTTTGAAGTAGTTGATATACCGGTAAATTATTTAGAATATAAAAAATAATCAATTAGCTTGTGAGTTTAGAACAACTCATTATCGAATGTAAGGCTAATAAGCCCAAAGCACAGGAACAATTATACAAATTGTTTGCTGCAAAGCTTTTTGGTGTCTGTTTGAAATATTCTGCAAATTATGCAGAAGCCGAAGATAACTTACAAGACGGATTTATTATAATTTTCAAAAAAATCGTTCAATATAATTTCAAAGGTTCTTTTGAAGGATGGGCAAAAAGAGTAATGATCAATAATGCGCTTCAGAAATACAGGACAAATGTCAAATTTCTTGAGATCGCAGAGAAAGATTACGCAGAAACAGAAGATTTGGAAATAGACAATGAAGCAATTTCATTGGATTATTTAATGCAGATTATTCAGGAATTGCCAGAAAGATACAGATTGGTATTCAACCTATATGTTTTAGACGGTTATTCCCACAAAGAAATATCAGAAATGTTGGATATTACCACAGGTACAACAAAGTCTAATCTCGCAAGAGCACGAATGATACTGAAAGATAAAATAGATTTGTATACAGGGAAAACAAAAGCAACATCAGCAACATGAAAGAGAGAAAAAACATAGACCGCTTGTTCCAGGAAAAATTTAAAGATTTTGAAGCTAAACCTGGCGAACACATTTGGGAAAATATATATGCTGAATTACATCCCGAAAAGAAAAGAAGAATCATTCCGATATGGCTGAAATATTCAGGGATTGCTTCGGGAGTATTAATAGGATTATTAGCATTAAATACGTGGTTTAAAAATGGCGATCAAATTAAGATTAATGATCTTATTGATGAAAATCAAATAGAAAACACAATTTCAAATACTGAAAATGATAAAAAGTCTGATAATAAAAACGAAAATACTTTAGATCGAAATAATAACTCATTGACGCAAGAATCTGTCGAAGTACAAGATGTTTCAATAAATTCTGAGGAATCTGTTTCTGCTAATCAAAATCAATCAATCAATCAAAAAACGAATGGGAACAGAAAAACCGGTAACACATATAATACCGTTACCGGAATTTCTACAACTAACAGTTTTGAAAAATTAAATAATAAATCTGATAATATTCTAAATCAAAATAACTTTAATAATTCAGTACATCATACCCAAAACGAGATTTTAAACCCTGCTTTTGTCCAAAATCAAAAAGATCAGCAAAAGTGGGTAGATAAAAAATGGAATAAGGATAATCAACAA
Source organism: uncultured Flavobacterium sp. (assembly GCA_964608415.1). GTDB lineage: Bacteria > Bacteroidota > Bacteroidia > Flavobacteriales > Flavobacteriaceae > Flavobacterium. The sequence goes on from CAZSOC010000045.1 coordinate 14,175, forward strand.
GAAGAATCTATTTCTGATTTTGAGAAAACAAATAATAATCCGTTTTTAAATTTTGAAAAAAACAATATTCAAGACGCTGTTACACATAATGATCCTGAAAACACAAATAATCAGGTAATTCCAGAAGAAAACGAATTAGAAAAATTACTACAGCAGATGATGGAAGAAGACAATAACGAACAGATTGTTGATAATGAACACAAAAAATGGCAGGTAAGCTCTGTTGTAGCCCCCGTTTATTTTAACTCAGCCAGCTCAGGATCTCCTTTAGATGCTCAATTTGCAGATAATGCAAAATCGTACGATACCAATATGAGTTTTGGAGTTGGATTAGATTATGCTATTAATAAAAAATTGTCTGTAAGAACAGGAGTCAATAAAGTCACTCTTGCATATGATACCAAAGACGTGGTTTTTTTCGCCAGTATTGATCAGGGAAATATAAAAGCTCTTTCGGCCGGAAACGCTTCTGCTGCAAATAATATTCAAGTAATGAGTATTTCCAATATTGCCGAAATGCAATCTTTTGATAGTGGTTTTCAGAGTAACAATTATGGATATATTTCCCAAAAAATGGGATATATTGAGATTCCGATAGAAATGACATATAAATTGATAGATAGTAAATTTGGGGTTAATGTAATTGGTGGTATGAGTACTTTATTCCTCAATGAAAATAATATTAGTGTTGCATCTTCTCTTATTCACTCTAATTTAGGCAAAGCACAAAATCTTAATGATGTTCATTTTAGTACAAACATTGGAGTAGGTTTTAAATATGAAATAGTCAAAAATTTCAATGTAAAGTTTGAACCAATGTTTAAATATCAGATTAATGCATTTAGTAAAGATGCAGGAAATTTCAAACCTTATTTTATAGGACTATATTCTGGTTTAAGTTTTAATTTTTAGTTTTTTAATGTTATCTGTTTGATTTTAAAGGGTTACGCTATTTTTGTGTAACCCTTTTTTTGTGAATTATTAAGAAATATCAGATAATTTAAAAATTGTAAATTTGCACAAAATTATTTCGATGGTCAAAATTGGCAATATAGAACTCCCGGATTTTCCGTTACTTTTAGCACCTATGGAAGATGTTAGTGATCCCCCATTTAGGAGGTTGTGCAAACTTCATGGTGCAGATTTGATGTATAGCGAATTTATTTCCTCAGAAGGATTGATTCGTGATGCAATAAAGAGTCGTCAGAAACTGGATATTTTTGATTATGAAAAACCTGTTGGAATCCAGATTTTTGGAGGAGATGAAGAAGCGATGGCCCTTTCTGCAAAAATCGTAGAAGCCGTACAACCGGATTTAATCGATATTAATTTTGGCTGTCCGGTAAAAAAAGTAGTTTGTAAGGGAGCCGGAGCCGGAGTTCTAAAAGATGTAGATCTTATGGTACGTCTTACTAAAGCAGTTATAAAAAGCACGCATTTGCCAGTTACCGTAAAAACCAGATTAGGATGGGACGACGATTCCATAAATATAGATGAAGTAGCAGAAAGATTGCAAGATATTGGTGTTCAGTCTCTTACTGTTCATGCAAGAACCAGAGCTCAAATGTATAAAGGACATTCAGATTGGTCACATATTCAAAGAATTAAAAACAATCCCAGAATTACTATGCCCATTTTCGGAAACGGCGATATAGATTCTCCGGAAAAAGCATTGGAATATAAGAATAAATATGGTCTTGACGGGATGATGATCGGGCGGGCGGCAATTGGCTATCCTTGGATTTTTAACGAAATTAAACACTATTTTCAAACCGGAGAAAACCTGGCAAAACCAACGATTTCGGATAGAGTAGAAGCAGCTCGAAACCATCTTGAATGGGCCATGGATTGGAAAGGTGAAAAACTAGGAATTTTAGAAACAAGAAGACACTACACAAATTACTTTAAAGGAATACCTAACTTTAAAGAATATAGAACCAGATTGGTTTCATTGGAAAATCCGGAAATGTTAATCCAGGTTTTTGGAGAGATCTTAGAAACATATCAAAATCATTATTCTACAACTTTATAAAACAAAAAAAAGACGGAAATAAATCCGTCTTTTTTGCCCCAAACCTACCAAAACTTATCCTACTAATGTTATGGTGGAACAAATATATGTGGTCTTTTGTTTAAAGATATTTTTATTAGATAAAACTCCAAAAAATCCGTTAAAATGCAGAAATTTTACATAAAAACCACTGTAATTATTATATTGTGATAATGGTAATCTATGTTTTTGAATAAAAAACCAATAGACTTTGTTTTATGGAGAGTGGATTTTTTATGAAATTTAAAAAAGAAAAAACCATAAAGGCTTTAAATAAAAAAAAAGTGAAATTGCTTTCACTTTTTATCCCAAATTTTCGTAATCTTATCCTACTAATTTTACGAGCTACGAATGTCCGTTAATATTTAATCTTTTTTTAATATAACAGATGAAATACATTTTTTTCGGATGAAATGCATAAATCATGTTGATTTTCAGCTATAAAAGATTTTTTTTACTCCTGATAGGAAATGTATCTAAATAAAAAAGGTGAAATCTCTTTCACCTTTTTTGCCCCAAATCTTACCATTAAATTATCCTACTAATGTTATGGTAGTACAAATGTAAGATGCGGGTTTTGTATGTAATAAATAAATAGTTAAACTTCAAAAAAATCCGTTGTACTACATAATTTTGTAACTAGTATGCTCTTTTATCATTTCCTTCATAAAAATTTATATAAGCCTGATTTACAACTCTGTTTCCTCCGGGAGTTGGATATTCTCCTGTAAAATACCAGTCTCCCAAATTATCAGGACATGCTTTATGCAGATGTTTTACTTTCTGGAAGATAATTTTAACTTCTGCATTAATATTGTCCGAACTTAGCATCTGTGCAATTTTATCGGAAATTTGCTGGTTGCCAAAGGGAGCATATATTTCTGTTACATGATTTATCACTTCTGTATCCTGAAAGTTTTCTTGTATCTTACATTTCTGATATACTTGATCAACAATATGCCAAAGATTATTTTCTTTTAGTAATTCTAAAGCTGCCTGAAAAGCAATTAAACCCTCAAGCTTTGCCATATCAATCCCGTAACAATCAGGATATCTGATTTGTGGTGCCGATGATACAATTACAATTTTCTTTGGATTTAATCGATCAAGCATTTTCAGAATACTCATTTTGAGAGTGGTACCTCTTACAATACTATCGTCGATTATCACAAGATTATCCGTAGGTTTTACCACACCATAAGTAACATCATATACATGCGCTACCAGATCGTCCCTGCTGCTGTCTTCTGTAATAAAAGTCCTTAGCTTAACATCTTTTATGGCAATTTTTTCAGTCCTGATTTTTACTTCCAATAATTCTTTGAGCGATTCCTGAGTAAGTGTTTCTCTGTTTTTGAGGATTTCGTTGTTCTTTCTATGATTTAAAAAATCCTGTGCAGCTTCAACCATTCCGAAAAATGAAGTTTCTGCGGTATTCGGTATATAAGAAAAAACAGTGTTATCGGTATCTTTATCTATAGCTTTGAGTACTGCAGGCAATAATAACCTTCCTAAGTTTTTTCTTTCCTGATAAATATCTGCATCACTTCCTCTTGAGAAATAGATACGCTCAAAAGAGCAAGCTTTTTTTATGGTAGGAATAATGATTTCTTTTTCGGTAACTACTCCATTTTTCTTTATGATGATTGCGTGACCCGGTTGTAGTTCTTTTACATCTTCAATTGCGACATTAAACACCGTCTGAATTACAGGTCTTTCTGAAGCTACAACTACAATTTCATCATCTTCATAAAAAAAAGCAGGACGGATTCCTGCGGGATCTCTAAAAACAAATGCGTCACCGTGACCAAAAAGCCCGGCCATTGCATAGCCGCCATCCCATCCTTTGGAAGCTCTTTTTAGGATTTTTGCAATATCCAGCCTCTCAGCAATTACCGGTGATGCTTCTCTTTTTGATAGTCCTTCTGTTTTACATTCCTGATATAAATCGGTTACTTCATCGTCCAAAAAATGACCTATCTTTTCCATAACAGTAACCGTATCTGCCATTTCTTTTGGATGTTGTCCTATTTCAATCAGACTATTGAAGAGTTGGGTTACATTGGTCATGTTGAAATTTCCTGCAACAATAAGATTTCTGTGCATCCAATTGTTCTGACGTAAAAACGGATGTACGGATTCTATGCTGTTTTTTCCAAAAGTACCATATCTTACATGACCTAAAAATAATTCTCCGATATAAGGAATGTTTTTTTTCTGTGCAGTTACATCATCGTTGTATTCCGGATGATTGGTAAGTTCTTCATTGATTCTGCTGTTTATTTGGAAAAAAACATCCTGAATAGGTTGCTGGTCATTCGATCGTACTCTACTTATGTATCTTTCTCCCGGATTTACATCAAGTTTGATACTGGCAAATCCTGCACCATCCTGACCACGATTGTGTTGTTTCTCCATAAGAAGATACATTTTCTGAATTCCATAAAATGCACTTCCATATTTTTCTTTATAAAACTCCAATGGTTTTTTTAGTCTAAGGAGTGCAATACCACATTCGTGTTTAACTGAGTCGCTCATTGTGTTGTTGTGTAGTTATTTTGAATGAAAAACGCCCCGTTTCCGAGGCGTGATTATATTATTGTAAAGCTATATCAAATTGTGTTAAGGCTTTAAATTGCTTTAGCCTGTCTGTAACCTCTTCTTTTGTAAGGTGTAGCATTCTTTCGGCCCCGAATTTTTCTACACAGAAAGAGGCAAGGTTAGATCCGTAGATAATTGCATTTTTCATGTTGGTAAAGGAAATGTTTTCGCTTTGTGTAATGAATCCTGCAAATCCTCCTGCAAATGTATCTCCTGCTCCTGTGGGATCAAAGACTTCTTCAAGAGGCAAAGCCGGTGCAAAGAAAACTTCCTTGTCATGAAACAATAAGGCTCCGTGTTCTCCTTTTTTGATCACCACATATTTGGGCCCCATCGTATGGATTTTGGCAGCAGCCTTAACTAGAGAATATTCGCCTGAAAGCTGACGTGCTTCCTCGTCGTTAATTGTAATAACGTCCACTCTTTTTATCACATCCAATAATTCCGGCAAAGCACAATCCATCCAGAAATTCATAGTATCCAAAACTACCAATTTTGGTTGCACTTCCATCTGATCCAAAACACTGCTTTGTACCAATGGATGTAAGTTTCCAAGCAAAACCACATCTGAATTTTTATAATCCTGTGGTACTTTTGGTTGGAAATCAGCCAAAACATTCAATTCCGTCGCCAGAGTATCTCTTGAATTCAAATCGTTATGGTAACGACCGCTCCAGAAAAATGTTTTTCCTCCTTTGACAATTTCCAAACCTGAAATATCAATATTTCTTTCTGTCAATAAATCTAAATATTCTTGTGGAAAATCATCTCCAACTACTGAAACAATGGCTGATTTTAGATTAAAAAAAGAAGCTGAAAGTCCGATATATGTAGCCGCTCCGCCTAAAATTTTATCCGTTTTCCCGAAAGGGGTTTCAATAGCGTCGAAAGCGACCGTCCCGACAATAAGCAATTTATTCATTTGTTAAGTTTGGAATTTAAGGTGCAAAGATACTTCATAACTTACAAAGTTGCAATATTTTGCAATTGGAAAATTTTAATTCTTCAAAGCTTCTTCATACATACCACATATAATTTAAAAACATTAAAATATGAAAACTTTATCACAGTATATTGCGGAAAGTTTATCAGAAGAAGTTCAAACTAATATGGTTACAGAATCTACTTCTGAAAATAACGAAACTCAAGTAAATGAGTCTGAAGAAAACAAGGAGAAAGAAGAATAGGAAAAATAAAAATTCACGGAAACAAAAACCTCCAGAATTACTTCCAGAGGTTTATGAAAAATAAATAAAAAGCTTTACTCTTTAATTATCTTGATGGTTTTTGTATAATTTTCAAAACTTACTTTTACAAGATAGCTTCCGCTTGACAAACCGGACATGTCCACTTGGGAGGTGTTTTGGTTTGGTTTGCTTTCCAATACCATTTGTCCCAATAAATTGTAAACAGTGATGTTTGAAATACTGGAAGCATTTGATAGGTTGAAGAGGTTCTTGACTGGATTTGGATGATAAGAGAATTTTGAAATATCAGTCTCTGGCGTTTGCAAATGGATGTCAATCGAAATGTTATCTACGTATACCCTGTTCTGATTGGCGATTGAATATACATTGAAACCAAAATAGTAAGTACCAGTTGTAGATGGAGAAAATGTTACCGTATTGGTTTCGGCCATATTATTTGAGAAGATATGATCGGCAATATCTTCAGTCATGCCATCGAAATCAGCACTTGTGCCATACATAATTTTCATATTCTCTACGTAGAAGATACTGTTGCTTCCGTAAGTATAGGTAATGTCGTAGCTGATACCACCTGTCAAGTTAACACCTTGGGTAAAAAACCAGGTATCAGCAGCATTACTTTCACTATAAAAGTATTGTAATACAGTACTGTTAAAGCCATAGTTGGTCACTACACTAGTACCCCAGTCATTCCCATTGCTCAAATTTATAGCTGAGGAGCATGATGGCAGATTGGGTGTCGTTGCATTTTCAAAGTCTAGTATGAAAGGTACATTTGTTGGCAAACATTTCGTAGTGAGGACGATAGGTCCGATCCATTCACCATTACCGTTCGGAGCACCGCAGACAGAACGTACCCAAATATTATATGAGGTGTTTTCGGTCAATTCAGTCATCGGAAAGTTGGTTTCTGTTAGTAAATCACTTGGTGTTAAAGTTGACGGGTCTGTTACCGAGGCAGCACCATAAACTACCTGCCAGTTGGTTCCAGAGCTTCCTGGAGTCCATGTTAACGTGGCAGTAGTAGTTGTCACGGAAGACAATTGGATGTCTATAACGTCAGCACACAAAGGGGCCACTTCCCAACGGATATCATCCATGAATATCGAGTAATAGGAACCTGAAATGTTGCGGAACGCAATATAAGTATCCGTTCCTGCATAGCCTGTAAAATCAACAGTATATTCTGCATACGCTCCTGCTGAAATGGCCACTTGTTGGTAAGTTGTGTAGGTAGCATTGCTAGTATTACCATCCATTGTTCCTATTTCAAGTGTTGTCGGGTCATACGCAAAAGCAGAAAACTTGATACGGTGCGTCCCTGGCACTATCGTGTTCAAGTTTGGCGAAACCAGTATGATGTAATTGGTTGATGAGTCGCCGGTATATAGATTCACCGAATTGTTTCCGGAAAGAGCATTCGAACCTATTGTTTCTGCATATGCGCTTTGGGCTGCGGTGTCTCCATAGAGCAATGATGTCCAGCAATCGGGCAAATTACCCGGATCTGTT
>CAZSOC010000046.1:0-3915 GCA_964608415.1 uncultured Flavobacterium sp.
ATCGGCAAACCCTATTGTGTATCAGGGGGCAACGCCTATTTTCGTAGATTCAGAACCCGATACCTGGAACATTTGCCCCATTGCTTTAGAAGAAGCTATCAAAGACCGTATTTCCCAAGGGAAAACACCAAAAGCTATTATAGTTGTGCATTTATACGGTATGCCATTTAAAGTAACGGAAGTGATGGATGTAGCGAATAAGTACAACATCCCGGTAATTGAAGATGCTGCTGAGGCATTAGGTTCTACGTACAAAGGAAAAGCCTGTGGAACGTTTGGTCGTTTCGGAGTATTGTCGTTCAATGGAAATAAAATTATTACCACCTCTGGTGGAGGTGCTTTGGTATGTCATACCCAGAAAGATAAAGAAAAAACCATATTTCTTTCCACTCAAGCACGGGATAATGCACCACATTATCAACATTCACATATCGGGTACAATTACCGTATGAGCAATATTTGTGCAGGGATTGGACGTGGACAAATGGAAGTTTTAAACGATAGGATAAAAGCACGTCGTGCCATGCATCAATTCTATCAGAATATTTTTGCAGATATTAAAGGTGTGACCGTATTTAATGAGTCAAATGAAGATTATTTTTCAAATCATTGGTTAACGGTAATTTTGATAGACCCGGAAAAAACTAAGGGTAAAACCCGTGAAGGGTTACGTTTGTTTTTAGAATCTTTAAATATTGAAAGCCGCCCTCTTTGGAAACCGATGCATTTACAGCCTGTTTTTGAAAAATACCCTTATTACGGCAATAACATTGCAGAAAAATTATTTGAAAAAGGTTTATGTCTTCCTTCAGGTTCTAATTTGACAGATGAAGACAGAGACAGACTTAAAAAAGCCTTTCATGAATTTTTTTAATGAATTCATGGATCATAGGATATATTTGAGAATATAATTATTAAAAAAATATATAATTAGATTACTTTTGCAAACTCTATATAGTAATTAAAAAAGTAAATAAAATTGCCTGTAAGGATTAATGTTTTTTCACAGTTTGAACATCATATGAAAAGATTCAAAGCACTGGGAGATGTAAAGAATTTAAGCTATTTGCTCCGATGGGTAATTCTTTGTATCGATTTGTGTATTGTAATGGTTAGTGCTTTTCTTACTTATTTAATGCTGGATGGAATGGGGCTTAAATATTTTGATTTAAAATATTTATTTATTGTATTATCATCATATATTTTCTTAAACCTGTTTTTCTTTTGGTTATTTAGGACTTATTCCGGAATTATCAGGCATTCTTCATTTATTGATGCGGTTAAAATTTTCATAGCTTTATTATTTACCTTATTACTTTTGGTAATAATCAATTTTTCAAGTTATTTCCTAAATGGTCAAAAATTATTCATGAACACCGGGTTGTTCTTTAATTTTATTCTGTCATTTAGCGGATTATTTATATATAGAATTATTGTAAAACAAACGTTTGATTCTTATTTTACCCAATCAAATAAGAATGATCTGATAAGAGCATTAATTTTTGGTTCTGATGCAAATGCAATTTCTGTTGCAAATGCTTTGAAATCCGAAAAGCCATCAAGGTTTAAGATTGTTGGTTTTGTTGATAAACAAAATCAAAATACTTCGAAAAGGATTCTAGATGTCCCTATTTTAAATTTAAGGAAGAGGATTCCTGTAATTATGCGTTCTATTGATGCTGAGGCGTTGATCATTGCAGACAAAACATTGTCAAAAGAAGAACAGTTAATAATCGTTGATGAATGTTTAGAATTTAATTATAAAGTATATACTGTTCCATTAATTTCAGATTGGGAAAATAATAAAGAAATTTCTAAAAAGGTAAAGAATTTTCAAATACAGGATTTATTAGAAAGAAAACCTATTGTTCTTGATAATCAATCTATTTCTAATCAGTTAAGGAAAAGAGTCGTCTTAGTAACCGGAGCTGCCGGATCTATAGGAAGTGAAATTGTAAGACAGATTATTACTTTTAATCCCAAATTACTGATAATCTTAGATCAGGCAGAAACACCATTACATAGTCTTACGCTGGAATTATCCAAATTTGATGCGAATGTTAAAATCAAAACTTTGATTTCTGATATAAGAAATTATGAGGTTATGGAAAAAGTATTTGATAAATATAGACCTGAAGTTGTATTTCATGCCGCAGCTTATAAACATGTTCCGTTGATGGAAGATAATCCTGAGCAAGCAGTTTTTGTAAATGTAATGGGAACTAAAAACCTGACAGATTTATCTTGTAAATATAACGTGGACAGCTTTGTTATGGTTTCTACAGATAAAGCAGTGAACCCAAGTAATGTAATGGGGGCGAGTAAGAGAATAGCGGAAAAATATGTTCAAACCTTACACAATAAAATTTTAAATAGCGAGTTTAATTGCAAAACAAAATTTATAACAACAAGGTTTGGAAACGTTTTAGGGTCTAATGGTTCGGTTGTGCCTTTATTTGCAGAACAAATTGCCAATGGCGGACCAGTAACAATTACTCATCCGGATATCATAAGATATTTTATGACAATTCCTGAAGCCTGTCAATTGGTTTTAGAAGCCGGGGCGATGGGAAATGGGGGAGAGATCTATATATTTGATATGGGTAAACCTGTTAAAATTATTGATTTAGCCAATAAAATGATTAGATTGGCTGGATTAGTTCCTGAGAAAGATATTAATATTAGAGTTGTAGGATTACGTCCAGGGGAAAAATTGTATGAAGAATTATTAAGTGATTCTTCAAAAACATTACCTACACATCATGAAAAAATTATGATTTCTCAGGAGTTATGTATTAATTACCAGGAGACCTGTAAAAATATTATAGAATTAATAGAGATGTCTAAAAACAAAAATAGAAATGATATAGTTAGACAAATGAAAGTGATTGTCCCGGAATTTATAAGCTTAAATTCGGAGTTTGGAGTTTTAGATAACTAGATTTTTTAATCTTATTTTAATTTAATGTTCATATTATGTACAAAATTTTATCGGTAGTGTTGTTTTTATTTTTATTAACGTCTTGTGCTTCAAAAAAAGATATTTTATATTATCAAAATATTGAGAATATAAGTTTAAATGATAATCAATACAATCCGGTTTTAAAATCAGACGATATCCTGATGATTATTGTTTCTTCACCTAATCCGGAAGCAGCCATGCCTTATAATCTTACTACAATTTCAGTTCCTAGTATTTCTAATAATATGGAATCTGTGGGAGGACAATTCAGGCATCAAACTTATTTGATTGATAAAGAAGGAAATATTCAATTCCCAAATTTAGGCACAATTAAATTAGGAGGTTTGACTAGAACTGAAGCTATGAATTTATTAATGGAAAAATTAAAATTTTATATCAAAGACCCTATTGTAACTTTAAGAATAACTAACTTTAAAGTAACAGTTCAGGGAGAAGTAGTAAGACCTGGGGTGTATAATATTGAATCTGAAAGAATAACTTTGCCGGAAGCTTTAAGCAGAGCAGGAGATTTAACAATTTATGGTAATAGAAAAAACATTCTGATCATAAGAGAAATAGATGGATTAAAGACTTATAATTTTGTGGATATTACACAACCAGATTTTATAAATTCTGATTTTTATTACCTATCACAAAATGACTTGATTGTGGTTGAACCTAATAAAACGAGAATGAACGCATCTGTTGTTGGACCTAATATTTCTGTTATATTGAGCACAACCTCTTTATTAATTACCGTAATTGCTTTACTATTGAAATATTAAAATAATGAATGAAAATAATATAAATTCAGAAGAACAATCAATTGATTTAAAAGAAATTTTAAACAAGTACTTGATTCACCTAAAATGGTTTGTTTTTAGTGTATTTGTTTGTTTGATTATTTCATTCTTATATTTAAGATATGCAACTCCTCAATATAATATTTCTGC
>CAZSOC010000046.1:3925-12954 GCA_964608415.1 uncultured Flavobacterium sp.
TGCAACTTTATTAATTAAAGATGATAAAAAAGGAGGATTGGCTTCTGAAATGTCTAATTTTTCTGATATAGGTATTTTTGGAAATATAAATGGGAACGTTGATAATGAAATAGAGATTTTGAAATCCAGAACTCTGGTTGAGAAAACAGTTAAAGATTTAAGCTTGAATATATCTTATTATAGAGATGGCAGAATAAAATCTACTGAAGCTTATAAAAATTCGCCTGTAGAATTTAAATTTAACGAAATTTATGATTCTTTTTATAAATTAGATACAACAATTAATTTATTAATAACTTCTGAAACAAAATTTATACTATCTGATATAAACGATAAAAATAAGAAAGAATATTCTTTCGGAGAAAATATAGAAACCGGTTTTGGTAAATTTGTAGTAATCTCATCATTCAATAATTCCGAAAATAAGATAAATAAAGACATATCGGTCGTTATTAAACCGTTACAATCTGTTGTTAACAAATATAAAAATAATTTATTGGTAGAGTCAACTAGTAAAGCTACTAGTGTTTTAAAATTGTCTATTGCTAATCCTGTAAAAGAATTAGGAGAAGACTTTATAAATACACTTGTAAATAATTATAATAAAGACGCAGTTGAGGATAAAAATATTGTAGCAAGAAATACAGAAAGCTTTATCAATGGAAGGCTGGAGGCTATATATAAAGAATTGGATAGTGTAGAAAAAGGAATAGAAGTTTTTAAGAAAACAAACAGGGTAACAGACATCGTTTCTGAAGCTCAATTGTATCTTAGATCATCGAGTGAATATGAAAAAAACGCAATAGACAATGAGATTAAATTGAAAATTGCAAATGATCTTTCTACATTTTTAAAATCCTCTAAAGCAGATGATTTAATACCATCTAATATTTTACCGTCAGATAATAGTGCGTCTTCTTTAATTTCCCAATACAATCAATTAGTATTAGATTATAGACGAATTTCTCAAGGAGCTACAGAAGAAAATCCCAGTGTTAGTAACAGAAAACAACAGCTGATTAGTTTAAAATCCAGTATTGTAGAAAGTTTAAATAACTTAAAAAAATCTCTTTTAATATCGCAAAAAGATCTTGAGGTTCAGGAAAATATTTTGGGAGGTAAATTAGCAGAAATTCCAAGACAGGAAAGAGAGGGCAGAGGAATAGGAAGAAATCAACAGGTAAAAGAAACTTTATATATTTACCTTTTGCAGAAAAGAGAAGAAAACGCTATTGCTTTAAATGTTACGGCACCAAATTCTAAAGTAATTGATACCGCATATGCCAACCCTATTCCGATATCTCCAAAATCAGGTATAGTTTATTTGGCAGCATTAATTTTAGGACTTTTAATTCCTTTTGGAATAATTTATCTTATAGATTTATTGGATACCAAAGTCAAGAATAGATTAGATATAGAAGGTAAGTTACAAGTTCCGTTTATTGGAGATGTTCCACGCTCTGAGTCGCATGAAGAATTAATTAATGCTAATTCCAGATCCAGCTCGGCAGAGGCAATGAGAATTATTAGAACAAATCTTGATTTTATGGTAAATCAGGTTCCGGATGGAGTGGCTAAAACCATATTTATGACCTCTACTTTTCCAAAAGAAGGGAAGACGTTTATCTCTGTAAATTTAGCAGGAACTTTTGCTTTGTCCGGCAAAAAAGTATTATTGGTAGGTTTGGATATTAGAAACCCAAAGTTGGATGAATATATGAACTTGCCCAATCGTGGTGTTACAACTTATTTGTCTTCAAAAGATGTAGATTTAGATAAATTAATTATTAAACAGGAAGGATACGAAAACTTCTATGTACTTCCTGCAGGTGTAATTCCTCCGAATCCGGCAGAATTGCTTTTGAGTAACAAAATCAACATCATGTTTGAAAAACTCAAAAAAGAATATGATTATATTATTGTTGATACTGCTCCAGTGAGTTTGGTTACCGATACATTATTAATTGCTAAGCATGCAGATTCTTTTATTTATGTGGTAAGGGCAAATTATTTGGATAAAAGTATGTTGAAATTACCGGATAATTTATATAAAGAAAAAAAATTGCCTAATATGGCTATTCTTTTAAACGACACAGATACAAAAAAAGGGTATGGTTACGGATATGGATACGGCTACGGATATGGCTATGGTTATGGAGTGGAAGTAATCAGGGAGCCTTGGTGGAAAAGAATATTAAATGTAATAAAAAAGAAGTCTTCTTAGACTTCTTTTTTATTTTTGGTTGAATTTGTACCGAAAAAAAATACCTGTTACATTTTAAAAAACAGGTTGTTTTGAATAGCTTCTTTTATCGGGATCAGGTCTTTTATGTCCACTTTTGCCTGATACGCTTCAATATGTTTTTTATGATGTGTATCCGATGATACAAAATCGATATATCCTCCGGCTAATAATTTTTTAGCTGTTTCAAAAACAGGTTTACCGTAATATCCAACTAATGAGAGTAAGTTTAACTGAAATTGACAACCTGCTTTTTTAAGTTTTTGATATTCTTCAAATCTTTTATGATAAAACATATATCGCTCTGGGTGTGCCAATACAGGTTTATATCCTGCAACTTGTAAGTCGAATAATATATCATACAATTGAATAGGAGCATTGATATAAGACATTTCAACTAAAACATAGTTGTCTTTCAAAGTCAATAGTTTTTCGCTTTGAAATGTTTTTACAAAGTGATCATCCATCAAATATTCTGCCGCAGATCTAAAAGGGATATTTATGTTATTTTGTTTAAATAGATCTAAAACGTCATCTGTTCTATTATTTATAATCTCAGGATTATTTTCCCAGACATGGTGGATAATATGAGGTGTGGTGATAAATTCGGTTATTCCGAAATCCATCAAAGATCGGGTTAAAAACATAGTGTCTTCAAATGTTTTCGCTCCATCATCTATTCCATACAACAGGTGTGAATGAAAATCTATATGATTATCCGGAATTAAATCTTTTAATATAGTTTTACTTTTGTTAAAAAAAAACACAGCTAATTTTTTTATTAAGGTTAATCAAATTCTGAAGTAAAAAATAATTGTACTGAAGGGAATTTACTTTGTGTCATTTGGATTGTAAAATCAGAATCTGCCAAAAATACCAATTGATTGTATTTATCGTGGGCTAAAAATTTTTGTTTTACTCTTTTAAACTCCTTAAACTCTTCACTTTTTATATCATCGGGTTTTACCCAGCATGCTTTATGTACAGGAAAGTTTTCATATATACACTTTGCGCCATACTCGTGTTCTAAACGGTATTGAATTACCTCATATTGTAATGCTCCAACTGTCCCAATTATTTTTCTATTATTCATTTCTAAAGTAAATAACTGGGCAACACCTTCATCCATTAATTGATCTATACCTTTTTCTAATTGCTTGGATTTTAAAGGGTCAGCATTATTGATATACCTGAAATGTTCCGGAGAAAAGCTAGGAATTCCCTTAAAGCTCATTAATTCTCCTTCGGTTAAAGTATCTCCAATTTTGAAATTACCGGTATCGTGTAATCCTACAATATCACCCGGATAGGAGATGTCTATAATTTCTTTTTTTTCTGCAAAAAATGCATTTGGGCTGGAAAATTTTAAATTTTTGCCTTGTCTTACATGATAGTAAGGTTTGTTTCTTTCAAAGGTTCCGGAAACAATTTTTAGAAATGCAAGTCTGTCCCTGTGTTTTGGATCCATATTAGCATGGATTTTAAATACAAATCCCGAGAGTTTGTTTTCTGTAGGTTCTACAATTCGTGTCTCAGAATCTTTTGGACGTGGGGAAGGAGCGATGGTTATGAAACAATCCAATAATTCCCGTACACCAAAATTGTTTAATGCAGAACCAAAGAATACAGGTTGTAATTCACCATTTAGGTATTGTTCCCGATCAAATTTTGGATAAACTTCATCTAAAAGTTCTAACTCTTCTCTAAGTTTATCTGCTGGCTTCGACCCGATTATTTCGTCTAATTCGTTACTTGAAATATCTGAAATAGCGATGGTTTCTTCAATGTTTTTTCTGCTGTCTCCGCTAAAAAGATTGATATTTTTTTCCCAAAGATTATAAATTCCCTGAAAATCATATCCGATTCCGATTGGAAAACTCAAAGGAGTTACTTTTAACCCTAATTTTTTTTCTACTTCATCCATTAGGTCAAAAGCATCTTTTCCTTCTCTATCCAACTTGTTAATGAAAACGATGATAGGAATTTTTCTCATTCTACAAACAGCAACCAGTTTTTCGGTTTGTTCCTCGACACCCTTTGCAACATCTATTACTACTATTACGCTGTCTACTGCAGTAAGTGTTCTAAAAGTGTCTTCTGCAAAGTCCTTGTGACCAGGAGTGTCAAGAATGTTAATTTTTTTGTTTTTATAGTTGAAAGCTAAAACAGATGTAGAAACAGAAATTCCTCTTTGTCTTTCTATTTCCATAAAATCCGAAGTGGCTCCTTTTTTTATTTTGTTGCTTTTTACGGCTCCCGCTTCCTGAATTGCTCCTCCAAAAAGTAATAATTTTTCTGTTAAAGTTGTTTTACCGGCATCCGGATGCGATATAATACCAAAAGTCCTTCTTTTGTTTATTTCTTCAATAAAACTCATATGCTAAATTTAGTGGTTGCAAAAGTACTATATATTTACTCAAAATTTAAAATAATGATTATAAGTATATCCTTAATCTTTATGAGTTACAAATGGATATTAATTATTTGTTAAAGAAATTTTTTTAAAATCAACAAAAAATGTCTATTTTTGGGTAAGTTTTAACCCCGAAAACGAACATGTCTAAACAATTTAAGATTTTATTAGTCGATGA
Organism: uncultured Flavobacterium sp.; assembly: GCA_964608415.1. Classification (GTDB taxonomy): domain Bacteria; phylum Bacteroidota; class Bacteroidia; order Flavobacteriales; family Flavobacteriaceae; genus Flavobacterium. Next base: position 8,759 of record CAZSOC010000046.1, read on the forward strand.
TCATAGCATTGTTAGGCAAGGGATTTCGATGATTCTTAAAGAATCATATTCTAATTTTACAATAGTTCATGCAGATACTTTTTTGAAGGTTATAGATGAGTTAAAGAATAGTCGTTTTGATATAATCGTTTTGGATATCTCTATACCAGGAGGAAAAGGAGTTCAGATGATTGAATTAATAAAATCGATTCAGGAAGATGTAAGGGTACTTATTTTTTCTGCTCATGAAGAAGATCTGTATGCGTTGAGATATTTGAAATCCGGAGCCGATGGATATTTGAATAAATTAAGTTCTGAGACAGAATTTAAGAACGCTTTCCTTTCTATGATTGAAACAGGAAGTTATGTGAGTAATTCTGTGAAAAATAAAATTATAGAAAATGCACTTTCAAATCAAATAGATAATCCTATAGATTTACTTTCGAACCGCGAATTAGAAATAGCCAGGTTATTAATCAAAGGAGAAGGTAATTTAGAAATAGCCAATAGATTAAATCTGCAAAATAGTACGGTGAGTACTTATAAAAATAGAATATTTGAGAAACTGGAAATAAATAATACGGTTGCTCTGGTTTCTTTGTTTAAGTCGTTTGAAGATATTTATAACGATTAGTTAGCCGGCTCATTGATTTTGATACGATCAAAGGTTATGGTAATTGATGTGCCTTTATTCTCTTCACTTTCAATTTTTATTTTTCCGTTTAGGATAATTAATAATTCCAGGATAATAAACAGCCCCAATTTTTTATTGTCTTTATTTTTACTCAGATTATAATTGGTAATTATATTTTTATAATAGTTAAGTGTCTGCTGATTCATTCCCCTGCCACTATCTTTTATTACAATATTGATTTTGTCTTCCTGGGTAAATGAAGTAAACAGAATTTTGCCATTAAACGTATTTTTTACTGCGTTATCCAGTAGATTATGAATAATGATTGTAAATAATTGTTTGTTGATAACGAGTGTTACATTTTCTTTGACCTCATTTATTATAATTGTTTTTTTGTAATGAGCTATTGTCTCAAAAAAATCAATTTTTTGATTGATAACCTGATAAAGTTTGAATTCTTCCAGATCAAGATTTTCAGCAGTACTATAAGTTTTAGAATATTCGAGAAGATTGTCTATAAAATTATACATTTGAGAAGAAGAGGTATATATAGACTGGATGTTTTCTTTTAGATCCTCATTTTTTTCATCAAACGTATCATACATATATTTACTTGCCATAGACATAAACTTTAAGGGGCTTTTTATATCGTGTGTGATGTATTGGATGATTTTGGTATTGTTAAGGATCTCATTATTTAAATTTTCTTTTGTGGTTCTAAGCGTACCTATCGTATTTTTCAGATCACTTGTTTGTTCGTTTATTTTCTTCTCTAATAAGAGATTCTTTTTTGTAATGAAGCGTATTCTTAAATAATATAAAACCGCACCGATTAAAATTGCCAAAGCTATAATTATGGTTTTAAACCAAAGCGTTTCCCAAAAGGCAGGTTCAATAATTAGAGTAATGCTTTTGTATTCATATTTCGAATCAAAATCAGATAATTTTCTTACTATCAGCTTATATTCTCCTGGTGAAAGTGTTGTGAACGATATATTGTTGTCGTTAGAAATTTTTGTCCATTGGTTGTTGTCGTTCCCGTCAAGTTTTACCTCAAAGTTCAGATTATTCATGTTCCCATAGTAAGGACTTGTTATATAGAAAGTTACCCGCCCGAATTTTCTGTCTAAATTCAGAGTGTCTTTTATATAGACTCTTTTATCGTCAACTAAAGCTTCATCTATAAAAATATTATCCTTAGGTAATATGGGACGGACAGTATTAGGGTCAAAGGTCACTACTCCATTAATTGATGGAAAATACATTTTTGAACCTATTTTCGTTGCACAAGGTTGACAGCCTCCGTTGAATTCGTTTGTCAGGAAACCGGAACTCTTATCATAGTAATGATAATAAATCGTGGCTACTTTCTTTTCTGTATAATCCAGAAGGATTTGTTTCTTTACCTGAAAAAGTCCTTTGTTAGTAGAAATCCAAAAAAAGCCTTTACTATCTTCCATGATACAATGTGAAGAGGACAGATAACCGTTATTATCTAACGGAAATGAATATCTCTTGCCGTTTTTTATAAGGAAAAAGCCTTTTTCGTAAGTTGTGATCCAGGTAAGGTTTTTATCTGTCAGGAGGATACTTCTCACTTTCAAATCCTCAGTTTCGGGTATTGGAAATACTTTTTTATTTTTTATATCTAATTTATATGCTCCTTTATTACTGCCAATTAATAAGAAATCGGCATCATTTTGAGCATAAAATTTAGGCAGAAAATCAATATCAGGATACTTTTTGAATACAGGATTATCATTAGGTACAAAGCTATAAAGCGTTCCCGTTACATACCAATCTTTAAGTAAAGAAAACCAAATACTGCCATTTTGATCCATAAACAAAGAAGTGATTTCTTTTTGGAAATCCCATTCCTGATGTTCTTTATAATTACTATTTTTAGTATAACGTATCAGTTTCATCCCTTTGTAGGTCCAGATGTTTTGATGCTGGTCAAGAGCCATTCCGTACTTTTCGGAAAGTAAATTCAGATTTTCGATGATTTTTTTGTCATCTATTATTATTCCAGACGCCGAAATTATAGTTTTATGATCATAAGGAATCAAAGCATAAAAAACTTCTGATTTTTCCGATTCTGAAGGGATTATCGTATTAAAGCTTTTTGATTTATAAATACACAATCCTTTTGTGCTGCTTCCCAGATAAGTTATTTTGTTAGTACGGTCAAAATATATCGAGGCAACTCTGTTGACAATCAAATCTTCGTTGTCTAATAATAGCGTTTTTTTTAATTCTTTATCGAATCCAATTTCGTATAAATTCCTGTTAGAATAAATAAACACCTGATCGGAAACGATATTCCAATAAAGACGGACTTCTTCTTTGGGATCGGTGCCGAGGTGATGCCATTGAATACTACCGTTTTTGATGATGGCATATGTTCCGTCTTTTTTCATGTAAAACAGCACATCACCAATTGTAAAAAAATTGCTGTTCGATTCATATTCAAATTTCAGATCAAAGACAAGTTTGTTTTTTGAATCAAAAAAACGGATCCGGTCAGAATCTATAAAATAATAATTTTTTGAAAGAAGAGGAATATGATAAGATCTTTTCGGGAAATCAAACAAAGTACTTGGAGAACCATTAGAAGTAAAACGATCCTCAATGCCGTTTTTCAATTGAGTCGCTTTAGTATGTATTTTCAGATCTACCAGGGTAGGTTTTCGTTGGTTAATAAATATATATTGTTCTTCACCATCATTATTAGTATAAAGGCTGTCTGTTTGATAATTGCCGGTAATATAAACGAATCTGTTGTTTTTAAGACTCATATTTTGACTGTTATAAATGACAAAATTTTTTCCGTCATAACGCACCAGTCCATTCTCAGTAGTCATCCATATAAAACCATATTTGTCGGGAACAATAGATTTTATACTGTTTTGTGGAAGAAATTCACTATCGGTTATCCAGTTTAATTTACTGATAGTTTGGCAATAAGTATTCTGATAAAATATAGCCGATGTAAACAAAAATATCAATACAGATTTATAAAAAAATGACACACTTTTTATCATATTCAAATATAATGAATTGCTAATTACGAATTTTTAAAAATGTAGAAAGCAAAAGATCGAAAAACAGGAACTAAAGTACTAACTTAAAATAGAATACGAGTCCATCCATCCTTCATATTTTAAAAGTTGTTTGTAGAAATAATTCTACAAATCGAAATGATTTAATACTACAAACAGAGATTTATATAAAAATGATATTTGTAAAGTATTAATATATCTAAAAACAGTTTGCTGTTTATGAAAAAACTATTACCTATCAAATCATTTTTTTATTTACTTATAGTGACTTTTATGTTGCTGTCGTATAATATTAATGCACAGGTGGTTGCCAATAACGACACTGCTGTTACACGGCAGGGGATGCCCATAGCGATTGACGTATTGAGCAACGACACGGGGAACATAGACAACACTACGGTTCAGATTATTTCTTCACCGGTATATGTTGGCGGAGATAAGATTGGGCAGGGAGCGGGAACATTACAGGTATCTAATAATGGAGTGATCACGTATATCCCGGTTGGGTCGTATGATGTAGT
>CAZSOC010000046.1:12964-19720 GCA_964608415.1 uncultured Flavobacterium sp.
AGTGGTAGATGACATTGTTGAGTTTACCTATAGGGTAGGAGACCACTCAAATCCGGTGCAGTATTCTGCTCCGGCAACGATAACCATTACGGTAACCCCCAGCTATTACAACCCCTGTGATGAGGCAACAAGGGCAAAAATATATTATATGCCGTTTCCCGAGCATCAGGATTACCTCCTGACGGCTTTAAGATATGCCAGTAGAGCTGCAGGGTCAACTGCGTCAACTCCGAGCAATATTGTGAGAAGCGTTACCGGGATCAAAGTTCCTTATCCGAATACACTGATTTATTACGACCACTGGGAAGATGGCTACGAGGCGGATATTACCCTGCCGGCACAGACTTCCACACAGGTATGGGGAGACGGAAACCTGACCAACGGAGTGGCTCCGGGCTATCCGGACGACATACTCCCTCCGGGGGCAAGTATTAACTTGGACAACAATTTTACCTACAACCCCAGAAACCCTGCGGTAATAATGTATGACGGAAGGGATAAACTTTATACCACCAATGCGGTAGCCATTTCAATGGTAAAAGGAGATCCGGAGGTCTTTGATAATGCGTCCCGTTTTACTCAGCAAAACCTAAAAGGAGATGTATATGATATCACCCGCTTCGGAGAGTCATTTATATTGCCTGTCGGAGAAGACTTGGCGCTAGGTGGACCTAATTATACTACGGCTTCCTCCTTCCAGTATGTCTCTGTGTTTATCCGTGCTTCCGAAAACAACACGTTGGTTAAGCTGGATAGTGACGGAACTGGTCCGGCTTCGGTTCAGACCAGAATATTAAATGAAGGAGAGGTCTGGTTTTATCAGGGAGCTGTGCCTGCTTCATATACTGCCTCTGATGGTGACAGACGAACCCAAATAAACCAGCCTGCTGATATTAAATCCGGGGCAACAATTATTGCAGACAAGCCGGTAGGGGTAGATATGGTTTTCGGCAGTATTCCGAGTGCAGGATATGGTACAAGGAATATCAATGTATTGCCTTCAGAGTTTTACGGACATACCTATTATTCTCCAATAGGTCATACGGGAACGACAGCGGCACCGGTAAGAAGCTATTTTTATAATCCTTCCGGCTCGGCGATAACGATAAACGTAAGCTGGAGCAGCGGCAGTACTTCTGTTAATATTCCTGCTAACAGTAGTGGCAGTTATCAGCATACGCAAGATTCGGGATACAAGTTTGCCAGTACCAACGGAACCAATTTTACCGCAACTACTATTATAGATGATGGAGCTAACAATAGTTACAGCGACTGGGCGGTTATCATGGTGGCCGAAGAACGGCTTACCAACTTCAGCAGCATCGCCTGGGCTCCGGGTTCGCAGAACAATTTACCTACTGAAAACTATAACCCGATATGGGTTACACCCACGGCAAACACTACGGTTTATGCCAAATATGACGGTAATTTAACGGCAACCGGACCTAATATGACCTCTTTCGGACTGCCGTATGACGTGTCTTTTTCAACCACCGCTCTTCAGTCATTAAGAATTTTAAACCCGAGTGGAGACCAGACCGGTATGACGATTTTTACGGAAAGCACCCCTTTTGCCGCTGTGTATGGTCAAAATCCGGGAGAGGGAACACCGCCTGCTGGTACTGCTCTTGACGTGGGTAACGTGCTGCAGCCAATGTGCCTGCAGAATCTGATATTGGCAGGAGATGAATACGTAGTAACCGATGTCGATGAATCTATTATTATAGGAGTAATACAAAACGACTACTCCTTTTTGTGTAATATAGACCCGCAGTCTATCGTAATTGTTAACCAGCCGGATAACGGAACACTTATCATAAACCCCAATGGAACCATCACTTATACACCAGATACAGGTTTTAACGGTATAGACCAATTTGATTACCGTATCTGTTCTAAAGAATTCGTAAATACCTGTGATATTGCTAACGTAAGGATTAACGTTACTCCTTGTGAGGCTTCACTGACTACCAACCGGATATCCGGAAAAACCTTTTTGGAAATAGGATCGGATAACGGACAATATGACCCGGGAGAAGACATTTTCACAGGAGGAGTAACAGTTCATATATATAGAGATGCTAATGGTAATAATGTGATAGATCCTGCTGAAAGACCTGCGATAGAAAGTATTGTTTCCGATTTATCGGGGAACTATTGGTTCAATGTGCCAACAGGTTCTAACATAAAAGATTATTTTGAAAACGTTACTACAGGTGCCGGAGCTACCGGTGGTAACGGAAACAATGGTCTGGAAAGCTTTAGTACTAACTGGTCAAAGATAGTTGATACAGGGAACTTTACTCAAAATAATGTGCAAATTATGGCTGATCCGGTTACAGGTAGTTATGCCCTGAGAGTTGGTGGAACAGGAAATAATGGGGCAAGCCGTACGAAGGCTTTTGTCGATGTTACCGACGCGGTTATAAAGTTTAGATACAGAAGACAGGATTTTGCAAATGCCGGGGCAACGATACTGGTACAGCTTGTAAAACCGGATAACAGTGTTGGATATACCTATACAATCAATAATTTAGACGGTATAGATACAGATGCGTATTATACGGAAGTATCTCAGCATTTGACAGACACACAATATGATGCCAGCGGAACTCATACGATCAGGATTGTAGGTAACGGAAACATAATTAGTAATCAGTACGTATATATAGAAGATGTTGAGTTGTATTTTGCTAAATCTGTCAAATATATTGTAGAAGCAGATACGTCTGCCTCCAACGGAAGATATAAGCCGGCAAGTGGAAGCACACAGGTGGTTGTAGAAGTTGCAAAGCTGGAAGACTGCTCAAAAGGTATCGGGTATTCCAATTACCTCGGGGTTCTGGCAGATATTGACGCCATAAACGATAACGGGATTGTAAACAAAGATATTCCTAAGACCATAAGCATACTTTCCAATGATCTTGGATATCCTGACAATGCTTCGCTTAGTATAGTTTCTCAGCCAACATATGGAACCGTAATGGTAAACCCTAACGGAACCGTTACCTATACTCCTGAAGCAGGATACGAAGGTCCGGATACCTTTACTTATACTATTTGCAGTATGGATGATGCTACAGTTTGTGATACGGCTACGGTAACTCTTAATGTACAATGCGTAAGTATACCGGAACAAAATACCATTAATGGTTTGGTGTATAATGACAAAAACCAGGACGGAGACAGAGATGATCAGGAAGCAGGAAGAAACGGTATTCCCGTACAGCTTTACAGAGATACCAATGGCAACGGAACACTTGATGGAGGGGAACCTTTAGTACAAACCGTAAATACAGATGCTCTCGGAGCCTATAGCTTTGGAGTTGTTCCATCGGGCGGTCTTTACAGGGATAATTTTAATACCGATGGTACAGCAAATGGTTCTAATGGAACGACCAATTGGAGTACCTCTTGGCAGGAAATAGGAGAGAGTAATGGTTTTGGAGCAGGTAATGTTACTATTACGGGAGGGACATTAAATATCACAAGGTCAGGAAATACTAATTCAAGTAATCATCGTGGTGCCAGGAGAACAGCAAATTTGTCCGGTGTTCCGAATGGCAGCAATGATATGGTAACTTTAGCTTATGATTGGACTCGAACCGGAGGAACAGTTCAGGTAGGTGTAGCCAATACAAATAGCACTACCGATGGTGATTATACTATTATAGAAACAATTAACAGCGGCAGCAGTGGCAGTAGCTCGGTTCGTATTCCGGCTAACCGTATTTCGGCAAATACAACTATCAGGTTTTTTGTAAATGTTGGTAATCCTGCTTCTTTTACATTTGATAATGTTGTAATAGAAACCGGGTCATTTTCTCCGAGAACTTACAGAGATAACTTTACTACCTCCGGGTCAGGAACAGGAAATAACGGAACACCTGCGGGTAATAACTTTTCCGGTGGTTGGGTAGAATTAGGAGAAGCTAACGGTTTTAATACCGGTAGTGTTCAGGTTACCGCTGCTGGTGTATTAAGCATTGGAAGCGGAACTACTTATGGAGCCAGCAGAACAGCAGATTTATCGGGTGCTATCGGAGATGTTACATTAACCTATACAGCTACACGAGTTGGTGGTAGCGGTACAAGAACATTAACAGTATATGCGTCAAGCACCTCCGGAGAACCTTATACTCAGTTAACAAGTCACAGTAATACAGCAAACGGTAGTGTTACTATTCCTGCTAACCTTATTTCTGCAACAACAACCATCAGGTTTAGAGTAACAGCAGGTAATTCTGCTTATACTGTTGATAATGTACAGATAGCGTATAATTACGATACTACTGTTAAAACCTATGTAGCAGAAAATTATATCGTAAAGTTACAGGAGCCTTTGCCTTCAGGGTGGAATATTTCATCTCCTGATGCACCGTATGAGCGTCCGGTAAGTTTTGCAGGTAATATAGGTTTGGGTTCTTGCTCCAATGATTTCGGTATGTATGTCGATGCGGATTTAGAAGTAACCAAGTCAGTTAATAAACCTACACCGGGTGTTGGAGAAAATGTTGTTTTTACAATAACAGCTGCCAACAATGGTCCGGCAAATGCCACAGAAGTAAAAGTAACAGACCAGCTTCCAAGCGGATATATGATGGTAAGTGCTTCTCCTTCTAAAGGAAGCTACGATCCGGTAACCGGAATATGGACTATCGGGAATCACGATAACGGAGCTTCGGCTACATTAGCAATTACCGCTAAGGTAAATTCAAGTGGAACCTATTTGAACACAGCTACTGTTGAAGGAGCAGAATACGATCCTGTTTCTGCTAATAATTCAGCAAGTGTAACCACTACGCCGGAACCTCGTACCGATCTTGAAATAACCAAAACCGTAAGTAAGTCCAATCCGTACGTGGACGAAGATGTTACTTTTACCCTTACAGTAAAAAACAATGGTCCGAACGACGCTACGGGAGTAGAAGTTACCGATGTACTTCCGACAGGTTATACTTTTAAAAATGCAGCTCCTTTAGATTACAATACTACTACCGGTAAATGGGGTACTATTATAGGTAATCTTGCTAATGGAGCTTCGACCTCCGTAACTATTACAGCTACGGTAAAAGCAATCGGAAATTATGCCAATACAGCATCTGTAATCGGAGCTCAGACAGATCCCAATATGGGTAATAACAGTAGCTCCATAACACCGACACCTGTTGAGACAGCGGACTTAACTATTGCAAAAACGATAAGTAATGCGTCTCCTTCAGTAGGTTCTGTAGTTACTTTTACATTGACCATTACCAATAACGGACCAAGTGACGCCACAGGTATAAGCATTGAGGATGTAGTTCCTAACGGGTACAACACCATAACGGATATTTCCAATGGAGGAAGTGCAGCTGGTAATACCATTACGTGGAGCGGTATAAGCATTGCTAACGGTAGTGTTATTACACGTACTTTCAAGGCGAAAGTGTTGCCAAAAGGAATAGGGGTGGTGCATACCAATACGGCAACTGTGGGAGGAGCACAATATGATCCGAATGAAAATAACAATGAAGATACACAGGCTGTAGATCCTATATCTGGTAAGCTGATAACCAATCCGATGATCTATCAAAAAACTAAAAAATAATATTCTTTAAAAGCATATAACGATGTCCAAAAATTATTTAATTATGAACCCGAAATTACTGGCTACTATAACACTGTCATTGATAGGTTTAGTAGCAAATGCCCAGGTTGGTATAGGAACAGATAACCCTGATAAATCTACACAATTGCATGTGGTTTCAAGTGATCGAGGTATTTTAATACCTCAGGTCCCTTTGTTGAGTACTACCGATACAGAAACTATTACTAATGGAAATGTCGAAAGTTTATTAGTATATAATATCAATACGGCCAATGATATTACACCAGGTTATTATTTCTGGCTGGATAATAGATGGAATAAAATTATATCATCTCAGGATCAGGTGTTTAATGAAACACTTACTACATTAGTGTATGATCCTGAAGAGAATACAATTACTTATAAAGATGAGAATGGGGATGAAACAGTAGTTAATATTGTCCAATTAGTTAAAAGTGCTGAAACTATTACTACAATCGCATTCGATGCATTCGGTAATTTAGTTTATATAGACGAAAATGGAAATCCGATTGTATTAAACTTTGATTCAGCAGTAAAAAATGCGGAGACAATAACTCAAATTATTGATAATGGTAACGGAACGTTTACTTATACCAATGAAGAAGGAATTCCTGTAACAATTACGATTCCTTCTGGATCAAATGGAGTTGGTGTTCAAAACACCGTAGATAATGGAGATGGAACAATTACATTTCATTATACAGATGGGACTTCATTTACTACAATTAACCTTATAGGACCGGCAGGGCAAAATGGACAGAATGGACAAAACGGTCAGGATGGGGTTAGTGTAGTTAGCGGAATTTACAATCCAACAACGGGAATTGTTACTTTTACATATTCTGATGGTTCTACTTCTACAACAGAAGATTTAAGAGGTTCTCAAGGAGCAACAGGCGCAGCCGGAGCCGATGGAGCGGACGGACAGTCGATATTGCAAGGAATTGTAGCACCTGACAATGCCGATGGTAACAACGGCGATACATATATAGATACCTTAACCGGCGATGTTTACGAAAAAGTAGGCGGAATCTGGACAGGAACAGGAAATATCAAAGGAGCAACAGGCGCAGCCGGAGCCGATGGAGCGGACGGACAGTCGATATTGCAAGGAATTGTAGCACCTGACAATGCCGATGGTAACA
>CAZSOC010000047.1:0-8702 GCA_964608415.1 uncultured Flavobacterium sp.
AGGTTACTGGTTTGAATCCAGTCGAGGTCACAACATAGGATGCTAAAACAGTATCAATAGTATTGAAACCTCGGTAATTCCGGGGTTTTTATATTTAAGATGATATGACTTTTGCACACTAATAAACGAATTGTTTTTCATTTTATAAAAAATACATCTCATAAGTGATCAAAAGAAAGATTAAAAGAACAATTAGAATTTCCAAATATGTAATTTATAAGGAAACTCTAATAGATCATAAAGAAAATTTTTGGTCTTTCATCGGAGCGTTTTCCGGAGTGGCACTTATCGCTTTTTTTCAATCACAGTATCTGCCTCAGCTTGAGAATATTTTTTTGATAGGTTCTTTCGGAGCATCCAGCGTTTTAATTTATGGAGCCATACAAAGTCCTTTGGCGCAACCGAGAAACTTAATTGGCGGACATTTAATTTCTGCATTTATTGGGGTAACTGTATACAAACTATTTCCAGATATTATTTGGCTTGCTGCCGCATTATCCGTTTCTCTTTCAATTGTTTTTATGCAGTTAACCAAAACCCTTCATCCACCAGGTGGTGCAACAGCATTAATAGCCGTAATAGGTACTGAAAAAATAAAATCATTAGGGTATTTTTATGTCTTTTCTCCTGTACTTACCGGAACGATCATTCTTTTTGTTGTAGCATTAGTTTTTAATAATATCACCAAAGAAAGAAGTTATCCTACAAACGGCAGACTTACCCGATGGTTTAAAAGAAAATCACTTTAAATTTATAAAGAATAAATAATTCATTCTAAAGATTTACCTTTTGTATTTTTTCCTTGCTTTTTCTAAATCCTCGAAAGTATCAATGCCAATACTGACGTGAGTAGTTTCGACCATCTTGATGCGTTTTCCGAATTCGAGGTAACGCAATTGTTCCAATTTTTCGGATGCTTCCAAAGATTTCATCGGAAGGCTGTAAAAATCCATAATGGCCTGTTTGCGGAAAGCGTAAATCCCGATGTGTTGAAAATAACGAACACCTACATTTTTTTCCCTTGGATAAGGAATTACAGAACGTGAAAAATACAATGCAAAATCATTCTGATCTACCACAACCTTTACATTGTTGGGATTATTGATGTCGTCTTCATTAGTGATTTCGCACATCAACGAAGCCAAATCTATCTTTTTATCGGGGTCGTTTTTAAAAACGGATAACACTTGTTCCAACGGACCTCTTTCTGTAAAAGGTTCATCGCCTTGCACGTTTACTACGATATCGGCATCAATATCGGCAACGGCTTCGGCAATCCGGTCGCTTCCTGATTCATGTTCTTTTATACTCATTATAGCTTTCCCTCCGTTTGAAATGATTTCGTTATAAATCAAATCGGAATCGGTTACTACAAATACATCGTCGAACAATTCTGTGGCAACACTGGCTTCATAGGTTCTTAAAATAACGGTTTTGCCTCCCAAGTCCTGCATTAATTTTGCCGGAAATCTTGTGGAAGCATATCGGGCTGGTATGACGGCTATTGTTTTCATTTTTTGAGTTGCTGAGTTACTGAGTATCTAAATCGCTAAGTTATTTGAATTAATTATCAATAAAATATTCATCCTTAAATCCTATCAAATATAATTTATCTTTTGCTCTTGTGATGGCGGTGTATAACCATCTTACATAATCCCGATTGATGCCGTCCGGCAAATACGGTTGTTCAATAAAAACGGTGTTCCATTGTCCTCCTTGCGATTTGTGGCAGGTTATGGCATAGGAAAACTTGACCTGCAAGGCATTGAAAAACTCGTTCTCCTTTACTTTTTGGAACCTTTTGTATTTGGTAGTTTCATTTTCGTAATCCTTCATCACTTCCTGATACAATCGGTTGGATTCTTCATAGGTCAAGGACGGAGATTCGCTTGTAATAGTGTCCAATAAAAGAATAGTTTCAAACGGAATCTGATTCGGATAATCGACCATCCTGATTTTGACCTTTGCAAATTTGAATCCGTAGAGTTCCATAATGCCAAATAGTTCCAAAACCTCGATGATATCGCCATTGGCAATAAATCCTGCCTCATCGGTTTCCTTGAGCCAAAAGTAATTATTTTTTACGACCATCAGGAAATCTCCCGTTGATAATTCGCTTTCCTTGTCTAATATTCTGGTGCGGATCTGCTGGTTGTATTGGTTCGCCCTTTTATTGGAACGGACAATAAAAGCGGTGTCTTCGATACTGTAATTGCTATAAGCGGAATTAATAGCGTCCTGAATATCATAGCCATCCGTGAGGCGGACAATATCCTTGAAGCCTTTTAATTGAAACTGAAAAGTATCGTATAAATCGTCCTTTAATAAATCCCGGAGTTCGGTTGCATTGAAGAGAATTCCTGAGTTTTCTTCCTGACGCATTACCTCGTCGAGCTCGATGGATTTTACTTCTTTATCGTAATTCATAGAAAGTGAATCGATGTTCAGGGCGGGTGAAACATCCATATTTACGGGTGGAAGCTGGGCTGTATCACCAAGCAGGATCATCTTGCAATTTTGTCCGGTGTAGACATAAAAAATAAGATCATCCAGTAATGAACCGTTTTCATACATCTTATCATTAGAGTCTGAATCGGAGATCATAGAAGATTCATCGACAATGAAGATGGTGTTTTTGTGCTTGTTTTGCTGCATCGTAAAGGTCACGCCTCCTCCTGCTCCTTTTTTGGGAAAGTATATTTTTTTATGAATGGTAAAAGCCGGCTTGTTGGAATAATTGGCAATTACCTTTGCGGCACGGCCTGTTGGTGCCAATAATACATACTTTTTTTTGACTTCTACAAGATTGTTAACTATGTTTGAAATTACGGTTGTTTTTCCGGTTCCGGCATATCCTTTCAGGACAAAAATTTCGTCCTGGTTTTCGTTAGTGATGAATTCTGCAATTTGCTGGAAAAATATATCCTGCTTGTAGGTTGGGTTAAACGGGAAATTTTGACTTAATATTTTGTAGAATTTGGCAGAAATCATTGAAATGTATTTAAGGCAAAGTTAGTAGATTTCATTGTGTTTTTTTGCCACTGATTCACAGATTATTTTTTATACAATACAAATGAAAAAATTGAGTTGTCTTTGCCACAGATTACACGGATTTTTCGCGGATTGATTTTTAAATCTGTGAATCTGTGACAAAATTATTCGTTATGCTTCTACACAATATTGGTATAAAAGTGTAATAAAAAAACAAGCTTTTGAGTCGAAGGTTAGAAAGCTGACTGAAGTTTTTGCTCCGAAAAAAAAGAATGAGTTAAAAAAATTGTAAGTTTGCCAATAGTTGCTTTTTTTATGGGTTTAAACGTAAATATTACCGACAAAAATTATAAAAAATTGATCCTGAACGTAGGATTGAAGGGGTTTTCTTTTGGTATTTTTGATATACTTCAAAATAAGATTTTGAACGTGAAGGAAATTTTGTTTTCGGAATTTCCCGGAGTTTTAAGTGTTGAAGAGGGTTATAAAATTGCTTTTAATAGTTTTGGAGATTTGTCCAAAGATTATGACGAAGTTACTGTAATTCACGATAATAATTTGAGTACTTTCGTTCCTGTTGCTTTATTTGAAGAGGATTTACTGGGAAGTTACCTGCAATATAACACCAAAGTTTTTGAAACCGATTTTTTTACTTTTGATGAATTACCACAGCATCAGATGAATACTGTTTATGTACCATATATAAATATTAATAATTTTTTGCTGGATCAATTTGAGAGTTTTGATTACAAACATTCGAGTACGGTTTTGGTAAACAAAATTTTGGAGCTTTCTAAAAATATAGATGAAACACAAGTTTTTGTGCATTTTTCTGACGGAAAATTTGAAATTATTGTAGTGCAAAATCAACAATTGATATTATACAATTGTTTTGAATACATCACTTCAATCGATTTTATCTATTACTTACTTTTTACTATTGAAGAATTACAATTGAATCCTGAAATATGTAAATTACATTTATTTGGTAAAATTTCTGAAGAAGATGAAAATTTCAGGATAGCATACAAATATGTCCGGCATACTTCCTTACTTATACAGGAGAATTTACAGCTTTCTACTGATTTTTCACAAGAAATTATCAGGCAACATTTCATACTTTTTAACTCGTGAGAATAATTTCAGGAAAATACAAAGGTCGAAGAATTTCACCTCCGAAAAATCTGCCTGTTCGTCCAACAACAGATATGAGTAAAGAAGCACTGTTTAATGTTTTGAATAATCATTTTCATTTTTCCGAATTAAAAGTTCTGGATCTTTTTTCGGGAACCGGCAACATTTCATACGAGTTTGGATCTCGCGGTTGCGAAGATATTACGTCGGTAGATGGCGATTTTGGTTGTGTAAAATTTATCAAACAAACCGCCTCAGAATTTGATTTTAATATCCATGCAATCAAAAGTGATGTTTATAAATACCTAGATTCCTGCAACCAACAATTTGATGTGATTTTTGCCGATCCTCCGTATGGATTGGATCAGCAATCTTTTGAAAAAATCATAAAAACGGTTTTCGACCGTAACCTCATTCGTGAAGAAGGAATGTTAATTATAGAACATTCTAAATATACCAAACTGGAAAAATTAGAACATCTTTCTTTCCAGAAGAGTTATGGCGGTTCGTTTTTTAGTTTCTTTGAATTGAATGCTGAGGAGACTGAAGAGGTTAGTGATGATTTTGATAGTGATGAAGGGTAGTTTTGACACGAATTTCACGGATTAATTTTTACCACATTAGGTACTGAAAAAAAGAAAGTTTTAGACCAATTCTTGGTTTCGCATAGCTGTACTTTATTTTCCTTATTTTGTTTCTTCCAACCAATTCAACCAATCCGAAGCAATTTTATCCCAATTGTAAACTTCCTGATTTACAGTTTCTTTTTTATTGATGGAAAAATAATTGTGTTCTAAATTCAGATAACTTTTGAAGGATAGGTTTTGCTTTCGTTCCCGGATGGATTCGATTTGAAACAAATCATTAAAGGAAGCCGACCAATCTTTTGTGCCATACGTAACGAGAATTGGAATTTTTAAACCTATCAAATTGTCTTTCTGCGGAAGCGAAAAACTATAAGTTGTTTTATTGGAATCTCCGTTTGTTGCATTGATTTCGTCTGGATTTTCCACCACTTTCTTCCAATATTCGATGGTTTTGCTGCCTTCGTTCAATATGTCGTTATCGAAGCTTCGGCTTTGAGATAAAATATTCATGATCCTGCCGTAAGGATTTCCTCCGGAATAAATCAGATGCGTTACTTTTTTGTTGATAGAAGCCATTTTGGAAGCAATCGTACTACCTTCTGAATGTCCGGCAACTAAAAGCTTTGAGGTCCTCACCCATCGTTCCTTGAATAATTGTTTGAGGATGAAATTGTTTCTAAAGACATAATAATCGAGGTAGTTTCTTTCAGAATAACCTTTTGGCGGCAATTTCCTTTCGACATCCTTCCAATACATAAAGTCTTCTCCGAGCTTGCTTACATTTGAAATTATTGGGATAAAAGGTTTTCCTATGATTACGATATGAAAATCATCCAGAAAAGGAGTTTCATCAAAAGGCAAAGTACCGTATAATCCGTTTTCATCGTATTTCACAACAGGTTGAGGCAAACTTCCCTGACAAAACAAGAAAAGTGGCTTGGCTGTTTTTTCTTCTCCAGGTTTAGAAATAACGATAATATCTACAGGGTCGTTTTGGTATTTAAACGATAAATGCCGATAGCCGAAATCTTCCGGTATTTTTTGAGAATAGGCAAAAACTTTTGAAACTAGAAACATAAGCAATAGGATTTTGATATTCATAATGATGATAATTGAAACTCGATTACTGATTAGGTAACAGTGCAAAAGTGCTATCAAATTTTGAATGCGAAAGTTAATCGTAGGTTAATGGAGGGTTAATGTCTTTTTTTTCTAATATAAAAACTTATTTTTGGAATGTATTTCTATAAAAATGAAACAAAAAATAAATTTACTTATCGCATTTTCGGCTGTGGTTTTGGTGGGATTAATCGTAATTCAATATTATTTGGTAAAAACGGCTTACGATTATAAAGTTGAAGAGTTACGCATCGAGATCAAAAACAAATTAGCCGAAATTTCTAACGATTACAGCGATATAGACTCTACTGTTTTTCTAAAAAAAGATATTTTTTATAACCAGTTAGTCCAGAAATATCTAAATGGTAAAACACACAAATGGCAAATGAAATCCGAGTTACTCCAACAGGATTTTAATGCCGAGATCACAAAAAAATTAAAATCGAAAATCGAAAACCATTTTCCGGAATATGAATTGAATTTTGCAGTCGTTCTTGATAAATTTATTATTTATAATGAAGAAGAAAAGGATACTATTTTTGCCGAAAAACCCGTTATTGAAAATAAAATTTATGGAGACTTGGCATCGTTGAACAACGCTTTTTTAATAAGAAATTATGTTAGCACCACAAGTAATATCAGTACTGAAAAGTCTAATTATAAATTACTCACAGAAGATACACTTTTTATTTCCATACAAAATTGGAAAGGAATCATTTGGGACAGAATGTTCTTAATATTTGTATTTTCAATATTATCTATAATTCTTATAATCAGTTTGTTTTATATTTCAATTAAATCTTTACTTAAATCAAAAAAAGTTAGTGATATCAAGACTGATTTTATCAACAACATTACTCACGAGCTCAAAACTCCACTTACAACTTTGGCAGTAACAACCAAAATTTTAAACAAACCCGAAATAATAAATAACAAAGAAGCACATCAAAAAATAATAGAAACAATCAACCGGCAGAATCAACGATTACAAAACCTGATCGATCAGGTAATGACCAATTCTCTTGGTTTTGAAGAAATAGAATTGCATAAAGAAAAAATAGATGCTCATTTATTTCTGGAACAATTAATCCACGATTTTCAATTGGCTTATCCTAATATAAAAATACAAAACGAATTTTACTATAAAAATGTAAAATTACATTTGGACAAATTTCATTTAACCACTGCCTTAAACAATGTATTGGAAAATGCGGTAAAATATGGTTCTAAAAATATCTCTGTTGTAACCCGATTAGAAAATGACCAATTTATGATTGGAATTCAGGATGACGGAATTGGTATTCCAAAAAAGAACCAATCAATGTTATTTGATAAATTTTACAGAGTTCAAAAAAACAATATACACGATACCAAAGGTCTGGGTCTAGGGTTATTTTATGTAGATCAGATCGTAAAAGCACATCAGGGAACTATAAAAGTTATTAGTGAATTAGGCAATGGATCAACTTTTAAAATAGAATTTCCAACAATATGAATTCTAAAAAAGTTTTATTGGCTGAAGATGATTTAGATTTTGCAAATGTTCTGAAACAATATTTGGAAATCTATTCTTTTGAAGTTACTCATGCTCAAAATGGTGAAGAAGCACTCACCTTACTCAATGAAAATTATTTTGACATTTGCGTTTTTGACGTAATGATGCCTTTAATAGACGGTTTTACTCTGGCAGAAGAAATTAAAAAGAAAAACAAGCTACTTCCTTTTGTTTTTCTCACTGCCAAACAACTCAAAGAAGATAAAATAAGAGGTTTGCAGCTTGGTGCAGACGATTATATCGTAAAACCATTTGATGCAGACGAGTTGGTTTTACGGTTACAGAATATTTTAAAACGAAGTCAAAACCTACTCCCGAATCCAAGTATTCAAACAAAAATTTCTATTGGCAATTATACTTTAGATACCGAAAGATTGGAGTTGGTTTTTGAAAAAAATATCCAACGGCTTACAGAAAAAGAAGTAGCATTACTGGTATTTCTTTATCAAAATAAAAATACATTGCTCAAAAGAGAGTTTATATTAAAAACCATTTGGCAGACAGATGATTTTTTTACAGGAAGAAGCATGGATGTTTTCATCAGCAGATTGAGGAAATATCTTACCGGAGATCCTTCGATTTCAATTATAAGTATTCGAAAAATCGGATTAGAATTTAAAATTTCAATATAAAAAAGCAGACCTGTAAGCCGGATTCTGTAAACAATAATAACTTATTGTTCCCTTATCATTTATCTAGGTCAACAATTACTCATTGACTCAATCTTTCTACCCTTCGACAACGGACGAGTAATCCTTAAATGCCGATATACTTGAAATTTCACCGCATAGAGTTTACCTGGTTTCACTACAGCATTACCTGTACATACTTTCTGCTGCACTTGTCCTATCACACTTTTGGGCATGACGACGGGCGTTACCCGCTATGCTACTCTGTGGTGTCCGGACTTTCCTCTTCGTCCTGAAACGAAGCGATAAGGCGGTCTGCGATGCAAAGCTACAACTATAAAAATTAAAAATTGACACCTAATATTATAACTTTGATTATAAATACTATAATTCTATTAACCTATTTAAACTGTAATTTTAAACTTTAAACAAATAAATATAATTATTATGGAAAGTCAGATGTATCATTATGCTACGGTTTCAAAAGCTTTGGATGAATTAAACGAAAAAGGATATACAGTAGATTTTAATATTCAGGAAGATAAAATAATAAACAGCCCCGATGATTTTACAATTGAACATGTTTACCGTTACGAAGGAGAAAGTGATCCGGGTGATGAAGCAACCGTTTTTGGAATTCGTTCAAGCAGTGGCGAAAAAGGAATTTTTGTTGCCGGACTTTCTGCG
>CAZSOC010000047.1:8712-19707 GCA_964608415.1 uncultured Flavobacterium sp.
TTTAAATGAGTTGTTTATTAAAGGAAGAAAAGAAGAATAACCTCTTATATTTTATAACTATTTATTTTTTAAGATTTGTTTTTTGATATTTCTAAACCTATATTTGCTTTTCAAATTTTTCTATGGAACAGTTCGTTGTATCGGCTCGAAAATACCGTCCTCAAACATTTAAAGATGTGGTGGGGCAACAAGCCATTACTAATACTTTACTGAACGCCATAGAAACCAATCATTTGGCTTCTGCTCTTTTGTTTACGGGTCCCAGAGGTGTTGGAAAGACTACTTGTGCGAGAATTTTGGCACGAAAAATCAACCAGCCCGGTTATGATGATCCGAATGAGGATTTTGCTTTTAATGTTTTTGAACTGGATGCCGCATCAAACAACTCGGTGGATGACATTAGAAATTTGATTGATCAAGTAAGGATCCCTCCACAAACCGGTCAATATAAAGTTTATATTATAGACGAGGTTCATATGTTGTCTTCGGCTGCATTTAATGCATTCTTAAAAACTTTGGAAGAACCGCCAAAACACGCAATTTTTATTTTGGCGACGACCGAAAAGCACAAGATCATTCCAACGATACTTTCTCGTTGTCAGATTTTTGATTTTAAGAGAATTACGGTTAAGGATGCTAAAAATCATTTGGCAGAAGTTGCTGAAAATCAAGGAATAGCTTACGAGGATGATGCATTGCATATTATTGCTCAAAAGGCAGATGGTGCTATGAGAGATGCACTTTCTATCTTTGACAGAGTGGTTTCTTTTAGCGGAAAAAATCTTACAAGACAAGCAGTTACAGAAAATTTAAATGTTTTAGACTACGAAACTTATATCAATATAACCACTCTTTTATTAGAAAATAAAATTCCGGAAGTATTGATAGCATATAATGATATTTTATCCAAAGGTTTTGATGGTCATCACTTCATTTCGGGATTGGCATCTCATTTCAGAGATTTACTGGTTGCACAGACGCCACAAACAATTACTTTGTTAGAAATTGGAGAAGAAGCTCAAAAATTGTATTTACAACAAACCCAAAATGCTTCACAAGAATTTTTATTAAAAGGGATTGAACTGGCAAATGATTGTGATTTGAAATACAAATCAAGTCAAAATCAACGATTATTGGTCGAATTATGTTTGATGCAGATTGCCTCTATCACTTTTGATGGAGAAAAAAAAAAGTTGACGGTTTTATAATTCCGCCTAAATTTTTCTTCGAAAGGGTTTTGGATATTGAAGTTTCTCATCCAGAAACAGTGCCTAATTCTTCTCCTATCGAAGTAAAAAGACCCGTTCTTACTGCTACAATCGAAACAAAAGCGATAGATACTACACCAAAAGTTTCTGCTTTATCTCTTTCCAGTATCAGGAAAAAGAAAGAATTAGAACAAAATTTTAAAGGATCGGTAAAAGAAACTGTAAAACTTCCTACAGAACATTTTACAGAAACTGACCTATTGCTTCAATGGAATAAATTTGCTCAGAAAATGGGTGATAAAGGGCAAAAGATTATGGAATCATTGTTATTGATGAATGATCCGAAATTAAAAGGCACGACTATTTTTCACGAATTGCCTAATGAAAGTTCCAAGTCTGATTTTGAAAGTGCTAAACTTGAATTATTAGGATATTTACGAGGAAAATTACATAATCATGACATCAATATAGAAGTAATTGTAAATGAAACCATGGATACACGAAGAGTTTATACGCCACAAGATCGTTACAATAGAATGAGAGAAATTAACCCTGCTTTAGAAATTCTTAAAAAAACTTTCGATTTGGATATCTAAAATTATATCTTTCCATAATATATTGCTTTTACAATTCCGTCAGAAAGTCCTATTTTGGGTACATAAATATGTCTTGCCCCACTCCATTTCATTGCATTGAGATAAATCTTGGTAGCCGGGATAATTACGTCTGCACGATCCGCATTAAGCCCCAATGTGGAAATCCTTTGTTCGTAACTCAAACTATTTAGCATGGAAAATTGTGAATTAATGTACATAAACGTCAACGGTTTATCTTGAAGTTTTCCTGACATTTTAAATAATTTATTAATATTCCCCCCGGATCCAATTAATATAACCTGTTCATATTCTGCCGTTATAGATTTGATCCATTTTTCAATTTCCTGCCAAACAATATCATTAACCATATTGTTGATCAATCTCACTGTTCCAATTTTAAAAGATTTTGATGCAACAATTTTTCCATTATTAAATAAAGAAAACTCTGTGCTTCCTCCACCAACATCTACAAAAAGATAGGTTTCTTCTTTTTTCAATAAATGTAATAAATCTGTTGAAGCAATTATGGATGCTTCTTTTTTACCATCTATAATATCAATTTTAATACCTGCTTTTTCACTGATCAATTCCGCAACTTCCTGTCCGTTGTATGCTTCTCTCATTGCAGAAGTTGCGCAAGCCATATATTTTTCAACTTTATGGACTTTCATCAGCAATTTATAAGCTTTCATTGCGTCTATCATTCTGTCGATATTTTCCTGAGAAATTTCACCTACAGTAAATGCGTCCTGCCCTAACCTAATAGGAACACGGACTAGTGAGCTTTTACTAAATTGAGTTTCTTTACCGGGTTCTTCAATAATATTTGCAATCAATAATCTCATTGCGTTAGATCCAATATCAATTGCAGCATATTTTTTAATAGTAAGCATTAAAATAGATTATAGGGTTATTTTTTATTTAATTACAAACTCTCTGTTATTACATCAAGCCTATCACGATAATAATTGTACATCTGATGTTGAGCTCTAAAAACACTGTTATTTTGTCTAATTCTGTATTTATTATCCAACTTTTCTGAATGTATTCTTGCTTTCACATTTCCTTTCCATCCAATGTCAAAAATGTCTATTAGTTCCTGTTTAATTTCATTATCATAAATAGGACAGGTCACTTCTACTCTTCCGTCTAAATTTCTGGTCATAAAATCTGCTGAAGATATAAATACTTCGGGATCATTATCGTTACCAAATATATATATTCTGGAATGTTCTAAATAATTATCGAGTATACTAATAGCTTTTATATTTTCACTCATTCCTTTCACTCCAGGAATCAAAGAACAAATGCCTCTTATCTGTAATTGGATCTCGACTCCTGCCCTGCTTGCTTCATATAATTTATCTATCATTTTAAAATCCGACAGACTATTCATCTTTAATTTAATATATGCCGATCTGCCTAAATTGGCATTCATTATTTCCCGGTCGATTAATTTAATAAATCTGGAACGAGAATAATGAGGGGAAACAATAAGGTGTTTATATCTATGTAATCTGTAATTGATGTCAAAAAAATCAAAAATCTTTGAAACATCTTTCAGAATTTTTTGATGATAGGTCAATAAGGAAACATCTGTATAGACTTTTGCTGTAGATTCGTTAAAATTCCCGGTAGAAATAATTCCGTAGCGTTTCATTTTTCCTTCTTCCATTCGTTCTATCAAACAAACTTTAGAATGTACTTTTAACCCTTTTATCCCGAAAATGAGGTTAATTCCTTCGGTTTGCATAATTTCTGAATAATAGATATTACTTGCTTCGTCAAATCTAGCCTGTAATTCTATTTGAACCGTTACTTTTTTTCCATTTTTAGCAGCATTAATCAACGAACTCACAATTTGGGAATTTCGGGCCAAACGATACAATGTGATTTTTATTTCTGTAACTTTTGGATCCAAGGCAGCTTCACGCAAAAATTTTACTATATAAGAAAAAGATTGGTATGGTGCATGTACCAAATAATCTTTCTGTTTTATTTTTTCTAAAATACTTCCTTCAAGACTCAATCCTTCTACAGGTAAAGGAACATTAGACTGATACAGTAAATCATATCTTCCTAAATTGGGAAAATTCATATAATCCCGTCGGTTATGGTATCTTCCTCCTGGAATTATACTATCAGATGAATGAATATTCATTTTTTGCAGAAAAAACTCCAATGTATCTTTACCTATAGACTGATCATAAACAAACCTTACGGGTTCTCCTATTCTTCTCTCTCTTACACCGCTTGCAATTTTTTCGAGCATACTTTTACTCAGATCAGAATCTATTTCCAGTTCTGCATCACGGGTGATTTTTATCATATGAGCTTCAATACTCTCATAGTCGAAAATATTAAATATATTATTCAGGTTATACCTTATAACATCATCAAGAAGAATAATATACTGTTTTTCGTTACTTGATGGTAATACGACAAATCTATTAATTGTTGTTGGAATTTCGATCAAAGCATACCGGATTTCCGGTTTAGCCTTAGTCATTCCCAAAATAGATGATTTTGCCACTGGTTTCATAACTAGTTTTATAGCCAGATAACCAGAAGTATCTTTTAATGTGGGAAATTCTGCCAGGTCATTCAAAATAATTGTAACCAACGCCGGGCTTACTTTTTGAATGTAAAAATCTTTGATATAATTTTCCTGATCTCTGGAAATTTCACTTTCATCAATAATAAAAATGTTTTCAGATTTAAGCTCTTTTTCTATAATACTGAGAATTCGTAAACTTTCTGATTGTTGCTGAATTACAATTGAAGTTATTTCTTTCAAAAGTTTATCTGCAGTTGCTCCGCCTAAAACATTTTCTCCCGAATATCCTTCTAAACTCAATCTGCGAATTGCTGCAAACCGTACTCTGAAAAATTCGTCAAGATTGTTAGAAAAAATACCTAAAAATCTCAATCGGTCCAAAACAGGAACCGATGAATCTGCTGCTTCTTGTAATACACGTGCATTGAAGGAAAGCCAGCTTTTTTCCCTATCAGTATATCTATTGTCTGTCATTATTATCTAAAATGCTTTGGGAAGAGGGTTTTAGAAATATTCCCTTTTTCAAGATTTTGCCAATTATTAGTATTAAAATTCATCGAAATTAATCCTGTAGTTGGAACATTATCAATATAAGTATCTCCGTATTTGTTTACAAAACCGGTAATTGCATCATTATGACCAAACACAATCACACAATCGTATTCGTTACTAAAGGATTTTACTACTTTTTCAAATTGACTTAAGTCAAAAGTATAAAGTTCATCTTTATATACGATACTTTCTATTGGGCATGAAATATTTTGTGTAAAAATTATAGCTGTTTCTGAGGCTCGTTTAGCCGGACTGGACCAGATTATAAATGTTCTTGGTAAAATTTCCATAATTTTTGATGAAATCAAATGGGCATCATTAATTCCTCTCATGGCAAGAGGTCTGTCTATATCTTGCAGTGGAGCATCCCATGAGGATTTCGCATGTCTTATAATGATAAGGTTTTTCATTTAATTTCAAATTAAAAAAATTATTTGCAGGAAACTAAATTTAAGAAAAATTTTAATACTATCCTTAAAAATATTGTTAATTCTATTTTATGGAGATAACCTTTCTATCTTCCAGCTATTTTGTTCTGATTTATTAAATCTTATTCTATCGTGCAATCTGTTTGCTCTTCCTTGCCAAAACTCTATTTGTTGAGGAATAACAATATACCCGCCCCAATATTCCGGCATGGATATTTCTTTTCCTTGAAAATGTTGATTTGCTTCTTCTAGTTTCTGGTCTAAATATTCCCTTGACGAAATTACCTGGCTTTGTTTGGATACAATTGCTCCTAACCGGCTTCCTTCCGGTCGGGAAGAAAAATATGCCTGCGATTCTTCTCTGCTTATTTTTTCTGCTTTTCCTTTTATGATTACCTGTCTTTCAAAACTTTGCCAGAAAAAAGACAAACAAACATTAGGATTGTTTGCTATTGCTTTTCCTTTTTCTGATTCATAGTTAGTAAAAAAAACAAATCCTTTGTCTGAAAATTGTTTAAGCAGAACTACTCTGGATTTAGGATAATTATCTAATCCGAAAGTTGATAATGTCATTGCATTGGCTTCTTCTGTCGATCCAAAATCTACTTCATGGAACCATTTATGAAATAACTTAATTGGATTTTCGGGGATTTGATCTTCGAGTAATTCGCTTTTCTCATAAGATTTTCTGTAATCGCTCAAATCTTGATTCATATCTTAGTGTTTTTCCAGGCTAATTTACTAAGATTTTTGATAAGAAAATAGTTTTATTTTCAGTCCTGATTGAAATAAAAACCATTCTGTGAAAATATTTTTTACAGAAATTACGGTAAAATCGGGATAACGAAAACCTAATAAAAAACAAACGATTTACTCCTGTTGAAACTTTTTATTAGAATTGAAATGATTTTGAGTCTTCTGCCAGAAGTATGTTTGAAAAAACGGTTTCGGCTTCTTTCCTGAAAACATCTATATCATCATATCTGGTAGAATAATGTCCGAGAATTAAATATTTTACATTGGCTTTTTGTGCTATTTTGGCAGCTTGTCGGGCTGTAGAATGCATTGTTTTTTCTGCCAATCCTTCTTCAGAATCTAAAAAAGTCGACTCATGGTAGAGCACATCTACATTTTGAATGATAGGAATAATTTTTTCGTTATAAATCGTATCTGAACAAAATGCATAACTTTTTGGAGGTTCAGGATCGAAAGTAAGTTGAGAATTGTTGATAACCGTCCCGTTTTCCAGAGTGATATTTTTATCGTTTTTGATGTTTTGATAATAACAAATATCTATTTCGTATTTCTGAATTGCTTGTATATTAAGTTTTCTTTCGGCTGGTTTTTCCTGAAATAAAAACCCGTTGGTATATATACGGTGTTGCAATGGGATCGTTTTTATTATAACTTTTTCGTCTTCATAAACCACTTCACTTTCCTGAGATTGAAGTTCGTGAAAATAAAGATTGTATCCTGTCCAGGAATTGGATAATTTGAGTTGTAAAATAATAATTTCTTTAATTCCTTTTGGTCCGTGAATGTGCAAATCGTTATTTCTGTTGAGCAACGAAAAAGTAGAAATCAGACCTATTAATCCAAAAAAATGATCACCATGTAAATGAGAAATAAATATATGATTGATTTTTGTAAATTTAATCTTATTCTTTCTCATCTGAACCTGTGTTCCTTCACCACAATCTATAAGAAACAACCGGTTGCCGATCTCTATAACCTGAGCAGTAGGATTGGTAATAGTACGTGGTGTTGCAGCATAACAGCCTAATATGGTTAGATTCATTTTGAGTTGTGATTAGAATCCCAGATATCTTTCGATTTCTTCCATATCGATAAGATCTTCGGCTTCGACAAGTGTGGGAACCACATTGACCGATGCCGGCACTTTTGTAAAATTAATATCTGATGCTATGATCACAAAAGATTTTTTGGCTTTTTTGAACATCTTTGCTATTGGTAAAAATGCTTTGATCGCATCGATATTGAGTTCTTTATCTAAAGACAAATCGATAATTAAATTCTGTACAACTAATTGCTCCTGCTCATTAGATATTTTGTCGATAAGATCCAATGATCTTGCTGTAATTGCCTTTAAATATATTGTATGACCTTTTGTTTCTTTTTGCATTTGAAATAATTATAATCGTTGAAAATCAAAAATAGTAAGTTTTATTTGATGATCCGAATATATTTAGGCTATTTAATTTTTGAAGCCAAAAGATAAATTACAGCCATACGTATTGCAACTCCATTTTCAACCTGATCAAGAATAACCGACTGATCAGAATCTGCCACATCAGATGAAATTTCTACTCCACGATTGATTGGTCCGGGATGCATGATTATAATTTCTTTGTTCAGCGAATCCAGCAAAGCTTTATCTACCCCATATTGTTGTGTATATTCTCTTGTTGAAGGGAAATAGTTAACCTCCATTCTTTCATTCTGAACACGAAGCATATTGGCTACATCACACCATTCTAAAGCTTTTCTTAAATTGGGTTCTACTTTAACTCCAAGAGATTCTATATAACGCGGAATTAAGGTTTGCGGACCACAAACTTTTACATTGGCTCCTAATTTTTGTAAAGCAAAGATATTTGACAATGCTACCCTTGAATGTAATATATCTCCTACAATTACTACATTTTTTCCTGCTACTTCTCCCAATTTTTCTCTAATAGTAAAACTATCCAAAAGTCCCTGAGTAGGATGCTCATGTGCTCCATCACCAGCATTGACTATACTTGCACTTACGTTTTTAGAAAGAAAATAAGCAGCTCCCGGACTGGAATGTCTCATTACTACCATATCTACCTTCATTGCTAATATATTATTGACAGTATCGATGAGTGTTTCTCCTTTTTTTACAGAAGATTGGGCTGCAGAAAAACTTATAACATCTGCCGAAAGCCTTTTTTGAGCCAACTCAAAGGAAAGCTTGGTTCTTGTACTGTTTTCGAAAAAGATATTTGCAATGGTAATATCTCTAAGTGAAGGAACTTTTTTAATTGGCCGGTTAATAACTTCTTTAAACTGATCTGCCGTTTCAAATATTAAATCTATATCATTCCTGGTGATGTATTTAATTCCTAATAGATGATTTACACTTAATTCTTTCATTTTTTTGTTTTAGAAATTCTAATTTGTAATTAAAAAAACAACATCTTCTCCTTCGTTCTCTTTCCAGTTTACTTTTACTTTTTCATTATTTATAGCATCCACCTGGCGACCGCGATAATCGGGCTGAATTGGTAAATGTCTGCTAAATCTTCTATCAATAAGAACTAATAATTCTATTTCTGACGGTCTTCCAAAAGACTGAATAGCAGTAAGTGCAGAACGAATACTTCTACCTGTATATAAAACATCATCAATAAAAATTACTTTTTTTCCTTCTACCAAAAAATCTATCTTGGTTTTATTGGCCTCCAATGGCTTATCTCCTCTTCTGAAATCGTCCCTGAAAAAAGTTATATCCAGATATCCCATCTGAATTTCTTTTATCTGATAATTTTCACGGAGTAATTGCAACAAACGATCTGCCAGAAATGTACCTCTTGGTTGAATCCCGATTAATACAGTATTCGAAAAGTCTAAGTGCTTTTCGATCAATTGACAAGCCAAACGATTAAGTATGATATTGATTTCTTTGGAAGTTAGCAATATTTTTTGACTCATAGTGCTGTGTTGTTTGGTGTGTAAAATTAAGGATTAATTTTTGAAAGTTAACAGGCAATTCTCATTATCTTATAATTTTATTAATTGTAAAATTTCTCTCTGTAAGCTGTTGGTGTCATCCCTACATTTTTTTTAAAAACCAATCTAAAGGATTTCAAATCATTATATCCGGACTCATACATAATTTCTATTATATTTTGATTGGAATTTTCCAACAATGATTTAGCTACTTCTATTCTTGTTTTTTGTAAATATTCTATCGGGGTCAAGCCGGTAACTTGTTTGAACCTTCTAACCAAATTTCTCCTGCTCGCAGGAATCCCGGAGACAATCTCTTCTATAGTATTAGCTGTTTTATATTTTATTCTGATTTGTTGCTGAGTCTTTTTTACAATTTCATCATTGTGATTTTCATCAGGCAAAAAAGTCCCAAAATATGTTTGTGATTTTCTATCTATATCTATCGAAAATATTTTTGCTACACGAAGAGCCATTTTTCTACTGCAAAAATTTTCGACCAGTCTTATCAATAGATGAAAAGTATTGGTTGCTCCTCCACTCGTATAAAGATTATTGGATTGAGTTACAACTTCATCGGGTTGAAGCAATACATGAGGAAAAAATTTCTGAAAAGCATATTTTGCATTAATATGAGTGGTTGCCGGATTATTATCTAATAAACCTGTAGCTGCCAGCAAAAAAGAGCCGGTGCAAAAACTGGCAAGAGCTGCTCCATTTTTGTATTGATCTATTATAAAAGAAATAAAGTCCATATTAGACTTAATCCCTTCCGACATATCATCATTTTTGAAAGCAGGAATTAAAACAATATCCATTTTATCTTTTTCTTTAATCGATGATAAAGAAAAATCACTGTACTGTATTTTCATTTTTTGATCGGCATAAATAAGTTTGATATCAAAAAATGGTTCTTTGTCTTCTTCTATATAAAAAGAATTTACCGATTGAAAAAAGTCCTGGATCGCGGCAACACTTAATAATCTGTGTTGCTGAGTTAATAATATTGCTACTTTCATATCTTTAAATGAGAATTACAAATATAAAAAAGAATGTCCTAAACACCCCCTTATTTTGACGTTATCAACCATTTTTGCATATCATAGATTATCGTAGTTTTGAAATATCAATCAAATTTCGAATTTTATATAATTAAAAAAGTAAAGCAATGTTACAAATTAACCCTTATCTTAATTTCAACGGAAATACCGAAAAAGCATTTTTATTTTATCAATCTGTTTTTGGCGGAGAATTTGAAGTTTTTCAAAGATTTAAAGATTCTCCCGGATGTGAAGAAATAGCCGAAGAAGAACAAAATCAAATCATGCACGTTGCATTACCTGTAGGAAATAATGTACTGATGGGCACCGACGTACCTTCAATTATGCCACAAGTATCTTTCGGGAACAATTTCTCTATTTCTATAAATGTAACTTCTGAAGAAGAAGCTACAACCTTGTTTGAAAAGTTAGCTCAGGATGGTACAATAGGAATGCCATTACAAAAAATGTTCTGGGGAGCTCTGTATGGAATGCTCACAGATAAATTTGGAGTACAATGGATGATAAACTATGATTATTCTGAAAAAATTTAAAATTAAAACAAAAAATCAGGATTTAAATCCTGATTTTTTGTTTTTACATATTATACATTTTCTTTCTTAGCTCTTGAATTTTTGGATCATCAAGATAATCATCAAAGGTCATATATCTATCTATTACTCCTTTGGGCGTAAGTTCTATAATTCTATTACCGACTGTTTGTGCAAACTCATGATCATGAGTAGTTAATATCACAGATCCTTTAAAGTTTTTTAATGAATTATTAAAAGCAGTAATAGATTCCAGGTCCAAATGATTAGTCGGCTCGTCCAACATTAAGACGTTAGCTCTTTCCATCATCATTCGAGACAACATACAACGTACTTTTTCTCCTCCGGA
>CAZSOC010000048.1:0-18985 GCA_964608415.1 uncultured Flavobacterium sp.
ACAATGCCGCAGGGTTCAATCAGATACTGGTAGGTTACCTCCAAAATGCAACCAATGATTATGATAATGGGTACGATGGAGAAAAGCTAGGAGGCAGCAAACTGGGATTATATTCTATCATAAATGATAAATCATATACCATACAAGGCAGAGCATTACCTTTTTCAAACCAGGATCAGGTGCCTTTAGGTTTTAATACCAATTTTACAGGATTGCATCAAATAGCCATCGACCATCTGGACGGATTGTTTAACGGTCAGGAGATTTATCTGGAAGACAAGGACCTTAACATCGTTCATGATCTGAAAGCCACAGCGTATACCTTTACCTCTGGTCCCGGTACATTCAACGAAAGGTTTGTCCTGAGATACACTCCGCAGGAAAATCTAAGCAATGACGATTTTAATACTGTTGCACAAAGAGTGATCGTATTCAAAAAAGACAATGGATTGGTCATTAAATCGATATCGGAGCCTTTGGCCAGTGTACAAGTTTATGATATGTTAGGACGACTGGTTGCAGACACAGGCAGAATAGAAAGCAGCAACGTACGCCTTCCAGATGTGGTACTGAACCGACAGCCCTTGATCGTAAGAATAACTCTTACGAAAGGTAGGGTTGTCACCAAAAAAGTGATCTATTGACACGGAAAATACGTTTAACAAAATTGAACAATAGCAAAATAGCCTTACGGTTAATTGAAATAATATTCTTAACTGTTACTAAATCAACAATAAACGGATAAAATTTTTTTACTGCTGATTTTTTTTTTACTTTTACCGCCTATGAAATTTAAAATGAAGAAAGTTTTTTTTATTATAGTATTGCTTTTTAGCTTTAGTTGGGGATTTGCCCAACCTGGTGGTGAAGATTTTTGTGAATGTTGTGAGGAGATGATAGATGAAGATACTGGTCTTCCATATATTGGACAAGAATCGGAATATGCTATTTGTTCATCAAAATGTGATGCTTATTATAATAGTGGCGGTCCAAATCCATGTGGTTCTATCCCTATAGATAGTAACATTATATTATTATTAATTCTGGGAATAGGTGTCGGATCCTACAAAATATACACTATAAGAAAAAGAGCGATCAATTGATCGCTCTTTTTTTATACCATCTTCAATAATTCTAATGCTTTGTTTACAGATCTTACATTCTCAAAAGTAAGCAGCAGCCGCAGACCATTCGGCGTTTGTTTTTCTTTCATCTTACATAAATTGTGATTGTTCTGGACAAATTGCAGCACCTGACGGAATTTTTCCGAATTATAAAAATCCGATTGCTGGTCTGAAATAAAATAAGCGATCATCTTGCTTTGTTTCATTACTAATTTTTCTATCCCGAACTGCGATGCGATCCATTTGATCTTGATGCTGTTAAGAAGCGATCTTGCCTGTTTGGGCAAAGGTCCGAATCTGTCTGTCAGCTTATTTTCGTATGCGAGAAGTGTTTCTTCGTCTTTAATCAGGCTTAATTCATTATAGAGGTTCAATCGTTCAGAAATATTATTGATGTATTCATCTGGAAACAACAGTTCAAAATCTGTATCGATCTGTATTTCTTTTACATATTCTTTGATCTCCGTTTTATTTTCGTCCTCATACAAATCTTTAAATTCGTTTTCTTTGAGTTCTTCGATGGCTTCATTCATGATTTTCTGATAGGTTTCAAATCCTATTTCATTAATAAAGCCGCTTTGTTCTCCTCCTAACAGATCTCCTGCTCCACGAATTTCCAGATCTTTCATTGCAATGCTAAAACCACTGCCTAATTCGCTAAACTGCTCCAAAGCCTGAATGCGCTTTCTTGCTTCTTCTGTCATCGCAGAATACGGCGGACAGACGAAATAGCAAAATGCTTTTTTATTGCTTCTTCCTACTCTTCCTCTCATTTGATGCAGATCGGACAATCCGAAATTCTGAGCATTATTAATAAAGATCGTATTGGCATTAGGAACATCTAATCCGCTTTCTATAATTGTGGTTGAGACCAAAACATCAAAATCACCGTTCATAAAAGACAGCATGAGCTCTTCCAGCTTTTTACCATCCATCTGTCCGTGACCAATTCCTACGCGGGCTCCCGGAACCAGGCGCTGGATCATTCCTGCGACTTCTTTGATGTTCTCTATCCTGTTATTGATGAAAAAAACCTGTCCGTTTCTTTGAATTTCGTACGAAACAGCATCACGGATCACTTCTTCATTAAACCCTACTACATTTGTTTCAATCGGGTACCTGTTAGGCGGAGGAGTGGTAATAACCGACAGGTCTCTCGCAGCCATCAAAGAAAACTGTAAGGTTCTCGGGATCGGAGTCGCCGTTAAGGTTAACGTATCTACATTGGCAGAGATCGTTTTGAGTTTGTCTTTTACGTTTACGCCAAATTTTTGCTCTTCATCGATGACCAATAATCCTAAATCTTTAAAAACCACATTTTTATTGACCAATTGGTGTGTCCCTATAATTATATCCAGCTTACCATTGGACAGATTCTGCAAAATCTCTGTTTTCTGCCTGGCGCTTCTAAACCTGTTAAGATAATTTATTGTAACGGGCATTTCTTTAAGCCTTTCAGAAAAAGTACGAAAATGCTGGTAAGCCAAAATTGTCGTAGGAACCAGAACGGCTACTTGTTTTCCGTTATCTACTGCTTTGAAAGCAGCACGAATAGCGATTTCTGTTTTCCCGAAGCCAACATCCCCGCAGACTAAGCGATCCATCGGTCTCTCGCTTTCCATATCGGCTTTTACATCCTGAGTAGATTTTACCTGATCAGGAGTATCTTCATAAATAAAAGAACTCTCCAGCTCCATCTGAAGATAGCTGTCGGGTTTACATTGAAATCCTCTCTCTAACCTCCTTTTTGCATACAATTGGATCAGGTTGAAAGCAATATGTTTGACTCTTGCTTTGGTTTTTTGTTTTAGAACCTTCCATGCATTGGATCCTAACTTGTAAATTTTAGGAGTTGCTCCGTCTTTTCCGTTGAATTTTGAGATTTTATGCAGCGAATGTATACTCACATACACAATATCATTATCGGCATATACCAGCTTGATGGCTTCCTGTGTTTTTCCTTCGACCTGAATTTTTTGTAAACCGCCAAACTTTCCGATTCCGTGATCGATATGAGTTACATAATCTCCTACCGACAACGTATTGAGTTCCTTGAGCGTAATGGTCTGCTTTTTTGAATAGCCGTTTTTGATACTGAATTTATGGTACCGTTCAAAAATCTGATGATCGGTATAACAGGCTATTTGTAATTCTTCGTCGATAAAACCCTGATAAACGGGAAGAACTTCTGCTTCATACTGTTGGGTTTCTCTATAGGGTGTATCTTCATTAAGGCTTTCGAAAATATCATGAAACCTCGCGACTTGCTGTTGATTGGAACATAAAATAAAATTTCTGATCCCGTTGAATTGATTTTCGTTGAGGTTATTCATCAACAGATCGAACTGTTTGTTGAACGATGGCTGCGGTTGTGTATGAAACTCAACGGTATGGGTCGGCTTAAATTTTGCGGAAGCACCAAACTCTACCACTGTAAGCTCTTGTGCCTTACGCAAAAATGCTTCCTGATCTACAAACAATTCCTGTGGTTTTGCGTGTTTTATAGTTTGGTTTAATTTTTCGTATGCCGTTTCTGCTTTAGAAAACAACAGCTCTAACTTACTGATTACGTGCTCTGTATTATTTACTAAAACAATTGTTTTTTGACTGATATAATCTAAAAAACTCTCTCTGTTTTCCTGAAAAAATTTATTCTCAACATTAGGGATAATGTATATTTTCTTCTTTTTCTCAACAGATAATTGTGTTTCTACATCGAAAATCCTGATGCTTTCTATTTCGTTACCAAAAAACTCTATACGATAAGGATGGTCGTTCGAAAATGAAAAAACATCTAAAATCCCACCTCTTACCGAAAATTCTCCGGGTTCTGTAATAAAATCTACTCTTCTGAATTCATATTCAAATAAAACTTCGTTGATGAAATCTATCGACATCTGATCGCCCACAGCAATTTTCAGTGTGTTTTTCTCCAATTCTTTTTTGGTAACGACTTTTTCGAAAACAGCTTCCGGATAAGTAACAATAATTGCCGGTTTTTTGCGGGAATTGATCCGGTTTAAAACCTCTGCCCTCAATAAAATATTAGCATTATCTACATCTTCGATTTGGTAGGGATTTCTGTATGATCCCGGAAAAAAAAGCACATTTTCTCCGCTTACCAATTGTTCCAGATCGTTGAGGTAATATGCGGCTGTTTCTTTATCATCTACAATAAACAGGAAAGTTTCATCCTGTTGATTAAAAATGCTTTCGATAACAAAAGACGTCGAAGAACCGATCAGTCCTTTGGCATGAATTTTAGCATCGGGATTTTTTAAAGCCGACAAAACAGATGTGACCTTACCTGATTTTTGGTATCTGGAGCGAATTATATTGGATATGGAACTCAATGTGATTATTTTATTGGGGTAGATTTTATAGCTCTTGTAGTGTCTAAAAGCCGGATCATATCTGCTTCGCCTTCTTCCATAGGAATCGCTTCTTTTCTGATTATTTCTTCAAATTGAAGTTCAAGGGATTTAATACCGGTGTTGATTTCTGAGATCAGAGAAACTACTTTTTCTGTCGGAATATTTTGCAAATTGATATACAGATCCAGGGATTGTAATTGTGTTGTGAGAATTGCAATCCGGCTTTTTATCTGAGCGTTTGCAAATTTTTCGGGAATATTGTTATTAAGTTTTGCGGCGTGATCTGCCAGAACACCTGCCTTTTTTCTAAAAGCCCCTATGGTACTTTTGGGTTTTTGCTTCAATTCTGTATTAAAATCCCGCCATTCTTTCCAATCGTTTACAGCAGCCTGTACTTTTGGAGAAAGCATATTCTGCTTAAATTTCCAATGCTGATCCACTGTTTTAAAAACCGCTTCTGTTTTTTCCTGAGTTTTAATTCTAAGTGCTTCCCTTTTTTTACTGTCTTCATCACATGACAACACTAAAACAGCACACAAAAAGAGGCAAATTTGTTTTAAATTCATCTGTAGTATTTTGAAAAACAAAGTTAATCATCAAAAATGAATTTGTATTACATAATTAAGAATTATT
Organism: uncultured Flavobacterium sp.; assembly: GCA_964608415.1. Classification (GTDB taxonomy): domain Bacteria; phylum Bacteroidota; class Bacteroidia; order Flavobacteriales; family Flavobacteriaceae; genus Flavobacterium. Next base: position 5,132 of record CAZSOC010000048.1, read on the forward strand.
AACGAATATCAAAACTTAATACTCTAACTAAAACGTTATATTTGCACTGCCTAACAACACAATTATATGTCTCATAAAATTCTTATCATAGGAGCCTGTGGCCAGATTGGCACTGAGCTTACACAAAAACTTCGATCAATTTACGGCACAGAAAACGTTATTGCTTCGGACATTAGAAAACTGGAAACGGATGTGGTAAAATCCGGACCTTTTGAAGTGGTAAATGCATTAGATTTCAATCAGATCGAACATTTAATCGAAAAACACCAAATAGACGATGTTTACCTCATGGCAGCCTTACTTTCTGCAACTGCAGAGAAAAATCCTGCCTTTGCATGGGATTTGAATATGAATTCTCTATTTCATGTTTTGAATTTGGCAAAAGCCGGGAAAATAAAAAAAATATTCTGGCCTTCGAGCATTGCTGTTTTTGGGCCAACAACTCCAAAAGAAAATACTCCTCAGTTTACTATAATGGAACCTTCTACGGTCTATGGAATAAGCAAACAGTCTGGCGAAAGATGGTGTGAATATTATTATAATCTTTTTGGAGTCGATGTGAGAAGCATCAGATATCCCGGTTTGATCAGCTGGTCTTCACCTCCCGGAGGCGGAACGACAGATTATGCTGTAGATATTTACCACAAGGCTTTAGAAAAAAACAGTTATGAATGTTTTCTTTCGGAAAAAACCAAAATGCCAATGATGTATATGGATGATGCCATAAATGCAACCATACAGATTATGCAGGCTCCCAAAGAAAATATAAAAATTCGTTCCTCCTACAATTTGGCAGCCATGAGTTTTACTCCGGAAGAAATCGCTTTGGAAATAAAAAAACATCTTCCCGACTTTACAATTTCCTACGATCCTGACTTCAGACAAAAAATTGCAGACAGCTGGCCGGCAAGTATAGACGATAGCCGTGCGAGACAAGACTGGGGGTGGAAACACACTTTTGAACTTGGCAACATGACAGAAGATATGCTCAAAAATTTAAAAAAATAACATTGTTCTAAAAAAACAAATCATAAAAAATCGTTTCCACCTACTTTTGAAACGATTTTTTAGTTTTTAAACTATCCATCAGATCATCATCAAAAACAGATTTTATTTCAACAACTTCTTTGGTATGATGATTAGGGATTGCAATCGACAAAACATAATGTGAGATCTTCCAGTCCTTGCCTACTTGTTTTAACACTCCTGAACCTCTGCAGATTTTCATCTGAGTGTCCAGCAATTCATCAAACCAAGCCATTTTCCCATCATCAGAAAAATACACATTTCTCTCTATAGTTACAAAGTTCCATGTTTTCCCTTTATCAAAATACGGTTTGTATAATGCTTTAAATTCATTTAATTTCCAGTTCTCCGTTGGATCCGTTCCTATAAAAACTGCATTATCCTCATAATAAGAAAAATATTTATCAAAGTTTGCTTCTGCAGCCGCAAGATGCCACTGATCGATAACAGCATTAACATTTTTCCGGTTTGTTTCAATATCCGTTATTTGATTTCTACAGCTCAAAGCCATCAAAACGATCAGAATACCTATTATTTTTTTCATGATAAATCCATTAAAGCTACTGCCAATGTAACAAAAAAAATCAATCTGAATTTATCAATAAAATTATATTGAACTCAATTTTGTTAAATTGTCCAATAACGCCAAAAAATATTATCTTTACAGACTGATTAATTACGAATTTTAAGTTGCATTCTAAGCAACATCAAAATATAAAATGGCTTGTACAAATTGTTCAACATCTGATGGCAGTGCTCCAAAAGGTTGTCAAAATAAAGGAACTTGCGGCACAGATAGCTGTAATAAATTAACGGTTTTCGACTGGTTAGCTAATATGAGTTTGCCTTCCGGCGAAAAACCATTTGATTGCGTTGAAGTCCGTTTTAAAAACGGAAGAAAGGATTTTTATAGAAATGCCGAACAAATCACTCTGGCAATTGGAGATGTAGTCGCCACAGAATCCAGTCCCGGTCACGACATTGGTATCGTAACCCTTACCGGTGAATTGGTAAAAATTCAAATGAAGAAAAAAGGAGCCAATCATAACAATCCGGAATTGCCAAAAATATACCGAAAAGCATCCCAGAAAGATATAGATATCTGGACTTCTGCCCGACAGAAAGAAGAACCCATGAAAGTCCGGGCACGTGAACTGGCAATTGCCCAGAACTTAGAGATGAAGATTTCCGATATAGAATTTCAAGGAGACGGATCTAAAGCAACCTTTTATTACACAGCAAATGACCGTGTAGATTTCAGAGCACTGATCAAAGATTTTGCCCGGGAATTCAGTACCCGAATAGAAATGAAACAAGTCGGTTTCCGTCAGGAAGCATCGAGATTAGGAGGGATTGGTTCATGTGGAAGAGAATTATGCTGTTCTACCTGGTTAACAGATTTCAGAAGCGTAAATACTTCTGCCGCAAGATATCAGCAACTCTCATTAAACCCTCAAAAATTAGCCGGACAATGCGGAAAATTAAAATGTTGTTTGAATTATGAGTTAGACACTTATATGGACGCTCTTAAAGATTTTCCTGATTTTGAAACTAAATTAGTTACCGAAAAAGGTGATGCAATATGCCAGAAACAGGATATCTTCAAAGGATTAATGTGGTTTGCATATACCAGTAATTTCTCTAACTGGCACGTTCTAAGCATTGATAAAGTAAAAGAAATCATTGCCGAAAACAATAAGAAAATAAAAGTTTCTGCGTTGGAAGATTATGAAGTCGAGGCAACTCCTTCAATAGAAAAGGATTTTAACAATGCAATGGGACAGGAAAGCCTTACCCGTTTTGATCAGCCAAAACGCAAGAAAAAACCAGCTAAGAAAAAGAGACCGGTTGAAGCCGGAGGAAATTCAAACACAGGGAATTCACCTAAAATTGTTCAAAATCAAAATCCTGTTTCAGAGCAGCCAAAAACTGAAAATCCGAGCAAGAAACCGTTCGCAAAAAATAAAAACAAAGGGCCAAAAAGACCAAATGAGGGTAAAGTTCCTTTGAATAAGAGAAATGAAAACAATTCAAACTCAAACAAAAAAAATGACGCCAAAAAGTAATTTGCTGTTTTTTTTATTGCTTATTCTATTGATTTCCTGCGACAAAAAAAGGGTATTCGATGAATATAAAAGTGTTGGAAGTGTCTGGAAAAAAGACAGTATCGTAACTTTTCAGTATGAAAACAAGGATACTGTTTCTAAATTTGATTTGTTCTTAAATTTAAGAAGCAATAATAATTATGCATTTAGCAATATTTTTCTTATCGTTTCACTCGAAGAACCAAATGGTTTTACAATCGTTGACACTTTAGAATACAAAATGGCAAATCCGGACGGAACACTTTTAGGAGATGGATTTTCCGACATTAAAGAAAATAAATTATTTTATAAAGAAAATTATAAATTTAACCTGCCCGGTAAATACAATATTTATCTTCAGCAAGCTGTGAGGGAAATAGGAAAAGTAAGTGGCGTTGAAGATTTATCCGGGATAACAGATGTTGGTTTTAGAATTGAATCAAAATAAAAAATTATGGCTGCTAAAAAGAAAACAAACAACTCTACAGGCGATTTTAGTCGTTATATTAAATTATTCTGGAAACTGTTTGCAGGAGCCGTTGCATTTGTTTTTATCATTTTCTTAATTGCTTCATGGGGTTGGTTAGGATCAATGCCTACTTTCGAGCAATTAGAAAATCCAGAATCGAATCTCGCCACAGAGATCATCTCTTCAGATGGTGAGACTTTAGGTAAGTTTTATAGCGAGAACAGAACTTCTATCTCGTTCAACGACCTCCCTAAACATCTTGTTGATGCATTGATTGCTACAGAAGATGAACGGTTTTACGAACATTCCGGCATAGATGCCAAAGGAACACTAAGAGCAATAACAAGCTTGGGAACAAAAGGCGGAGCAAGTACATTGTCACAGCAATTAGCAAAACAATTGTTTTACGGAGAAGGTTCAAAAAACATTGTTATGAGAATGGTTCAGAAAATCAAAGAATGGATCATTGCAACTCGTTTGGAACGTCAATATACCAAAGACGAAATCATTGCCATGTATTTTAATATTTATGATTTTAATAATTATGCCATTGGTATTCGTTCTGCTTCAAAAACTTATTTTAACTGTGAACCCAAAGATCTTACTTTAGAGCAATCTGCGATATTAGTAGGCATGTTTAAAAATTCTTCACTTTACAACCCAAACAGAAACCCTCAAGGTGTAAAAAACAGAAGAAATGTAGTTTTGCTTCAAATGAAAAAAGCCAAAATGATTACAGAAGAAGAAAGGCTTAAATTAAGCGAGCTTCCCATTACATTGGATTTTAAATTACAATCACACAAAGATGGAACGGCAACCTACTTTAGAGAATATCTAAGGGATTTTATGAAAAAATGGGTCAAAGAAAACCCAAAATCAGACGGTACAGAATATGACATATACCGGGACGGATTAAAAATTTATACTACCATAGATTCCCGAATGCAAAAATATGCAGAAGAAGCTGTTCATCTTCACTTAACTAATTTACAGGAGGAATTTTTTATTCAATCCAAAAACAATAAAAATGCTCCCTTTGTAAATATTTCAGAAAAAGAATCCGAAGCAATCATTAACCGGGCAAGGAAAAACTCTGAACGATGGAGAATGATGAAGGCCGATGGAAAATCTGAAGAAGTGATCCTAAAATCTTTTGAAGTAAAAACCAAAATGAAAATTTTCACATGGAAAGGGGAAAAAGATACCATCATGACACCCAACGATTCTATTAGATATTACAAACACTTTCTGCAAACAGGAGTAATGTCGATGGAACCACAAACAGGACATGTAAAAGTATGGGTTGGAGGAATCAATTATAAACATTTTCAATACGATCATGTAAATCAAGGAGCAAGACAAGTGGGTTCCACTTTCAAACCTTTTGTTTATGCAACAGCCATAGAGCAACAAGGGAGTTCGCCATGCGATTCCATCATCGATTCTCCGTATACGATCCCAAAAGGCAGGCATCACGTTACAGAATCCTGGACTCCGAAAAACTCAAGTCACGAATACCGGGGAATTGTTACTCTCAAAAAAGCTTTAGCACTGTCCATTAATACCGTTTCTGCAAAACTCATCGACCGTGTAGGTCCGGAAGCAGTTGTAGAGCTTACCAACAAGTTGGGAGTAAAAGCCAATATTCCGGTACAGCCATCTATCGCCTTAGGGTCTGCAGAAATCACTGTACACGATATGGTAGCCGCATACAGCACATTTGCCAATCAGGGAGTTTATGTAAAACCACAGCTTATAGACCGGATCGAAGATAAAAACGGAAATGTACTTTATCAAGCTATGCCGGAATCACACGATGTACTTAACAAAGATATTGCATACGCAATCGTAAAACTTCTGGAAGGTGTAACCGAAAATGGATCCGGAGCAAGGCTCAGAACTCATGGTGGTGGCGGTCCTGCTTACAAAAGAGTTACAGGATATCCTTATTCCTTTACCAACCCAATCGCAGGGAAAACAGGAACAACCCAAAATCAATCGGATGGGTGGTTTGTAGGAATGGTACCTAACCTAGCAACGGGAATCTGGGTAGGAAATGATGACCGTTCGGCACATTTTAAAAGTATCACATACGGACAAGGAGCAACAATGGCATTGCCTATTTGGGGAATTTTCATGAAAAAATGCTATCAAGACGAAACCCTTACCGTTTCTAAAGCTGCTTTTGAAAGACCCAGTAACCTGGCCATCAAAGTAGATTGTTTCCCAATAAAAGTTTCTGATTCTACAGCTATTCAGGATCCGGAACAAGATACCGATGAATTTGATTTATAAAATAATTTGGTCCTAATCCGGCTGAATGATATATTTCTTCCTTGTCAAAAAATGAACAAAAGAAAATCATTCCTATCCGGTCCGGAATACCAAAAACATAAATAATACAGCATTAATTCTTAAAATTATGATTAATAAAAAAGTCAACAATGTTCAGGAAGCATTAGAAGGAATTCAAGACAGCATGACCATTATGTTAGGAGGTTTTGGATTATCAGGAATTCCGGAAAACAGCATTGCAGAATTAGTAAACAAAAACGTAACCAACTTAACCTGTATTTCCAACAATGCCGGAGTAGACGATTTTGGACTAGGTTTACTGCTTCAGAAAAGACAAATAAAAAAAATGATCTCTTCATACGTTGGAGAAAATGCAGAGTTCGAACGCCAAATGCTTTCCGGAGAACTGGAAGTAGAACTGACACCGCAAGGAACACTGGCAGAAAAATGCCGTGCTGCACAGGCAGGAATTCCTGCATTCTATACTCCCGCCGGATACGGAACCGAAATCGCAGAAGGAAAAGAAGCAAGAGAATACAACGGTAAAATGCACATTTTGGAGGAAGCATTCAAAGCAGATTTCTCTATAGTAAAAGCATGGAAAGGCGATGAGGCAGGAAATCTTATTTTTAAAGGAACAGCAAGAAATTTTAACGCCTGTATGGCAGGAGCGGCAAAAATTACCATTGCAGAAGTAGAAGAATTACTTCCGGTCGGAGCTTTAGACCCAAACCAAATTCATATACCGGGAATAATGGTACAACGCATTTTTCAAGGAGAAAAATTTGAAAAAAGAATTGAGCAAAGAACAACACGTAAAAGAGAGTAATCATGGCTTTAGATAAAAACGATATTGCAAAAAGAATTGCCAAAGAAGTAAAAGACAAATACTATGTCAACCTCGGTATAGGGATCCCAACCTTAGTGGCAAACTACGTAAGAAACGACATTTCTGTAGAATTTCAAAGTGAAAACGGTGTTTTAGGAATGGGGCCTTTTCCTTATGAAGGCGAAGAAGACGCAGATATCATAAATGCAGGAAAACAAACGATCACAACACTTCCCGGAGCTAGTTTTTTTGATTCTGCTTTTAGCTTCGGAATGATTAGAAGCCAAAAAGTAGATCTTACCATTTTGGGTGCTATGGAAGTAGCCGAGAACGGAGATATTGCCAACTGGAAAATCCCGGGGAAAATGGTAAAAGGAATGGGCGGGGCAATGGATCTTGTAGCTTCAGCAGAAAATATTATTGTTGCAATGATGCATGTAAACAAAGCCGGTGAATCCAAAATTCTTAAACGTTGTACATTACCTCTCACAGGTGTCGGATGTGTAAAAAAAGTAGTTACAGAATTAGCTGTTTTGGAAGTTACACCGAAAGGTTTTAAATTATTAGAAAGAGCTCCCGGAGTTTCTGTAGAACATATTATCTCTTCAACCGAAGCAGACCTGATCATCGAAGGTGATATTCCTGAGATGGTTATCAACTAAAAAAAGAAACCCGTAACATCAAAAATTGCGGGTTTCTTTTTTATACTCCAAATTGCTGAAAATGGTGGTCCAAATGTTTGTATTGTAAAATACCCCATTCCTCACTTGTCATTTTTCCAAAAAATGGATGTTTGAGGTTTTTAATAACATCGGATCCTGTGTTTCCAAAACGAATAATCTGTTCTTTAATTATCGCTTTTTCGGTTTCAAAATCTTTTTCGGTTTCTATTTTAAATTCTTTGGCTGTTGGCAAGTTTTTCTTTAATCGATCACTCTGCAAAAATTTATTCTTTACTTTTTTACCAAAAATTAATCCAATTAAACTTTGTTTCAAAATTAGTGTTCCGTCAGCCACATTCATTAGTTGCTGACAATGACTAAGCATTTGTGCAGCGGTCATGGTTCCCCATAAACGCTGAGAATCAGAAGTGAGACATTCTAACCTTTGCAGTAATTCATCATTACTTTCTTTAATAAAAATATTTGCCATATTAATTTGACCGGGGGATTGATGATAATAATTTCTTTGTATATTCAGATTTTGGATTGTGGTATAATTCGTCTGCATCTGCCAACTCTTCCACTTTACCTTTGTTCATTACCAAAACCTGATCGCTCATATATTTTACCACCGACAAATCGTGTGAGATAAAAATATATGTAAATCCAAATTTTTCTTTTAATTCATTTAATAAATTTAAAACCTGAGCCTGAACAGAAATATCCAAAGCCGAAACCGATTCGTCACAAACAATTAGTTTAGGCTGTAATGCTATCGTTCTTGCAATTCCGATTCTTTGCCTCTGCCCTCCGGAAAATTCATGGGGATACCTGTTAAAATGTTCTTCTTTTAATCCTACTCTATTAAGAATCTCAATCGTTTTTTCTTTACAAATTCTGGAATTTTTATACAGACCATGAACTTCCATCGGTTCCATAATGGCTTTTCCAACAGTCATTCTGGGATTTAGACTGGAATACGGATCCTGAAATATAATCTGAATTTCTTTTCGCAAAGTTTTCAATTCGTTTCCAGAAAGGTTTATAATAGATTTTCCTCTATATAAAATATTTCCGGAAGTGGCCTTATCTAATTGTAAAATAGCATTCCCTAAAGTAGATTTTCCGCAACCTGATTCTCCGACCAAACCTAAAGTTTCTCCTTCATACAATTTAAAACTCACATCATTCACTGCTTTAAAGCCCACTTGCTTCCCCAATAATCCTACATTTGAATAATATTCTTTCTCGACATTAATAACTTCCAAAAGCGGGGCTTTTTGATATAATTTTTTGTGAGCTGTTTTCCTGTCTTCATTGGTTATTATCTCTTCTGAAATCGTTTCATCCAGAAAATCCTGTATCGTCGGCAATCGTTTTGCTCGATAATCCAATGATGGCCTGGATCTGATCAAGGCTTTGGTGTAATTATCTTTCGGGTTTTTGAAAATTTCGCCGGTAAAGCCTTGCTCTACGATTGAACCTTTATACATTACCAAAACACGATTTGCAATTTCTGAAACCAAAGCCAGATCGTGTGAAATAAACAAAATGCTCATTCCCGTTTCATACTGGATATCTTTAAGTAGCTGAATAATTTCTTTTTGTACAGTAACATCCAACGCTGTTGTGGGTTCGTCTGCAATGAGTAATTTGGGTTTGCAGGCAATTGCCATAGCAATCATTACACGTTGTTTTTGTCCTCCGGAAATCTCGTGAGGATATTTATTAAAAACCAACTCAGGATCGGGTAATTTTACTTTTTCAAACAACAAAAGTGTTTCGGTTTTTGCTTCATTTTTTGACAATTGTGTATGCCGAAGCAAAATTTCCTGAACTTGTTTGCCACATTTCATCGAAGGATTGAGTGAGCTCATCGGTTCCTGAAAAATCATCCCGATCTCATTTCCTCTTATTTCCTGCAAATCTTTAGATGATAATTCTGCTATATTTTTGTTTTGAAAAATAATCGATCCGTTAGTGATTTTGGAAATCTTATCCGGTAATAATCCCATTATTGCCAAAGAAGAAACAGACTTTCCCGAACCGGATTCTCCTACAATCCCAAGGATCTCGTTTGTTTGAAGCTGATAACTAATCCTGTTGATCACAGGAAGCAAATCTCCATCTTTCTTAAAGGAGATTTCCAAATCATTGATATTTAAAAGTGTTGAGTTCACTCAACAAAAATAAACTTAATTGCTTACAATGTTATTGTTTGCTATTCAAATATTTCTTTTCGTTCGAATTCCAGACATAGTATCTAAAAAATAAAAAGCCGAACAGAACGAAAATGACTGTTTTTATAAAACACTTTAAAAAATAACCTGAACTTAATACTTCATCATAAACTAAATAGTTAAAAACTTCTACAAATACAGATACAAAAAAAGCCCAGATAATTCCCAAAAGTCCATACCTGTTTCTGCCTTTTTTTCTTGTTTCTTTCCATTCGCTATAATTAAAATTTGACATATCGTGGGTGTTTTAATTAAACTTTTTCAATCCTTTTTTATATTGTCTCTTCACAAGAAACCACATGAATGGACCAACAAATAAAATTCCCATTACAATCCATATAACCAATTGGAGCAATGTTGTATTCCAATCGAAAGTTTCGGCATCCTGATCAAATGATATTAATACACGAAATATGATATAAGTAAAAACTCCCCATACAACCCCGTTTAAAAGAGAAAATTTCCAAAATCCCAGTTTAAGAAATTTATCAAAACTCTTCATATACTTTTCTTTGTCGTTCATCATTTTTGTTTTTGAATTAATTTATATTTCAAAATTATACTTTATAAAAACTACAAAATTGTACAAATGGGACATTACACGTATTTTATTTCATCTTCGATCAATAATTCTTCTCTTCTGAGCCTGAGCAAGATTTGAGCAACTGCGATAACATCTTTCTCACAATAAATGACTATCCTGTCGATATTATTTTCTTTATAAAAAACTTCTGCAACCTGGCTTCCGTCTATATCATCTTTTGGAGAAGGAATCCCCAAAACTTTGGTAAGTAATCTGAGCGAAGAAAAATGTTTATAATCTCCGAACTTCCATAATTCCATTGTATCGAGATGTGCAATTTCCCAAGGTTTTTTTCCAAACAAATTCAGCTTTTCCGGAAGTGAAATTCCTTTGATAATCATTCTCCTGGCAAGAAACGGAATATCAAATTCTTTGCTGTTATGCCCGCATAAAAGATGTTGTGGCTGATTGAAATGATTTTGTAATAAATTACCGAAGTCTTTTAGAATTTGATCTTCATCTCCAAAATAAGAGGTCACCCTGAAATTTCTGATGTCGTTTTTTATAATAAAATACCCCACAGAGATACAAACGATTTTTCCGAATTCTGCCCAAATTCCGGCTCTTTCATAAAATTCTTCCGGGGTCTGATCTTCTTTTCTTTGATATTTGGTTTTTAAATCCCAAAGATGCTGCATTTCTTCGTCCAGAGTATCAAAATTTTCACATTCCGGAACGGTTTCAATATCAAAAAACAAAATGTTTTCCAGTCTAATTTTGTCGATCATAGCCACTTAATTTTTAATTTCTTTTTTTCCAGCATTTTATAACTTTCATCAATGTATGTATAAAAATCCAGACTGTGTTTATTCCCGTCTGTACTCCTATCATTACGATGACCTAAACGTACAATGATCAGGTCATCTTCCGGGATCACAATAACATATTGACCCAAATGACCACGCATATAAAAAATGTTCTTGTTTTTATGGTTACTCAACCACCAGCCATAACCATATTCCGGAGAAATGTCAAAACGGGGTTGTATCGATTTTGCCACAAATGCACTGTCCAGAATAACTTTATTATTCCATTTTCCAAATTGTTTGTAGAGCTTTCCAAAACGGGCAAAATCTCTTGCATTGCTAGCGATACAGCAGTATGCTTTTACAATTCCATTCTCTTTATCGGTTTGCCAGAGTGCTTCGTTTTCTGCTCCCATTGGTTTCCAGAAATTCTCAGAGACATAATCTGCCAGACTTTCTCCAATAGCTTTTTCAATACACATTGCTAATAATTGCGTATCGCCACTCAAATATTTATAGGATTTTCCTGGGTTATCAATGCCTTTCAACCCAAGGATAAGACTATTCAAGTCGTCGTCAAAATACGCACGGGTCGTAATGGAGAACGGGCTGTAATATGATTCGTCCCAGTTTAACCCGGAAGACATCGAAGACAAATCTCCAAGAGTAAGACCGGCTGATTTCCCCTGGTTAAATTCGGAAAAAAAATCACTTACTTTTTGATCCAAACCTTGTATTTTTCCTTCTAAAATGGCACGTCCTAAACTTGCAGAAACGATACTTTTTGCCATCGAAAAAGAATTAGACTTAGAATCTTTATCATAGCCATCGTAATAACTTTCGCTCCAAATACTGTCACTTTTTATAATTAAAAAAGCCACAGAACCCATTTTTTGATGTGTTTGGATTAATTTTTCGGTCAATTCAACCGAATTATAATCTTTTGCAACGGCCCAAGGCTGAGCGGCATCTTTCTCTATCTTACGATTGTCAAAGTATTTATAATCGTCCAGAAATGCCGTTTTATGCCCGTTGAAATAAACGGTTCTGACAGCTTTGAGTAAATAATCAAAATTAAAAATATAAGCCGAAATAATTAATATAACTACTAAAGCCAGCAAAGCCAAGATTACCTTTTTAAAAAAATTCATGATGTTTTGTTTACCATTTTCACGAATTTAATCAAAAAATTACAACCAGTTACATGATACTAAAATTTGATTTTATTTTTTTCAGTAAATCGATCGAGCAATAAATTCTCTCTTATTGCCATTTTCGGCTTTGTGTCTTGTTTTCAACAAGAAAACCCCTAATAAAAGCTAAAAAGATTTTGTGGTTTTTTAAAACAAACTTTGTTGGAAATTCTTACTCTCTAATTCCAGCAAAAATTTCTTTCGATGTAATCCCCCGGCGTAACCCGTCAAAGAACCATCACTTCCAATAATCCTATGACATGGAATTACTATACATAAAGGATTTTTCCCATTGGCAGAAGCGACAGCGCGAATGGCTTTAGGATCGCCTAATCGTTTTGATAATTCGAGATAGGAAAGCGTTTTTCCGTAGGGAACTTCTAATAATTCTTCCCAAACTTTTTGCTGAAAAGCAGTTCCTTTTGGGTTAATATTAAAAGTAAACTGAACAGGTTCTCCGGTAAAATAAATGACCATTTCTTCATAAGCCTTACTTAAAATTTCCGGAACGTCTTTATTTAGTATTTCTTGTTCAGTAAATTCAATAGATGTAACTCCGGTTTCATCTCCTTCAATTTTGAGGTTTCCGATTGGTGTGGTAAGAAAACAGGTTGACATCATTTTTTTATCTAATTTACAAAACTTAACATATATTGTTCTAACGCTTGAAGTTGTGTATCGGTCATATTTTTGGTTACGACAAAATTGCTTCTCATTACTTCATATTGTGATGGATCTACGATTGGTTTTCCTTTTCCTTTGAGAAACTCAACCATATCTGCATTTTGATCTTTATAAATCTGTGCAATTTCTTTAATACTTGGTCCAATGATTTTTTGTTCCGGTCTATGACAAGAAAAGCAATTCCCTACTCCATCAAATAATTCTTTCCCTAATTCGATCTGCAGTTGTTCCGGAGTCTTGGTCGTTTCCGGGTATAGGGGTTCTTTTTCTTGTGTTTTTTTGCAAGAAACAAATATAATAAATGCTGTGAGTAAAATGATTTTTTTCATGAAAATTCTCTTAAGTTCCTAATTTAACCTGGTCAAGGTGATATTCTTTTGAATGATCAAAAAATAAAGCAGAAAACAAGAAACAGATTATTAATTCCTCCTCTCTTGCTCTTAATTTTATCTTTGATTGAGCAATATTGCCGCTTCTTTTGCAAAATAAGTCGTGATGATATTTGCACCTGCCCGTTTAATACAATGTAATTGCTCAATCATGATCTTGTCGTGATCTAACCATCCCCTCTCTGCTGCTGCTTTGACCATTGCATATTCTCCGGAAACCTGATAAACGGCAACAGGAACATTGACCGCATTTTTTACTTCGCGAACTATGTCTAAATATGCCATTCCTGGTTTTACCATCACAATATCAGCACCTTCGGCTACATCATCCAAAGTTTCTCTGATGGCTTCAAGGCGATTGCAATAATCCATTTGATACGTTTTTTTGTCTTTGGGAATATTTTGCAAATCTACAGGAGCAGAATCCAGTGCATCACGAAATGGTCCATAAAAGGCAGATGCATATTTTGCAGAATAACTCATGATCCCAACATTGTGATAACCACTTTCTTCCAATGCTTGTCGAATCGCATATACTCTGCCGTCCATCATATCACTTGGTGCAACAAAATCTGCTCCCGCCTGAGCGTGACTTAAACTCATTAAGGTAAGCGCATCGATTGTTGCATCATTGATAATTTGTCCTTTTTCGAT
>CAZSOC010000049.1:0-16706 GCA_964608415.1 uncultured Flavobacterium sp.
GAAAACGTGGAATTAGAGTTTATCCACCTTGGGACATTGCGACAAATAAACAAGCAGAGAAAACTCAAAATTGGCAGACGAAATATTTTTTGACAATCAAAAAAGACAGCTCAACCGATCTTGATTTGGCAAAGAAATTATTTACAAAAACAACGAAATTGACTGATTAAGTAAAACAAATCCCCTGTTAGCACAGGCCAGACGACATTACAATATTAGACTGTATGACATTAGAACAATTAAAATGAAGAAAATTATTTACATCACTATCACCTTAATCACTTTGATTGCAAGCACACAAGTACCTGCACAGCAAAAATTAGATAATTATTTTGAACATCTTTTTAAGAACCAAAAAATGATGGGAAGTGTGGCTATTTCTTTTAATGACAGTGTTATTTACTCGAAATCTGTGGGATTTGCTAATGTTGAAAAAGGGGAAAAAATTAATCAAGACACGAAGATCCGTATTGGTTCAGTAACCAAGACCTATACTGCAGTTTTAGTTTTGAAAGCGGTTGAAGAAGAACGACTACAATTAGATGATAAACTAAGTTCTTTTTATCCTCAAATAAAAAATGCAGAAAAAATATCCATAGAACAGTTATTAAAACATCGCACAGGAATTTTTAATTTCACAGAGATAGCCGGAGAAAATATATGGGAACAACAAGTTCATACGGAAGAAGAATTCATCAATTACTTCTTAAATGAAGAAAGTAATTTTGAGCCTGGTGCAGATTATGAATATAGTAATACCAATTATGCTTTGTTGGGTTTTATTCTTCAAAAAATTTACAAGAAACCCTTTTCTGAAATCTTAGAAGAAAAAATTTGCCGTCCACTACACCTGGAAAATACTTATTTCTCAACAGAAACAGACGAAACAAAAAATGAAGCATTGTCCTACAACATTCAAAATAAGTATGTACAAAATGCCAAAGTTAACTTTTCCAATCATCCTGCCAGCGGAGGAATGGTTTCTACTGCCATAGAATTGAATACGTTTCTTTCTGCCTTATTCAACGGAAAACTGATTTCTGCAAAAAGTTTAGAAATAATGCTTCCAAAAAACAAAGGAGAGTATGGAATGGGAATTGAAAAGCTGCCTTTCGGCAGTCCCGAAGGCTATACACACGGAGGAAGAATAGAAAATTACTTTTCGGAGTACTGGTATTTTCCAAAAGAGAAATTGGGGATTGTAACGCTATCAAACTCCATCAACATTGAATTAGGAAATATCCAAACGGCACTGGTGCAATATGCTTATGGCACCAATCCTGAATTGCCAAACTTCAGGCGAACCAATGAACTTTTGGAACAAGAATTTGAGAAAATAGCAGGAACTTATGTTGAAAAGGATAAAAATTTTACAGTTACAATTTCTTCAGATGGCGAAAATATGGTGTTTCAAAACTCAATGACAGGACAAATGTATATTCCTTTTGAATATAAGGGGAACAACATTTTTGAATATGAGGAGATAAGGCTGGAATTTTTTCCTTCCAAAAAAGAAATGAGATTAGAACAAGGAAATATTATTGAATATTACCGAAAACTGTCAAAGTAAACCCTTTTAGCCAAGCCGTTTCTTGATATAGATTTTTAATTTAAAGGGCTAATATTTAGACTATGTTTTTTGTTTTTTCTTTCTTGCAGCAGGAAAAAGTACATTATTGAGGATTAAACGATATCCCGGAGAATTAGGATGCAGATCCAAGACAGTGGGAGCATCTCCGACGCGATGTTGATAATCTTCGGGGTCATGACCTCCGTAAAAAGTGAACATTCCTTTACCTATTTGACCATGAATGTATTTTGCTTCATTATTAATTTGATTTTCACCCATAATTAATACATTTGATTTTATAAGTTTACTGTCAAAAGAAGTAGTTTGCCCCATAAAACCTTTTACCAATTGTGTATGATTCTGGCAAAGCATACTTGGTATTACATCCCATTTTGCAGAAAAATCCATTAAGGTAAAATAATCTTTCATCATTGGAATATTTCTTTTATTGGTCATATCAATATCAGAGAATTCATAAACATTAGGATTTCTTTCCAGAATAAAATTTTTGAATGCAAATGTATTATTGTAATCAATTTTAGATTGATAATTTACTTCACTTGGATCTCCGTCAAACATAGGTTCGCAAATATCTACGCCTTCAGCAGAAAGTGCAATATCAAAGCTATCTGTTGCAGAACACATGGCAAACATAAATCCGCCACCAATAACAAAATCTCTGATTTTTTTTGCAACTTCCAGTTTGGATTCAGAAACTTTATCAAATCCTAATTTTTTTGCTAAAGCTTCAGCATCTTTTTTTTGCTGGATGTACCATGGAGCATTTTTATAATTTCCAAAAAACTTACCGTATTGACCCGAAAAATCTTCATGATGCAAGTGTAACCAATCGTACAATAATAATTGATCGCCTAAAACTTCTTCGTCATATACTTTGGCAAACGGAATTTCTGCATAGGTCAAAACCATTGTAACAGCATCATCCCAGGGTTGTTTTCCTTGTGGAGTATAAACGGCAATTTTAGGAACTCTTTCCAATAGAACTGTTTCCATATTTTGAGATGGACTGGAGATTTCATCTAATATAGATTGGGTTTCAGCATCAGAAATGGCTTCAAAACTTACTCCTCTTATTTGACATTCTTTACGAATTTCGGCAGCATCCGGAAGCAGGAAAGAACCTCCTCTGTAGTTAAGCAGCCAGTTTACTTTATATTGTTTGTCTAAAGCCCAGTATGTTATTCCGTATGCTTTTAGGTGATTTTTTTGAGAAACATCATCCATAGGAACAAGAATGGATCCTGCGTAAGAGAAAAATGTCTCCAGTAAGAATAAAAATAATACAAATCGTTTAATGATCATTTTCAAAAATTTAATTTCAAATATACCATTTTATATGGAGTTTTTAATAAAAAAAACTGCCCGAAAGCAGTTAAGTTGATTAAAATGGGACATCGCTGTCGTCATCAAAATTATTAAGATTACTTCCAAAAGCTTCATTGGGAGAAGGTAAGTTTTTTGGGGTGATGAATGGATTTTCGTCTAAGTTCATTTTTGATGGTAAATCATCATAACCTGAACTAAAATCATCCAGATTATCAAATTTTCCTAAGTTTCCTATAAATTTTAATCTTACGTTTTCCAGACTACCATTTCTGTGCTTCGCGATGATAAACTCTGCCTGTCCTTCGGTTGGAGACTGTTCGTCATCATCCCATTCGTCTATTTTGTAATATTCCGGACGATAGATAAAAGAGACGATATCTGCATCTTGTTCAATTGCTCCCGATTCACGAAGATCAGAAAGTAAAGGTCTTTTACTGGATCCTCGCGTTTCAACTGCACGGGACAATTGAGAGAGGGCAATTACCGGAACATTTAATTCTTTTGCCAGAGCTTTAAGGTTTCGTGAAATGGTAGAAATTTCTTGTTCGCGGTTTCCTCCGCCTTTTCCGTTATTTCCTCCCGCGGTCATTAATTGTAAATAATCTACTATAATTAGTTTGATACCATGCTGGGAAGCCAAACGTCTGGCTTTTGCTCTCAGATCAAAGATAGAAAGTGATGGAGTATCATCGATATATAAAGGTGCTTTTTCAAGGTCTTTTACTTTGATGCTTAATTGTTCCCACTCGTGTTTTTCTAGTTTTCCTGTTCTCAATTTTTCTGAAGACAAACTGGTTTCGGATGAAATTAAACGGGTAATCAATTGTACAGAAGACATTTCCAGTGAGAATAATGCCACCGGATGACCAAAATCTATAGCTATATTTCTAGCCATAGAAAGAACAAAAGCTGTTTTACCCATACCGGGACGAGCAGCGATAATAATTAAATCGCTTGGTTGCCATCCGGATGTGATTTTGTCTAATTTTTCAAATCCTGTTGCAATACCGCTTAAGCCTTCTTTTCCGGCAATTTCTTCTATTCGCTTTTTGGCTTGAATAACCAAGCTTTGCGCAGTTTCAGAGCTTCGTTTGATGTTCCCTTGGGTAACTTCATACAACTTGGATTCTGCTTTGTCTAATAAATCAAAGACATCTGTAGTTTCGTCATAAGAGTCTTCGATAATTTCCGATGAAATTTTTATTAAGCTACGTTGAATAAATTTTTGAAGAATAATTCTTGAGTGAAACTCAATGTGTGCTGAAGACGATATTTTTTGTGTAAGTTGAATGAGATAAAAATCGCCTCCTGCTAATTCTAATTTTGCATTTTTTTTCAGTTGAGCCGAAACCGTAAGTAAATCTATAGGTTGCGTATCTGTAAAAAGTTGTACGATGGCTTCAAAAATATGTTTGTGTGCTTCTTTGTAAAATGCGTCAGGTTGCAGAATGTCTATGACTTCATCTACACCTTTTTTGTCTATCATCATGGCACCAAGTACTGCTTCTTCAAGGTCTAAAGCCTGTGGAGGTAATTTGCCTTTTTCTAGATTGATGATCGTTGTTTTATCAACTTTTATAGGGTTAATATTTTTGAGGTTTTCCATGATGCTAATGTAACTAAAAATTAAAAATTTTGCTTTTTGAATTATTAGAAACTAAATGTTTATAAGTATTATATTTTGTTGATAAGCAAAAAAAAATCCGAAACTAAAGGCTTCGGATGATTTTATAATTTGAATGAAATTATTCCTTATAATGCCCCATTTTGCTGTATTTGTCCATCCTTTGGGCAACTAAATCGGTTGTTGATAAGTCTTTTAAATCTTGAAAAGCTTTTAAGATATATTCTTTTACTGTTTTGAAAGCTGTTTCTTTATCATAATGAGCTCCGCCCAAAGGTTCCGGGATAACTTCGTCTACTAATTTTTGTTTCTTCATATCAGAAGAAGTTAGTTTTAGTGCTTCTGCCGCTTGTTCTTTATATTCCCAGCTTTTCAAAAGAATAGAAGAGTAAGATTCTGGAGAAATTACAGAATACCATGTGTTTTCCATCATTAGAACTTTATCTCCAACTCCGATACCTAATGCGCCGCCGGATGCTCCTTCTCCTACAATAACCGAAATAATAGGAACTTTAAGACGAATCATTTCGAAAATATTTCTTGCAATTGCCTCTCCCTGACCTCTTTCTTCTGCTTCAAGTCCCGGGAAAGCTCCCGGAGTATCGATGAAAGTAATAACCGGAATTCCAAACTTTTCTGCCATTTTCATTAAACGAAGGGCTTTTCTGTATCCTTCCGGATTGGCCATTCCGAAGTTTCTGAACTGACGGGTTTTGGTATTATATCCTTTTTGTTGTCCAACAATCATGAACGATTGACCACCTATTTTTCCTAATCCGCCAATCATCGCTTTATCGTCTTTGAAATTTCTGTCTCCAAAAAGCTCTAAGAAAGTATCATCGCAAAAAGCCTTTACATAATCCATTGTATAAGGACGATTGGGATGCCTTGATAATTGTACTCTTTGCCAGGCGTTTAGATTTTTATAGATTTTTTTCTTTGTTTCTTCTAATTTTTTTTCAATTTGTTTGCAGGTATTGGATACATCTACGTCGGATTCCTGACCAATAATCTGACATTTGTCCAACTGATCTTCTAGTTCTTTTATTGGAAGCTCAAAATCTAAATATTCCATAGGGTTTGTGCGTTTTTTATTTTGTTCGGACTACAAAGATAAAATTTAAAATGTTGTTGCGAAGATTTTTTTTATTTTTATAATTTCCATTTTCTCATTTTTGATTTTTATTGTACTTTTTTTACCTTGTTTTTTAGTATTCCGTTGAGAATTACGGTTATAAGAATAACTACAGATCCAATATAAAATGAGATGCTCATTTGTTCACTTTCGCCAATTATGAAATAGGCGAGGAGGATGCCGTAAACAGGCTCAAGGTTGGTAGTGAGCATAACGGTGTATGGAGATAGTTTTTTCATTACGTTGACAGAGGCGGTAAATGCGTAGGCTGTACAAATAGAAGAAAGAACAAGAATGAGAACCCAGTCTTTTCCCGAAACTTCGAAAAAAGCGGCGTTAAAGGTGTGATTAATTGCCAGATATAAAGTTACAAATAAAAATCCTGCTAAAAATTCGTACATCGTGATGATTGTAGAGTCGTGCTGTTGGATGAGTTTTCCGTTGAAAAGGGTAAACAATACCCCGACAAAAACAGACAGTAGCGCATAAGCAGCTCCTTCGAGATGTTTGAATTCAACTTGCATAATAAAAGATAATCCGGCGATGATAATAAGCCCGAATACAACTTCATACCAGAGCATTCTGCGTTTGTAAAATAGAGGTTCTAGTATGGACGCAAAAAAAGCTCCTACCGAAAACATGGCCAATGTTATAGAAACATTGGAAATATTGATCGCTTTGAAAAATAATATCCAATGTATGGCAATGAGCATTCCTACAAAGGTGAGTTTGGCAATTGCCTTAGCAGGTAATATGATCTGTTTTTTTTTGATGATCAAAAATGCAAATAAAAATATACTTGCCAACAACATTCTATACCAAACCAATGAAGCTTCCCGTATTGTAATGAGTTCTCCTAAAACGGCTGTAAATCCCCATATGAATACTATTAAATGTAAATTTAAATAGCTTTTGAGGTTGTTATCTCTTTGCATTTTTCAATAAGTAATAAGCCAATATTCCAAAAACTATATTAGGGATCCAAACGGCAATGAGAGGAGGAATACTTGATTTTTCTGCCATAACACCGAAGATTTTATCGAAGAAAATAAACATGAACGCCAATGCGATTCCTATGGCAAGGTTCATTCCCATTCCACCACGACGTTTCATTGCAGAAACCGATACGGCAATAATAGTAAGGATAAATGCAGAAACAGGTAAACTATATTTTTTGTATAAAACCACTAAATAAATATTGATATTTGATGATCCCCGACTGCGTTCTTTTTCTATAAATTTGTTAAGCTGACCTAGTGTTAAGGTTTCGGCTATGTAAACTGTGGGAGTAAGATCTTCAAAATCAAAATCGAATACAGTATCTTTTTTTGTGATGATTTCGAAAGTGTCATTGAGAGTACCAATAGTTCTTCTGTTGAAACTAAATAAAGTATAGGTTGTGTCTTTTGGATTAAATCGGATTCTATTTGCCGTGATTTTATTGTTCAGGGTATTGTCACCATTGAATTGTTCTATAGTAAGATTGAAAGCTGTTTTGGTATTTTGATTGATACTCCCAACATACAGGAAAGTAGTATCGTTTATTTGTCTGTATAGGTCATTAAGTTGCCTCATGTTGTTGCGTCCATTTCCTTTGAGGTACATATATCTGAAATTATTGTAACCCTCACTGGCTTTTGGCACAATAAAGAATCCCATTAGCAATGCAAAAATAGAAACGAATGTTGCACCAATAAGATATGGACGTAAAAATCTAGTAAATGAAATTCCGGAGCTGAGTATTGCAACAATTTCGGTGTTGTTTGCCAATTTTGATGTAAACCAAATTATCGATAAAAACAAAAATATCGGAAACAACATATTAGCAAAATAGATTGTAAAGTCTAAATAATACATTGCAATACTTTCAAAAGGAACTTTGTTTGCCAACATTTTGTTCACTTTTTCAGACACATCAATTACAATCCCGATAGGAATAAATAGTAATATCATTACTGTAAATGTGGCAAGATATCTTTTGAGGATGTATTTGTCTATTATTTTCATGTATTATTACAAAATTACAACTATAATCTCTGATTCATTTGTTTTACCATTGTTTCTTTCCAAGACCTGAAATCACCGGCAATAATGTGCTTTCTTGCCTCACGTACCAACCACATGTAAAATCCTAAGTTATGAATTGTAGCGATTTGTTTTCCAAGAAATTCATTTGCTGCAAAAAGATGACGTAAATATGCTTTGGTATATTCTGTATCTACATATGTATGAGCCATTTCATCTAATGGAGAAAAATCTGCTTCCCATTTTTTGTTTTTGATGTTAATTGTTCCATGAGCTGTAAAAAGCATTCCGTTACGTGCATTTCGGGTAGGCATTACACAATCAAACATATCAACTCCAAGAGCAATATTTTCCAGAATATTAATAGGTGTTCCCACTCCCATAAGGTATCTTGGTTTGTTTTGAGGAAGAATGTCACAAACCACTTCGGTCATTGCATACATTTCTTCTGCGGGTTCTCCAACCGAAAGTCCGCCGATTGCATTTCCTTGTTGATTAGAATTTGCGATATACTCTGCAGACTGCATACGCAGATCTTTGTACGTGCTTCCTTGAACAATAGGAAAAAATGTTTGTTCATACCCATATTTATAAGGTAATTTATCCAAATGTTTGATACAACGATCCAGCCAGCGATGAGTCATGTGCATCGATCTTTGTGCATATCTGTAATCACATGGATAAGGCGTACATTCATCAAAAGCCATAATAATATCAGCTCCTATTGTACGTTGAATCTCCATTACATTTTCCGGAGTGAAAAAATGATATGATCCATCAATATGAGATTTGAATTTGACTCCTTCTTCTTTAATTTTTCTGTTAGCAGAAAGAGAATATACCTGATAACCTCCGGAATCGGTTAAGATATTTCGATCCCAGTTCATGAACTTATGTAAACCTCCTGCTTTTTCCAGAATTTCGGTTTGAGGTCTTAGATATAAATGATAAGTATTTCCCAGAATGATATCCGGATTGATTTCTTCTTTTAATTCTCTTTGATGCACTCCTTTTACAGAAGCTACGGTACCAACCGGCATAAAAATAGGTGTTTCAATAACACCGTGATCGGTAGTTATACTTCCGGCTCTTGCTTTAGACTGGGAATCGTTTTTTAATAATTCAAATTTCATAAGGACATTTTAATTCCAAAATATTTTGGACGGCAAAGATAAATTATTTAAAAATTAACAATTGCGATTTAAGCTATTATTTAACAATCATTAAGATAGTTTTTCAAAAGGGAGAAGTGAATCAAAAGACAAAAATTGAAAACTGAAATCTAAAACTTGAAACTCTTGCTTCTTTCGTCTGTTTTCTTCTGTAATGGGTCAATAAATAAAACTTAAAACAGGTTCTGAATTATAGAAATATCTGATTATCTTTGCCATCAGTTTAACTTTTATAAAAAAAATGAAGCCTAACACACAACAATTAAACGATTTATGCTTACAGGTAAGGAGAGATATTCTTAGAATGGTTCATGCTGTAAATTCCGGACATCCAGGAGGTTCTTTAGGATGTACTGAGTTTTTTGTGGCATTGTATCAAAATTTGATGGAGCGCAAACCCTCTTTTGATATGGATGGGATAGGAGAAGATATTTTCTTTTTATCAAATGGTCATATTTCTCCGGTATTTTACAGTGTCTTGTCAAGAAGCGGATATTTTCCGGTTTCAGAATTGGCGACTTTCAGACATATTAATTCAAGATTGCAAGGCCACCCTACAACACACGAAGGTTTACCAGGTGTACGTGTTGCCTCAGGATCTTTAGGTCAGGGTTTGTCTGTTGCTATTGGAGCTGCTCAAGCCAAAAAATTAAATAATGATAATCATATTGTTTATACACTTCACGGAGATGGAGAGCTACAGGAAGGACAAAACTGGGAGGCTATTATGTATGCTTCTGCAAAAAAAGTAGATAACTTAATTGCAACAGTAGATTTGAACGGTAAACAAATTGACGGTTCTACTGATGAGGTTTTGGCAATGGGAAGCCTTCGTGCAAAATTTGAAGCTTTTGATTGGGAAGTTTTAGAAATAAAAGAAGGAAATAATATTGAAGCCATTATTACAGGAATGACCGAAGCCAAATCCAAAACAGGAAAAGGAAAACCGGTTTGTGTATTGTTGCATACAGAAATGGGTAATGGCGTAGATTATATGATGCATACTCATGCTTGGCACGGAAAAGCACCAAACGATGAACAATTAGCAAAAGCGTTAGAACAAAACCCTGAAACTTTGAGCGATTATTAAAGGTTTGAGTAACAGGATTGATGCCATAAGCAAAGTTTAAAATCAACATAGGAAAGGCATACTGCCTGAAATCTATAAGTATACAGCAATAAAAATGAAAAAATATACAAATACAGGAAATAAAGATACACGTTCTGGTTTTGGAGCCGGGCTTACAGAATTAGGACAAAAAAACGAAAATGTTGTGGCACTTTGTGCAGATTTAATAGGGTCGTTAAAAATGGATGATTTCAAAAAAAATCACCCTGAAAGATTCTTTCAAATTGGTATTGCAGAAGCAAACATGATTGGTATTGCGGCAGGTTTGACTATTGGAGGAAAAATACCTTTTACAGGAACTTTTGCCAATTTTTCTACAGGAAGAGTTTATGATCAGATTCGTCAATCTGTAGCTTACTCTGATAAGAACGTAAAAATTTGTGCTTCTCATGCCGGACTAACTTTAGGTGAAGATGGAGCAACCCACCAGATTCTTGAAGATATTGGTTTGATGAAAATGTTGCCGGGAATGACCGTAATCAATACTTGCGATTACAATCAGACCAAAGCAGCAACAATTGCAATAGCAGATCATCACGGACCGGTTTATTTGAGATTCGGTCGTCCATCTGTTCCGAATTTTACTCCTGAAAACGGTACTTTCGAAATAGGGAAAGCAATATTGCTTAATGAAGGCAGTGATGTGACAATTGTTGCAACCGGACATTTAGTATGGGAAGCTTTGGTTGCTGCAGAAGCTTTGGAAGCAAAAGGAATTTTTGCAGAAGTAATCAATATTCACACGATCAAGCCGCTTGATGATGAGGCAATTTTGAATTCTGTGAAAAAAACAAGATGTATTGTAACTGCAGAAGAACATAATATCTTGGGTGGTTTAGGAGAAAGTGTTGCCAGAGTTTTGGCATTAAACAATCCAACTCCGCAGGAATTTGTTGCCGTAAATGATAGTTTTGGAGAATCTGGAACTCCGGATCAATTGATGGATAAATACAGGTTAAATAATCAGGCTATTGTTGAAGCTGTAGAAAGAGTGATGAAGAGAAAGTAATTTTCTCAAACAAATATAATCAACAAACGCTGCCAGAAATGACAGCGTTTATTTTTTTAAATGATTTTGATGTTTTATCGTAATTGACTAATCTTATTAAAAATAATTTCAGCAATTTTATTTTGATTTTCTTCTGAAATCAGGATTTTTCTATCATTTTCATTTGATAAAAAACCAAGATGAATATTCAGAATTGGAGTTTTAGAAAAATTCAATAAATATAACTGAGCATTTTTTACACCTCTGTTTTTTAGATTAAATGTTTTATCGAATTCATCTAAAATATCATTGCCCAATTTGGATATAGAATCTTCCGGATTGATGTTTTTACCAATAAAGCATTCGGCACCACTGGCATCGGTATTGTTAATCGAATTTAAATGAATAGAAACAGTAACAGCTGGCTGGGTTTCGTTGATGAGTGATACACGGTCTTCAAGCGATACAAAATAATCTGTTTCTCTGGTAAGTTTCACATTTATATTATTTTTGAGTGCCAGTTCTTTAATCTTCAGCACTACACTATGCGTAATTTCTTTTTCAGAGAAATTTTCAAAAACAGAGCCAAAATCTTTTCCTCCATGACCGGAGTCTAAGACAATCGTAAATTCAGTTAACTTTTTTACAGGATCTCCACTATAAGCAAATATAAATGGAGTGGTAAATAGTGTAAGGAAAAGAAGTAATTTTTTCATGTTAATTTGATTTTATAAATCAACGCAAAATAATAAACTCTTATTGTGCTAATTTTCTCTGAAATTGATGAAATGCTCCGGAAAGTTAAAATTTTCAATATACATTTCGTTTCCAAAAGGTTTGATTGTTTTAGAATCTTTGAAATTTCTCAGAGTTACAGCAGGAGAAGTGCGTATCATTCTTGCGCTGCCTGTAATGGTTCCGATCACAGTAGCAAGTAATGGTTCTGAGGGATTACCAAGTTGGTTGAGATCTGTTAGATCTTCTGCCAGTTCTATATTAGGCTGTAAACCATTTTGATAATCTCCAAAGCCATCTTTATTTACAATTTTGAAAGTGAGAGGCTGCATGGCATATTTATGTGCTGTACTTCTACCGCTTCTGGTAAAATTCGGCGAATCATATAAAGTAATGGATCCTGCATTTTTACCGGTAGTTACGGTTCCTATCTGAACAACATCTATATAAGATTTAAGACCGTTGATAACCAATTCGCTTGCAGATGCAGAGCTTTGGGTTGTAATAATATAAACTTTGCTAAGATTAAGGCTGTTTATACTTGTTCCTCCAATAGAATTAGAAAAATTATTATTTATAATTTCCGGATCTTCTTCTTCAAAATAACTTTGAATTTTCGGGTTCCATTGTTGTTTTGCAAACAATTGCCCATTAAATTGCCCTGTAATCATACTCGCCAAATAAGTAGCTGTGGCAACAGAACCTCCGCCATTGTATCTTAAATCTAGAATTAATTCTTCGGCGTTTTGAGTTTTAAATTCGCTGAAAGCATCGTTAAGTTCCAAATCAAAATTTGAAGTAAAAGCATTATACATCAGGTATGCAATTTTTTTGCCTCCAATATCAAATACATTTTTTATCAAAACGGGATTTTCTGTAAGCTGGGTTTTGGTAAGTGTTACAGAATTACCGTTTGGTATAATCGTAGAATTATCAAAACCTGCCATATTCAGAGTATAGGATTCGAGAGATAATAAGGATTGATAATTGCTAGTAGTTAATTCTGTTCCATTTACGCCATAAAAAATATCTCCTCGCTGGATATCTTTTGTGGAAGCATCAGAATTAGGAATAACGTATCTTACCCAACCAAAAACTTTTGTAGAACTTCCGGGGACATATTTTAGCCCGAATTCCAACCCATTACTTTTTGAAACTCCCTGGAACAAATTTTCCAAAACAGAATAATCACTCACCATAATAGAGAAACGATCAATGCTGGAATCTACTTTGAGGTGTTCAAAAAGATTCTCAGGAGAACCCTGTGTTTCCAAAAAAGTATTCAAATCACTTTGGGAAGCAAAACGATCATCTGCCAAATCTGTAACATCAGGCTGCCATAAATAATAGAGATTGAGTCCTTTCCAGATAAAATTCTGAATTTGTAATTTCCCGGGAACAGATAATTTATCATCCATATCCTCACAACTCTGTAAACCGATAAGCAGGACGATTGCAATGCAGAGAGCTTTATATATATTTTTCATTTAAATCAGTTTAATAAACCGTAAATTTAAGAACTTTAAAATTATTTTTAGTTTTATTGTAACAAAAAATAATGTGATTCGTCTGGAAAGTATAATCATCAATCAAAAAACGAATAAATGAATCAAAATGAGTTTATTTCTCTGATTAATCCTTTTAAGGATAAAATCTTTAGACTTGCCAGAAGATTATTGGTTAGTACTGAAGAAGCAGAGGATGCAACCCAGGAAGTAATGGTAAAATTATGGAATAAGAAAGAAGATTTAAAACAATATAATAGTGTTGAAGCTTTAGGAATGACAATGGTAAAAAACTATTGCATGGATCAGTTAAAATCAAAAAGAGCACAAAATCTTCAGATCGTTCATAATAATTATACAGACAGAGAGCCGGGATTGCAGCACAAATTAGAAATAAATGACAGTTTGAAATGGGTAGAAAAAATGATAAATGAGTTGCCCGATCAGCAAAAGTCGATTATTCAGATGAGAGACATAGAACAGTATGAGTTTGAAGAAATCGCTTCAATACTGGAAATGAATGAAACAGCAGTAAGAGTAGCTTTGTCAAGAGCCAGAAAAACATTAAGAGAGAATATGCTAAAAATGCACAGTTATGGAATTAGATAAAATAGAAAGGTTATTAGAAAAATATTTTGAAGGAGAAACTTCCTTACAGGAAGAAAATATTTTGTCGGAGTACTTTGTTTCAGATAAAGTAGCGCCACATTTAGTACAATACCGGTCGATGTTTGCATTTTTCAGAAAAGAGAAAAATGTAGTTCCACAAAATATAACATTTTTTGAAAAACCAAAAAAATCATTTGCATGGATTTCTGTAGCAGCATCTGTCGTTTTAGCCTTAGGAATCGGATTTTTCATGTACAATCAGGATATAAAAAATCAGGACCTAGGAACTTTTGAAACTCCTGAAGAAGCCTTTGAAGCAACCCAAAAAGCACTTTTATTAGTTTCAGAAAATGTAAACAAAGGCGTAAAAAGTGTAGGATATATCCAAGAATACGAATCAACCAAAAATTTAATTTTTAACTAATTATTTAAATCATCAATTATGAAAAAGTACATCATCATCTTATTATTAATGCCGTCACTATTTTTTGCACAACAATCACTTTTTGATAAGTTTGAAGGCAACGACGACATTGTTACTGTAATTGTAAACAAAAAAATGTTCCAAATGATGTCCAGTGTAAAGATGGACTCTAAAGATGCAGAAGCACAACGGTATCTTAATATGGTAAAATCATTAAACAGTCTTAAAGTATTTACTACTTCAAACCCAAAATTGTCTGCAGATCTTAAAGCAACTGCAGAGAAGTATCTCAAGAATGCATCAATGGAAGAATTGATGAGAGTGAATGATGGCGGACAACTAATTAAAATTATGATTAAATCCGGGTCAAAAGAAACTCAGGTAAAAGAATTGCTTATGCTTATTAATAGTAATTCTTCTGAGACGGTATTGCTCTCTCTTACAGGAGATTTCGATCTTAATGACTTATCTGTACTTACCGATAAAATGAATTTGCCGGGATCTAAAATTTTGGAAAAAGTATCAAACGGAAAGAAATAATGTTACGTACCATAATTATATTAATTGTTGTAAGTTTAACGATGTTAAGCTGCAATTCGGGAGAGAGTTTGCAAAAGTACTTTGTAGAAAAATCATCAGATTCAGATTTTGTATCCGTAGATATTGCACCATCTGTGCTGAATGTAGATATGTCAAAATTGAGTGAATCGGAAGTGAAATCTTATAATCGGTTCAAAAGGATAAATATTCTGGCACTTATTAATACGGATTCATTAAATTCGAAATATGACAGTGAAAAATTACAGATAAAATCAATCCTTAAGCAGGAAAAATATCAGGAATTAATGAAATTTGGTTCAGGAAAGAATGGCTTTTCTGTAAGCTATGTAGGAGAAGATGATAAAATAGATGAAATTATTCTATTTGGAAATGCGCTGGAATCAGGATTTGTAGTAGTAAGAGTTTTAGGAAATAATATGACTTCAAATGACATAATGAATTTGATGTCTGTTATAAAAAATTCAGACGTAAAAATGGAAGAATTAGATCGGCTGAAGAATTTGATTAAATAAATTTTGTTTAGGTTAATTATTTTAGAAAGGGTTAAAAGTGAATTTTAACCCTTTTTATTTTTGAAATATTATAAGGGGAAGTAATATTCAGAAACCACTTACTTAAAATAAAGTTACAAATTGCTTATTACTTCCTTAATATCTAAGAATCTCTTTATACGATTATTTGACTGCCCCGAATAGATGTGTTCGATCATTTTACCCGAAATCCATATTTCTGATTTTTTGTCTATGATTTTTTGGTTAAGATTTTGGATATAATCATTAATGATTTCCATTTCTGGAAAAACTGTAAAATAGGGAAAATAGATAATTTCGCTGTAATATTTTTCGAAATCAAGTAACTCTTCAACAGAAATGTTTTCGCCCAGATAAACGGTTCTGTAACCTTTATTTAGTAATTCAAAATTAAGGTATAGCAACCCTAAATTATTTACTTCATATATGGGTGAAAATAATACAAACACCTTGTTGTTTGTTTTTTTGATATTTTTGCTAACCTTTTCTATATTCAGAATTAATTTTTGTTTGATCAGATTAGTTATAAAATATTCATGAGCAGGAGTTATGGTATTTGTCTGCTGTAAAACTCTAACCTGATCCAGCAGTGGAATAAAAACCTCATAAGAGATTTCTCTAAAAGTCTTTTCAGAGAGTAATTGATCGTAGGTTTCATGAAAATGAATTTGATCAAAGTTGCTCATGGCAAATTTAAAAGCCGAAACAGCCAGATGTTTTACACTTTTTTCTGAAGTTGTTTCCTGAATCAAGGTTAAAATTTCATTATTTGACATTCTTGAGATTTTCGAAATTTTATACCCATGATTATGTAATAAAGTAATGTTAAGAAGTCTTTGAAGGTCTTCCTGATTGTATATTCTTATATTAGAATCTGTTCTGGCAGGTTGGAGGATATTGTACCTTTTTTCCCACATTCTAATAGTATGAGCTTTAATTTTGGTTAAATGTTCTAGATCTGTGATGCTATATTCCGCTTCGTTAGGTTGCATAATATTAATTTGTTTTACAAAATTAATATTATCGTTAAACAAAAAAAGATTTTTATTATACAATTAACTAACATTAAGTGATTTAAGATTTACTAAAGAGAATAATAATTGTAAAATAATGGGAGAAAAGAAAGATTATGAAATAAAATAAACCATTGCAAATTATTTTCTGCAATGGTTTTTAAGTGACCAAGGAGGGATTTGAACCCTCACGCCCTTTCGAGCACCACCCCCTCAAGATGGCGAGTCTACCGTTTCTCCACTTGGCCAGAAGCGAATATACAAAAAAAGTCAAGCGTTGAGCTCGACTTTTTGTGACCCGACTGGGGCTCGAACCCAGGACCCCAACATTAAAAGTGT
>CAZSOC010000050.1:0-16512 GCA_964608415.1 uncultured Flavobacterium sp.
GAAAGTGATATCACGAAAGTAAAAATAGTATTATTTTTACGAAATTCTAAATTCTGTAGATCCCCAAACTACGTTAAGAAAGTTTTTGAAAATTCAACGGAAGCTTTTTCACCTGTTTGAATCCCCAGAGGTTTTTCTCAAAATATTTTTAATTATTCCCCCATTGAAAATATTACATTTAACAAATTATACAATTTATCATTTTTAAATCAGACATTGTTTGAAAAAAATTTATTGAAAGGGGGCGAGGATATAACGGTCTATGTCTACAAATTTACTAAATTTAGAAATAAAAAACAAAGTATTCCCCGTAGTACTTTTTCGAATTTTGGAAGTTTAAGTGGGCGGGTGATAAAATGAATTTTTTAAAATAGGATTTTGTGAATCTATATATTTTTAGATAGTATTTGTAAAGTTACAGTATATGGTTAAAGACAGACTTATATTTTGGAAGGTTGTTTTGGATGTTTAGAGACTGAAAGTACAAGGCATGTTTGTTGAACTCTTGGAACTGAAGGAGGTGGTTAACGTAAGAGTCACATCTGTTGTTCTTGATTTTTGAGAAACTGTAAAATTATGAAATGGTTTTCTAAGTACTTTTTCAGACTTTTAGAATTTATTAGAATTGTCACCTTAAAGTCTTGCGTAAACGTTTTTGAATTTTTTATGAGTTATAAAAATACAAGAAATTTTTAATTAATGTTTTTATTTTGAAATATTTTTAGATCTTTTTTTTAAATTTAGAAATCGTGAGAAAATAAAAAATACTTTTTTTTAAGAAATTCAAGGCTTCCGAAAAGGAGAAGTTAATAACAAATAATCTTGATAAATTTTGATCGGATGAATTTCTATTCATACAATAATGAGGCTAATCTTTTATCCTTATTATAAATATCTTCAAAAAAGGAAATATTACCCGACGAGTCTGCCCAAGCTGTAAAATATCCTATATAAACCGGAATTTTATGTTTTAAAGTATAGGCTTTTTCTTTTCCGGATTTCATTGCAGCATCAATTTTTGCCGGATCCCAATTAGAATCATCTTTTAAAATTTCAATTGCCAGATCTCTGGCTTTTTCTACACGCACACACCCATGACTTAATGCTCGTTCGTCTCTTGCAAACAAACTTTTTGCCGGAGTATCATGAAGGTAAATGTTGTTGGAATTTGGAAACATAAACTTTACTAAACCCAGAGAATTATTAGGTCCTGGTTTTTGGCGTACATTCCCGTTATTCCATTCCATATTATGTTTTTCCAGATAATTAGAATTTGCATTTATAGCCGGTTTGATCTCTTTTTCTATAATGCTTCTGGGAATATTCCAATATGGGCTAAAAACAAGGTAACTCATTTCTCCGCTAAAAACAACTGTTTCGTTCAACTCCTTACCTACAACAACGTTAGATTCTAAAATAGTTTTACCGTTTTTTACATACTGCATTCTATAAGACGGAATATTTACTGCGATCAATTCTTTTGCATTCATTACATCAGGAGAAATCCATCTGCAACGCTCCATATTTACTATAATTGTCCTGATTCTTTCTTCTACAGTAATATTGAGTTCTTTAAGCATTTTGATTGAAATCTCATTGGAAGATTTTCTTCTTTGCCTGATCTCGTAAGCTTTTATTACTTCTGATAGTTCAGTATCGAAAATATTACTTTCAGAATTACTTTTTAGTTCTCCGGTAATAAAAAACCGCTTTCTTAAATCTGCAACAACCTGAGAAGAATCGCCCAACTTGATGGCTTTATATTTTTCCGGAATTACAATAGTATTCCAACCTCCATCCTGCTCTATTTTTCGATATTTTGCCAAAACGTTTTTGAGCAGATAGTACTGGCTTATCATTTCTGATTTGTCTTTTTTGATAAGATAAGGATTGCTTAATAAGGTGTCCAAATAAGCTACAAAAGAAGTTTTCTCTCTTGGTAAATGCCATCCTGTTTCTCTGCTTTTTTGAGCATCTACACCTTGCAATACATTTTTAGTATAAAAAAAATACATGGATGAAATTAGCAAATCGCTTACTGCTGAAGATTTTTTACCATTATCATCTGAGAAAAGGGAATCCAGGTCTTTTTTGTAAGGGACATCTATAAGTACACCATCGCTTTTTATTTGATTGACTCTGTTATATAAAACTTCGGCAAAATCTATTCTCCCTGATTTATCAAACCAAACAAAGTGATAATCTCTTTTGGAGTATAATTCTTCTAATTCTTTCTGAAATTCTTTATACTGTCCGTATTTTTTATAAAAAGAACTGATTTCTGTACTATCAAATGAAACCAGTTTTTCTTCCGGAATTACTGCAGATTCTGTTACCGGATTTTTCTTACAATTTGTAAAAAGCAAGGATATTATTGTTGATAATACAACCCATTTAACAAGGTACTTTTTCATAAATTTATTTTTTGATTAAATTTAATCAAAAAAAGCATTAATTAAAACACTTAACAAAAAATTAGATAAAATTTTTACAATAATAAAGTATTTAATATAAAATCAAGATGAATCAAATATTATTCTTGGAGAATTTCTTGTGCTAATCCTAATACGATATCAAATTGCTCTGTTCTTGTAAGATAAGAATTGTCTATCTCTATCGCATCTTCTGCTATGATCAGAGGGGAGTCTTCACGATTCATATCGATATAATCACGTTCCTGAACATTTTGTAAAACTTGCTCAAAAGTTATGGTCTGATCATTTTTAGCTTTTAACTCGTCGAATCTTCTTTGTGCTCTAATTTCGGGGCTCGAAGTCATAAAAATTTTAAGCTCAGCATCCGGAAAAACAACTGTGCCAATATCTCTTCCATCCATCACGATACCTTTGTTTTTTCCCATTTCTTTTTGTTGTTCGACTAATTTTGTCCGAACTCTGGAAACTTCTGCAACTTTACTTACAAATTGAGATACTTCTATACTGCGAATTTGTTTTTCGATATTTTCGCCATTGAGGTACATTTCTGCAAAACCTAATTCTTCATTAAAAATAAAATTCAAATTTATATCAGGTAAAGCGTCTATTAATTTTTCTGTATAGAAATTATTACTATCTATCAAATTATTCTGCATTGCAAAAAAAGTTACAGCCCGGTACATCGCGCCGGTATCAACATAAACATAACCTAGTTTTTCAGCCAGTTTTTTAGCCAAAGTACTTTTTCCCGTAGATGAAAATCCGTCTATCGCAATGGTAATTTTTTTCATTGTAAATATGATTATTTTACTCTGTAAAAGTAAATATTAAGTGTAATGATTTACAGTTTTTCTGTTTTTATTTATTAAAATTATCTGGATAAATCTATTGTTAAACCAAATAAACTTGTATTTCCCGCAACTGTATATCTGGAATAAGAATAATCAAATTTTATATTATTGAACCTTAAACCAAAACCTACAGAAATCCCTGAAAAATTACGCTGATCTACAATTCTCAATTCTTCACTTCTTCTGAAATTATAACCTAATCTAATATTAAAAGCCTTTGCCGGCATTAATTCTGCACCAACAATAACATGTCTTAAAGCATTATTAAAAAACGAAATTTTTTCTGGTGTTGAAGTTCCGTCTATACTGTTTTCTGCTCTCACCGGATTTGAAAATGCAACATCCCATTGTTGTAAGTTTTCTAATGTGAGATGCCATCTTATCGGGACATGTTCTAACTCCTGAGAAATTCCAACCATCACTTCTAAGGGTAGTTTTTCTCTGGTATCTGCATAAGTAGTAATTTGGGTTCCTACGTTTCTTACTACCAAAGCAATATTAATATCGTTATAATCATCTATATAAATTGCTCCAAAATCCATTGCAAATCCAAAAGAATGGTAGCTCTCCATAGTCGAAGAAATAAATTTTGCGTTGGCTCCGATATAAAAATCAGACCACGGAATATTATATGCGTAACCTAGAGAAAGTGCCATTTCGCTTCCTGTAAAATCAGCAGTTCTTTGTCCATTTTCATCATAACCTTCAAAAGTTCCGTAATTGATGTAGTTTACACCTGCATGGAAAGTTTGTAAGCGTCTGTCATAAGTATAAGCATAAGCTGCAGTCCCATAACCTACTTCTCCAAAAAGTTTTCCATAATTTACAGACAAGCGGCTGTCCATTTCATCATTGATTGTTGCCGGATTGAATAATGGCTGATTGACATCATTATCATAGATAGTTATTACTTTCCCGCCTAAAGCAGACTGACGAGGAGAAGTAATGAGGTTGAGAAACTGATAAACCGATTTTCCTCCTATTTGTGCATATGAAACCGCACAAAAAAATGTCAATATAATAACAAGTTGTTTTTTTAACATAGAGGAATTTACCAGTTTTATCCTAAATAACGGATTTGCGAAGATATTATTTTAATTTTCAATAGTAAAAAAATAATATCTTCTTTTTGTTTCAGGTTTAATTCCGGACTTTAACTTGGAACCTGAATACTTTATTTAAAAAAGCAGTTTAAAAAAAAATTTTAAACTGCTTGATCTTTATTCTATTTTTTTGGCATTTTTTGCCTTTTGGTCTGTTATAGCTATGGCTAATACTTCACTCATTTCTTTTACATAATGAAATTTTAATCCTTCCAGATATTCGGGTTTTATTTCATCTATATCCCGTTTATTTTCATGACAAAGGATAATTTCTTTAATATTTGCCCTTTTTGCGGCAAGTATTTTTTCTTTTATTCCCCCAACCGGCAAGACCTTTCCTCGAAGTGTAATTTCTCCTGTCATTGCCAAACTTTTCTTGATTCTTTTTTGAGTGAAAACAGAAACCAGAGATGTAAGCATCGCAATCCCTGCACTTGGTCCATCCTTTGGAGTTGCACCTTCCGGAACGTGAATATGTACATTATAATTAGATATGACTTCAGAGTTTAGTCCTACCAATTCTGCATTGGCTTTGATATATTCTAATGCAATAGTTGCAGATTCTTTCATAACTGTGCCTAAATTCCCTGTCATTGTCAATGCTCCCTTACCTTTTGAAATAAGAGATTCTATAAAAAGAATATCACCTCCAACGCTTGTCCATGCCAGTCCTGTTACTACTCCTGCAACTTCATTACTTTCTGATTTGTCACGCTGCATTCTGGGAGCTCCCAGAATTTTTATGATATCTTCAGTTGTTAATTTGTGGTTATATTCTTCTTCCATTGCCACAGATTTTGCGATCGAACGGACAATTTGAGCAATTTTATTTTCCAGACCTCGAACACCGGATTCCCGGGTATATCCTTCAACAATAAATTCGATAATTTTCTTGTTTACATTAATATCTTTTGGTTCTAAACCATGTTCTTTGATTTGTTTAGGAAATAAATATTTTCGGGCAATTTCAACTTTTTCTTCAATAGTATATCCCGACATTTTTATCACTTCCATTCTGTCACGCAATGCCGGCTGAATAGAGGACATATTATTTGATGTCGCAATGAACATTACTTTAGACAAATCGTACCCCATTTCCAGGAAGTTATCGTAAAATTCTTTGTTTTGTTCAGGGTCTAAAACTTCTAATAATGCCGATGATGGATCACCATTATGACTGTTTGATAATTTGTCTATTTCATCTAAAACAAAAACCGGATTGGAGGTTCCTGCTTTTTTCAAACTCTGAATAATTCGCCCCGGCATTGCTCCGATATAGGTCTTTCTGTGCCCGCGAATTTCGGCTTCGTCACGTAATCCGCCTAAAGAAATTCTTACATATTCCCTTCCTAAAGCTTCTGCAACAGATTTTCCTATAGAAGTTTTTCCGACTCCGGGAGGACCTGTTAAACAAAGAATCGGGGATTTCATATCTTTTCTTAATTTTAGAACTGCCAAATGTTCGATCATTCTGCGTTTTACATCTTCTAATCCAAAATGATCTCTATCTAAAACTTTTTGAGCTTTTTTCAAATCAAAATTATCTTTAGAAAAATAATTCCAGGGAAGTTCCAGGAAAAGTTCCAGGTAATTTCTTTGAATACCAAAATCTGGAGCTTGAGGATTCATTCGCTGCATTTTTGATAATTCCTTATCAAAATGTTTTTGTGTTTTTTCGTCCCACTTTTTCGATTTTGATTTATTACGCATTTCTTCGATTTCTTCTTCATAAGAAACTCCACCTAATTCTTCCTGAATGGTTTTCATTTGCTGATGAAGAAAATATTCTCTTTGCTGCTGATCCAAATCAAATCTTACCTTGGATTGGATGTTATTTTTAAGTTCCAGTTTTTGAAATTCTACATTCATGTATTTCAAAGCAGCTAAAGCCCTTTCATACAAATCATTGATCATCAATAAATCTTGTTTTTCTTTAAGAGGAAGATTCATGTTTGATGAAACAAAATTGATTAAAAAAGAATCGCTTTCAATATTTTTAATTGCAAATGTAGCTTCAGAAGGAATATTAGGACTATCTTGAATAATCTTAACTGCCAGTTCTTTTAAAGATTCTATAACTGCCGAAAATTCTTTATTTCCTTTATCGGGTCTATTTTCCGGAACTTCTTTTACAGTAGCTTTCAAATAAGGCGTTTCTGAAGTAACCTGATCTATTTCGAATCGTTTTTTTCCTTGCAGAATTACAGTTACATTCCCATCAGGCATTTTAAGAACTCTTAGAATTCTCGCTACCGTTCCTATTTTATTGATATCATTTGGAGTAGGATCTTCGATTTCTTCATCAATTTGAGAAACAACTCCGATAACTTTTCCTATGGAATTTGCGTCATTTATCAACTTAATAGATTTATCTCTTCCTGCTGTAATAGGAATTACAACTCCCGGAAATAAGACCATATTTCGCAAAGGAAGAATTGGTAAGGCTTCCGGCAACAATTCTTTGAACATTTCTTCTTCGTCTTCCGGAGTTAATAACGGAATTAAATCTGCATCTGTATCGAAATCGTCTAATGACATATTGTCAAGTGATATTATTTTTTTATTGGTCATATTATTTTTAGGTCATTTTGTCATTATAAATTTAAAATAATAAAATGTTGCTTCAACATTTTAACGTATTATACTGATAAACAATCATTATATAACGTAGAATAATTTGGGTATATATAATATTCAATCACTGTGCCAAGAAAAATTTATAGCTGTTTTCAAAAAAAAACCGCCATAATTGGCGGTAAGTTCTTATTAATATATATTCTTAATATTCAACATCAAAAGATCCTTCGGTAATACTTATTCCGGATCCGGTCACAAAATGAAAAGTACCCTTTACCCTATCGTTACTTCTGCTAAGTAAAGTTAAAGATCCTGAAACTCCCGGAGAATTCTGATTGTTTAATACATAAAACATTCTTACGCTGTCAACAAAAGGATTATCTGTTAAAATATTTTCTCCAATTACCGCCTCGTCTTTTATGCTAATAACCATCATGTTTTCATTTGCATCAATTGCTGAAATAGAAATTGTTCCTGTTGTACCTTGTTGTGATAATGCCGTCATAATTAACTCTTCATTAAACTCAACACCATCAATTTTTGCATAAAATTCATCTGTTGTAACAGGATTATCTGTTACAAACGGGATACTGAAAACACCATTTGTAAAATTGATCGAAGGCAATGTATCTTCTGAAGAAAAATCAGAATAAAAACCTGTAAATGAAAAAGTTCCGGTAATTATTTTATTAGTCATATCTATCGAACTAATTGTAACGTTCGAAGTATTTTGAAAATTTTCATTACTCATATCGATACTGGAATAATCAAAATCGGAATTGATACTTGGATTATATACAATCATTGAGTTTTGTCCGTTATAATTTCCAACTGCAATATCGTCTATAATTATACTTATTCCTTCTCCAACACTTCCTCTGGTTCCGTTTATAATAATATTATTGCTAGAGATATAAGCGGTTGTAGCAGACGCAGTAAATGTTTGATTATTAAAATCTACTTTAAAAACTCCTGAGTCTACCGGCGGATTTAAATCAACTGCAGGATCCAAAGGTTCGACATCTGTAGAACACGAAATTAAAAAAACTGAAGCAATTATTATTGCACAAACTGGATGTAACTTTAAAATTCTGATTTTCATTATAGAGGTGGTTTTTTATTTTACAAATATATACTTTTAAAAAATTTTAGATGAAAACTACATCTTTATATTATTTTGCTTGGGAACTCTAAAAAGCAGGAATAATCCTATAACAAAGAAAAGTGTAAGGAATACAATGGAATTTCTCATTGAGCCGGTAATCTGATCTATTAAACCATAAAGAACCATACCGATAACAATCCCTATCTTTTCTGAAACATCATAAAAACTAAAAAAACTTGCAGTGTCTTCTGTTTCCGGTAAAAATTTAGAATAAGTCGATCTTGACAAAGATTGAATTCCTCCCATTACCAAACCTACAAAACCAGCAGTAATATAGAAATGTAATGGAGTGGTTACAAAGTAAGCCCAAATACAAATAACTGCCCAAATAAGATTTATCCCGATTAGGGTTCTAACGTTTCCAAATTTTTGGGATGACCTTGAAGTAATAATTGCTCCGAGAACTGCAACTAATTGAATCAATAATATACTTACAATCAATCCGGTTGTTTTTTCTTCCGAATCTGTCCAGCTAATTTCTGCTTCACCAAAATATGTTGCAACCAACATTACAGTCTGAACAGCCATACTATAAACAAAAAATGCAATAAGATATCGTTTGAGTTGAAGGTTTTCAAATAATTGGTTCTTTACTTTTTTTAATTCTCTATACCCGTTAAAAATAATATGAGGCGTAACTTTATCATTATTTTTATTTCCTTTAGGTAAAAAGTAAAAAGAATATTGACTAAAAACTAACCACCAGATCCCTGTAAAAATAAAAGTTATCCTCATCGCTTCCATTGCTTCTGCTCCATCTTTTCCAATTACTATTGAGAGGCTTAAAAGCAATAAAATCACACTTCCGATATACCCTAAAGAATAACCTTTGGCACTCAAAGCATCTTGCTGATCTTTGAAAGCTATATCCGGTAAATACGAATTATAAAAAACCAGGCTTCCCCAAAAACCAATCAAACCTAAAAAATAACAGAGTATACCAAAATATATATTTTCTATAGAAAACCAATATAGCCCTATACAAGATAGAGATCCCAAACAACAGAAAAATTGTAAATATCTTTTTTTATTCCCGACAAAATCAGCAATTCCCGAAAGAATCGGTGAAATTACAGCTACTACTAAAAAAGCTGTTGCTGTCACAAAACTAATTAATGCTGTGTTTTTAAAATCTATTCCTAAAAAAGTGATTTGATTATTTTCTAAAAATAGAGCTGCATAAAAAATTGGAAATATCGACGAAGAAATTACCAATGGATATACCGAATTCGCCCAATCATAAAATGCCCAGGCATTAAGAAGCTTTTTACTTCCTTTTTTAAGATTTGCCATAAAATATTTTCAAAAAAAAGCTGTCAATATTGACAGCTTCGAAGATACTATATTTTTATTTTACTTTTACTCCTAACTTTCTGGCTTCAATTTTGGCTGTAGGAATTAATCTTTTTAAATCTGCAATTCTCGTAGCATCAGAAGGGTGTGTACTTAATAATTCAGGTGTCGAACCTCCACCGGATTTTGCAGACATTCTCTCCCAAAATGCAACTGAAACTTCCGGGTCGTAACCTGCAATTGCCATAAGTATTAAACCGATTTCATCCGCTTCAGATTCGTGACTTCTTGAAAAAGGAAGCATTCCTCCTACTTGAGTACCTATCCCATAAGCTTGCATAACCATTGCCTGAGTTTCTGCACTTTTACCTCCTACTGCAATTTGAGTTCCCACTGCTCCAAGTTGCTGAATTAATCCTGCACTCATACGTTGTTGTCCATGATTGGCCAATGCATGCGCAACTTCATGTCCCATTACTGTTGCTAGTCCTGCTTCATCTTTGGTTATAGGTAATATTCCGGTATAAACAACTATTTTCCCTCCGGGCATACACCATGCATTTATTTCTTTGCTATCTACCAATTTGTATTCCCAGGCATAACCTTCTAATGTTTCATAAGCTCCTCTGGCTCTTAATAATTTTTCGGCTGCGGCTCTTATTTTTTGTCCGACTAATTCTACTTGTTTGGCTTGTGCGGTTCCTGTTACAACTTTATTTTCACTAAGAAAGGCAGAATATTGTTGAAATGCAGAGGGTAAAATCTGACTGTTAGGAACCATTGCCAATGTTTTTTTTCCTGTCACAGGATTAGTAGCACAAGAATAAACTAATGCAAATAAAGCAGTAGCTCCATAAATTATATATTTTTTCATACCTGATGTTTTTGATGTAAAATTAAATATTTTTTAAACTTTGTTAATATATAATTCTGTAAAATCTTTGTGTATTTTCAATATAACAACTTTTTTTTCTTTTTGAATATCTATATTTACACTTTCATTATCAATTTCTACAGTAAAATTTTCGAAAGGTAATCCGTGTAAAACGATTTTATAATTAGTATAACTGGTTTCAAATTTCCCTTCAACATGTTGCTGAACAATCAGATTATCTTCTTTTCCTCTCAAAGTAAATGTTGATAGACGATATCTTCCTTTAGAATAATCATAACCATCATGGGCATCGTCATAAAAAATTGATTTTTCCTTTCCGTTCTTGAAATAAACATCTAAAGTTATTTCTTCAATTTTTAATTCATCTACATATTGTTGAACAGGATATTTAGGAATTATACTTCCTTCTTTTACAAACATCGGAATTTGGTCATAATCTATATTAACCCAGAATTCTTTTCCCCCGACAATTAATTGATCGTTCCAATAATTATACCAATTGCCTTTTGCTAAATACATCCTTCTTCCCTGTGCATTTGGTTCTAAAATCGGGCAAACCAGAATCTGATTTCCAAAGATAAATTCATCTGTTCTGTAATGTGTCTGGATATCTTCCTGATCATAATATACCAAAGGCTTAAGCATTGGAGTTCCGTTGGTTACGTACTCCCAAAAAATCGTATATAAATATGGGAGTAACTGATAACGCAATTCTACAAATTTTCTGGTAATTGCCAATACTTCATCATCGAATACCCAAGGTTCCTGATTGCCGTGATCCCCTGAAGAGTGATTTCTGCAAAACGGATGAAAAACACCTAATTGAATCCAGCGTACGAATAACTCCCCGGAAGGCTGTTCGGCAAATCCGCCGATATCAGAGCCACAAAAACCCATACCGGAAATAGACATTCTCTGCATTTGTACATTAGCTACCCAAAGATGTTCCCAAGTCGCGATATTATCTCCTGTCCAGAACGATGCGTATCTTTGTGCTCCGGAATAGGCTGATCTTGTAATAATAAAAGGACGTTTAGGATAAATATATTGTTTTACTCCATCGTAAGTTGCACGAGCCATTTGAGTTCCGTAAATATTGTGTGCCTTTCGATGGCTGCAAGGATTTCCATCATAATCGTGTCTTACGTCCGTTGGAAAAGTTTTTCCCGGAACATCCATAACTGCAGGTTCATTCATGTCATTCCAGACTCCTTTTATTCCTATATCCGAAATCAGCTCTTTAAACAAACCTTGCCACCATTCTCTTACTTGTAAATTTGTAAAATCCGGAAAAT
Source organism: uncultured Flavobacterium sp. (assembly GCA_964608415.1). Classification (GTDB taxonomy): domain Bacteria; phylum Bacteroidota; class Bacteroidia; order Flavobacteriales; family Flavobacteriaceae; genus Flavobacterium. Next base: position 11,615 of record CAZSOC010000050.1, read on the forward strand.
TACATTCTCCCGGCCAGACTTTTCCTTTCATATAAGGTCCATCTGCTCTTTTACAAAAATAATCGTTTAATAAAGCTTCCTGATATACCCAATAATCGTCATCTATTTTAATTCCCGGATCAATGATAACAACTGTTTTAAAACCATCATCTGCTAGTTTAGAAACCATTTTTTTAGGATCCGGAAAGTATTCTTTATTCCATGTAAAGCAACGAAAACCATCCATATAATCTATATCGAGATACAAAGCATCACAAGGGATCTGATGTTTTCTGAAATTTTCTGTCAATTCGTATAAATTGCTTTCGGGGTAATATCCCCATTTACTTTGATGAAATCCTAAAGCCCACATCGGCGGTAACTCAGGTTTGCCGGTAAGATTAGTATAAGCTTCTGCTACATCCTGCATTTTTGGTCCATAGAAAAAATAGTAATTCATCTCTCCTCCTTCTGCCCAAAAACTGGTCACATTTCTCCGTTCCTGACAAAAGTCAAAATACGATTTGAACGTATTGTCAAAGAAAATTCCATAAGCTTTCTTGTTTTGAAGCCCCATATAAAACGGAACTACTTTATAAAGTGGTTCCTGATCTTTTTGATAAGCATATTGATCGGTTGCCCAATTTTCGTGGCGTTTTCCTTTATTATTGATATGAGAAGCTTTATCCCCGAGTCCATAAAAACATTCTCCTTCTTGAGCGTGTTTACTCATTTTTACAATATTTCCGCCTAAATCATAACTTTCTTCCCAATGAAAACCTAACTCATCTTTAAGAATTGCTTTTCCTTCAAGATCGTAAATTTCGATAGTACAATTTGATTTTAAAATTTTACAAATGATCTTATTGGTTTTAATTTCATAAAAATCTTCTCTTTCAGAAATTTCTAAAACATTGTAACCATGAGATTGACTTTTATCAATAGCATAAGAAAAATCATTCTCAAAATAGCCTGTTGTAGTGTATCTAAATCTCAATAAGCTATCACGAAGTACAGTAATTTGTAATATAACATTATTAGAAGTATAAAAATTTAAGATATTTACTTCTTGAGTAAACTTTATAATTTCAGATGGAAAAAGATTCCCTTTTTGTTCGAGTTCTGTATTTAAAATCATTTTGTAAATTCTTTTTTATAGAAAAATTTAAAAATCAAACATACAAATTTAGATCCGAAACTTTTTATTTATTTAATTAGAATTTAAAGTAAAACTTCAATATAATCCGATTTAATTTTAACAAAAAAAGTTTTAATTTGTACCATGCAAAAACTCAATTTTGAAAATTACGATTTTAGATTAAAGAAAATCAACGATAAAATTTACATTTTTGATATTATTCGAAAGAAATTTCTCGTATTAACTCCGGAAGAATGGGTAAGGCAACATGTTTTAAAATATTTAATTACAGAGAAGAAATACCCCATTTCATTAATCAATGTAGAAAAATTATTAATTATAAACGATATCCGAAAGCGATATGACATTGTTGTTTTTGATACAAAGGGAAATATAAAAATACTGGTTGAATGTAAAGCTCCGGAAGTAAAAATAACTCAAAACACTTTCGATCAGATTGCCCGGTATAATTTGATAATGAAAGCCAAATATTTAATGCTAACCAACGGATTGAATCATTACTTTTGCACAATGGATTTTGAAAATGAAAAATACCAATTTCTACAAAGTTTGCCAGAATATAAAGTGGATTAAAATTAATCTTTAGAGATAAATGAAAATTGCAGTTGTAATATTGAATTGGAATGGAGTACAATTACTTGAGAAATTTTTACCCTCAGTAGTTCAGTATTCTCCAGAAGCTACTATATATGTTGCAGACAATGCCTCTACGGATCATTCGATCGAGTTTATACAAACTAATTTCCCTTCCGTAAAAATCGTCCAAAACCCAAGAAACTTTGGCTTTGCAAATGGTTATAATGAAGCATTAAAAAATATTGAAACCGACATTTATGTTCTAATCAATTCTGATATTGAAGTTACAGAAAATTGGCTCATACCTGTTATTGAAACTTTTCAAAAAGAACCTGATACAGCAATAATTCAGCCTAAAATTTTGGATTATAAGAACAAAAATTATTTTGAATATGCCGGAGCTGCAGGTGGTTTTATAGATAAATACGGATTTCCTTTCTGCAGAGGACGAATTTTTGATCATATAGAAAAAGATAATGGTCAATACGATAATGAAATTGAAATTTTTTGGGCATCAGGAGCTTGTTTTTTTATACGTTCTGAAGTTTATCATCACCTCAAAGGATTTGATGGTGATTTTTTTGCCCATCAGGAAGAAATCGATCTGTGCTGGAGAGCAAAAAACGAAAATTTTAAGATAAAATATCAGCCGAAATCTGTTGTTTTACACGTTGGCGGAGCCACATTAGACCAAAATAATCCCAGAAAAACGTATCTTAATTTTAGAAACTCATTATTGATGCTGGTTAAAAACCTGCCTTCAAAAAATCTCTTCCCGGTTATTTTCATCCGGCTTTCTTTAGATGGAATCGCAGGAATCCGATTAATTTTTCAAGGGAAACCAAATCATTGTTTTGCGATTCTGAAAGCTCATTTTTCTTTTTATTTTTCCTTATTTAAAACATTCAAAAAAAGACAATCCCAACAGTCGACGGATTATTATAAAATAAACAGCATCGCTTATACTTATTTTGTAAAAAACGGCAAGATTTTTGGGGATATATTTTAACAATAGTTTATCTAAATTTTTAAACTTAAAATCATCAAATTACCCTAATTTTAACATCAAATTCAAACAGTCAGAAAAATGAAAAAAGCAGTAATCGCATTATCAGTAATTGCTTTGTTATCAACATCATGTGGAACAAAGAAAAAAATTGCAGAATTAGAAAACAAAAATAAAGAGATTCAGGACTTATTAAATACTGCAACAGTTAAGCTGAATATGTGTCTGACCGAAAAAGATGCATTAGCCAATCAAGTAGATTTCTTAAAAAAGAACAATACTGACCTGATCAACAATATAGGTAATATGACCACACTTTCTGCAAAAGGTGCCGAAAATATTGAAAAAGCTCTGGAATCTATTAAGGAAAAAGATTTAAAAATTACCCGGATGCAGGATGCATTAACTAAAAAAGATTCTGTTACACTCGCTTTGGTTACAAGTTTAAAAAGATCTGTAGGAATTTCTGACCCGGATATAGAAATTAACGTTGAGAAAGGTGTTGTATTTATTTCTATTGCAGATAAATTACTATTCAAATCCGGAAGCTATGTAGTGAGCGATAGAGCCAAGGAAATCTTAGGTAAAGTAGCAAAAGTTGTCAACGACAAACCTGACTTTGAATGTATGGTAGAAGGACACACAGACAACGTACCATTTATAAGTAACGGGGTCTTATTAGACAACTGGGATTTGAGTGTTAAACGTTCCACAGCAATTATTAGAATACTAACAAAAGATTTTGCAGTAAATCCAAAACAATTAATTGCAGCCGGAAGAAGTGAATATATTCCTTTAGTAGAAAATAACTCTGCTGAGAACCGTTCGACAAACAGAAGAACAAGAATTGTCGTTCTTCCTAAAATTGATCAATTTTATGATATGATTGAAAAAGAAATGAAAAATCAGAAATAATTAACGATTATCCATAATTTTTAACAAAAAACCTCGTCATCCGATGAGGTTTTTTTGTATATGAACATTAATGATTTAATAAGTTGTTTACAAAAATATCTATACTTCTCATTGCCATATCATTTCTTATTATATTTTTGTTCGGTTTTTGAAAACTCATTTCAATCAATTGTTATTAGCTTTTAGAAATCCCCATTATAAACAATTGAATTAAAATTCACTGTCTAAAACTAATATTACAAATGAAAAAACTTTTTTTTAGTAAAAGAAATTTTGCATTTTTCTTCATCTTATTTATTTTCCAGCAAAATTCTTTTGCGCAATGTTTTCAAATTGAAAGTATCCTTGTAGATGCGTGCGCTCCTGATGATGATTCTGAAGGTTTTAATGAAATGGTTCGTTTTAAAATAGGTAATACCGCTCAAAATACTTCAAATTTAAATGTAAACTGGGCAACTACTACATTAAACTGGACAGGAGTCATTCAAAACTCTGTAACAGCTACGAAAGTATCTACTCTTAACGCGGCTATTACCGCTGCAGGTGGTTGTGGTCAGCTCATCGAACCTACCGGAGGTGTACTTCCTGCAAATTCAATTGTATTTCTTGTTACAAGTCAATTGTTTGATACTACTTCTAATTCTTTTGGAGCATTAAATGAAACTGCTTATATCATATTTCAAAATAATCTAAACGTTTCAACCGGTCATTTTGGAAATTATGGTTCATCAGCCAATAGAACCTTGTCAATGTCATTTGGAGGAGGATGCTCTGATACGGTTACTTATAATAGAGTCAATTTATTAAATCAAAACGGAGTACCTGGTGGAGGTACTTTAGGAGATGGAGCTACAGTAAACTTTACACCTTCGGGAACTGCAAGTTATGTAAACTACGGATGTAGTGCTCCGGTACAACCATTTATTGTAGATGCAGGTACAAATCCTCCGGCAGTTTGCGACGGAACTCCTGTAAATCTTACAGGAAATGCACAAGGACATTCTTCTGTATTATGGTCTGCTCCTTCTGGGAGTTTTTCCTCTGACTCTGCTCTTTCTACAATTTATACCCCGGCTGCAGGAACATCAGGTTCTGTATTAGTAACATTAACAGCGACAAACAGTTGTGGAACTACTATTTCTGATACTGTTACAATAACAATTTCAAGCAGCAATGTGCCCGATTTTGATCTCACTCCTATTTCAGTCTGTACAGGTGGAACCGTTCCTTCTTTGAATACAACTTCTCCTAACGGAATTACAG
>CAZSOC010000051.1:0-15484 GCA_964608415.1 uncultured Flavobacterium sp.
TTCCCGATAAAAGATGAGAAATACTTGATCGTGGTACACCAATTTTATCTGCAAAAGAAGAGGCATTCAATGCATATTGATCCATTAGAAATTCGAGTCTTTTGATGAAATCTTCAACGTTTAACATTGTGTATGGTTTTGGAAAATTATCGTTTTACAAATGTAAATAATATTATTTGCAATTATAAATTTACTTTTGTGAAATATGTAAAATGAAACAAATATATTAAATTTAAAGATTAATTAATAATATATAATTATTTGATTTTTAATATTTTATAACATTAATATTTTTTAAAATATAAAATTGTAAAATTTGAAAATAATATGTTTACAAGGTTAAACATAAACAAATAAAAACTTTTTTACAAATGTAAAATTAAAGATATTTACATTTGTAACTGTAATTTAATGATATGAATTTCGAACAGTTATTTCAAGAAAACAAACAAACAAAAATTAGTGGTAGATATATTACTTTAGATCAGGTTTTACCTATATTGGAGAAATATAATTTTGATAATAATCTAAAAAAAATCGGTAATTCTGTTTTGGAAAAACCAATATACAGATATGATTTTGGTTCGGGTAAAACCAAAATTTTAATATGGTCGCAAATGCATGGTAACGAAAGTACCGCTACAAAAGCAATTGCAGATTTTATTGGTTTTTTAAATACAAACAAAGAATGGTCAGAAAAGATTAAAGAAAAGTTTACAATAAGAATAATTCCTATTCTTAATCCGGATGGAGCAGAAGCGTACACCAGAGAGAACGCAAATATCGTTGATTTAAACAGAGATTCTAACGACTTATCTCAACCTGAAAGTAAATTATTAAGAGAAGAATATGAAACGCTTAAACCTGATTTGTGTTTAAATCTACATGATCAGCGAACTATATTTGGAGTAGGAAATACGAATAAACCAGCAACAGTTTCTTTTTTGGCACCATCTTTTGATGAAACACAAACTTATAATACTACCCGATTAAAGGCAATAAGCATCATTAATGCAATGAATGAGGTTTTACAGCAGTTTATACCGGGGCAAGTGGGAAGATTTGATGATAGTTTTAATGATAATTGTATAGGAGATAAATTGACATCACTTGGGACTCCAACTATTTTGTTTGAAGCAGGACATTTTCAAAATGATTATGAAAGAGAGATTTCAAGAAAATTCATATTTATATCAATTCTTGAAGCTGTAAGATTTATTTATGAAAACGATATAGTTGAAGGGAATCTACAAAAATATGAGTCAATTGAAGAAAATAATGTAAATTTTTTTGATATAATCTTTAAAAATATTAAAATAAATTATGCTAATTCAGAAAAAATATCGAATTTTGCAGTTCAATATACTGAAGTATTATTAAATAATACGATTGAATTTAATGGTTTTATTGTAAAAATCGACAATTTGGATGATTATTACGGTCATATAGAATATGATTGTAATAATAGTTCTTTTTTTGATTGTCAACGCCACGATCGATTAGAACTAAACCAACCTGCATGGTTTAAGATAGGTAATGATATTATAGTGGAAAACGGTAAAATTATAAATTCTTAAGTTTTAATTTGAAAATATTTTAAGACAATTGAAAATCAAACGTAGAATTAATTAATAACAAAAAGGAAAATTATGAGCAAATTTCGTTTAGATGAAGTAGACCACCAGATTTTGGATATGCTAATCGATAATACCAGAGTTCCGTTTACAGATATTGCAAAAAAGCTATTGATTTCTGCCGGTACTGTTCACGTAAGAGTAAAAAAAATGGAAGATGCAGGAATCATTCAAGGTTCTTCATTAACATTGGACTATGAAAAATTAGGATATTCATTTATAGCATATGTTGGGGTGTTCTTAAATAATACATCACAAACAAAATTCGTTTTGGAAAGAATTAATGAAATTCCTTATGTAACCGTAGCGCATGTTACTACCGGAAAATTTAATATTTTCTGTAAAATTAGAGCTAAAGACACCAAACATGCTAAGGATGTAATCTTTATGGTTGATGATATTGAAGGAGTTTACAGAACTGAAACAATGATTTCGTTAGAAGAAAGCATTAACGATAAAAAACGATTGATGCATACTATTTTCAAAAATATGTAAGTAACACTTATTTTGATATTTAAAATTAAAACTTCAAGAATTTCTTGGAGTTTTTTTATTTATAAAAATATTACTAAATTACTCTCATTATTAATCATCAATCAAAAATATGACTCCTAATCAACTTACAGAAAAAGAATATCCTCAGTATTATTCAAGTTATGTTACTAATCTGGAACAAATAAATTTAATTGAATATTTGGAAATTTCTTTACATGAATTCATAAAGTTTGTCCGTAATATTCCATTAGATAAATATGATTATAAATATGCTCCGGATAAATGGACAATTCGGGGCATTATTCAGCATATTATTGATGCAGAAAGGATATTTGCTTATAGAGCTTTGAGGATTTCAAGAAATGATTTGACACCATTATCTTCATTTGACGAAAATTATTATGCAGATCAGGTTGATTCTTCTGGAAGGTCAATTTCTTCTTTGCTTTCGGAATTAGCAGCTGTAAGAGAGTCTACATTGTTTTTATTTAAAAATTTCAATGAAAATGATTTGCAAAAAACAGGAATCGCTGCAGAAAATGAAATAAGTGTTGGGGCTTTGGGATTTATTATAATCGGACATCAACGACATCATCAAAAAAATTTTGAAGAACGTTATTTATAGAAATAAAAAAAAGGACATTATGTCCTTTTTCTATTATTCGTCTTCATCTTCCTCATCAGTATCTTCCAGATCAATGTCATCTTCATCATCTTCATCCAGATCTGGTTTGTCTAAATTTTCATCCAGATCCTCATCATCTACTTCATCATCATCCAGATCAATTTCTTTGATTGCTTCTATTGGAACTGCTACATCATCTACATCGTCATCATCAAAATTTTCTAATCTGGTTGCTAATTTAGTACTAACTTTTACAAGATAAATAGTGTCTTCGGTACGAACTTCCACTGCTTCGACCAGTTCATTTTTTGCATTTCTAAAACGGATGATATTTGAATCATCATATCCATCGGGAAATTTATCTACCAAAAGGTTTAAAATTTCGTTAGTTAATTTAGCATAATCAACAATAACTCTTTTCATAAAATACTATTATAAATCTAATAAATAAGCAAAAATAAGTGGGGCTACAATTGTTGCGTCAGATTCAATCATAAATTTTGGAGTATCAGCATCTAGTTTTCCCCAGGTAATTTTTTCGTTTGGCACAGCTCCCGAATATGAACCGTAACTTGTTGTCGAATCAGAAATCTGGCAGAAATAAGCCCAGAACGGAACGTCTTCCCATTCTAAATCCTGATACATCATCGGAACCACACAAATAGGGAAATCTCCTGAAATTCCTCCTGCAATCTGGAAGAACCCAACTCCTTTTCCTCCCGAATTGGCACGATACCATTCTGTTAGGTAAACCATATATTCAATTCCTGATTTTACTGTAGAAGCTTTAAGGTTTCCTTTGATTACATTGGATGCAAAAATATTTCCTGTAGTCGAATCTTCCCAACCCGGACAAACGATAGGTAAGTTTTTCTCAGCAGCAGCTACAATCCATGAATCTTTAGGATCTATTTCATAGTATTGTTTCAATACTCCGGAATTTACCACCTGATATAAAAATTCGTGAGGAAGATATCGTTCTCCTTTAGCTTCGGCTGTATGCCAGGCATCTTCCAGGTGCTTTTGTAAACGTCTGAAAGCCTCTTCTTCCGGAATACAGGTATCTGTTACACGATTAAAATGATTGTCTAATAATTCTCTTTCCTGTTCGGGAGTTAAATCTCTCCAGTTCGGAATTCTTTTGTAATGTGAATGTGCTACCAGATTCATCACATCTTCTTCCAGATTTGCTCCTGTGCAGGAAATGATGTGTACTTTGTCCTGACGAATCATTTCTGCTAATGAAACTCCTAACTCTGCTGTAGACATAGCTCCTCCCAGAGAGATAAGCATTTTTCCGCCTTCTGATAAATGTGTTTCATATCCTTTAGCAGCATCTACCAATGCGGCAGCATTAAAATGCCTGTAATGGTGTTCTATGAATTCTCTAATTGCTCCTTTGCTCATTATTCAATTTTTTGTTTTGTTGTTGATAGGTATTAAATTCAGGTGTTCAAAGAAAAACTTTTTTTTAGAAAACAACAAATGGTTTTTTGTTAATTTAAGGCTATTTGAGTTTTTTATTTATATCCTAAAATTTTTAATACATCATCGGAAGTTTGTTGTTCAGAAAAAACTTCTGTCGCCAGAATTCCGTTTTCATCCCGATCTATCAGTATATGTTTGGGTTGTGGGATCAAACAATGGTGTAATCCTCCATAACCTCCGATTGTTTCCTGATAAGCACCTGTATTAAAAAAACCGATGTATAATGGTTTTTCTTTGTTGTATTTCGGGAGATAAATGGCGTTCATGTTTTGTTCAGAATTGTAATAATCATCACTGTCACAAGTAAGACCTCCTAATAAAACCCTTTCATATTGATCGTTCCAGCGGTTTATGGCCAACATGATAAATCGTTTGTTTATGGCCCAGGTATCTGGTAATGTTGTTATGAATGAGGAATCGATCATATTCCATTTTTCTCTATCGTTTTGCTGCTTTTGATATAGAACCTGATAGATAGCTCCGCCACTTTCTCCAACTGTAAATGATCCGAATTCTGTAAAAATATTTGGAACATCTACTTCTGCTTCATCACAAGCTATTTTTATTTGGTTGAGAATCTCATCAATCATATATTGATAGTCGTATTCAAAAGCCAGAGAGTTTTTAATAGGAAATCCGCCACCGATATTTAAACTATCAAGAGAAGAACATTCTTTTTTCAGTGCGATATAGACCTTGATACATTTTACTAATTCGTTCCAGTAATAAGAAGTATCGTTTATTCCTGTATTGATAAAGAAATGAAGCATTTTTAGCTCTAATGCTTTATTGTCCTGAATTTGTTTTTTGTAAAAAGAAACAATGTTTTTGTAACCAATCCCTAAACGTGAAGTATAGAATTCGAATTTTGGCTCTTCTTCTGCTGCAATTCTGATCCCTATTTTGAATTTTCCTTTTATTTCAGCTTGAAGCAAATCCAGTTCTTCATAATTATCTATAATAGGAATAGTGTTTTTATGACCATTATTGATCAATCTTGCGATATTTTCTATATATAAATCTCTTTTAAACCCATTACAGATTACAAAAGTACTTTTAGAAATTTTTCCGTTTTCTAATAGTTTTTCAACAATGTTAATATCGAAAGCAGATGAAGTTTCTATATGAATATTATTCTTGAAAGCTTCATTCATAATGTATTCAAAATGAGAGCTTTTTGTACAATAACAGTAATAATATTTTCCTTCGTACTTATTTTTTTCCATCGCTTTTCTAAACCAGTTTTTAGCTTTGTTAATATTGTTGGAAATTTGTGGTAAGTAAGTAAATTTTAGAGGAGTGCCATATTGCTCTACTAATTTCATCAAATCGATATGGTGAAATTGTAAATTATCTTTGTTGAGGGTAAATTCTTCTTGAGGAAAATAAAAAGTTTGATTGATCAGGTCGAAATATTTTGTATTCATTATTTTGAGAGGATTTAGATTAATTTTTTTAAAGGATAAAAGTTAATCTAAAATTCAAACTCTGATATTTGCATACATTATAGGCAACTTTTCATGATAGGTAAGGTAGTTCAAGCCTAATTGAATTTTTTTTAGCTCAGCAATAACCAACAATATTTTTTGTATAACCTTATAGTTATTTACATTATCGGATAATTGAAATACTAAATGTGTTGCTTTTTTCATCAGCGCAAATGTAAAAAATAATTTAAGCGATTTGCAATGCTTTTACTTAAAAAAATATCAAGATTTTAATTTTTCTAAACTTCTGTAAATTAACCCGTTATCTACCGTTTGATTTATTTTTATCATACCAATATTATTTAGTAAAGAAAAATGGATATTTCCGTACTCATTTTTCTTATCATATTTAAGTAAATTGATCACTTGTAAGATATCTTCTTCATTTAATGTTATTGTTGGAAAAACAGAAAAAATAGTTTGTTCAATTTCTTCAAACTCTTTGATTGAAATCAGTTTTTTTTCTTTAGAAATAAAAGCTTCCAAGACCATACCAATTGCAATAGCTTCTCCATGAAGCAATGGTTTTTTTTCTGAATTGATATTAAAATAGCTTTCTAAAGCATGTCCAATGGTATGTCCAAAGTTTAATGATTTTCTAATACCATTCTCTTTGGGATCTTCAGTAACAATTTGGTTTTTTATTAAAATTGATTTATAAATCAGATCATCAAATTCTGAAAAATCTATTTCGTTTAATCTAAAAAATCTTTCCCAATAATTTCTATCTGCAATTAGCCCGTGTTTGAGCATTTCAGCTAATCCTGAACGCATTTGATTTTGCGGTAATGTTTCTAAATAACCGGAATCAATAACGATCATTTGGGGAACTGTTACAGTTCCTATTTGATTTTTTAAATGATCCAGATCTATTCCGTTTTTTCCTCCAATAGAAGCATCTACCATTGCCAGCAGACTGGTTGGGATATTGATAAAATCAACACCTCGTTTGTAAGTTGAAGCTATAAACCCCCCAAGATCCGTTATAACACCACCACCTAAATTCAGGATAAGACATTTTTTGTCTGCTCCAAAATCTGTAAGAATACGCCATATTTCTATACATGTTTCAATATTTTTTGAAGATTCCCCACTTTCAATTTCTATAATTTCAATAGGAATTTCAGTAGCTAAAGCACTTAATAATTTTGGTGCACAATGTTCATTAGAATTTTCATCAACAATAAGATAAATAGAAGAATATTTTTTTTCGGATATATGGGTATTTAAGCTATTATAAGCTTTATCATTAAAGTGAATATTATAACCGTTGGCTTGTATAGATGTCATTATAATTAATTTTTTAGGTATAGCAAAATAAGGTAATTTTTGTCAAAAATTATCTCAACTCTATATATATTTGCATGAATAAATTTAAGTCATGGAAAAAATCTTCAATAATACCGAAGTGGCATTTGCATTAAAGAGCGATACAGAACTTGATCGCGCTTATTTTTTATTTAAGATGATTGATAGCCAGCCTCTTGTGAGAATAGGAACTGCTGTAACCAATTTTGCTATAAAGGCACATTTACCGGTAGAAGGGTTGATAAGAGCAACCGTTTTTGATCATTTTTGTGGCGGAATAAACGAAAATGACTGCCTTACGGTTGTAGATAAGATGTTTACCAAAGGAGTTTCTTCGGTATTAGATTATTCTGTTGAAGGAAAAGAAGAAGAAGAGCAATTTGATGCAGCTTTGGAAATGACACTTAAAACGATTCAATTTGCAGAAGAAAGAGATTCTATTCCTTTTGCAGTCTTTAAACCAACAGGTTTCGGAAGGTTTTATTTGTACGAAAAAATAGGAGAAGGAAAACCGCTTTCTGCATTGGAACAGGAAGAATGGAATAGAGTAGTAGAACGTTTTGACGTTGTCTGTAAAGCAGCACACAACAAAGATGTGGCATTGTTGATTGATGGAGAAGAAAGCTGGATGCAGGATGCAGCAGATGATCTGGTCGCTGCAATGATGAAAAAATACAATAAAGAAAAAGCTATTGTTTACAATACGCTTCAAATGTATCGTCATGATCGTTTGGATTATCTTAAAAAATTGCACGAACAGGCTCAAGCAGAAAAATTTTATATTGGGATGAAGCTGGTTCGTGGAGCATACATGGAAAAAGAAAACAACAGGGCTACAGAAAAAGGCTATCCAACTCCAATTTGCGAATCAAAAGAAGCTACCGATATCAATTATGACTTGGCAGTAGAATATATGCTGAATCATCTGGAAACCATGTCAATTTTTGCAGGAACACATAACGAAAACAGTTCTTATACTTTGATGCAAAAAATGGACGAAAAAGGAATTTCTCATAATGATCAAAGAATCTGGTTTGGTCAATTATACGGAATGAGTGATAATATTAGTTTTAATTTGGCTGCTCAAGGATATAATGTTGCCAAATATCTGCCTTTTGGTCCGGTAAAAGACGTAATGCCTTATTTGATAAGAAGAGCAGAAGAAAACACTTCGGTTGCAGGGCAAACCAGTAGAGAACTTATGTTGATCAGATCTGAACGTGATCGCAGAAAAGGAAGAAATTAATAATTTTCTGAACCATTAAGTAATTGATTTAACAAATTTTATTTACTTAATGGTTCAAATTTTATTCAGGAAATATTAAATCTTTCTTTCAAATTCCTGCATAATATCTACTAAAACCTGAACACTTTCTATTGGCATTGCATTATACATTGAAGCTCTGTACCCACCAACAGAACGATGTCCCGTAAGTCCGGAAATCCCCGCTTCTTTTAACAGATTATCAAAAATTGGAGATAGACTGTCATTATTTAAAATAAAAGTAGCATTCATATTAGATCGATCTGCAGTAACAGCTGTTCCTGTAAAAAGTGGATTCCTGTCTATTTCAGAATATAAAAGATCTGCCTTTTTATTATTTTCAATTTCAATTGCTGCAATTCCACCTTTATTTTTTAGCCATTGCATGGTTAATAATGAAGTATAAATTGAAAAAACAGGAGGCGTATTATACATACTTTCTTTGTCGATATGCTGCTGATAATTCATTATATTCGGGATATTTCTTCCTGTTTTATTCAAAATAGATTCTTTTACTACAATAAGAGTAACTCCAGCCGGCCCCATGTTTTTTTGTGCACCGGCATAAATCAAATCAAATTTTGAAAAATCCAATACTCTGGAAAATATATCCGAACTCATATCACAAACAATAGGAACCTGAGTTTCAGGAAAAGATTTTATTTGAGTACCAAAAATGGTATTGTTTGATGTACAATGAAAATAATCTACATCCTTAGGAATTTCGTATTTTTTCGGGATGTGATTATAATTATCTGCTTTTGAAGATGCCACAATAGAGGTTTCTCCAAAGTTTTTTGCTTCTTTTATAGCACCGGCAGCCCAGGTTCCGGAATCAAGGTAAGCTGCTTTTCCGTTTATTTTCAAAAGATTATATGGAACTCTAAGAAACTCCATACTCGCGCCTCCTTGTAAGAATAGTGCCTGATATCCTTTTCCGGTAAGTCCTAAAAGTTCCAAAGCAATTGTTCTGGCTTCTTCCATAACAGCTACAAAATCTTTGCTTCTATGCGAAATTTCCAAAATAGACAACCCCGAATTATTGAAATTTAACACTGCATGAGCAGCCTTTTCGAAAACTTCTTGTGGTAAAATGCAAGGACCTGCACTATAATTGTGTTTTTTCATATAAGTAATTGTTATTTGAAAACAAAAATCAATATTTCATTTTTAAAATTTAAATTCTAAAAACAAAAAAAAGTAAAAGTTATTAACAAAAACGTTTGAAATTATTATACAGATGTAAGAAATTTTAATGTATCCACACCATCAGCATAATCCCATAATTCTGGCTTTTGGGTTTTACCAAAAGGAATAGAGTTATTAATCAGATTATTAGAAACAATACATTGTATGTGGTCTTTTTCTATTTCTAATTTTTTATTTAAAGTTTCTAAATTTTCATAAAACTCGTAAAAAACACTGGAAATAGGTGAAGCATGGCTGTTATCTTCTTTTATGGTTAAGAAGCCATTGTCAAGTAATTTGAAATTACTCATGAGAAAAACAGCTTTATTATAATCATAATTATTAGCATATTTTTCGTAGCCAATAATATCCTGATATTCGAATATTGCCTGAAAAAACGCATCAAAATTGTAATCCTTGGGTACAAAAAGTTTAGACACATTTCTACATCCTAAACCAAAATATCTAAAAATATCTTCTCCCAGTTTTACTAAATCTTCATAACTTTCTTTACCGTTTAGGATTGCAACAGAATTTCTGTTTTTTCGAATTATTGAAGGTTTATTTTTAAAATAATATTCGAAATATCTTGCTGTATTATTGCTTCCGGTTGCAATTACAGCATCAAAATTTTCTAATCTCCCTTCGGTAAAAGTGATATAATTTTCAAACTCGGGAGCAATTGCAATAATGTATCTTGCAATAAATGGCAAAAGATGCTGATCGTTAGACGATGTTTTTACTAAAACCCGATGTCCGGAAATCAAAACACTTAAAAAATCATGAAAACCAACCAGAGGAATATTTCCGGCTAAAATTAAACCAATGGTTTTAGGTTGTATATTATCTAAATTGTAATTAAACAGCCATTGATCCAGATTTTCTTTTCTTAGTGCATTTGACCAGGAATGAATCGAAAAATATACCTGTTCAGGTGTGTACCAGCCGTTATGCGATTGAGAGAGTTCGATTAATTTTATAAAATCATCAAAAAACAAATCGTTCGATGGAATATTTTCTTTTTTAACATTTTGATTTTCAGAAAACTGACTTAAAAAATCCCCTAAAATAACAAAAGTATTTTTTTTATATTCTAAATTCATATTGATTTGTTTATGAAATGATTTGGACGTAATTTTGCACAAAAATAAGGCTTATTTAGTCTAAAGTCAAAAGTCATAAGGTCAAAAGATTATAAAATCGAAAAATTATGACAAGATAAACTTTAAGACTTTAAGACCTTACAAACTTTTAAGACTAAAAAATGGCAATCATAATAACAGACGAATGCATCAATTGTGGTGCTTGCGAACCCGAATGTCCCAATACTGCGATTTATGAAGGAGCGGATGACTGGCGTTATAAAGACGGAACGAGTTTAAAAGGAAAGATTGTTCTTCCCGACGGAACCGAAATAGATGCAAACGAAGCACAAACTCCGATTTCGGATGATATTTATTATATCGTTCCGGGGAAATGTACAGAATGTAAAGGATTTCATGACGAACCTCAATGTGCTGCTGTTTGTCCTGTAGATTGTTGTGTTCCTGATGATAATCACGTAGAAAGTGAAGAAACACTTTTGAACAGACAGGCGTTTTTACATGGAGAAGACTAAATATAAAAAGTAAGTTTTATAAAACTTGATAATTTTGTAGGTTATTATATTATTTTCCATAAAAAAATCCTGAATTATTAGTTCAGGATTTTTTTGTGATTGGTGGTTAGATTACTCTTCAGAACGGGTATAGGTCTGGATCGTAACTTTATCTGATTTATCATCATAAGTTTCCA
Source organism: uncultured Flavobacterium sp. (assembly GCA_964608415.1). Taxonomy (GTDB): domain Bacteria; phylum Bacteroidota; class Bacteroidia; order Flavobacteriales; family Flavobacteriaceae; genus Flavobacterium. The sequence continues at coordinate 11,284 of CAZSOC010000051.1, forward strand.
AAATCAAATTTCCGTTTGTGTCAAAATATCCTATTGAAGTAGAATTTTTACCTCTGAAGATATAACTGTTGGTAGAAGTAACCCTCAAAATCCCTAATTTATTGTTATCAGAGGTAATTACATAACCGGATGGATCCAAATTCAGTTTAAATTTTTTACCATTATGTTCGTAATAAGCAGTTCTGTCAATATCTACAGTTCTGGTGGTTCCGTCAGGATTTGTAATAACTGTTTTTGATACTACTTCAACAGGGGAGGTTTTCATATCTTTATTTAGAGAATTGGAATCCGCATTCTCTAATTCTATTTTTTGAAATTCTTTTACTTCTTGTTGCTTAACGATTTCTTTTTCGCCATCAGAATCTTTTACTTTTGTCACAGTAGTTTTTGTAACATCGGTAACATTTGTGTTTTGTGCATTTACTGTAAATGCAAACAGTAAAGTTGATAATGTTATGATTAAATTTTTCATAATGCTTTAGTTTTAAGATTATTTTAAGCAAAATTAGATAATATAAATGTTAATTAAGTTATTTAATTTAATTCTAAAATTATAAAATATACATACAATTTATTGTTAAAAGGAATTGAGATAGAATTTATGATTTCAGATTATAAACATTATATTTGCAAACTTTAAAAAAATATTTCAATGAAAGCCGGAATTGTAGGATTACCAAATGTTGGAAAATCAACATTATTCAATTGTCTATCTAACGCAAAAGCACAAAGTGCCAACTTCCCTTTTTGTACCATAGAACCAAATATCGGAGTGGTAAACGTTCCAGACCCAAGAATCAATAAATTAGAAGAATTAGTAAAACCAGAACGAGTTCAAATGGCAACTGTAGATATTGTAGATATTGCAGGATTGGTAAAAGGAGCAAGCAAAGGAGAAGGTCTAGGGAATCAATTTCTGGGAAATATTAGAGAATGTAATGCTATTATCCATGTTTTGCGTTGTTTTGATAACGATAATATTGTGCATGTGGACGGAAACGTAAATCCGATTCGTGACAAGGAAACTATTGATATCGAATTACAACTGAAAGATTTGGAAACTGTTGAAAAGCGTCTTGAAAAAGTAAATCGTGCAGCAAAAACAGGGAATAAAGAAGCTCAGGTTGAACAAGGTTTGTTAAACCGAATCAGAGAAGCCTTATTACAGGCAAAATCTGCAAGGACAATTACCCCACAAAACAACGACGAGGAAGTATTGATGGAATCTTTTCAATTGATTACTTCAAAACCGGTTTTATACGTTTGTAATGTTGATGAAGCATCTGCGGTTACCGGAAACAAATATGTAGATCAGGTTCGTGAGTTGGTAAAAGATGAAGAGGCAGAAGTTATAATACTTTCTGTTGGTGCAGAAGCCGATATTACAGAATTAGAAAGCTACGAAGAACGTCAGGTTTTTCTTGAAGATATGGGATTGACCGAGCCCGGATCTTCGGTATTAATTCGTGCGGCATACAAATTATTGAAACAACAAACCTATTTTACCGCAGGAGTAAAAGAAGTTCGCGCATGGACTATAAATATTGGTGATACAGCTCCACAGGCTGCAGGAGTAATTCATACCGATTTTGAAAAAGGATTCATCCGAGCAGAAGTTATTGCTTTTGATGATTATGTAACGTACGGCTCGGAAGCAAAAGTAAAAGAAGCTGGAAAACTTCGTGTAGAAGGAAAAGAATATATTGTTAAGGATGGTGATGTGATGCATTTTAGATTTAATGTATAAATTATCATTTTAAAAAATTATTAAAGGAGCTGTTTTTGGCTCCTTTTTTGTTTATATTTAAATCAAAAAATCAAATAATCATGAAAATCATCGCATTTGCCGGAAGCAATAGTTCCAAATCCATCAACAAGAAATTAGCAGTTTACGCTTCAAGCCTTTTCAAAAATGCAGAAGTTGAGATTTTAGATTTAAAAAATTATGAGGCACCTCTTTTCAGCGTTGATGTCGAAAAGGAAATCGGTCAAGCCAAAGAGGCAATAGCATTTCTGGAAAAACTAAAATCAGCAGATTTATTGGTAATTTCCCTTGCCGAAAATAATGGAAACTATTCAACAGCATTCAAGAATATTTTCGACTGGTGTTCCCGGATTGAAAAAGATGTTTTTCAAAAAAAGCCAATGCTTTTAATGGCGACTTCACCAGGAGGCAGAGGAGGAAAGAGCGTTTTGGAAATAGCTCAGAATAACTTACCCCGATATGGTGCAAATATTAAAGCTGTTTTTTCTTTACCAAACTTTAATGACAATTTTGATGTAGAAAACAATAAAATTTCCAATACAGAATTGGATAACGAACTGAAAGAAATTGTTGTTAATTTTGAATTATAATCTTCTTTGAAAAAAACACTCAAAATACTCGGAAAAACCCTTTTAGGAATTGTTGGATTTGTAATTATCTATCTTTTATCCGCTTTTATCTTATCGAAAATTACTGTAAATTCAGAAGATTCAGATACTGAGAAAGACGTCACAATCTATATTAAAACCAATGGCGTTCACACCGATATTGTTGTTCCTGTAACAAACGAATTTAAGGATTGGAGCGAGAAAATTTGTTATTCGCATATAAAATCCCAGGACTCTACATTACATTATATTGGTTTTGGCTGGGGAGACAAAGGGTTTTATCTCAACACTCCCGAATGGTCGGATCTAAAATTTAGTACCGCTTTTAACGCTGCGTTTTATCTCGGAACTTCTGCCATGCATGCTACTTTTTATAAACAGATAAAAGAAAACGAAAGCTGTATAAGAATTAATATCAGCAAGACTGAATATAAAAAATTGACCACCTATATTGAAAATAGTTTTCAATATGATGGTCATGGAAATCCGATATTGATAAATGCTACAACTTATGGGAAAAATGATAGTTTTTACGAAGCCAACCGTAAATATCATTTATTTTATACCTGCAATACATGGGCAAATAATGCATTAAAAGCTGCAGGACAGAAAGCAGCACTTTGGACACCTTCTGATCGAGGTATTTTTTATCATTACCAATAGTATTTTTTGATTGTAATAATTTTTTTATTAGATAAAAATAACAAACAGAATCTAAAATTATTTTAGATTAAAATCTTCTAAACTTCCGTATTTTCTGAGGTTTTAGGTAATTTAGATTGTCAATATTGTATTGATAACTTTAGAAAACACTACTTTTATTTTTGATACTGAAAGTGTATATTAGCACAAAATCCATATTTTTAGAATGTCAGAACAAAATCAATATACCGAAGATAATATTCGTTCACTCGATTGGAAAGAACACATACGAATGCGTCCCGGAATGTATATCGGAAAATTAGGTGATGGTTCTTCTCCGGATGATGGTATTTATATATTACTTAAAGAAGTTATCGATAACTGTATCGATGAGTTTGTAATGGGTTCTGGGAAAACCATTGAAGTAACGATTCGTGATAAAACAGTTTCCGTACGGGATTATGGACGTGGAATTCCTTTAGGAAAAGTAGTCGATGTAGTTTCAAAAATGAATACAGGAGGTAAATACGATTCTCTTGCATTTAAGAAATCTGTCGGATTAAATGGGGTAGGAACCAAGGCTGTAAACGCTTTATCCAATTATTTCAGAGTAGAATCGGTTCGTGAAGATAAGCAGAAAGCAGCAGAATTTTCGGCAGGAAATTTAGTTCTTGAAGAAGATATTATTGAAACAACAAAAAGAAAAGGAACAAAAGTAAGTTTTATTCCGGACGAGGCCATTTTTAAAAACTACAAATTCAGAAATGAATATGTAATAAAAATGCTTAAGAACTATTGCTACCTCAATACAGGACTGACCATTATTTACAACGGTGAGAAATTTTTTTCCGAAAACGGATTGAAAGATCTTTTGGAAGAAAATATTTCAGAAGGAGATTTGGTTTATCCTATCATTCATCTTTCCGGAGACGATATCGAAGTTGCAATGACACATAGTAAATCTCAGTATTCAGAAGAATACCATTCTTTTGTAAATGGTCAGAATACTACTCAGGGAGGAACACATTTAGTCGCTTTTAGAGAAGCTATTGTAAAAACGGTTCGGGAATTTTATAATAAAAATTTTGAACCTTCAGATATTAGAAAGTCTATTGTAAGTGCGGTGAGCGTAAAGGTTATGGAGCCTGTTTTCGAATCGCAAACCAAAACTAAGCTGGGCTCTACA
>CAZSOC010000052.1:0-4381 GCA_964608415.1 uncultured Flavobacterium sp.
TTGAATTAGCAAGTCCTGTAACGTTTATTGCTATATTGTTTCCGGTACAGATCGTAGCCGGTACATTGGTAATCGTTGCCGTTGGTAAGGGTAATACCGTAAGGGTGGTAGTAACCGGGTCGGAAGGAATACCATTAAAGGTTGCAACAACACTATAAATATAATCTCCCGGAGTGGCTGGAGAAACTAAATCTACTGGGTTTTGATCTGTAGAAACCACATTTCCTGCTTCATCTTTCCATTCGAAAGTTGCTGTTGGCCTATTTGAAGTAGCTGTTAATCCGAAAGTATCTTCCAAGCAAACAGGTCCCGAATTATCTGCAGTTGCAGAAACACATGGAGCTACGGTAACAGTAGCAGTAGTTGTAAACTCCGGGCACTCATTTTCAAGGTTTTCTTCAATTTTATAAGTAATGGTATAATCTCCGGGTACTGCATCTGTAAAATCCAATGCTCCTGTTACAGGATTCACATACAAACCTACAGATGGTTCTACCGTATATACTCCCCCTTGTGACAAGTCTGTCAATTCCGGTAAATAATCGGTATAAGAATTCACACAAAATCCCGGATCGGCATCATCTTCAGGATACTCGAAAGTTCCCTGTAACTCACCAACCTCAACCACAAACGGCCTGACATTGCTACACCCTCCGCCCTGCACTTCAATAATCAGGGCATACAGCGTAACCGGATCATTACCCGGAATTAGATAATTACCTAACTGAGATTCGGGGATTCTTTGAGACAATTGTTTATTGATCGCAGCCTGCTCATTTAAGAAATAGTAAATCTCATAATCCCAATCTGTATAACCATTTAACATATATGCTGTTTGATCTATATTGACAAAATAAGGGGCCGGATCATCTGTACAGATCGTAATATTATTTGGGTCTAAAACATCTAAAGGATCTTGAGCTGTAACAGAAATCTGATTGGTAACAGGCGGTAATACACTACCGTCGCAGCGTGTATAACTAACAGAAACTTTATAAATATCAGGAATAGTGTTAGAATGAACCGGAACCTGGATTTCCGAACCATAACCTAAAACGTTATCATCTGCATCGTACCAGGTTACTAAAATACCATCTTCAGGCCCATCGGGAGTAAAACGCCAAGCTTCATTTTGTGCGGTCCATAGCCCTGTATCTCTAGTATCAGGAGCCAAGCCTTTAGTTTTATCTTGATTAATAATACCCAGAACACCTTCTCTCCAACCAGTTCTACCCAAAGCAATCGTTCTGTTTTTCACCACAATATCAATGACATTTGATGTTTCGTAAAAAATAATTTGAGTAGTTTGTCTATCTGACAATGCTGGATGAGATGCTGTTGGCCAGTGCGGAATTTCATTTACATTCATTACGAAAACCCTATTAGGATACACTCCCGCCTCATAATAATTAATACCCGACCCTGGTGGAGCTTGTCCAAAATCAATGTCTTGACAAACACCTAAAATTCCATTTTTATGAACAAAATTGGCTCTTTCACTTGCAACATTAATTCTACGATTAAATAAATTATATGCACAAAACGTACCACCTGCATAATAGTCGAAAGATAACACACCATTAGATCCAATATATACAGTAGAATACAATGAATCATAAAAACAAAAAGGGAAACTCAACTGATGGGGGTTGGGTGCCCAAAAATCATCTTGGTTTTGTGTTGGTGGTGGTACTGGTATTTGAGTAGCTCCCGGACCATCAAAGGAGTACAAGGGCTGATAGATAATAGGATCTACCCTATAAGTGCTTGTATTTTTTAATGATGTATAATTTGCTTTCAATGTTACTAAATCTCCGGGGTTACATCCAGCCGTAATCTGCTCAATATCAACCTTAATAATAGGTGGGGCCTGAGCATCTGTTTGCCAAAAACTCAAACATAATACAATGATTATTAGTAGTTTATTTTTCATTTATATAAATTTTTAGGTAGCGAAAGGTACAAAATTTTATGATAACTTTATCATCAAATGTTTTTTTTTATGAATTATATTTGCTTTATATAGATAACATTTATCATTAAAAAAACCCTACTTTATCAATTATATTTTTTTATAAATGATAACATTTGAGGAGGAATTCTTTTGTAATGTTTCATTTTTAAGCGTTGTCCTGAAATAGTGTGTAATTATAATTTAAACATTAAAATACTCTATATATAAGGAGATTCCTCGTTCCTCAGAATGACAAAACGCCGTTTTGTCATTCTGAACAAAGCAACAGCGGAGTGAAGAATCCCATAACTACTGATATCCCATATGATTTTATTAGAACTATACAAAAAATATTACACACTCTCTAATCTTTTAGAACACATAATTCAAAAGTCATTTCGAATAATATTTTATTTTGGTATTTATATAATTGAACGTTATTAAAAAAACGATTATTCATCTTTCAGTTTTATTATTTATCTTTGAACCCAAAGTTCTTATTCCTTTACTTTATTATTGATTTAATGGCAAATACGAACGATTTTCAAGATAAAATTGGAAACAATTACGTGACCATAATTATACAAAACTCTATTTATTAATTAAAATCTTATTTTATGAAAAATATTTTAATCCTATTATTATCAGTATATACATCAATATGCTTTTCTCAAAACTATAATAGAGGTGTTGCGATTAACAACTATACTTCATACAACATTCATTTTGGAACCATATCAACAATAAGTACAACAAATGATGGTTATGCATTAATTGGAGGTCCATCTTCCACAAACGAAAACTCAGGTACAATAATATATCCCAATTCATCTTATATATTAGGTGCTCCTCCCGGCTCAAATGGAAAATTTCCATTTAATGGACTTCAATTTTCATTTGGTTCAGTTCTCATAAATGGGTGGTATGTGGGTAATAATGGTTTTGTTGCAGTTTTAACAAACCAAGACGCATACACTAATTATGGGGCTACTCAAATCTTTGGTCATTTTAAATACGGAGTTACAGACCCCAATGATCCAAGTGCTTATATGGGAGGGAGTCATGCTGGTGGAGAAATTTACGACAATGGACAGTATACTTATATAGAATTTCCTCCTTTTTATAAAGTTACAGTTACCCAACCCAATGGACCTTATGGAAACACTATAATTGACTTTGAAAATTTATAATCAATACAAATTAAAACTTAATGACTAATTCTGAGAATTTTCAAGACGAAATTGGAAACAATCACATAGCTACTTCTGCCAATAATCCTATACGAAAGGATGCTTTTGAATTGACAGATGATCAAAAAATAGAAGCAATAAAAAAAGATGTACACAATATTCTTACCACTTTGGGAATGGATCTTACAGACGACAGTCTGAAAGGGACACCCAACAGAGTTGCCAAGATGTTTGTAAAAGAAATTTTTGGCGGATTGAATCCTTCCAAAAAACCAAGTGCTTCTACTTTTGACAACAATTATAAATACGGTGAAATGCTGGTAGAAAAAAACATTACCGTATATTCTACCTGCGAACATCATTTACTTCCTATTATTGGCCGTGCACATATTGGATATATTTCTAATGGTACCGTTGTAGGACTTTCTAAAATGAACAGAATAGTTGACTATTTTGCCAAAAGACCTCAGGTTCAGGAAAGATTGACCATGCAGATCGTTCAGGAATTACAGAAGGTATTGAATACCGAAAGCGTAGCTTGTGTGATCGATGCCAAACATCTTTGCGTGAATTCCAGAGGGATCCGTGACATCGAAAGCAGCACGGTAACTTCGGAATTTGGCGGAAAATTTAAAGATGAAAAAGTACGCAGAGAATTTTTAGATTATATTAAACTGGATACCAAATTTTAATTAAAAAAATTAATTTTGTCGGGAATAGCGGCTATTCCGGCTCCGATTGCAGTACAAATCCTTGAGATCATACCAGACCAAAGATTGTAACAAAAAGCAGGAAAAAGCTCCTGAAAAATCTATAAAAAATATTTGCAAAATGCAATTATACAAAAATAATACACTCAAGATCTACAATTCTCTTTCCGGGGAAAAAGAAGTTTTTACGCCTATAAATGAAGGAAATGTAGGGATGTATGTCTGCGGGCCTACAGTTTACAGCAATGTGCATTTGGGAAATGTAAGAACTTTTATGTCGTTCGACATTATCTATAGGTATCTACTGCATTTGGGGTATAAAGTACGGTATGTACGCAACATTACCGATGTAGGCCATATTGTGGATGATGTGGAAGATGGAGAGGATAAAATTGCCAAAAAAGCCCGGCTGGAACAATTGGAACCCATGGAGGTTGTACAACGTTATACCGTCGATTTTCATGATATTCTGAAGGAATTTAATTTTCTTCCGCCGAGTATAGAGCCAACTGCAACAGGGCATATTA
>CAZSOC010000052.1:4391-15393 GCA_964608415.1 uncultured Flavobacterium sp.
TGAAATCATCAAAAAAATCATCCATAACGGAATTGCTTATGAATCGAATGGTTCGGTGTATTTTGATGTGGTAAAATTTAACGAAACCCATCATTATGGTGTTCTGAGCGGCCGTAATATTGAAGATATGCTGGTCAACACACGTGACCTGGATGGTCAATCCGACAAACGAAATCCGCAGGATTTTGCCCTTTGGAAAAAAGCAGAACCACAACATATCATGCGTTGGCCTTCACCATGGAGCGATGGTTTTCCGGGATGGCATTTGGAATGTACCGCTATGAGTACCAAATATCTGGGAAATCATTTTGATATTCACGGAGGAGGAATGGATCTAAAATTCCCACATCATGAATGTGAAATTGCGCAAAATGAAGCTTGTACAGGACAAACACCCGTCAATTTTTGGATGCATGCTAATATGCTGACACTGAATGGTAAAAAAATGGCAAAATCTACCGGAAATAACATTTTGCCAAGAGAAATTCTCACAGGAGACAATACCATTTTAAGCAAAGCTTTTCCGGCTTCTGTAGCGCGATTTTTTATGCTTCAGGCACATTATAGAAGTATTCTTGATTTTTCTGATGAAGCGATCGTTGCCGCAGAAAAAGGTTATAACAGGTTGATGGATGCATTGGATGTACTGGAAAATATTACTCCTGCAAGTGTTTCAACAATTGATATAGCGACTTGGAAAAACAATTGTTATGACGCAATGAATGATGATTTTAACAGTCCGATCCTGATTGCTCAATTGTTTGAAAGCGTAAAATTTATCAATCAGATCAATGATGGAAATGCTTCGCTTACAGCTACAGATCTGACGGATTTCAAAACAACGATTACTGCTTTTGTAGTAGATGTTTTAGGATTAAAAAATATTAAGAATACTCAAAACGATCAGGATAAAATAGAAGATTTGGTACAAATGTTAATCAATATGCGTAACGAGGCCAGAGCCAATCGTGATTTTGCTTTATCGGATAAAATACGTAATCAGTTATTAGCAATCGGAATTCAACTGAATGACGGAAAAGAGGGTACTTCTTTTAATCTGTTATAAAATTAACTCATAAAAAAACAGTACAAATGACCATCAGGAAAATTCTTATCATGCCATTTGTACTGTTAATTCGTTTTTATCAGACAGTCATCTCCCCTATTTTACCTTCGGCTTGCAGATTTCAGCCTACTTGCTCGCAATATTTTATTGAAGCTCTTAAAATACACGGTCTGTTTTTAGGAAGTTTTTATGGAATAAAACGTATTCTGAGTTGTAATCCCTGGGGGAAATCGGGATATGACCCGGTTCCCGAAAAAAAATGCAAACATTGATATTTTACTCAGATCGATAGGATTATTCTTCTTTCAACATCAGTTCTTTAATATATTTTACCGGAGCACTTCCGTAACTCAGAAATTTTTCATGAAATTGTTTTAAATCAAAACCACTCCCCTGCTCTTTTTTTAAAGTTTCTCTAAAATCGTAAATTTCTGTATAACCCGTAAAATAAGAACACAGCTGAACCTGAGATAAAGTTACCCGTTTCCACTTTCCCTGGGCTTCGGCATCTTGCTGAAAAGCTTCTTTGGTCAACAAATTAATAGCTTCGTCTTTTGACATATTTCTGGTATGCACACTATTATCTAAAATCGTATTACAAATCGTTCTCAGGTTCCATTTATAATACATCAGCCACATTTCGTCTGAATTTTTATAACCACTTTCCAGCATCATTCTTTCGGTATAAACCGCCCAGCCTTCGATCATTGCTCCGTTTCCAAGAATAGACTTAATAATACTTGGTGATTGATTACTATATACCAATTGAGTATAATGTCCGGGAATTGCTTCATGGATATTTAAAATCTGTAAAATATAATCGTTGTATTCTCTCAGGTAACTTTCGGCATCTTCTTTTGTCCAGCCTGCCAAACTCCCCACATTATAATAGGTATTTGCATTTTTATCATAAGGTCCCGGTGCAGAAATCGAAGCTCCTGCCACACCTGCCATATAATCCGGCTCTTTTCTGACTACCAAAGGTTTTGACGGATCGATGTAAAGCAAATCTTTTTCTTTGACATAAGCCGTTAATTCCGGAATCTGCTTTTCAATTTCCGACTGAAATTTTTCAGGAGTCGTATGCTGTAGTGAAATTTTGTCGATTACTTGTTTAATCAACGTGAGTTTATCTTCAGGTTTTGGTTTATTTCCTATATATTTTAACCACAATTTATCTGCAAGTACAAACATTTTATCGTGCAGTAATTCTTTTTGACTCAGTGCCTTTTGATAAATTTCTTCGGCATTATAACCTGATTGTATATCAAAATCAAATTTCCTGCTATACAAATCTTTCCCTAAACGAAACGAACGTGGAAATTCATGATCTAACTCCTGTAACCAAACTACATAATCTTTAATTGCTTTTATCGAAATTTCTGCTTTTGACAAAATTTCCTCTTTCTCGGATATACTTAATGTACTTTTCCCGACAGCTGTTTTCAGATCACCATCAAAGACAGAAATTCCTCCAAGATTCTGAGCAATTGCCAAATTAGTATGTTCTATCGTTGGGTTCTTGATATTTGCTTTTGCTGCTTCATAATAAGCAGGAATATTTTTCATCTTGATATTTAAAATGCGAAGTCTGTTTTCTAAAGCATCATAATTTCCGTTTAAAATTTCTGCAAATGAACCACTGACATTATAAATGGACGGATCCCATTCTGAAGATCTTACTTCATTAATTGAAAAAATTATGTTTTCCAAAAAATTTTTAATCATGTAAAAATCCGTCTTATTGTTATCTGAAAGATTTTCCGAAAAATACTTTTGCAACGAATCCATGTGGGTTTTAGAAAATTCCAATTGTCTTTTTTGACTATGGTAATCCGGAACAATCAAAACGTTATCGTATTTATGAAACCCTTGATTAGATGCCCATTCTGGATTTAGTTTCCATAGTTCATTTACAAAGTATTCTTTATAATTATCAAAAGAATTATCTGAATTTTTATTATCTGAAACGACTGTGTTTTTCTTGCAGGAGTAAAATGAAACCAGAAAAAATAATGAGAGAATAATTTTTTTCATAAAAAAGAATTAATTTAAGATAAAGATACTAAACATATTGAAATAACAATTGTTTTTTTTGAATGGCTAATCACACCTTTTTTATTTAATAAAACAGTAAACACCTAAACATTTTTATTGTAGAAATTTTAAATTAAAAAACTTTTATTTCCATCATGTTTAATTATTACAATTAAGTAAATTTACACCACCATAAATTTTTTATAGTATGATACACCAACTTGGAATTGTTTGGAATCCTTCAGAAGGAATAGATTTAGGTTTTTTCATGATAAGATATTATAGCTTGATGTTTGTAGTAGCTTTTGGTTTAGGGTTTTATCTCATGAAGAAGATCTTCAAAAGAGAGAATGAACCAATCGAAAAACTGGATTCTATTTTTGTCTGGACTGTCTTGGCAACTTTAATTGGCGCAAGATTAGGTCATGTGTTTTTTTACGACTGGGCTTATTACAAAAATCATTTGTTAGAAATCATACTGCCATTTCGTTTTGATCCGTTCGAATTTACAGGTTTTTCAGGACTAGCAAGTCATGGAGCAGCGTTGGTAATAATTATTGCTATGTATTATTTCAGTAAAAAAATAATGAAGAGACCTTTGCTTTGGGTTTTGGACAGAGTAGTAATTCCCGTAGCCAGTGGAGCTATTTTTGTAAGATTAGGTAATTTTTTCAATTCTGAAATATATGGTCACACAACTTCCGGAGATAATTTTTATGCGGTAAAATTTATCAGAGAATCCGAGTTCTGGCACGCTAATAGTTTAATGCAAATTACAGGTGCACAAAGTGTAAAAGAAGGTTTTGAAAGCATACAAAATGATCCGCAATTTACAGAAGTTTTAAACCAAATTCCATACCGGCATCCTTCTCAATTATATGAAGCATTCGGGTATATTTTTGTATTTTTATTCTTATATTTTTCTTATTGGAAAACCAATGCCGGAGAAAAACAAGGGTATTTATTCGGATGGTTTTTAATTTTATTATTCCTTGTTCGTTTTATCGTAGAATTTGTAAAAGAAAGCCAGGGCGGTTTTGAAGAATCATTAGGAATTTTTTCTACCGGACAATGGTTAAGTATTCCTTTTATTATTACCGGATTGTATTTTGTTTTTATGGCAAAGAAAAAAACAGTATAATCGCTGGATAATATGGATAATTTAGTGATTCGAATTTCAGAAAATATTAGCTGATTTTATCTGGGAATTATTTTGATTATACATAAAAGAATACCTCATTTTAGTAAAATTAAAAATCTAAATGAGGTATTCTTTTATAATAAACTCTTTAAAAAATATTGATTAAATTTTAATTCCCGGTGGTAATAACTGCTTGTAAACCGGGTATTTCTTGATAAATTTTGCGATTCTTGGTAAAATTGGAACTACCTTGAGTTTTCTGTCTTCTGCAATTTGCATAATTTCTTTAAGAAAATTGTCTACAAACTCTTCATTATCAAAATTATCGGGTAAATTAAGTCTGGTTAGAAATATCTTTTTCTCTTGAAAAGAATATTCCAACGAAATTAATTTTTCATCCACTTTGGTTTCAAACTGTCTTGAAAAAGTGTTGTCTTTAATTTCCATTATTTTTTGTATTTCTTCCATTTTAATTGTGTTGCATTGGCACTTCAATCAATAAAATTTTTGATTGCTGCCGTATATTAATTGTAAAAGACCCAAAATCTGTTATGCCTATTGCATCTCTGGGATTTAATATGATTCCATCTACTTCTATTTGTCCTTCTATCAAAAAAAGATAAACTCCGTTGTCTTCAAAATTCAAAGGATAGGTGATTATTTGATCCTTTTCAAAAATCCCCAAATTTAAAAAAGTATTTTGATGTACCCAAAGAGCATTTCCATCATTATAATTTTTTGGAGAAACCACATTGATCAATTTGTTTTTTTGAGAATCCAGATCAAATGCTTTTTGGTCATAACGGGGTTTAACATTATTTCGATTAGGTAATATCCAAATCTGCAAGGTTTTGGCAACTTCAGAATAACTGGCATTCATTTCAGAGTGAAAAACACCTGTACCTGCACTCATCACCTGTACTTCTCCAAACCTGATCTCTCCTTCATTACCCATACTATCCCGATGCTTAATTGCTCCTTCCAAAGGAATGGTAATAATTTCCATATTATCATGCGGATGAGTTCCAAACCCTCTTCCTGCGGCAATAATATCATCATTCAACACTCTAAGTACTCCAAAAGAAATATTTTCCGGATTAAAATAATTGGCAAAAGAAAAACTGAATCTTGCCTGTAACCAATCATGACTTGCTTGTCCTCTGTTTTCGGCTTTAAACAAATGTGTTTTCATAAATTAGTATTAAAATTTTTGGCAGAGCTGTTTTCAAAAAAAAATAATTTATTTTTATGCAAATTTCGGAATAATTTAATTATTAATGCGTTAGTTATACGTTAAATCCATTATATGCATAAAACACATGTTTATTTTGTGCCTGGTCTGGCAGCAAATACAAGTATCTTCAGCAAAATACGATTGCCTGAAGAACAATTTGTTATGCATCTTATGGAGTGGAAAATTCCTTTATCACAAGAAACATTACAGGATTATGCCAAAAGAATGACCTTAGAAATTACCGAAAAACAAATTGTTTTAATCGGAGTTTCCTTCGGAGGGGTTATGGTTCAGGAAATGGCTCAGTTTTTAGACCTTAAAAAACTAATTATCATTTCGAGTGTAAAATCTAATGAAGAAATTCCTTCGAGATTAAAATTTCTGAAAAAAACCAAAGCTTACAAACTTTTTCCTTCATCGCTAATGAGTCATTTAGAGATACTCAACAAATTTTCTTTCCCGCATAATATCAAACATCGACTTGATTTATACGAAAAATATATGTCGGTAAGAGATAAAAAATATCTTGATTGGTCCATTGAGCAAATGCTGCTCTGGAAAAGAACAAATCCAGATGATAAAGTAATACACATACATGGAGAAAATGATGAAGTTTTTCCTATAAAAAACATTTCAAATGCAATAAAAATTCCGGGAGGAACACACATTATGATCCTCAACAAATACAAAATTCTGAACGAACTTTTACCTCAAATAATATTGGAAGAATACAAAATTTGAAATAGCTTTACAGCAAGCAACTAAAAAAAGAAAAGCATATGAAAATTATTAAAAATATAGCAATAATCGGTGTTCTTATTTTGTTAAGCAATATATTAATACATGCCGTTTCCACAGAAAATATTAAACCAGAAAAAATTACTACTCCCTACAAAACCCCGTTCCCTGATAAAATAGATTTTGCAGGAGAACCTGTTCCTCTCCATATCGCCGATGTAAAAGAAAGATTAGATAGGGAATTGGTAGTAAATTACAATTTACATGCTTCTACCGAGCTGATCTTCAAAAGAGCAAATCGTATTTTTCCCGTGATTGAACCGATTCTTAAACAATATAATGTTCCGGATGATTTTAAGTATTTGGCTGTAGCCGAAAGTGCCTTAACAAATGCTACTTCTTCTGCCGGAGCCAAAGGTGTCTGGCAGTTTATGCCTGCAACTGCCAAAGAAAAAGGAATGATCGTAAACGACGAAGTTGATGAAAGGTATCATCTGATCAAATCTACAGAAGCAGCTTGCAAATACCTCTTAGATGCCAAAAACCGTATGGGAAGCTGGACATTAGCAGCGGCTTCTTACAATGGCGGATTAGCCGGAGTAAACAAACAGGTAACTTTTCAAGGAGAAAACAATTATTATAATTTATTACTTACTGAGGAAACACATCGTTATGTTTTTAGAATTTTAGCTTTAAAAGAAATTATGAAAAATCCTGTGAAATACAAATATGAAATTGCAGCAGAAGATTTATATCAAGAAATTCCAACTAAAAAAGTGATTATAGATTCTACCATTACCGATTTGGCAGTTTTTGCAAAGTCTCAGGGTATTAATTATAAAGTACTCAAAATACATAATCCCTGGTTAAGAGATCGCAAGCTGACTAATTCGAGTAAAAAAGTTTATGAAATAGAAATCCCAACATCCGGGTATTAATCAATGTACTTTGGTACTTTGAAAGTAACGATGGTATATTAACTCGATAACACTAAAATAAAGTGCCTTTTTCCGGCACTTTTTTATTTTTAGAATATATATCATTAGATTTTCTTCATCTGATCTTTCATCATTTTAATCTGATCCTTCAATATTCCTTGTTTATCTAGTTTTTTAGCCTCATTAAGCAAATTTGTAGCTTCCAGTTTTCTACGTCTTGTCATTGCTACACCTGCTAGATTTAATTTGGCTATTGCTACATCTGTGCTCATATTTAGTCCTAAATCTAAAGCCTTTTTAAAATGCTTTTCGGCCTGCATAATATTAGTTTGCGACAACATCAACCCATGTAAATACTGAAAATAACCTTGTTGCTTTCTCACCAAAGCTGTTTGAGGATTCTTTATTTTATTCAGCCATTTTTGAGCACCTGGAAAATCTTGTTTTCTGATTTTTAAAAAAGCTAAGAGGATAAATTCGTTTTTGAAATACAAGAATATCACGATTAAAGCAATTAAAATCAGGAAAATCCCATTTCCGATATTTTTGTCAGAAAATTGCCAAATGGCTGTAATAACCAATAAAGACGCTATAATTAATTTTACAAATTTATGTTGCATGATTATTCAATTTGTTTTTTGAACTGGCAAATGTAATAAAATTGCCGGTTGAATGACATTTTCTTTTAAACTAATTTAAGAAAAACACCCTCTTTCCTCTCTCTTATATTTAATTCTAAATACCATTTTCATAAACAAAAGACAATAGTTCCGGTGTAGAATTTACTTCCAATTTTCTGAAAATGTTTTTCTTATGGGTTTCAACTGTATATTCACTAATATACAAAACACCTGCAATTTTTTTGACCGTAAGTCCCTCACATAAAAGCCGGATAATTTCTTTTTCCCGCTTACTTATAAGAGAAATAACAGAATCGTTTATTGAGTTTTCACAATTTTCCGGTGTTATAAAAATTTTCTCTCCATGCAGTATTTTTCTAATTGTATCTTTTACAAGAAAAGCTTCTGTAGTTTTGGGTAAAAATCCCTCGGCTCCTGCTTTTTTACATTCTGATATTGTTATTACAGTTTCAAACATTGATATAAACAAAATTTTTATATCGGGATATGTTTGCTTAACTCTATAACAACCTTCAATTCCATTAAGTTTGGACAGTCGTATATCCAATATAAGTAAATCCGGTTTTGTAGTTTCAAGTGCCCGAAACAGATCCTCAAGATCATTATAAAGCCCAATAATGGAAAAATCCGTTTCCTCCTCTAAAATCCTGCCTAACCCATCTAAAAAAAGTTGGTGATCATCAACAATCATTATATTATTTACTGGTTTCATGATCTTGAATTTATATAATTAATGTAATGGTATTTTTATTATGGTAGTTGTTCCAGAATTATTGCTGGATATATGAATTTTACCATTTAAGTTTTGTACCCTGGAATATATATTATTAATTCCCATTCCCGGTTTTTCTTCTTTCACCTTATAACCTTTTCCATTGTCTTCGGTCATCAACAAAACCTGATCTTCCTCAATAATTAACTGTAGTGTAGCTTCTACAGCAGAAGAATGTTTTAGAATATTTGAGGTTAATTCGCTGGTTATTCTGTACAATTGGAGTAACTGTTCATCCGAAAGCTGCCTTTCGTTTCCTATAAAAATAGTAGAAAAATGCACTTTATTGAGCCTGTTCATTTGTACTGTTATTGTTTCTAATGTTTTGAATATTCCATTTTCTTTTAAATTAAATGGAGATAATTTACTAAAGAAGAACCGCAAATCGTTATTTGCTTTGGAGATCATATTCATCAGATACGAATCTTTTTCATAATTATTGGTTATGATCAACTTTAATGCACTCAAAGTCGCCCCTAAATCATCATGCAAATCCTGAGCAATCTGTTTTTTTTCTTGTTCTAAAATCTCTAATTCCCTGATATGGTTCTGTTGTTCTTGAAATGCTTTCTCCTGTACGAGTTGTTCGTTATGAAGAATCGTTTTTCTATATCTCCATAAAATTATATAACCTAAAATCACAAATTCTATACATAAAATCCAATAAAAATAATTAGGATACGTAATTTTATAATACTTCATAATCCCTGAATAGTTGAGATAATATCCTGCAGGATTAAAATAAAGTAAGAGAAAGGCAAAAACAGTATGGGTTATTTTTTTATTAAAACCCTTTGCTGTTATAATTATCGTAAAAAAACTAATACCAATCAGAAGTAAAATTATTACAATACTCAATTGATATAAAAAATGGTATACAGGCTGTCGGACAAGTACAATACTATTATGCAAAACAATATACATTAACAGCGTTAATACCCCATAATAAAAACAATAAGAATTTACCTTTCGGAAGAACAATAATATTTTATTATCGGAAGAATGGGAATTAGTGACATACAAAATCAACCAATAATGAAAATTAAGTCCTATAAGAACCATACTCATAGGATGAATGCTATTAAACCATACAAATATTTTAGAAGGAAAAATTGAAAGTAATAATTCCTGGGATAAAAGTAAAAGAATGACAATACAGATATAAACACCATAAATAAAAAATATTTTTCTTCTCAAGATCATTCCTACAAAAAAACTCAGAAAAGCGACCAGAGTAAAACATCCTACAAAAAATAATATCAAAGAAGTAAAATTCCGTTCCCACAAGAGATTGGACTCTGGTGTTGTAAAGTCCATTATAAAATGCTGCGTTTTTGTATAACTTAAAACTTTAAGATAAATCTCCTTATTTTCATCAGGTTCAAACCTTAATGAACTAACCAAAAAACGCACCTTATTTTTTCTTTCGCTCTGAGCAATATTGTAAGAAAGTGTATCGATACATACAAAACCGTTTTCTTTCTTTTGAAAAACAAGTACCGAATCTGCCTGGGTATACAAACTCAACCAGTATTTTGTATTAAGACCCGATGTATTGGTTACATTGAGGTAAAGCCATAACGGATGTGGATTGAGCCCAAAATTAAGATTTGAACCAGATTTCCAGTTTTTAAACTCTAAACGATTTGTCGCTATTTCTTCTACGCTCTTTTGATTTGTACTATCTATATAATAAGTTACATATTGAATTAGGTTTTCATTATTTTCATTTTTTACAAATAATGTATCTCGAAATTCTGTGTCTTGTCCCAAAACAATACTACACCAAAATACAGGTACATAAAAAGCAGAATATTTATATAAAAATGCAAAAAACTTCATCATACCAAGACGCTTTAGGAACAAAGATGTACTAAAAACCTAATTCAAACAATACCTTAATTATGGTAAAGTCTTTATTCATTTTCTCTCAAAAAACTTTATTAAACGAGCTAAAAAAAATCCTAATTATTTTCATCAATAAATCTATCAGGACAAAAGTAAAAATTATATATTTTTTTAATATAATTAACAAATTTTATTTATAATAAAATTACAAAATACCTAAAATTAGGTATTTTATAACATATAATACTTAATTATTTTTGACAAGTATAACCTAAACTTTAAAAACATGAAATTATTAAAAAGCAAATTGTCTCTAATCTTATTCTTAAGTTTGAGTACAGCTTTCCTCATTACTTCGTGCTCATCAGATGATGATGGCAAAAAACTGGGGGATGATGGAGGGGGAAAAACATCCGAATTTCAAGGAACCTGGTCAGGAACATTTACCGGAGATGATACGGGAACATTTCAAATCAGCATCAATGCCGCAGGTACTATTTCAGGAACCGGACAATCTACAGTTCATGGGGAGAATTTTACGTTATCCGGTTCCATAAACAGTAGTGGTGAGTTTACAGCTTCTTTAG
>CAZSOC010000053.1:0-13545 GCA_964608415.1 uncultured Flavobacterium sp.
GTTTTTTTTGAAAAGTTAGTTTTTTGGAAGAGTTGTGCAACAGTTACCCCTGTTAAGATAAAGTTTTCATATCCTACAAAAAGAAATCTATTAAATACAGTTTTTAGGATCAAAATCATATAATTAAATTTATTTTAGAGCCATTTCTCATTTTTAACAATCCCTAGTATTTATAGTTTAACATTATTTAATAATTAACCTATAATTTTTTACAATTATACACTTTCCTACAAGGTTTTCTATCAAATGAAAAGTGGCCAGAATAAATTCTGGCCACTTTATAAAATCAATTCAATTGGTATATTTATTCAATAATACTATCTAACAGATAACATTAAATTAGTTGTATTTAATCTAATGTTTTTATTAGATCTAACAACTGCATTGTTTCCTGGTCTTCCACCATTAGTAGCGTCATAAGCTCCAGTTGGTCCGCTAGATGCCCCTTCAATAACTTGTCCATCTGTTAAAGTTATAGTGTAAGTAGCATTTAAATTAGAGCTCTCACCAAATGTAACTTCGCTGATATTAAGATCTACGCTTTCAATTAAGTCTGTATCTAGCTCATTATCACCATAAACAACAAATGCATCAACAATAGCAGGCAAACTAGTCGCAGAAGTAGAATAAGATCCTGCAACTGGATATTGAAGAGTAAATGTAGGAGCCCCTGTATCTGGATTTGTTCCTGTAGGAGTTATAGAATAAACAAGTGTAATATATACATCATTTGGATAAAAATATTGGTCTCCATTTTGAACTTCTTTAAATGGATTAAAATCCCAAAAAATAACATATTCTCCTGATCCGGCTTCTGTTTCAAAAATACCTCTGTAACCAAAATAAGTCAATGGAGTTTCATAATTTTGTCCATTATAGATAAATGAGTTATCAGCAACAACCGGTACTTGAGTCGTAGCAGTAATAGTAATTGCTTCACTTACTAATTCTCCATTTGTTGCAACAACAGTATAAGTTCCTGCATTTTCCGGGGTAAAAGTAGGTCCTGTAATGGCTACATCGTTAACAGTAAAAGTTGAAGAAGCAGTTACATTAACCCCTAAATTATTAGTTACAGTAAATGTAAAGGTTCCACCAACTTCTTTTGAAGTAGCATCTGCAGCCACTTCAATAGAGGTAGGCACAACAATTCCTCCATCATCATCACTTCCAATAGGTGGTGTAGATGAACTATCGTCACTACCGCATGACGTAAAAAGCGCTGTAGAAGCTACAGCTAAAAAACAAAAAATTTTTTTCATGATTTGATATTTATAAGTTATGAAGGCAAATATATGTTTTGGGAATGTAAAATCAAATTAATTTTTATTAAAAATGAAAACATAATCTTAATTATAACATAACAGAGGCTCTTTTTCAAGAAATTCATTTTATATAAATTCAACACAAAACACTATATCACAAAGAAAATTAAGTTATAATTACTTAATTCTTACTATAAAAACGTTCTTTTTTAAATATTTTCAGGTAAAAAATTAAACATTTACAAAAACTCATAGCTTAAATCTTTGCAAGATTCAGAATCTACAAGACTATATCTTGAAATTAATAATATCAGCTATTACATATAACTTATCCTAATTTACTTTTTTACCTGAAAATATTTAAAAAAAAACAGTATATTTACGGTTAGCATTAAATATTACTGTAATGACTTCTGAATTCGAAAGCAACCCTTTGATAGACAGATTGCCCAACCATTTAAAGCAATTTATAAAACCTCAGGATTATGATGATTATACTCCCATTAATCAAGCGGTTTGGAGATATGTAATGCGTAAAAATGTAGATTACCTAAGCAAAGTTGCACATAATTCTTACCTTGAAGGGTTAAAAAAAACCGGTCTTGAAATCGATAAGATCCCGAATATGTATGGAATGAATCGTATTCTAAAAGAAATTGGCTGGGCTGCCGTTGCAGTAGATGGATTTATACCACCAAATGCTTTTATGGAATTTCAGGCATATAATGTACTGGTCATTGCCTCAGATATTAGACAATTAGAACATATAGAATATACCCCTGCTCCGGACATTATCCACGAAGGAGCAGGTCATGCTCCGATTATAGCCAATCCTGAATATGCAGAGTATCTGAGAAGATTTGGAGAAATTGGCTGCAAAGCTATTTCTTCTGCGAAAGATTACGAACTATATGAAGCTATAAGACTATTATCGATTCTAAAAGAAGCTGAGGGAACGCCTCAGGAACAAATTACAGCAGCAGAAAAAGCCGTTGAAGATTTGCAAAACAATATGGGAGAACCTTCTGAAATGGCAAAAATAAGGAACTTACATTGGTGGACCGTAGAATATGGATTGATTGGTACTACTAAAAATCCAAAAATATACGGAGCCGGTCTGCTATCTTCTATTGGTGAAAGCACCTGGTGTATGACAGATCAGGTAATTAAAATTCCCTACTCTATCGAAGCAGCAGAACAAAGTTTTGATATAACAAAACCTCAACCTCAACTATATGTTACTCCAGATTTTGCCTATCTAAGCCAGGTTCTCGAAGAATTTGCCAACACAATGGCGTTAAGAACAGGTGGTTTATCCGGAGTTCAAAAACTAATCGATTCTAAATCAATCGGAACAATAGAACTAAGTACAGGATTGCAAATTTCCGGTATTTTTACTAATGTAATTGAGAATGAAGGAAAACCCATTTATATTCAAACTACCGGCAAAACTGCATTATCATATAGAGAAAAAGAACTTGTAGGACATGGAACATCTACTCACCCTCATGGATTTGGAAGTCCGATTGGAAAGTTAAAAGGTATTAATCTTGCAATTGAAGACATGAGTCCCCGCGATTTGAGAGCTTATGATATTTATGAAGCAGAAAAAGTAACTCTCGAATTTGATGGTGACATCGTGGTAAGTGGAGAAATCATTACAGGCTCCAGAAATCTTCAGGGTGAAATTATTTTAATTTCTTTTAAAAACTGTACCGTTAGACATGGAGAAACCATTTTATTCGAACCAGAATGGGGAAATTATGATATGGCGGTTGGGAAGAAAGTAGTATCTGCATTTTCCGGACCGGCAGATGTTAAAAGTTTTGATCTGATCACGCACATTCCGTCGAGTAAAACCATCAAAGCAAAAAAATCGGAAGAACGTAATGAACTTGAAGGATTATATAAAACTGTCAGGAACATTCGAAACGGTAATGACAATAATAGCTCTATAAGAAATATTTTTAATACCCTAAAAACCAATCATCCAAAAGACTGGTTACTTGCTGTCGAGATAGCAGAAGTTCTTAAAAATTCTAATGAGTCCGAGTTAATGCAGGAAGTTTTAATTTATCTTGAAAAACAAAAAATAAACAGGCCGAAAATAGCTCATCTTATTACAAATGGATTAGAGTTGATTTTTGAAAATGAAAATGTATAAACAATTAAAATACAGAAATTTTATTTGTTTTATATCAAATTATTATTTTTTGCTTTTTGAACCGCTTCCAATTTATTATGAACCTGAAGTTTTGCGTAGATGTTTTCGATATGTTTTCTAACAGTACTTGGAGAAATAATCAAGTTTTCTGCAATTTGCAGATAATTCAATCCTTTGCTTAATTGTTCTAAAACTTCGATTTCTCTAACAGAAAGATTGATCGAGTCCAAGCAATCCTTATTTTCATTTATAATAGGGTTTCTCAATAACTTCAAAGTTTTAAATGCAATTGAAGGGTGCATCGCAGCTCCGCCATTGAGTGTTTCTATAATTCCTTGGCGCAATTCATTGGGTGTAATTTCTTTGAGTAAATATCCATCGGCTCCTGCTTTGATGGCATTAAAGATATTTTCATCATTATCAAAAACAGTAAGCATTAATATTTTAATATGAGGAAATCTGGATTTTATATAATTTACCGATTCAATACCGTTTTTGTGAGGCATTTCAATATCCATCAAAATTAAGTCGATATTGTGGTTTTCTTCAATTTTATTAATAATATCCTGACCATCATATGCGATAATCTTCAAAGTAAAATCTTCGAAAAAAGATAATTTCTCCTGAGTTGCTTTTATCAAAAAAGTGTTGTCGTCTGCAATAGCCAATTTTATCATGATCCGGATATTTTTAGATGTATTTCTACTTGAGTTCCTTTGCCTAAAACAGAATTATAGACTACTTTCCCTCCTATTTCTTCCACTCTTTTTCTGATATTTCTAAGACCATTTCCTTCAATTGTCTGATTGATTTCAAAACCTGTCCCATCGTCAATAATCGAAACTAAAATTTCATCCAAATGATTTTTTTCGATAACTACATTAATATTTTTTGCATGGGCATATTTTATACTATTGTTTACAGCTTCCTGAATACTCCTATAAATATTCATTCCTTCAAAAGATGTAAACTTTACGTTTTCAATTCTATCATCCAGCAGGATTTTGAAAGTGATGTTTTCTACTGCAATCTGTGCTTTTTCTATAAAGTTTAAAATTCTCAATTTGAGATCTTCACAAGAAATCTCCACATTATTCATTGCCCAAATCGTATCTCTCAGTTCTATAATTGTTGATCTTGTGAAGCTGCTTATGTTTTTTAATTTCCCATCAATCACTTTATTTTCTATACTGAATAAATGTCTCAAATTATCAATAGATGAAATAATAAATGTGAGTTGTGCGCCGATATTGTCGTGTAAATCTCTGGAAATTGCCAATCTTTGGTTTTGTAATTCGTTTTGAGATTCAATTTTTGAAATTGCTTCTTTTAACTGAAATTCTTTTTGTTGTTGATTATTTTTGAGTTTTTGCTGCCTGAAAATTAAAAAACCAATAATTATAGATGAAATACTGAGTATAAAAAGTATAATTACAATTTTATTTTTCTGTTCTACCTGAAACTCTTTCTGGAGCAATAGTTTAGCTTTTTTCTCCGATTCATACTGAGCTTCCAACTCAAAAATGGTTTTTATCTTATCTGATTGAATCAGGCTGTCTTTACCTGAAACATATAGATTTGTATGATGAAACGCTAAATCATATTGATTGAGTTTTGCATAAGCAATCCCCATATTTTGATGTGCTTTTACCTGAAGTAAATGTGCTTTTGCATTTTTTGCATAAACAATTGCGGTATCCGAATAGGCTATAGATTGCTGATATTTTTTTTGTTTGATCAGGCAGGTTGCAAATGCATTACAGATATTAGCCACTTCATATTGATTATCGTATTTTTTATGCAAAAAAACAGATCTTTTGTAATTGTTGTTTGCCTTCTCAAATTGATGTAAGCTATCCTGGGCAATTGCAATATTAGACAAAGGATAGCCCAGAAAACGATCGAAACCTAATTTTTCATATCCTTTTAAAGAAGTTTCCGAATAGGTTATCGACTGATCGTACTTTTCAAAATCTATCAAAATAGAACCAATATTTCCCGCCGTTATGGTAACTCCCATATCGAGATCAAGTTCTTTATACATTTTATGTGATTTTAAATAATACGGATATGCTTTTGTAAGTTCTTTTTGTGATTTATATACAATTCCGATGTTCATGTAAATCATCGCTAGTTTTTCTTTATCACTTAGTTTTTCATACAGTTTTAATGCTTTAAAATAATATTCTTGAGCTTTAGAAAAATATCCTTTTGAATCATACGAAATTCCTAAATTATTATATGAGTCTGCAATTCCTAAAGAATCATTATTATTGATCCTGTATTGCAAAGCGTAGTTATGATAATGAATAGCAGAATCCAGTTCTGTTTTATAATGAAATGAATTAGCGAGTGAATTGTACGAAACCGCCAAAAGCGAATCGTTCTTAATTTTCTTAGCTTGTTTTAAAGCTTTTTTTGCAAAATCAATCGATGTATTTAGGTCTGTATTACTATAATGCTCCGATAAGAGTAGTAAAGCATTACAGTTCTGTTTTGGGTTATTACTTTTTGATCTGTTTTTTAAGCTATCTAATTGCACAGGAGTGTACTGCTGGGTAAAACTCTCCCAACAGAAAAAAAACATCACAAAAATTAATACTGCTTTCATAATTTACCTGCAAGACATCAAATTTTTAATAAAAATATAATTTTATAACAAGAAATCAACACGTTAAATCAAACTAATAGTTTGTTTTCTGATAAAATATTTAAAAAATCCTTTTGAAGTGCTAAAATTTCATTTGCAATTACAGTTTCTGATTGTCTTACAGATCCATTAAAATCATCTGCCAAATGAAGTTTTATTTCGGATTGTTTTTGTTTGTGTGTAAGTTCAACCAATATTTGATGAAGTTTCTCTAATGTTTGCAGGTGGTTATCTTTCAATTTTTTATATCTTATCTCTAAATAAAAAATTGTAGCGATGAGTAGTAAAATTATTACAACAAAAATAGCCTCCATAATATTAAATATTAAAAAGTTCTTCGTTTATAAACGAAGAACTTTAATTATGATTTTCAAATTATTTTAGATTGTATCCAAGAATGGTTTTGTCGTTCATTTTATAATATAAAATTCCGGCTATTTCATCTACAAGGTATTCTGGTTTTTTATCCTTAAGAATAATTTCTTTTTCTTTATTTCCGGAATCTTTATTAATTTTTACCAAACCAACTCCCTCATCCAGTTTGGTTAATGAAAATTGCGCGTTCTCTGTTGCTGCTGTAGCTTTAAATCTTTTACTCATTTCAGAAAATGAGGCTGTTGCTATTTCCGAAAATCCATCCTGAATAATCTTTGCTTGTTCTCCTCTGTCATTGTATTGTCCAATCGTATTTTTATTCCTTCCTGCTTCAAATGCTGCAGAAGAAGCAACGGCCATAGATGCAACTCCCATCACTCCTGAAAATATTTTTCCAAATGTGCTTTTTCCCGGGGATTTGTAGTATTCATGAAATTTCTTACTTCCATCAAAATTGAGCATCATCACATTTTGATCTGAAGTGAGTAACAACCCTGTTTCTCTAACTTCCAAATTTGTTGGATTTTCTTTTTCTTCAAATTTAAAAGTTGAGAGAGTAGCTATTTCTCCTGTATTTTCATCGATTGCAAGCATTTCTTCACCTGTACTAATAAGATATCTTTTGTTTTTGGAATCGTATGCACTACAAACCGATTTTGCTTTTTTATATTTAATAGGTTTGCTCCATATAGATTCTCCTGTAGATAGATTTATAATATCTGCATCGGTATCGGTAATATAAATCATTCCTTTGGGAGTTAATGCCATTGTATGGATATTTTCTCCTGTCTTAAGTGGTTTTTTGAACAAAGTTTTCCCGTCAAATGAAATTTTATTAATTCCCCCTTCTTTAATTCCGAATAAAATACCGTCATCCATTACATAAAAATGCTGAACGTAACCATTTGTTTTTGGTGCTTTATTCCATAAGTCTTCTCCATTTGCGGCACTCAAAAATCCTATTTTAGATTCTGATGCGCTCGAAGCTAATTTTGCCAATCCTGATTTTCCAGAATTATCAACATCACTCACAATGGCCAATCCTTGTGGTAAAATCTGAAAATTACTAATTCTGCCTTTTACTTTTTGAGAGTCTTTCCATAAAATATTTCCAGAACTACTCACTTTATGGATAACGGTATTTCCTCCTTGTTTTTCTTCAATAGCATAAATATCTTTTTCTGTTTCATCGGCAATCATCCAGGAAATATCATCTACTTTGGTTTTCCAGACAATATTTCCGGTATTCAAATCTAAATTGATAAGTTCTTTTGATGTCGGAACAATTACATTGTTTTTTAACAATAATGGTTTTCCGGTAACTGTAGTTACTCCCATTGTCACTTTATTTGGGTCTTGCAGATTAAGCAGCTTATCCTGATTTCCTGTTCCCAGATCGTAAATTCCTACAGCCATTGCATACTTTTCCTTTGAAGTTCTCTGACCGGAAACAATCAATTTATTTTGAGGAAAATATAAGTTACAGGTATAAATCATTTTCCAGCCATTTTCTTCCGTTGCAAATATTCTTTTTCCCGAAACAATGTCAAAAACACTTTTTTTGGAAGTAAAAACACCTCCTTCAGACAAAACCACATAAGGCGACAACGGAATAAGTTCTACTTCTTCTTCCTTTACTTTTCCGTATTCTTTAAAATTAAAATGTAACTTATCTTCTCCCGGTTTTATTCCTGCAAATCCACTTCCGTTTGCAACAATTAAAACTCCAGAATCGGTAAGCTTCATAAAATCAATTTTACCGTCTATGTTGTAAGTAAATTCTGAAGGTTGGGCTTTTTGTGCATAAGTATTAAAACCTATGAATATGCAACATAAAAATAAACCCTTCAACATCGTATTTATAGTTTTCATAAGCTCAGATTTAGATAAAAAAGGTTGTCTTGTTTCCATGACAACCTCCATTAGACAATGAATTTATTCTGCTTTTTTAACCTTAAAAGACCCCTGGGTAATTTCAACTTTATTAGTAGAACCTGTTTCATTTTGATAAGCAGTAGCTTTAAAAGTTCCTGATATTTCAGTATCTGAAGCAGCTGTAACTATAACCTCACCTGTTCCTCTTACCGATGTGTAAGTTGTAAATTGTCCGATAGTAGATCCTGCTTTCATAAAATTGATATAACCATCCTGTATGTTATTATTCCCCGAAATGTACGTTCCTTCTCCTTGATAGTTTTGAATCTGAATCTGAATGGAATTTCCACTGTTATCGCTGCTTTGAATCACCACAACTCCGTTTGCTCCAGAAAATAATGGTTCAAAATAATTAGAATTACTATAACTATTCCCATCGATTTTCGCAGTTACATGATAATTCGCTCCTGATGTACTTGTTCCTCCATCATCACTGCTACATGCTGTAAATAATGCGAGAAAAAAAGAAATTTTTAATAATTGTTTGAGTGTTTTCATTGTTTGTTTGTTTTAAGTTATTACAAAGATTAAATTCTTACAACTGCATATCAATACGCCAAATGACGTATTTTACTGATGCATTTGAACTGCGAGATTAAATTCTCCCTTTTTAATCTGCTTTACCTGACCAGGATCAGAAGGAAGAACAACTTCTACTTCAAACTCACCAATCGCCTGACTTTCTGTAAATTTGATAATTTTCACAAACCCTTGTGATGGTTTTAATTCGTATTCTGTTGTCCCTTTACTATAAAAGAATTGGATATTTGCAGTATTACCGTTGGATATTTGATAAGTATCCGGGTTTTTGTTTGGTAAAGGAAGAATAATAAAAATTTCTTCTGAAGTACTCGTTTGTGTCCCTTTCAATACCAAACGATGTATGCCGTTCTGCACCGGAAAAGCCGTTGCAAACGACATGTCTTCATCAGAATTGAAATCATTCCCATCTATTTCTGCATAAAATTTCCCACTGGGTATTTGAGTAGAAGTACCTGAATCATCACTGGAACATTTTATCGTAGCCAATGAAATCAAGAAAATAATCATAATTTTAGTAACATTTTTCATAATGACATATTTAAATTCATTACAAAAATGCCGAAAAGTAAAAGTGTAATCAATAAGGCAAATGCCTTATTTTATGGAATAGTCTTAAAACCGGATACCTGCTATTTCAGCTTGTAAAAGTTCGATTTTATTGTGCAGGTTTTTTAAAAACTTCTGATGATTATACGTATTTGAATTGAGAGGTCTATGTGCTAAACTTTTCCGGATCGAATCGATTTCTTTCATTAAGTAACATGTTTTTTCATCAAAGAAAGCATCACTTAATTTCTCCCAAATGTATTTTACAGCAAACTGACTGGGGTGAAGCAGATCTTCGGCATAAAAACGATAATCACGCAAATCATCCATCATAATCTCATAACCCGGAAAATATAAATTTTGAGGATTCTGAGTAATTACTTCATTGACAGCCGAAATCAAATTAGCTTTACTTACCTGATTTTCTACCATTCCATCTTTGATATGACGAACGGGAGAAATGGTAAAAATTATTTTCAGATTAATATTAAAAGCTTTTAAAACCTCAAGGGTATTTTGAATATAATATTTATTTTCGGCTTGTGAAATTAGTTTTTTATCAAACTGATCTTGTGGTATTTTATGACAATTCGCTACAATTTGTCCTGATTTTTTATAAGAATAAACCCAACTTGTACCATAAGTGAGAAACAAATGTGTGGCTGATTTTAATCTTTCATGAAAAGAATCTAAAGTAGCGTTTAATTGTTCTGTCAATTCATCCTGAGTAGTTCTGCTCATGGACGAATGTATTTCTAATGATTGCCAGATTTCATTATAAAAAATAAGATCTTCCTTAACAAAGTAATGTTTTTCAATAGCTCTTTTTATAATATTTTCTATTGAAAAAGTATTAAAAATAATTCCAAAAGGGTTAGAAATCACATCAAATTTGAAATAATCGAACTGGTGAAACATATTTTCGGAAAAACAAGAACCTAATAAAACTATTTTTGAAGAATGGTCAATTGGGAAATTGCTTTTTTGAATGGGGATTTGGGTTCTAAATTGCATTGTAAAAAAGGTAAAACTTGTTTGATGCAGTTAATAATAAGTACATTCGATATGCAAATCCTCATCATCATAAAGTACCTTACTACATTTTTTAGGAAAATCATTATTTCCATATTCGTATGAAAAAAGATTAAACGAATCTTCTATCTCTAAATCAAAACCACGTTTCATAATAAATGATACAACATTATGGGTCGTTCCCCAATTTGGGGCAAACCCATCACCATCGTTTATATTATAATTAAAAGTAAATATACTTCCGAAAAAAGCATTGTAAAGTTTAAGGTCTTTAAATCCTCTTATAGAAGAATAGGGATGCTTTTTATTATCATAAACATAATCTATCTCACGAGCTATTAGATACTCTCCAGATTCACCATACCTAAGAGTTGTCTTTTTCAAAATATCATTCTCATCACAAATGATAACTCCAGTAGTTTCTATACCTTCAGAGTGCATATAACTATAGAATGTATGTGTATAATTTATATGAAACAAATCTATATAAGTAAACTTAATTACAGTATCTATGGAACCTTCTTGTTCAACACTAATTACATCCAATCGCCCACTATCATCATATTGCAAAGAAAACGATCTACTAAAATTTGGTTCCTGGTTTAAATACTCCCAAACATCAATCTTGCTTATTAGATTTCCCGTATAAGTAAATTCGGTTTTTGCACCTTGTCCATCAGAGATTCTTACAAGCTTATTCCCGTCAATATATTCAAAATTAAAAACATGATTTCTAAAATCTGTAGAAAAATTCTTACCTACATATTTCATACTGGTTATTAGGTTACCTTGACTATTATCATCACTTGAACATGAGGTTAACAAGAGTGTAATTCCGCTTAAAAAGCATATTATTTTTTTCATTTTTTTTATTTTAACAAATTAATTGCTTTCTCCAATGCTTCCGGAATTCCTAAAACATCTTTTCCTCCGGCTGTAGCAAAAAACGCTTGTCCGCCACCGCCGCCTTGTATGTATTTTCCTAATTCGCGAACAATTTGTCCTGCATTCAATCCTTTGCTTTCTACAATTTCTTTAGAAACATAAGCAGTTAACATTGGTTTTCCTTCGTTGACAGTTCCAAAAAGAATAAAGAAATTATCAGCCGTTCCACCAATTTCATACGCTAAATCTTTGGCTCCGGTAGCATCTAAATCTACTTGTTTTGCCAGGAATTTCACGCCATTGATTTCTTCAACCTGAGCCAATAAATCGCCTTTTAAGCTTTTTGCTTTTTCCTTGAGTAATTGTTCTACTTGTTTTTTCAACTTCGCATTTTCATCTTGTAACGAATGAACGGCTTTCATCGTATCCTGCGGATTTTTCAACGCTTCTTTGATTTCTTTCAACGTCGCTTCCTGATTGTTGAAGAACGTACGAACCGCATCTCCTGTAATAGCTTCGATACGACGAATGCCCGCCGCAACTGCTCCTTCAGAAACAATTTTAAATGCCCAAATATCGGCAGTGTTTTGTACGTGGATTCCTCCGCACAATTCCATAGAATCGCCAAATTTAATTGCGCGAACTTCGTCACCGTATTTTTCTCCAAACAATGCCATCGCTCCTTCTTCAACAGCTTGTGTAAAAGGGATCGCTCTGCGTTCAATCAACGGCAATTGTTCTGCAATTCGCGCATTTACGAATGTTTCTACCTGCTGCAATTCTTCTTCTGTAACTTTTGCAAAATGAGAAAAATCGAAACGTAAATAGTTTGGAGCTACCAACGAACCTTTTTGCTCTACATGTGTTCCTAAAACAGTACGCAATGCTTGGTGTAACAAATGCGTTGCCGAATGATTTTTAGATGATTTGTTGCGTAATTCTGTATTCACTTTTGCAACAAATGCAGCTTCTAAATTTTCAGGCAATTGTTTGGTGAAATGCAAGATTAAGTTGTTTTCTTTCTTGGTATCGAAAATCTCAATCGTTTCGTTAGCCGAAACCAAATTACCTTTATCTCCAACCTGACCACCACCTTCCGGATAGAATGGCGTATGATCTAATACGATTTGATAAACCGTACCGTCTTTTTTAGATTCCACTTTGCGGATACGGGAAATTTTCACTTCGTTTTCCGTTTTATCGTAACCTTCAAAAGTTTCCACATTCCCTTCAATTAAAACATTCCAGTCGTCTTTAGAAACTTCAGACGCAGCACGCGAACGATCTTTTTGCGCTTTCATTGCTGCTTCAAAACCAGCTTCGTCCAACTCATATCCTTTCTCGCGTAAAATCAATGCTGTTAAATCAATCGGGAAACCAAAGGTATCGTACAATTCAAAAGCTTTTGCTCCGTCAACAACTTTACCTTCTGTTTTTTCGATTACTGTATCTAACAAGTGTAATCCTTGATCCAGCGTACGTAAGAAAGAAGCTTCTTCTTCTCTGATGACGTTTTTAACCAATTCTTTTTGAGAAACGATTTCCGGGAAAAACGCACCCATTTGAGCTGACAATACATCAACCAACTGATAAATAAATGGTTCTTTTGTCCCTAAAAAGGTAAATCCATAGCGAATCGCACGACGCAAAATACGACGGATCACATAACCTGCACCATTATTTGACGGCAATTGTCCGTCGGCAATTGCAAAAGCAACTGCACGAACGTGATCTACAATTACACGAATGGCAATGTTGGTTTTATTTTGTTCCTGAGATTGCTTCGCCAGTTCGATATCGCTCGGGTCTTCACTATCGTTCAGAACGACATCATTGGTTGTATATTTTAACCCTGTAATTTCTTCTACTTTAGCTATTAACGGCGTAAATACATCGGTATCGTAGTTTGATGTGACATTTTGCATTGCCATACACAAACGCTCAAACCCCATTCCGGTATCGACGTGTTTTGCAGGCAGTTTTTCTAAAGAACCATCGGCTTTACGGTTAAATTCCATAAATACATTGTTCCAGATTTCCACCACTTGCGGATGATCTGCATTTACTAACGAACGACCGGAAACTACCGCTCTTTCTTCCTCAGAACGAATATCTATATGAATTTCCGAACAAGGTCCGCAAGGTCCTGT
>CAZSOC010000053.1:13555-13819 GCA_964608415.1 uncultured Flavobacterium sp.
AATAATACGGTCTTCCGAAACGTACTGTTTCCAGATATCAAACGCTTCCAGATCGAACGGCACATTTTCTGCTTCGTTTCCTTCGAAAACGGAAACATACAAACGGTCTTTATCTATCTTTAATACTTCCGTTAAAAATTCCCATGCCCACGCAATGGCTTCTTTTTTGAAATAATCTCCAAACGACCAATTCCCCAACATTTCGAACATGGTGTGGTGATAGGTATCAAAACCAACATCTTCAAGATCATTATGTTTTCCTGA
>CAZSOC010000054.1:0-13331 GCA_964608415.1 uncultured Flavobacterium sp.
AAATAAAGGTTAATTGTCATAAATTAAAGTCTATAAGGAATTCCTTATAGACTTTGCAACTTTAATTACTATGCAAAAAATTTTAAATTTTATAAATGGTAAATATGGTATCTATATTCACTTTTTTTGCTTAGCATTTTGGATATGGGTGTTGTATTCCAATTATAACAATATGGTTAATGCAGAATCAAAATCTCCTCTTTATATTATTTATTTTTTTATTGCACTAACTATATTAAATATGGTAATGTGGATAAGAAGAAGAAATATTAATCGTTAACCTATTTTTAATCCATTCGGGATTTTTGTATCCGGTTGTAATAAAATAACCTCTCCAATTTCTCCAATTGCTCCCAAAACCAGACATTCGCTCATAAATTTACCAATTTGTTTTTTAGGAAAATTTACAACAGCAACAATTTGCCTGTTCATTAGATCTTTTTTTGAATACCGCTTTGTAATTTGTGCCGAACTTTTGCGTAAACCGATTTCCTGACCAAAATCTATATGCAATTGATAGGCCGGTGTTCTGGCTTCGGGAAAATCATTTACCTCAATTATAGTTCCAATTCTCATTTCTATTTTTTCAAAATCTGTCCAGTTTATCATTTAAAAATTCATTTAAAAATTTTAGTATTACTCTTCGAAAATAAGATAAATATTATTATATTTAGAAATTAAATGTATAAATATAACAATGTCTGATACACTTTCAAAAATGTTACCTTTAGGAACCAAAGCACCACAATTTA
The DNA here is from genome assembly GCA_964608415.1 of uncultured Flavobacterium sp. Lineage (GTDB taxonomy): Bacteria > Bacteroidota > Bacteroidia > Flavobacteriales > Flavobacteriaceae > Flavobacterium. The sequence continues at coordinate 753 of CAZSOC010000054.1, forward strand.
AACTAAAGGATACTAATTCTAACTACCATTACTCCTTTGAAGATTTAAAGGGGGCAAAAGGAACTTTGTTAATGTTTATATGCAATCATTGTCCATTTGTACATCATGTTTTGAGTGAAATTATTATGATTTCTAATGATTATAGAGTGCAAGGATTAGGGGTTATTGCAATTTCAAGCAATGATGTGGTTAAATATCCGCAGGATTCCCCGGAAATGATGACAGAATTTGCTTTTCAGAACAGAATAGAATTTCCCTATCTGTATGATGAAAACCAAGAAGTCGCTAAAGTACTGGATGCAGCTTGTACACCGGATTTTTATTTGTTTGACAATCAAGACAGATTAGTTTACCGCGGACAGTTGGATGATTCCAGACCATCAAATGGGATTCCTTTGAGTGGAAGCGATTTGAGAAATGCTATTGATGGGGTAATTTACAACAGAAAAATTCCCGAACCTCAAAAACCAAGTATGGGTTGTAATATTAAGTGGAAATAAATTATACGTATGGAGTTATTTCATCTCAGTGCAGAGTGTTATCCTGTTGCTAAAGTTGGTGGGTTGGCAGATGTAGTTGGAGCATTGCCAAAGTATCTCAATAATCTTGATCATCAGGCAAATGTTGTTTTGCCCGGTTATGATAATAAATTTACAAATGAAAATAACTTTGAAAATGTTTATAAAGACGAAATTTTCTTAGATTATTTCAGGTTCGAATTTACTATCTATAAAGAAACTACAAACGTTTTAGGTTTTAATCTGTATGTTATTGCAATACCTGAATTGTTTGACAGACCCAATATTTATTCTTACGATGATGACACAGAAAGGTTTTTAGCGTTTCAAATTGCATTTTTAACATGGATTACCAAAACGAATCAAAGACCGGATATTGTACATTGTCATGATCATCATACAGGATTGGTTCCTTTTATGATGCAGCATTGCATTGATTTTAAAATACTAAAAAATATTCCAACAATACTTACCATTCATAACGGTCAATATCAAGGATGGTTCGGGATGGATAAAATAAGATATTTGCCAAAATTTCATAGTTCGATGATCGGACTGTTAGAATGGGGTGGAATTATCAATTCTTTAGCTTCGGCTATAAAATGTGCGTGGAAAGTTACTACAGTTTCCCCTTCTTATTTGGATGAAATTAGTAATAATGCTAATGGATTAGAAAATTTACTACGAAGCGAAAGATCTAAATCTATTGGGATTCTTAATGGTATTGATACCGAAATATGGAACCCTTATAAAGATAAAATGCTAATCAAAAACTTTAATGGCAGAACTTTTAAAAAAGGGAAATTAACAAATAAAAAATGGATTTGCGAACAGTTTAATCTGGATGTTGAGAAACCATTGTTTGTATTTATCGGGAGATTGGTAGGAGAGAAGGGAGCAGATTTACTGCCTGATGCATTTAGTTTAGCTTTGAATAAATATTCTCAAAAATTAAATATATTGATGTTGGGTTCAGGAGATAAAAATCTGGAAAATTCATTGGATAATCTGAAGCATTTTTATGGAGGCAGTTATAATTCGTACATTGGGTATAACGAAAAATTAGCACACATCATGTACGCCGCCGCCGATTTTATTTTGATGCCTTCCCGTGTTGAACCTTGTGGACTGAATCAGATGTATGCCTTGCGTTATGGAACAATTCCAATAGTTCGGAGAACCGGAGGTCTTAAGGACAGTGTAATCGATATTGGAGATCATGGTTTTGGAATTTGTCATGATCAGGCTAATGTAGAGGATATTCTATATTCAATAGAAAGAGCTTTATATTTTTATCAAGATCAGGAATACTTTAATGAGGTTCAAAAATACATAATGCAGATAGATCATTCCTGGGATAATGCTGCGTTACAATATATAGATGTTTATCAATCTTTATTAAAAAATTAAATCATGAACAATAACATTTTAGCAATCATATTAGGAGGAGGTCAAGGTTCCCGTTTGGCACCTTTAACAAAAACACGATCCAAGCCAGCTGTACCAATTGCGGGAAAATATCGTTTGGTTGATATTCCTATTTCCAATTGTATAAATTCTCAAATAACCAGGATGTTTGTTTTGACTCAATTTAATTCTGCGTCGCTCAATCAACACATCAAAAATACATATCATTTTAGTCATTTCAGCAATGCATTTGTTGATATTCTGGCGGCAGAACAAACTCCGGAAAGTGTTGCCTGGTTTCAGGGAACGGCAGATGCCGTAAGAAGATGTATGCATCATTTTTTGAACCATGACTTTGAATATGCTTTGATACTTTCCGGAGACCAGTTGTATCAAATGGATTTTAATAAGATGCTTGAAGCTCACAAAAAAAGCGGATCGAGTATAACAATTGCGACATTACCGGTAAATGCTAAAGATGCTCCCGAATTTGGAATTCTAAAAACGTGTGAACAAAGCTACATTACTTCTTTTATAGAAAAACCAGCAAAGGAATTATTACCAGACTGGACATCTGAGGTAAGTGATGAAATGAAGGCAGAAGGTAAAAATTATTTAGCTTCTATGGGAATTTATATTTTTAATAGAGAATTACTGGTAGAATTAATGCAAAATACCGATACTAAAGATTTTGGAAAAGAAATTATCCCCCAAGCCATTAGTAATCAGAAAATACTAAGTTATCAATATGAAGGTTATTGGACAGACATCGGAAATATAGATTCCTTTTTTGAAGCTAATTTGGGATTGACGGATGATTTACCAAAATTTAATTTGTTTGATAATGCTTCAAAGATATTTACCAGACCGAGAGTTTTGCCTCCATCAAAAATTACCGGGACAACAACGCTTAATAAGACAATTATTGCAGATGGTTGTATTATAAATAATTCTTCGATAGAACGTACAGTGATTGGGATTAGAACCAGGATTAACGAAGGTTGTGTGATAAAAAACTGTTATCTTATGGGAAATGATTTTTATCAGAATTTAGAAGAGATTTACTATAATAATCAAAATGATATTATCAATGTCGGAATTGGTAAAAACTGTACTATTATTAATACAATATTAGATAAAGATTGTCGTATTGGTAATAATGTAACTTTAAGAGGAGGAAATCATTTATCTAATATAGATACCAAATTATATACTGTAAAAGACGGAATAATTGTAGTAAAAAAAGGATCGGTTTTACCCGATGGATTTACTGTAGAATAATTATTTTTTTTCTAAAACTATACTAAGAGGTTTATTTATTCTTCGTCCAAATTGCCGTGATTTTTGTTCAACCTGGGATGTACAAAGCACATACATGTTGTAAGAATATAGTTGTTGTATTGTAGTTTTATAAATAGGATTTTCACTCATATCTTCTATTTTAAGAAGAAAATCATCTGCAGGAAACTCATTGGTTATAGATAATAGGTAAGTTGCATTTGCAAAAGGGAAATGCCATTTGAGATTGTCGTCTTCTAAAGAATTTTCTACTTTATTTCCTTTTGAATCTATTTTATAATTTTCATAAAACCGGAGTATTTTATTACTATTTACCCAGCTATATTTATTATTTGTATTGATCAGTTCTTTACCATCTTTATCTATAATGGTCACTTTTAGGTTAGGAATATTTTTCTGATTTCCTTCTTCATGAATATGCAGAACCAAATAGGATGTAAAATCAAAACCACAATGCATCTGCTGATCGAATTGAGCCTTTATAGAAGAAGTAAATAATAATAAAATGATTAATATTCTCATTGTATAAAATTGAATATAACAAAGGTAAAGTTTAAAATCAAAGATTGAAAGTTCCGAAGAATGGTTTTAACTTTTAATTTAATTCCGAAACCAGATAATTATAGACCAATGTAATTTCATTATCATCTAATCGGGCTTTTTTCTGCATTCTTGCAACAATTGGTTTCCAGGATTCTGCAGTATAATCTTTAGGTTCGTATAATTTATGACATTTGCCGCAACTATTATCATATAATTTTTTTCCTTGCTGAAGTTCTAATGGTATTTCCGGACTTACAGTTTCAACAATAACAGTTGTAGAATCTTCGGCTGGTATTTGATCTATTGTGCTTTTCTTTACACTACAGGCATAAAATATCACAAAAGAAAGTGTACACAGCAATAATGATTTTTTCATAATTAGTTTGTTTTGGACTATAAAAAAATCTCAATAAAAAACTTATTGAGATTTAAGGATAAATATATTTTGCTGCAATGATATAAAAATTATCTAAGAGAACAACATTAGGCCATAATTATTTTACATCCATTAATTCCACATCAAAAATTAATGTAGCGTTTGGTGGAATAACTCCTCCGGCTCCTCTGGATCCATATCCCAAATGTGAAGGAATAACGAATCTTGCTTTGTCTCCTACTTTTAGCAATGCAATTCCTTCATCCCATCCTTCGATCACGTGTCCTTGTCCTAATGGGAATTCAATTGGTTTTTTTCTGGAATAAGAAGAATCAAATATTTTTCCATTCTCCAATTGTCCGGAATAATGAACAGAAACTGTTTTTCCGTTTTCTGCTTTTTTTCCATTTCCTGTTTGAATCATTTTATAACGCAATCCACTTTCAGTTTTATCAAAACCCGCAGCCAATTCTTCCATTTTTGCCTCTGCAGCTTCTCTTTCGGCAGCTTCACGCTTTGCACGAGAACCTTCAAAAGTTCTGAAAGCTTCTATGGCATTCCATTTTTGAGCTTCTTCACCAACACGGATAATTTCTACAGTATCCATTGTATCATTTTGTTCAACAGTATCCACAACATCTTGTCCTTCAACAACGTGACCAAAAACTGTATGTTTGTTGTCTAACCAATCTGTAGGAATATGAGTAATAAAAAATTGAGAACCGTTTGTCCCGGGACCGGAATTCGCCATAGACAATATACCTGGTTTGTCATGTTTTAGTGAAGGATGAAATTCATCATCAAATTTGTATCCAGGCCCACCGGTACCTATTCCTTGAGGACAACCACCCTGAATCATAAAATCAGGAATAACTCTGTGAAATTTTAATCCGTCATAATATGGTTTTCCTTGCGAACGTGCTGAATTTTCCAGATTTCCTTCTGCTAAAGCTACAAAATTCCCTACTGTTCCGGGAGTTAAATCATGTGTTAGTTTTACTAAAATAGAACCTTTTGGAGTATTGAATTTAGCATATATTCCGTTTTCCATTGTTTGTTTTTTAAAAAATTGAAGTGCAAATTTACGAATTAATTTTTTATGGATTCAGCGTTTCTATGTTTAGATTTTGACCGACAGCTAAGCAAATTCATAAACACTTACCTCTTAGAATACTCTTCCATATCTAAATTTTTATCAAAGGGGCTTTTTGTAAATGGATAAATAGCTTGCTTAACATATCCTTTAGGGAAATTAGCCTCCAATAAGCCCGTATCTTCCGGCCATTCATTTTTAGGCAAATAATAAGTACCGAACATTTTATCGATAAAAGGGAAAATAGTAGCAAAATTTTTTCCGTAATGCTTAGGATTTTTGCAATGGTGCCAATGATGGTATTGTGGAGTTGCAAAAATATATTTTAAAAATCCGAAATTGATTCTTGTGTTGGCGTGAATCAATACGGCATGAATTGCCATAAAAATAACATATACATTAAAAGTAATTGTTGAAAATCCGAAAACATAAAGCGGAACAAACGCCATTGAACGGGTAACAAAAATATCTACAAAGTGAGTTCTTGAACCTGCAAGCCAATCCATATTTTCTGTCGAATGATGAATAGAATGAAAACGCCACAAGAAATGATGTGTATGAAAAAATCGATGTGTCCAATATTGGAAGAAATCAGTAATAAAAAAGGCAAAAAGCAATTCAATCACGAAAGGCAAACTTTGTACCCAGGTATGTAATCCTGAAAGTCCCATCCAGCCAAAAAACAGCTGGGCTGGTTGTTGCGTAATGATTCCGAAAAACTGTACCAATAAATGACTTACACAGAAATAAACCAAATCAGTCCTCCATTCTTCATGAAAAGTACTTTGACTTTTTCGCTTTGGAAAAACCATTTCTATAGGAACAAAAATAACAGCCATCAAGAACAAATCGAGCAACAACCAGTCTAGGCCCAGATGCCAACCTGTTTTATCAACAGCACGAGGATCCACATCAAAACCTCCGATTATAATTGTTGCAGCACTTAAAACAACTCCAATTAACGGCCATTTTTTCTTTCTGCTGAATATAAAACTAAGAACTGCAAAAAACATTGCTGCGATGATACAAGCTGTCAATAATACTTTCATTGACTCGCCCGTATATATTTCTCTGAACTCCGGCGTGGTCAACCATTCAGGATATTTAAAACAAATCACACCCAACAAGGTTGATATTCCTAAGAATACAGAAATGTATCCGCTTATAATTCCTTCTCCAAACCTTAAATTTTCTTTTACTTCCATAATTTTCTTTTTCAATTTTAGCGAGACTAATATATAAAAATTTAGAAATCATAATATTTTTTTTTAGATGTAAGTAAATACATGAATTTTGCATTTTCTAAATCATAAAAAACTACTTCATTTACGGCTTTAAACTTTGTACCTTTGCTTCTTTCAAAACAAATTATGAGAATCGATATTATTACACTTTTGCCGGATTTATTAAAAAGCCCGTTTGAAGGTTCGATTATGAAGCGTGCTATAGAAAAAGGTTTAGTGGAAGTATATATTCATAATCTAAGAGATTATTCGACTAATAAGCAAAAAAGCGTGGATGATTACCCGTTTGGTGGTGGTGCCGGAATGGTAATGACAATCCAACCTATTGATGATTGTATCACCTTTCTCAAATCCGAACGTGTTTATGATGAAATTATTTATATGACACCCGATGGTGAAACGCTCAATCAGAAAATGGCAAATACAATGTCTTTATACGAAAACATCATCATATTGTGTGGTCATTATAAAGGAGTGGATCAACGGGTACGGGATCATTTTATTACCAAAGAAATTTCGATAGGAGATTATGTTTTGAGTGGGGGAGAATTGGGTGCTTTAGTATTGAGTGATGCTTTAATCAGATTAATTCCCGGAGTTTTAAGTGACGAGACATCTGCTTTGACGGATAGTTTTCAGGATAATTTGCTTTCTCCTCCAATCTACACCAGACCTGCAGAGTACAAAGGTTGGACTGTTCCAGATGTATTAACTAGTGGTCATTTTGCAAAAATTGAACGTTGGAGAGAGGATATGGCTTATCAACATACTAAAAACAGAAGACCAGATTTGTTAGATGAATAATGGACTGTCTTTTTGAAAGATACTTATTTATAGGTAGTTAATTTAAGTATCAATTTTATATGTTTGTAATATTAATGAGTAAGAAAAATGACACACATTTTTCTTGCTATTTAACGATTTTGATATCGATAAATAAAAATTAAATGTGATTTAGTTTGAAAATCAGAGACTGAATAGTTTTTTAATTCAGTCTTTGTTTTTATTGATTAACAGACAGTAATTTATAGAGAAACCATGTGTTTTATATTTTTAGCTACTGTTTTCAAAATTTTGGATTTATTCTGGAATTTTTTCTACTAAAATTACATTTTGATCTTTATCAAAATAGGTACAAGTCATTAATTTTAGATCTGCAATCCATTTTTCGATTCCAGTTAGTGCACAATGTTCACAAAAAGTAAAATAATCTGTTTTTCCTGATTGATGAATTGTTAAATATTCTTTGAAAGATTCAGGTTTTGAAATAGATACAATTGATTTGTCTGCATACATTTCATTAGACTGGATTGTAAATTTTTTTATTCCATAATATATGGTATGGCTATCTTTTACCCAGGTTTCGAAAGCAATTACGCCTAATTCCTTTATTTCTTGTATGTATTTCGGGAAATCTTCTCCCGATTTCACTTTGTTGTGAGCTAAGTTTATTTCTTCTAGTGTAAACATGGAGGTCTATGTTTCATAAATAATCACAAATGTAATATTTGTTTTTATAAATAAAGTGTTAATCGGAAAACATTGGGTGTACCAACAGAGGTTAAAAGTAAAACCCGTCAAGCCCTAAAGCCTAACGGGTTTTGTCTAACAAAACAAAAGATTTATCAAAACTCTCATCAAAGTGAATAGTTCTCAAATTCTCCAAAGAAATTGTCCCCGTGATATAACCTGATTCGTGGTTCAAATACGACTCGTCAATATTCGAAAAATGCTTCTTAAACGTCACGGCATCTTCAATCTGATGCCTCAAAAACACCTTCAAATTCACATCATCCGATAAGCTCAAATTTTCCTGTTGCGCTATTTTTTTATATTCATATTGATAGTCATAACTCAAGGCCGAAATATCACTCAAAACCGCGGAAGCAGTAGGATGAGCTCCGGCACCTTTACCTACAAAAAACTGTTCGTCGGCAAAGCTTGTTTTCGTAATCACGCCATTAAAAACATCATCCACATTAAACAATCGGTCTTCTGCATCTACAAATTTTGGAATCACGAAAGCCGAAATAGTTCCGTCTGCATTCTTGAAAGCTTGAGCCACCAATTTAATTTTCAATCCTTTTTCTCTGGCATATTTCAACTCCAATCCACCAATATTATTGATTCCGATATTCAGCAGATCATCAGGCTTGGCAATATATCCGAAAGAATGTGCCAGCAAAATCAGCAACTTATATTTCGCATCAAAACCACCAGTATCCAATATCGGATTGCTTTCTGCAAACCCTTTTTCCTGAGCCTCTTTCAAGGCATCTTCATAAGACAAATTATCCTTAAAAGTCTTCGTCAGGATATAATTCGTCGACCCATTTACAATTCCCTGAATCGACTCCAAAAGGTCATTGTCATAATATTCCTCAAGGTTGCGAATAATCGGCATACTCGCACAGCAAGCCGCTTCATACAACAATGGAACATTGTATTTGCGTTGTAATTCCAGCAGTTCCTCAAAATGTTCCGCAATCATTTTCTTGTTTGCAGAAACCACCGCTTTTCCATTTTTCAAAGCACGCGTCACAATTTCATAAGCCGCATCAGCATCATCAATCAGTTCCACAATCACATTGATTTCGGGATCGTTAAAAATATCTTCCTTGTTGAAAGTAAAATTTTCAGCACCAATTTCACGTTTCTTGTCCTTATCTTTTACACAAATATTCTTGATGTTGGCTTTCAAACCGGGCGTTTTTTGTAACACCTCATACAATCCAAACCCTACACATCCAAACCCGAACAAACCTATATTTAATTTTTTTCTTGACATTATATTTTATTTTTTTAGAAGCACCACCTAAAGCTTTCTTTAATCCATTTTCCCGCTTTCCTTCCAAAGCTTTTCATTTCTAAAGAAGAAATAAAAAGGCTTTTCCCTCCAATCGGGGCTAGATGAAATCTTTAGGTATTTTTTAATATTTAGGTTAATTCAATGAAGAAGCAGTTTCTACATTTGCCTTAACCGCATTTTCAATCGCCTGTTTCAAATCGGCAATCAAATCATCCGCATCTTCCAATCCAACAGAGAGACGAATCAAACTATCCGTAACGCCAGACTGGTATCTTTTTTCAACTGGAATAGATTTATGAGTCATTTCGCAAGGAAGGCAGCACAGGCTTTTTACACCGCCCAAGCTTTCAGCCAGCTTGAACAGCTTGGTTCCCGAAACAATTCTGGAAGCCAATTCCTTATCATCAATAACTAAATCGAAAGTGACAACACCACCAAAATATTTCTGCTGGCTTTTTGCAATTTCATGGTTCTGATGTGTTTTCAAACCCGGATAAAAAACGTTTTTGATTAATTTTTCAGTCGTCAGGAATTCAGCAATTTTCTGGGCATTTTCAGCGTGCTGCTTGATTCTCAAGTTTAAAGTTTCGATTCCTCGGATCACCAACCAGCTGTCGAATGGACCAAGTATGGCACCGGAGGCATTTTGAATGAATTTGATTTTAGAACCCAATTCCTCAGTTGCAGTAATTACCAAACCGGCAATCAAATCGCTGTGTCCGGAAATGTATTTTGTAGCACTGTGAACGATCAAGTCAGCTCCAAATTCAATTGGTTTTTGTGCAATTGGGGAAGCAAAAGTATTGTCAACACAGAATAAGACATTGTTTTCTTTTGCAATTTTTCCGATCGTTCTTAAGTCGGCAATCTTCAAAGTCGGATTGGTTGGCGATTCAATCCAGATCAAGGCTGTTTTGTCTGAAATTGCGTTGGCAACATTCTGGGCATCTGTAGCATCAACGTATTTAATGTTGATTCCGAATTTCTCATAAATGTGGGTGAACAGGCGGAAAGCACCACCGTAGATATCATCAACTGCAATGATTTCGTCACCGGCTTTCAAAAGTTTTACAACTGCATCGATGGCGGCCAAACCACTTGAAAAGGCATAACCGTTGGTTCCGTTTTCTAATTTTGCAGCTAAATCTTCCAAGACTTTTCTTGTAGGATTGTTGCTTCTCGCATAATCAAAACCTTTGTGGACACCAGGCTCATCCTGGACAAATGTTGAAGTTTGGTAAATTGGTACCGAGATTGAACCTGTTAATTCATCTACTGGAATGTAATTCAGGATTTTTGTCTGCTCTTGCATCTTTAAAATTTTTAATGTTTGTAAATATTTTTTTGTTGATTAAAAAAACATTCAAAACCAGAATATCAGAGGAGCATAAACAAAAAATGCTCTTCCGATAAGTCAGAAGAGCATATAATATTTTGAGGTATTATGTACAATTTCTAAGCTTATCTTTCCCTGCCGAAGCAAAGGGTTGAAGGTAGCACCTTATTCACAAAGTGAGCAGGTTGCTAAGACGTCATCGGGTCAATTCCCTCGGTCTTTCTGGATAAGAATAATTTTTTAAAGAACTTGAGTGCAAATTTAGAGTATAAAAATTTATAAATCCAAATAAAATTTTAGTTATTTTATAAAATACTGTAAATCATTATTTTAATTGCTTTTAAGAAGTAAAACAAGAAGATTATTTTAGCTTTTGAATGATAAAAAGTTCATTATGATTTTCTACTCTTGGAAGAGTGTTTATTCTAAACTCCGAGTTATTATAATTTAATATATACTTTTTATTTCTCACGTTATCCAGATCTGTCAAACACATTGTATTAAATAAAATGTATCCTTTGGAATTTAATAAAAATCCGATTCTGTTACAGAAAAATTCTTCAAATAAAAAATTAGGCATTTTAGTGTCCTGGAAAATGTCGATAATAATGAGATCATATTTGTTTTTGGTTTTCAGAACATATTCAAATGCATCATCTATAATGATATTGAGGTTTTTTATTTGATTTAGATGAAAATATTTATTAGCGATTTCAATAACATCGGGATCAATTTCAACTCCGGTAATTTTATTTTTATAATTAATTTCGTTTGTCAAGGTTTTAATGACACTTCCTCCTGCAACTCCTAAAACCAGAATATGCTGCATGGACATAATTTTTTGATAACCAATGCTTTTCAATCCTTTTCTAAGGACTCTTTGTAAACTTCCGTAAGAATAATTGGTGTTGGAAGAATCCAAAACCAATTCTCCGTCTGCCCAGGTGACTTCCAGGTTTTTACTGATTACTGATTTTTTGCTGTAAATATTGATGGGTAGAATATAACTAAACCACTTTCGGATCATTATGCTGATTTTTCCCAAAAATAAGCGAATATTATTATTTTTACAGAAATATTTTTCTATTGAAACGATTTTTATACAAATTAATTTTTTTTAAATTCTTACGTTGGAAAATAATAGGGGATGGTAGTCCGGAAATAAAAAAATCTATCTTCATTATTGTACCACATACGAGCTGGCATGACTTTTATATAGGCTTATTGGCAAGGGGAATTTTGGGGTATCAAATTAGTTTTGTGGCAAAAAAGGAATTGTTCATATTTCCTTTTGGATATTATTTCAGGTGGATGGGAGGTACTCCGTTGGATAGAAGCGGAAATAAGAAATTGGTAAGTTCTATTGTAGAAATATTTAATAAAAAAGAAACTTTTAGATTGGCAATTGCTCCGGAAGGAACCAGAAAAAAAGTAGAAAATCTTAAAACAGGCTTTTATTTTATAGCTGTACAAGTTAATATTCCCATTATCCCGATTGCTTTTGATTATAAAAATAAATGTGTAAGATTGTATCCTCCATTTTATCCTACCGGACAAATTGCAATAGATTTACCACAGATAGAACACTATTTTGATAATATTTCCGGGAAATATCCACAAAAAAGTTATGGCATTCCTGCTAAGTTTACGCTGGATTAAATTCTGTGAAAGTTCCGTTTTCATAAAACAACACTATTTTCTGAATCTTATTGCCCGTTTTTTGTGCCGGATTCTGAATTTCATTGATTTCCATTTTTAATTTATTTTCATCAATATAAAGTGGGGTAGTGGTAACTTCTTTTTTCATGAGCGGATCTGTTTTTGTATTAAAATCGTTTTTTCCATTGAGTAACCAATACAAGTTTGTGTCTGGAAAAACTTCTACTATTTTTAAAATGAATTCTAAACTAGGTTTATTCCTTCCCGATAAAAGATGAGAAATACTTGATCGTTG
>CAZSOC010000055.1:0-12346 GCA_964608415.1 uncultured Flavobacterium sp.
AAAATGTTTGTTTTTATTAAACTCGAAATTTAGAAAAAAGTTTCCTAAATTCGAATAGTTTCCATCTAGCCCCGATTGAGCCGGTAGCTCCCAATATTTTTATTGGGACTAAAAGCGAAAGCGGGAAAATGGTTTACAAATCTGCCTAATGTTTCGCTTCTAAAAAATTGATTTTATGAAACATTTACTAAATTTGTTCGTCTAACTGTTTTTTAAGGTGCAAAAATAGCATATTTTAATATATGAAGAAGGTAAAATATTACTACGATGCCGAAAATCTGGCATACCGTAAGATCGTGACCAAGAAGCGAAAACGTTTTGGTTACGTGGCATTATTTTTACTTTCGTCTGCCATATTTGGTTTGATTGCTTTTGTGGTATTGCTTAACACTCCTTATTTTGAAACTCCGAAAGATCGTTTACAAGCTCGCGAAATCGAGAATTTACAACTCAGGTATAAGATCCTTAATAAAAAAATGGATGAAATCGAGCAGGTCCTGGATCATATTGAGGATCGGGATAATAATTTGTACCGGGTATATTTTAACACATCTGAAATTCCTGAAGAACAACGCAGAGCGGGTTTTGGAGGTGTGAACCGTTATAAACAATTAGAGGGTTATAATAATTCTGAACTAGTGATAAATACTACAAAACGTGTAGAAATTTTGTCAAAACAATTGGCTATTCAATCCAAATCTTTAGATGAAATCGTAAAACTAGCCAAAGAAAAAGAACAGCTTCTTGCGGCAATTCCTGCAATTCAGCCAATAAAAAACGAAAATTTGAAACATATGGCTTCCGGATATGGTTATAGAAATGATCCCTTTACTAAAATCAGAAAATTTCATTCCGGAATGGATTTTTCTGCAAAAACAGGAACTCCTGTATTTTCAACGGGTGATGGTATAATAGAAAGAGCAGATAATTCTCTTTCGGGATATGGAAATTGTATTGTTATAAAACACGGTTTTGGCTATGAAACTCTATATGCGCATTTGAGCAAATATAAAGTGAAACGGGGGCAAAAAGTAAAGCGTGGCGATATTATTGGATTTGTAGGAAGTACCGGAAGAAGCGAAGCGCCGCATTTGCATTATGAAGTACATAAAAACGGGCAAGTCGTAAATCCGTTGAATTATTATTATGGCGATATTTCTGCTGCAGAATTTGCGGCAATATCAAAAATGGCTAATCAGGAAAATCAATCATTAGACTAATGCATTTAGAACTCAATCCAAATAAAAGATATTATAGTATTGGCGAACTTGCCAAAGCTTTTGATGTAAATGCATCATTGATTAGATTTTGGGATAAAGAATTTGACATTCTCAAACCAAAAAAAAATGCCAAAGGAAACAGAATGTTTACCCCCGAAGATGTAAAAAACCTGCAACTAATCTACCATTTGGTAAAAGAACGCGGGTTTACCCTTGAAGGAGCAAAAATACATCTGAAAGAAGGACAAAAGAAAACTCTGGACAAATATGAAATAATTGCTAAACTGGAAGCAATTAAGGTACAGTTATTGAACATCAAAAATGAATTATAAAACTTAAACTAAACAAACTATGAAAAAATTTTTGCCTTGGATTATTGTTGCTGTAATTGTAATTATTGGATATTCCTGGTTTAAAGGAATAAACAACACCGCTATTACTCTAAATGAAAATATCAGAGAAAGTTGGGGAAATGTTGAAACTTCTTATCAAAGAAGAAGTGACCTTATTGGAAACTTAGTAAAAACCGTGCAAGGTGCTGCAGATTTTGAAAAAGGAACTTTGACAGCAGTTACAGAAGCCCGAGCTAATGCAACCAGAACAACAATAGATCCTTCTAATATTACACCTGAGCAATTAGCAGAATTTAATAAAGCACAAACAGGTGTTTCATCTGCGTTATCAAGATTATTAGTTGCTGTTGAAGCTTATCCTGACCTAAAAGCAAATCAAAACTTCTTAAAATTACAAGATGAACTGGCCAGCACAGAAAATCAGATCCTTACTGCCAGAACACGTTTTAACGAAGCTGTAAAACCATATAACAATCATGTAATGACTTTCCCGAATTCTTTAATAGCAGGAATACTAGGATTTAAAGAAAAAGCCTATTTTCAAGCAGTTGAAGGAGCCGAAAAACCAGTTGATGTCGACTTTAATTTCTAAATAAATTATGTCTATAGTAGAAGATTTTTTGAGTAATGAAGATGAATCCGCAATAGTAGAAGCCATCTCGCTCGCTGAAAAAAATACTTCGGGTGAAATACGGGTTCATCTGGAAAATCATAGCGAAAAACCTCCACTCGAAAGAGCAAAGGAGGTTTTTTTTGAATTGAAAATGAATGAAACAAAAGCCAGTAACGGAGTATTGTTTTATATAGGTATTTCCGACCATACTTTTGCTATTTTAGGAGATAAAGGAATTGACAAAGTAGTAGAATCTGACTTTTGGGATTGCACTAAAAATATTGTTATAGAAAAGTTTAAAAAAGGAAAATTTAAAGAAGGACTGATTGAAGGTATTTACAATGCCGGAGAAAAATTAAAAATTCATTTTCCATTTGAAGCTGATGATATCAATGAATTACCTAATGAAATAACCCGAAGCTAATGCTCCAAAACTTAAAAAACAAAATTTCGTTATATACATTTCTAGGAATATTCTTATGGAGTTTAAATGCAATTGCGCAATATACTATTCCTGAAATCCCAAAATTTCAAACTAGTGTATATGATTATGCCAAACTATTAGATGATGATCAGAAAAAGAATTTAGAAGAAAAGCTCATCCGATACTCCGACACTACTTCAACACAAATTGTAGTTGTCATCATTGAAAGTTTAAAAAACGAAGATAAATCACAATTGGCAACGCGTTGGGCTCATTCCTGGGGCGTTGGTCAGGCTAAAGAAGATAATGGTGTTTTTATATTATTAGCTGTAAAAGAACGTCAAATTGATATTAGAAACGGCTATGGTGTTGAAGATCGGCTAAGTTCGGGAATTACCGGCGAAATCATAAGAAACGAAATGATTCCGTATTTTAAAAACGAGCAATATTATGAAGGTTTAGATTCGGGAACAGAGGCGATTTTTAAAGTATTAAAAGGTAAATACAAAGGTACCCGAAAAGCAAACAAAAATTCAGAATCTATTCCCGCAGGAGTTGCAATCTTTTTTATTCTGGTAATTATCATTCTCATTATATCGCTCAAAAAAGGCGGGGGAAACAACAATAACCGTGGCGGCGGCGGATTAGATCTTAGTGACATTATTATATTAAGCAGCCTTGGAAGAAGAAACGGTAGTGGTTTTGGTGGTGGTGGCTTCTCTGGAGGCGGAAGTTTCGGAGGAGGCGGTTTTGGTGGTGGTTTTGGCGGTGGTGGTTTCTCTGGTGGAGGAGCTGGTGGAAGCTGGTAAACTATTCTTAAAAAATAATTTTAAAAATGACGATACAGGAATTAATCCATCATCAAATGGATCACTTTATAGGAAAATTAGTTTCTAATGACCAGATTT
The DNA here is from genome assembly GCA_964608415.1 of uncultured Flavobacterium sp. Lineage (GTDB taxonomy): Bacteria > Bacteroidota > Bacteroidia > Flavobacteriales > Flavobacteriaceae > Flavobacterium. Next base: position 3,519 of record CAZSOC010000055.1, read on the forward strand.
CTATAGAAAAAGTAAAAGAAATTGCTTCTCATACCGGAGCTTATCTTATTAGGAACAGACATATCCAAAATAATGGAATTTCAAAGAATGAAATAGAATTAGTTATACAGAGTCTGATTGATTTTTTGAAAATAAATTTTGAAGATCAATTTAATAATGACGATTTTATTTTAATGAGAAACGATACTTTAGAACTTTTGGAAAACCCTGATTTTGATCGGGAAATACAAAATTATTTCAAACAATTTTATCAATAAAAAAGGAGCAAAATTTGCTCCTTTTATTTTAATATCTGATTTTTTTCTAATCCAAAATCATAAAATTCCGGCCTCTTTTATTCTTATCTTTTCCGGCAAATTTTTCTAATTTATAAGTTAACGAAAACATTACATATCTTTTAAGAACTGTATTTTCTTCATCTCTTACTGATGTGGCAGAAATTGAATTTGAAGAACTTTGGTTTTGATTTAAAACATCGTAAACTTTTACTTTTGCCAACAGTTTTTTATCCATAAAATTGTATCCTAAACTTGTATTCCACAGATAAAAATCTTTCTTAAACCCATCGGAAATATTTGAGTTATACGTATATCCGAAATCATTTCCGAATACCAGATTCTTGGGCCAGTAAGTTGTGGTCTGCAAGTTAAATCTATGTGAAACATTGGAAGCTTTATCAATAAGATAATTGGTGTAATCTGTATTTCTGTAGGTTAAATTATAAGTAGGATTAATCGTTAATAATTCTCCGTATTCGTAGGTAAAATTTATTCTTGGTCCAAAAGTGTAAGATTGAGATTCGAATAATACTCCGTCTGTAAATCCTTTGCCTTTATTAAATCCTCCGTTTATTCCAAATCCAAACCGGTAGGAATGTGCCTCATTTTTGATTGATTTACTCCAGTTACCACCATACCATCCGGAGTATGCTCCAGAAAGATTTGTATAGGTTGTTGTTCTTTTTCTGCTTTCGTCATAAGTTGAGACCGAAACAATATCGTCATTATAAACATTCCCACCCATGTAGAATGTGAAACCAGACTTGGCTGCATAATCATAATTTCTAAAGTAGGTATAAAAATAATGCGATTTTGTAGGAGACAAATCAGGGTTACCAATAATCGTATTCATTGCGTTAGATAAATTTTCTATTGGTAAAATCTGTCTGGCTGATGCAAATTGATAAAAATAATTATAGTTGAAATAGATCGAACTTGATTTAGAAAATTTGTAATTTCCATAAAGACTATAATTTGGATAAATGTATTCTTTTTTTATCTGACTATCAATTCCCAAGTAATTAGAATTATAATCCAACTGAGTGATATTGGTTCCCAGGGTTACTCCGAAATAATATTTATCTTTGCTTGAATTTATACCAATTGCCGGACCTACGGTTTTTTCTTTGGTAAATAATTCATCACTCAGAAAATCATTTTTGTTAGAATATCGATTGGTAATTTCATCCAAATCAAAAGTTGCTTTAGATTCTGTCCTTTCTTCTAATTCTACATCCAATTCAAATTTTAATGCAACAGAGTCTAAAACCGGCTCATTATATCCGAAATTAAAATTATATCTGTTTCTTTTTAAAACCGTGTATTCTATTTGATTTCTCTGATCTACAGTCGTATTGTCGATAATCCCATCGTTATCTGTATCTGTGAAAAATCTGGTTATATTATTTTGTATGGAAGAACCATTGGTTTTATCATTTTCATTATTGAAACTCAAATTGAGGTATCTGCGTTTCTTTTTAAAACTTTTATTGAAGTAAATTTCGTTTTCAAATTTGTCTGTTGTAGTTTCCGAATAACTTTCTCCGGCTCCGTCATTGAGTGACAATCCGTCTAAATCTTCTGAAATCGTATTATAAATATTAGAATATTCAGATTTAGAATTAACAAATTTTGGACTAACTCCAACGGTCATTGTAGAGTCTATTTTATATTCAAACTCTGTATTAATATTATGAGAATATTGATCGTTTATAGTTTTGGATTGTGAGTTTGTAATGTAATTTCCGGATGGCAAAAGATTGGTTTGCTTGGTTATATTGAGATTTTCTGATTTTGCATCGGTATAAAAATAACTTGAAGTGATATCCAGATCTTTTCTTAATTCATCAGAATAATTTAAGCCAACTATGTTGGAAACCGTTATTCCGTTCCCGCCTCCAAACCTCATTCCGTTAATACCAAAACTTCCATTATCACTGGTATATACTGATCTGTTTCTGCCTCCTCCCATACTATCAAAAATTTCATTCATAGAAAATCCACTGCTATTGATATTATTGGACGAAGCAAGAATACTTATTTTTTGCTTTCCTTTAAAATAATTGAGTAACAAACTGCTCTCATACCGTTCATCACTTCCATATCCTCCCATAAATTTCCCGAAGAGACCTTTGTTTTTATCTTCATCTATGGTAAGATTTATACTTGCATTGTTGGAAGTTGCCGTTTCTCCTGATGCTTTTTCCTGCTTGGTTTTTGTATCAGAAACCTGTACTTTATTTATAATATCGGCAGGAAGGTTTTGTAAGGCGATTTTCCCGTCTTTGTCAAAAAAGGGTTTCCCGTTTACTAAAATTTCGTTTACTTCTTTCCCGTTTACAGTAATTTTTCCTTCTTCATCAATTTCTACTCCCGGAAGCTGCTTGAGCAACGTTTCTACATTAGAATCCGGCCTTACTTTGAATGATGCTGCGTCAAATTCTAAGGTGTCTTTTTTGATCCTAATGGGTGGTGCCTGTGATTTTATTACAATTTCATCTAAATCTTGCGGAAGATCTAAAATCTGAATGATTCCAAAATCTTTATTTTCGAGAATTTCTTCATGTTTTTGGCTGTATTCCGAATAGCCCACAAAGGAAACTTTGAGTAATATCGGATTGGAAATTTTTCTGGTTGTAAGTGAAAAATTTCCGTTTCTATCTGCAATTGTATAATCTATTAATGTAGAATCTTTAGCGGAAGCTATATAAACTGTTGCTGATTCGAGAGGGAGTTTGGTGGTTTCGCTTACTATTTTACCTTTTAAAACAATGTTTTGAGCGTTTGATGATGTTACAATAAAAAATAATGCAAGAGTTTGCAGTAATAATTTCATAGATTTTTGTTTTGATTGAATTATATAAACCGTAAAGTATCCGATTTATTGTGTAAATAAAATTCATATCTCTTTAAAAAGCTATTCTTACAGTAAAATTTCACATTCTGTTAACAAATTCATTAATAATTACCGAACACTTTTCTGCTCCTTCATTATTCAAATGATCTGCATCGTAAAAATCAGAATCTGAAAATCTTTGGTCTTTAAATAAATTCAGGTATTTTACATTATGAAAATTTTGAGTTTCCAGATTTTTACATGTTTTTATAATTTTATCTAGTTTTTCCTGATTCAATTGTAATAAATAATCTTTGGTTTGCGGCATTGAAACTATCAGAAGATTTATGTTTTTTTCTTTACATAAATTTATAATATACTGGATTCTTAATGTATTTGTGGAAAAATCAAGCAATCCATCTTCATTATTCTGTGCTCTTAAGATAGCATTTTCAATATTTACATTAGATCCGGATTTAGGATAATCATTTCCCCAGCCATTATCATCAATATTTACTATTGTCCCGGTTTCATGATATTTTTTGATCTGATTTATCGTAAATTTCAATGGTCTTGTAACGGACAAAAAATATTGCGTCAAATCGTATTTTTTTATTATCGGAACATTCATATCCATAAACGCTTTATAATAGTATTTTCTAAACGTATCTTCGGATGAATTATCTACCTGACTAAGATTGGTATGTTCGATACAAAGAATTACCGTTTTTAGCTCAGGTAACTGATGAATGTATTCTTTAAAAAGTAAAAAATCAAAATATATCGTCTGGCTTATTCCTGACAGATTATATGTTTTTTGAGTGAAATATTTGGGATTTAAACCATATAAAGCATGTGAAGATCCAAAGATCAAAACTTCAATTTCTGATTTATTCTGATTTATCTGCTTGTATTTTAAAGTATAATTATTAGGAACAGTTCTGTAAAAGTATTCCACAAATCCCCAACCCAAAAAAATGGGAATCATAAAAACTAAAAATTTGATTATTATTTTTTTCATTTAAAATTGAAAGTAAATAAATTGTCTGTTATTTTCATTTGAAAAATAAAAAACGGTAAAAATTATAATATAATAAAATAGCCATCTCACAAATTTATTTTTATTAAATAGAAAATTTTCAATAGCAAAATTACATCTCCTACCGTTCCATTCTACAATAATAAAGATAATAATCAATCCAAAAACTGATTCTGGAAATATGTCAGGGATTTCGAAAAATGAGAGGGAAAAAAGCGCATTCAGGTAAGAAAAAGCTTGAGATAAAGTTTCTGATCTAAAAAATACTCTTGCTAATGCAGTAAGTAAAAAAGTCATTGTCATTTGACCTGCTTCTACAAAACTAGGCAACCATCTGTCTTTTGCAACAATATCAAGATGAGTGCGATTGAGGTTAAAAATTAATAATGGTAAAAAATATAACGCGTTTATAAATCCCCAAAAAATAAAAGTCCAATTTGCTCCATGCCAAAATCCGCTTAGTAAAAATATTATAAAAATATTCCTTATTTGTTTATTCTTAGAAACTCTTGACCCTCCAAGTGGTATATAAACATAATCTTTAAACCATGACGATAAAGAGATATGCCATCTACGCCAAAATTCTGCTACATCTCTCGAAAAAAAAGGAAAAGAAAAATTTTTAATCAATTCAATCCCAAATAATCTTGATGTCCCCAATGCAATGTCTGAGTAACCTGAAAAATCGCCATAAATCTGAAATGCAAATAATATTATCCCTAAAAAAAGTGTACTTCCATTGTAATGATCAGAATTTTCAAAAATCATATCTACATAAACTGCACATTGATCTGCTATAACAACTTTTTTAAATAATCCCCATAAAATCTGCCTTAGTCCATCAGAAAATTTTGAAGCAGAAAAAAACTTTTTAATCTTTAGCTGTGGTAAAAGATGCGTTGCCCGTTCTATTGGCCCGGCTACCAAAAGTGGAAAATATCCTACAAAAACCGAGTACGTTATAAGATCGGTTTCGGTTTTTACTTTATATTTATAAACATCAATTATATATGATAATGAGTGAAAAATATAAAATGATATTCCAACAGGTAAAATAATATTTAGAGTGATAGAATAATCTGTTTTTATTCCTAAGAAATTTAATCCATCAGTAAAAGATTCTATAAAAAAGTTGAAATATTTAAAAACTCCCAATAATACCACCAATAAAACAACCCCAAACTGCATCCACAGTTTCCTTTTAGCAACAATATCTGACTGATTTATCTTTAATCCGATAAAATACCCTATCAATGTGGTTAAAACAAGCAACCCTAAAAATCGAAAATCCCAACATGAATAAAAATAATAACTTGATGCAAGTAATACTAAATTTTGGGCTTTTATATTTTTATTAAAAACAAACCAATATAAAACCAAAACGATTGGCAGAAAAATGGCAAAACTAATCGTATTGAATAACATGTTTGTCTTTTAATAAAGTTAAATATAACAAATAAATGATTTGAGTAATAATTATTTTCGAGTTAAACAAAAAACCCGAAACTTCGTTTCGGGTTTTCCTATAATTCACTTATCTTAATCTATTGTAACAAAGTTTGATGATTTACCGGCATTTTTCTCCTGTGGAAAAACTGTTTCATCCGACATTAGTTCAAAAAAAAATCTATTTTTCCCTAATGTATATATCTATTGGCACTCCTGAAAAATCCCATTTTTCACGAATTTTATTCTCCAAAAATCTTTTATATGGATCTTTTACATATTGAGGCAAATTGGCAAAAAACACAAATTGCGGTACTTCTGTAGGTAATTGCATACAATATTTAATCTTTACATATTTACCCTTTAATGCCGGTGGCGGATAATTTTCGATTACTTTCAGCATATACTCATTAAACTTAGAAGTAGAAATCCTTTGTTTTTTATTTTCAAACACCTTAACTGTAGCTTCCAGTGCTTTTAATAATCGCTGTTTGGTTAAAGCCGAAACGAAAAGGATCGGCACATCTGTAAACGGCATAATTTCTTCCCGGATTTTGGCTTCATAATCACGAGTAGACATGGTATCTTTTTCTACCAGATCCCATTTGTTGACCAAAATAATTACTCCTTTACGGTTTTTTTCGGCAAGCCAAAAAATACTCTGATCCTGACCTTCAAATCCCCGTGTTGCATCGATAATCAATATACAGACATCCGCATGTTCGATCGCACGAACAGACCTCATAACAGAGTAAAACTCTAAATCTTCTTTTACTTTGGCTTTTCTTCTGATTCCGGCTGTATCGACAAGATTGAATTCGAACCCAAAACGTGTAAATTTTGTATCTATCGCATCGCGGGTTGTCCCTGCGATATCTGTTACCATAAAACGATCTTCTCCAATCAATGCATTTATAAAACTGGATTTCCCAGCATTCGGACGACCTACAACAGCAAACCTTGGTAATTCGGTTTCTTCCTGGACAGGTTCAGGTTTTTCAGGAAAAGCATCGATTAAAGCATCCATCAAATCACCTGTTCCACTTCCCGAAATACTTGCAAAGGTGTAATACTCTCCTAAACCTAAATTATAAAATTCTATAGCGTCTTTTTCACGCATTGCATTATCAACTTTATTAACTGCCAAAATCACCGGTTTGGTAACTTTTCTTAACAATTTGGCCACAGTTTCGTCCATTGGAGTAATCCCTTCTTCCACATCTACAACAAAGATAATTACATCTGCTTCATCTATTGCCAGTTCTACCTGTTTGCGGATTTCACCTTCAAAAACATCATCAGATCCTTTAATATAACCTCCGGTATCAATTACAGAAAACTCTTTCCCATTCCATTCACTTTTACCGTAATTTCTATCACGGGTAACCCCCGAAACCGAATCTACAATAGCTTCTCTTCTCTTAATCAATCGGTTAAATAAGGTTGATTTTCCTACGTTTGGTCTTCCTACAATGGCAACAATGTTATTCATTTTTTCTATTTTAGAATGCAGAATTTAGATTTTAGATTCTTGAAAACTCAAAATCTCCAACCCATAAACCGTATCTTATATTTTTTGCAAAGGTACTCTTTTTACTTTACAGTTCACAGTAACAGTTTGCAGTGATTATTTCTTCTTTTTTCAGAAGCAAAACTCGCGGCATTTTTAATCCGTTAGCTCGCCTGACGCCAAACTTCTTGTTGGCAGACGTTTTTTATCTGTTTTCCATTAATATAAACTATTATTCTAATTTCTGATGAAATAATTGTGGTTTTCTGATATACGAAGCGAAAATTGTTACCATAAGTATTAGAATTACAATTTCAAATGGTTTTCTTTTATACATATGAATCAAGATTATAAAAATCATATATAAAACTAACATTGAAGTTCCTATCAGCATAGTTTTGTTGTATAAGAATAAACTAGTTGCAATTAGCAGAAATATTCCAGCAGTAATCATCACAGCACTATTTTCTACAATTTTTCCCGTTTGATTTGGGTCAAGTAATTTATCCAAAGCATTCGGAATATAGTACAAGGTTATTACTAATGAAGGTAACCAAATTAATATTCTGCTCAATGTATTTTCTGTTCTTACTTTTTTCTGTTCAGTCATAATTAAATTTTTGTACCGTTCTTTTAAAATGTCTGCCAACTATAAACTTCCAACCCCTACTGATTATATCCAAAACGTTTCAACATATTGGCATTGCTTCTCCAGTTTTTATTTACCTTCACATACATTTCAATATGTATCTGCTTTCCAAAAAACTTTTCCAGATCGGCTCTGGCTTCCACTCCTACTTTTTTCAGCGCGGCACCTTTATGTCCTATAATAATTCCTTTTTGTGTATCACGTTCTACCATAATCAAAGAGCGAATTCTAATAATATCGTCATCTTCAATAAACTCTTCGGTTTCAATTTCTACAGCATAAGGTATCTCTTTATTATAATTCAATAATATTTTCTCACGAATAGTTTCGTTTACGAAAAAGCGTTCCGGTTTATCTGTCAATGCGTCTTTTGGATAATAGGCTGGTGATTCCGGAAGTAAATCTAATATTCGGGTAAAAACTTCTTTTACATTGAAATTCTGCAAGGCTGAAATCGCAAAAATCTCGGCATTCGGAACCTTTTCAGTCCAAAAAGCAACCTGTTCTTCCAATTGTTCCTGATTTGAGGTATCAATTTTATTTAATAATAATAAAACGGGAATTTTTGCATGAATAATCTTATTAAAAAAAGCTTCATCTTTTAACGCTTGTTCGCCGATCTCAATCATATAAATCAATATATCGGCATCTTCGAAAGCAGATTTTACAAAATTCATCATCGATTCCTGCATTTCATACGCAGGTTTTATGATTCCCGGAGTATCCGACAAGATAACCTGAAAATCGTCTCCATTTACAATTCCTAAGATTCTATGACGGGTAGTCTGAGCTTTTGAAGTAATAATAGACAATCTCTCCCCGACAAAAGCATTCATCAAAGTTGATTTTCCTACATTTGGATTACCTATAATATTTACAAATCCTGATTTGTGTGACATTTACTCTTATTTTATTCTGCAAAGGTAATCATATCAGTCCAATAGAAGAAATAAAACATTTTTCATTAAAATGCTTGTTTTTCAAGATAATCGTTGTAAATTTGCACTCGAAACATCGCGGGATAGAGCAGTAGGTAGCTCGTCGGGCTCATAACCCGAAGGTCACTGGTT
>CAZSOC010000056.1:0-12321 GCA_964608415.1 uncultured Flavobacterium sp.
TTATTGAAGCACACCACGGCAACAAAAAAGAAGTTTCTATTTACGGACAGGAATATACCAAAACCACATACAAACTGGCAAAGATGAACCTTGCCATCAGAGGAATTTCTGCCAACCTTGGTGAAAAAGATGCTGACACTTTTGCAGACGACCAACACAAAGACCTGAAAGCCGATTACATAATGGCAAACCCACCTTTCAATCAAAAAGATTGGAGAGGCGAAAATGAATTGATTGACGACCCACGTTGGAGAGGTTATGACGTGCCACCCAAAAGCAACGCCAACTATGGTTGGATTTTGAATATGGTTTCCAAACTTTCCGAAAACGGAATTGCAGGTTTTATCTTGGCTAATGGTGCATTGAGTGGAGGTGGCGAAGAATATAAAATACGCAGAAAGCTGATTGAAAATAATTTGGTGGAAGCCATTGTAATTATTCCAAGAGATACTTTTTACACCACCGACATCAGCGTTACACTTTGGATTTTAAACAAAAACAAAAAAGCTAGAACGGTTGAAATAAACGGTAAACAGAAAAACTATCGTGACCGTGAAAAAGAAATTTTGTTTGTGGATTTAAGGCGTTGGGGACAGGAATTTGAAAAACAATTTATTGAACTCACAGAAGAAGACATTGCCAAAGTAGCAGAGAACTACCACAACTGGCAACAAGCCGACTACAAGAAAACCTACAAAAATGTGCCTGAGTATTGCTACTCTGCCAGTTTTGAAGAAATACAGGCAAATGATTTTTCATTAGTGCCAAGCAAATACATTCAGTTTATTGACCGAGATAGCGAAATAGATTTTGACACCGAAATGAAACGCATACAAAAGGATTTCAAAAACCTTTTGCAAGAAGAAAAGCAATCGCAGGAACAATTGATTAACGCTTTTAAAACCTTGGGCTATGAGTTATAAGCGTATTGGCGATTATATAAGATTGGTAAGCAACCGAAATAGTGATTGGGCGATTACTAATTTATTGGGCGTAAACATTTACAAGAATTTTATGCCATCAGTTGCCAATACTTCGGGAGTTGATTTATCGAAATACAAAATCATTCGGAAAGGACAATTTGCTACAAATATTATGCACGTAAACAGAGACGAGATTCTGCCAGTAGCATTGTATCAAAATGACGAACCAGCAATTGTTTCACCTGCTTATATGACGTTTGAAGTAATTGACGAAAATGAATTGTTGCCCGAATTTTTGATGATGGAATTTCAAAGACCCGAATTTGATAGAAGGGCTTGGACATATTGCGATTCAAGCGTTAGAGGTGGTTTAGAATGGGAACGCTTTTGCGAAATACAAATCCCAATACCTGATATTGACGAACAACGAAAATTTGTTGCTCTTTACAATGGTTTACTCACTAACCAAAAAACCTACGAAAACAGTTTGGCTGATTTGCAATTGATTTGCGACAGCTACATTGAAAACCTAATTAAGACGGAAGAATCCAAAGTGCTCGGAGAATACATTGAGCAATCGGATGAAAGGAATAGCGATTTGCAAGTAACCTTTTTGCAAGGCGTATCAACCAACAAAGTTTTGATAGAAACCAAAGCCAATACAAACGGACTTAGTTTTCATAATTACAAAGTCGTAAGAACTGGTGAGTTTGTTTATGTAGCAGATACTTCAAGGCGTGGCGATAAAATTGCTTTGGCTATGAATTCGGCTGAACCTTGTATTGTTTCAGCCATATATACAGTTTTTCGAGTTGTGAAAACTTCGGAATTGCTTCCTGAATATTTGTATTTGTGGTTTGCACGACCTGAATTTGACCGTTACGCAAGATTTCATTCTTGGGGCAGTGCAAGAGAAACATTTGATTGGGCTGATATGTGTAATGTAAAATTGCCTATTCCCGACATCAAAGTACAAGAAGCTATTGTAACCATTTACCACACTTTGGAAACTCGCAAACGAATCAATGAGCAATTGAAAAACACCATTAAACCACTTTGTCCGGTGTTGATGAAAGGTGTGGTGGAGAGTATGAAATTAGAAACAGTTGAAAATTAGATTATGTACATATCAAAAATAGCGTTAACAAACTATAGAGGTGTAAAGAACCAACGCACGATTCAATTAGAACAACTTTCATCCATCGTTGGTAAAAATGATGCAGGTAAAACAATCGTTTTGTTTGCTATTGCTACTTTTCTTGATGTAAAGAGCTTTCCTATTACCTATTCAGATTTTAATGATATTGATAGTCCCATTGTATTTGAATTTGATTTTAGGGATGAAAATATTGCTGAGTTATTGATGACAAAATTAAAAGCCAAAGTAAAAAAGGCTGATGGATTAGAAGAATATGTGCAAGACTTTGTTTTTGATGGTGCAATTAAGTTCAAGCGAGAAGCGGTAAAAGTTGACAAGAAGTTTTCGTCAGAAAGCATTTTAGTTAAGGATTTTCAACAAGAAGATATTAGAGGCTTATATCTTAAAACTGATGATGAGTTAAATGCAATCACACAACAATACGGCATCCAAATTCCTGTTGATGGTAAAGGGAGAAATTCAAAGGTTGAAAAAATAAAATATATCAAAGAACATTTTGCAGATGCAGAAAAGAGAACCTTTTGGATTGAGGATGACTGCAAGATTTCTAGTTTATTTCCAGAGGTTGAAATGTTCAAAGCTGATTATGGTTTAGAAGCTGACACAAAATTCAAAACTAATTCTGTAACAGAGATTCAAGATTATTTTGACCGAGAAGCTAAGGAAGATAATACCAAACTAAAAAAGGTTGAGGCGGAGATAATCGAGGAAATGAAAAAAGAAGCTCAATCAGTAACAGGATATATGCAGGATTATGCTTCTACTTTAAAAGCTGTTCAAATAACCCCTGTGGTAAATTGGAAAGATGCCATAAAAGGCGTAGATGTTAGTTTTCAATTTGATGGAGATGAAAAATTTATTCCAATGAGCCACAAAGGAACTGGCTATAGAAGATTATTTATGGTAGCTCGTTTCAGATATTTAGCAGAAAAGAGTAAAGGACATAATATAATTTATTTAATAGAAGAACCAGAAACCTTCTTGCATCCTACGGCTCAACAAGATTTATTAAGCGTTGTCCTAAAATAGTGTGTAAAAAATATTTAAAAAAAAGTTGATGCAAAAATCAACTTTAATCCAAATTAAAAATATAAAAAACGGTAACCAAAAACAACGTATCCACTACGTTGTCCAGAGACCCCTATGATTTTATCATATGCTCCACGATGGGTAGCATTCTGTTAGGAAAAAATCTCCGTTTATGGTTACCAAAACAAATATAGCATATTGCTATAACAAAAAATCCTAATCGTTACTGGTTAGGATTTTTTGCTTATTTGAGAAAGCAGTTTTTCGTTTTCCTTTTTAAGATATTCCAATTGACTATTTAATATCTCTATTGTCTTTTGTGTCAATTCTTTATTATCCTCATGTAATGTTTCAATATAACCGTAGAATTTTTCCACATGACTATTGTTGAAATTGAAAACCTGATTATCTGAACTTAATATTTGCTCAACTGGAACTTCTAAAACTTCTGCTATCTGATTTAACCTTTCCACAGTTAACTTTATACCACCCGTTTCAATTTTTGAATATGTATTCTGTGATATATTCAGTCTGTCAGACATATACTGCTGTGTATAATTCCTTTGTTCCCTGAACTTCTTTATCTTATTTCCAACGTCCATAATTATTTGTTTTTACAAACTTAATAATTTATTCTTAATAGTGATAAATATCCATAATTATTGATTTATTATTCTTTTTTATAGACTGTTAGATTTTGAAAACTCCATTTATTTGAGGACTTAAATTCACGAATAAATGAAGAAACTATTACTATTAATAGGGTTATTATCAATCGCTATAAATGCTCAAACTGCGGGTTCAGGGGTAACAGATATTGATGGGAATTTTTACCCGTCTGTAATAATTGGAAATCAAGAATGGATAACTGTCAATTTAAAGACTACGAAGTATAAAAATGGTGATGTAATTACTGGTAATACGCAAGGAACACCAGAGAATGGTTCTAATTGGGCAAATTACACAACTGGTCGAGTATGTTATTATTATAGTCCAGATATTACAACCGAAGATGGATTTTTATACAATTGGTATGCAGTCAATGACGCAAGAGGTTTAGCCCCAGAAGGTTGGCGAATACCAACGAAAGATGATTGGATAACGCTTAAAAATAATTCTGCAAATGCTAATTTTGGAAATAATCTTGATGTTTTAAGAAAAACTGAAAAATGGAGTTGTGTATCTACGAATAACTCTTATAATTTTTCAATTATTGCATCAGGTGCAAGAATTGTTGATAATACAAGTATCGTTGGTAATTTTAGTTATGGTCCTGCTTCACAAAATAATCCTGCTGTTAGATCAAGAGGATATTTTTGGACAAGTACAAGTTATTTATCAGTTAATGATAATATCATCAAGCCCTATTACTTTATGATTAGTTGTGATTATAAATGGTTACAACAATTAAACGCTACAAGAGCATCCGGATTTTCAATTCGTGTCGTTAAAGATGTTCCATTATCAATTAACCAATTCAATAAATCAGATATTAAAATTTATCCTAATCCCGTCCAAAATCAATTAAATATTGAAAGTCAGGAAATAATAAACGGTATCGAAATATTTGATTTGCTTGGAAAGAAAATATTTGAAAGCAAATCAAAAACTATTGATGTTTCAGGATTACAAAGTGGAATTTATCTTTTGAAAATCAATACTGAAAATGGAATATTAACACAAAAAATTATCAAGCAATAATAAACTAATCTTGACATAGTGAGTATAATAGTAAAATATTAATCACTATGTCAAAAATTAAATTTTATAAATTTTTAGGTACTTTTATACCTTATTTTAAACGAAAAATTATGACAATTGATTATTATACAACTGGTTGGGTGTTCTTAACACAAAGAATATATATACATAATGCAGTTCCGAGAATCGGTGATTTTGTTTCTCTTTTAGTTAATGATGTAAAAGTAAAATATTCTGTAATTGAGGTTGATTTTGATGGGAACGATATTAAAATACTATTGCAGTAATTAATTTTTACCAATCAAAGATTTAAAATCAGTTTCAATTTTTTGAAAGTTGCTTAAACCATCATTGCTTAACATCAAATAATCCCACATCATATCCTCTGAATTTTTCTGACCTTTCAACACCTCAAGCATCATAAACCAATTTAAATAATTGTGTAGATATTTTGTCGATACATTATTGAAATTGAATTTAATCCAATCTTTCAATCTGCGTGTTAAATTATTTACGTTTTGAACGTGAACTTTACCGTTATACTTTTCTTTTGCAATAAATGTTTCGTGTTGAATATCTAAATCACGAAAGAAGTTTTTGATAATCCTTGAATTATCTGAATAGATAATATTTGACTTATTGAACCTGTCCAAATTCAATCTCTTTTCTAACGCTGATGCTGTAATCCTACCTAATTTAATCACCGTTAAATCAATCGATTTGTATCTATCAGCAGTTACCATCACAGAAACTTGTTGATTGCTTATACCTCTTAATTTCCTGTCATACTTAATAACTCCACGCTGTCCTTTCTCGTTAAATCTGAAATAAGTATCATCAGTTTCAACAATTCCTTTAAATTCCTTCGTGTACAAATCGTTAAACGCTGATAACGCTTTATGTCGCCAATCCAAAGCAGTCTGTTTTGCAATTCCTAATTCCTTTGAAATCTCACGGATTGTCTTAGATTGAAGCATCAATCGAATGAAGCCATCCCACAAATCCTTTTTATGTATTCTATGAATTGATGTTCCTGTAAACTCATTAAAGGTTTTCCCACATTCAACACATTTAAAACGTGTTCCACCAGCAGTATAATTTGCGTGTTTGTACAATTTTTCACTTTCGCAGTAAGGACAAGCGTTTATATGTCTATGTTCCAGGATTGGACGTGAGGCGGAAAGAGTAGATTGAAGTTGATTAAGGAGGTCACGTTGTTGCTTGTAATTCAAGGACTTAAACTGGCTTATAATATTCATTTTGGTGTGTAATTAAACATTTACAAGGCTAATTTACTGATCGTGATCAGGTTAGGCAAGGAAAATATTAATTATTTTTGCGTTTTACACACTATTTTAGGACAACGCTATTTATTAAATGCTTTCAAAGAATTATCTAACGACAATCAAATAATTATAACAACACATTCGCCTGTTTTTGCAGGTGCTACGAGTGTAAATGGAGTAGTTTTATGTACAAAAGAAAATCAATCAAATTATAGGAATGCCACAAAAGAAAATGACACTGAGTTTCTATTAAGGATTGTTGAAGAATTAGGAATTAAACCAAGCTATAATCTGCGTGACCACCACGAAAAAATTGTTTTTGTTGAAAGTTCCAATGATGCGAAATTTTATCATATCCTATGTCAAAAGGTGCTGAATAAGAATTTATTGAAGAATAATAAAATTTTGGTTTTGCCTTTTGGTGGAGGAGAAGATATTGAGAGTTTCCTGAATATCGACTATTTTGACAATTCTAATAGAGCTTTGTATTTAATTATTGACAGCGATAAGCAAGAAAACAATGAAGAAAAGCAACATCAAAGAGCATTAAATTTCAAAGATACTAAGCCTAATGGAAAGTCTTATGTAATCTCTAAAAGTTGTATTGAAAACTATTATCATCCAAGGACTTTTGAACGAGTATATAATTTAGAACCAAATACTTTTAAATTTTTCGAAGCCAATGATAATGTAAGAAGAGTAATTAAAAGTATAGTTGAGGAAAAACAACTCGGCAAAAAGAACATCAAGGAAAAAAACAATTTTAGAGTTTTCGATGAAATGACCAAAGAAGAATTTGAGGAAATTATTGAGCTGGAATTGATAGATTTTTTAAAGGAAATTACCGAATAAGATTATGTGTTATCTATCCAAAATATCAAAACATTCAGTGGTAGTAACTTCGCAACGAAGTTGCGAAGTTACTACCATCCAACCAAATTTCAAAATGTCCAGTTTTTTTGCTAATAAACTGGACAAATCAATTATCTTTGCACTACAATAAAAAGAATGAAAATATCTGAATACATAGCATTTACCATAGATAGACTACCCAAGGGCTATGTATTCACCTATGCTGACTTTACTACAGAGGTGAACCAAAAAGAAGCGGTAATAAAAGCCCTGAATCGTATGGTGGTTTCGGGCAAGATTACCAAACTATCCAAAGGAAAATACTATAAACCCGAAAATACGCCCTTTGGCAACCTTCAACCCAATCAGGCACAAGTAGTAAAAGACCTATTGGAAGAAAACGGAAAAATAACCGGTTATCTCACAGGTTACAGCATTTATAACCAATTGGGCTTAACCACACAGGTAAGCAATACCATACAGATAGGGAAAAATCAAGTTCGCCCCAATTTTAAAAGAGAACGCTATACGATTGCTTTTGTAAAACAAAAAAACACCATCACCAAAGAGAACATTCCATTGTTGCAGTTGCTGGATGCCATTCGCTACATCAAAAAAATACCTGATGCCAGTATAGAAACATCCTGTAAACGATTTTTAGCTATTATCAAAAATTTTACGGACAAAGAAATCAATACCTTGGTTCGCTTGGCTTTGAAATATCCGCCAGCTACAAGGGCTTTATTAGGTGCTTTGTTAGAGCAATTACAGCAGGGCAAAACAGCAGAACCACTTTTCAAGTCATTGAACCCAATAACCAAGTATAAACTAACAGGTGCAGCGAAAGCCCTATCCACCACCGAAAAATGGAATATAATATGAAGCTGCACGAAAACAAAACCTTATTCAGACAAGCCGTACAGTTTACGGCTGACCAAATGAAAATCTCTGCTATTTATGTAGAAAAAGACTATTGGGTTACCTATGCTTTGTTTACCATTTTCAATAATGATATTGGCAAAGACACTGTGTTTAAGGGCGGAACAGCACTATCCAAGTGTTACAATATGATTGAACGATTTTCGGAAGATATTGACTTGGTTGTATTAAGGCGAGAAGGAGAAACGGACAGCAAATTAAAATCAAAATTAAAAGCTGTAAGTACAGTTATCGAGGTCGTATTGCCCGAAGTACCTATTGAAGGCATTACCCATAAAATGGGTATGAATCGAAAAACGGCACACGCTTACAGCAAGGAATTTAAAGGCGATTACGGTCAAGTACGAGATGTTATCATTTTGGAATCTACTTGGTTGGGATATTATGAACCATACACCACTAAAAGCATTGTATCATTTGTAGGCCAAATGATGCTGGATAATAAGCAATCTGATATTGCTAAAGAAAACGGGCTACTTCCTTTTGATATATTAGTGTTGAAGCCTACAAGAACCATTTGCGAAAAAATAATGAGTTTGGTTCGCTTTTCTTATGGCGAGAATCCAATAGATGATTTAAAGAAAAAGATAAGGCACACCTACGATTTGCATCAGCTACTTCAACAAGATGAATTCTTGAAATTCTTTCAATCAACGGATTTTGATGAAATGCTTTTAAAAGTAGCCAATGATGATGTTGCAAGTTTTAGAAACAATAATAAATGGCTGAATTACCATCCTATTGAAGCACTAATTTTTAAAGACTTAGAAAATGTATGGAATGAGTTGAAAACGATTTACAACGGTGACTTCAAAAATTTGGTGTATGGAGAATTACCCAAAGAAGAAGCCATTTTGGAAACATTAAAAAAGATTCAAGAAAGATTGAAAGCTATTTCTTGGACAATAAAAATTGAACCCAAGGAATGAAATTTACAGAAGCTAGTTTAGAAAAAGCGTTTACCGAGCTGTTGGGGCAAGAAGGATTTCCCCACCACTTAGGCATTACGATAAGTCGTAAGCCCGAAGAAGTATTGATAGAAGAAGATTTGCAAAACTTTCTATTATCGCAATACGCCTGTCAGGGAATTACTATAAACGAAATTAAATCTATCATTCTTCAACTCAAATCACTTTCATCTTCTGACCTTTATGAGAGCAACAAAACATTTTTGCAACTGCTTTCTGACGGTTTTATTCTCAAACGAGAAGACCGCAACCAAAAAGACATTTATATTCAGCTGATTGATTATTCGGGTCTTAATAACCACAAGATACCGAATGAAGATGAAGTTTTAACGATTGCAGCCGAACCCGAAGTTGAATACGGTAAAGACAATAACATATATAAGTTTGTAAACCAATTAGAAATTTCAGGAACAGAAAAACGCATTCCTGATGGTATTGTTTATATCAACGGTTTGCCTTTGGTGGTATTTGAGTTCAAATCTGCTATTCGTGAAGAAGCTACTATTTATGATGCTTACAAACAGTTAACGGTTCGCTACCACAGAGATATTCCCGAACTTTTCAAATACAATGCTTTTTGTGTTATCAGTGATGGTGTAAACAACAAAGCAGGTTCATTCTTTGCTCCCTATGAATTTTTCTATGCCTGGAGACGTGTTGCTGGTCTTGCTAAGGATGTAGATGGTATTGACAGTATGTTTACACTCATTCAGGGAATGTTTCATAAAAACCGCTTGCGTGATATTATTCGCAACTTCATTTACATACCTGACAGCTCCAAGAAAAACGAAAAAATTGTTTGTCGCTATCCGCAATACTATGCTGCACGGGCATTGTATGACAACATCAAAAAAGCCCAAAAGCCCGAAGGAAACGGAAAAGGCGGAACTTATTTTGGTGCCACAGGTTGCGGAAAAAGCTTTACAATGCTTTATCTGACAAGGCTTTTAATGAAAAGTGAATACTTTGAAAGCCCGACCATTGTATTAATTACGGATAGAACCGATTTAGACGACCAACTTTCAGGTCAATTTACCAATGCTAAAAATTTCATTGGCGACAACACGGTGGTAAGCGTTGAAAGCCGAGCACATTTAAGAGAATTAATTCAAGGCAGACAAAGCGGAGGCGTTTTCTTAACAACCATTCACAAGTTTACAGAAGACACCCAATTGCTTACGGACAGAACCAATGTAATTTGTATTTCGGACGAAGCACACCGAAGTCAAGTAAACCTTGACCAAAAAGTAAAAGTAACCGAAAAAGGCGTTACCAAAACTTATGGTTTCGCTAAATATTTACACGATTCGTTACCAAACGCCACATTTGTAGGTTTTACAGGAACGCCAATAGATGCAACGCTTGATGTTTTCGGAAAAGTAGTGGATGCCTACACAATGACGGAATCGGTGAAAGATGAAATCACCGTTAGAATTGTGTATGAAGGCAGAGCAGCAAAAGTGTTGTTGAATAATTCCAAACTCAAAGAAATTGAAGAATACTATGCCAAGTGTGCAGAGATAGGAAGCAACGAAAATCAGATTGAGCAAAGTAAAAAAGAAATGGCTCAGATGTATGCCATTATTGGCGACCCTGACCGCTTGAAAGAAGTTGCCAGCGATTTTGTAAATCATTACGAAAACAGAATTTCAGAAGGTGCAACCGTAAAAGGCAAAGCAATGTTTGTGTGCAGCACCCGTGAAATTGCTTATGAGTTATATAAAAATATTTTGGAATTAAGACCTGAATGGAACGAAATACGAGCAGCCGAAGAAGGTGCAATCCTTACAGACAAAGACAAACGGGAACTGAAACCCATTGAACGAATCAAACTCATTGCAACCCGAGGACAAGACGACCCGAAAGAAATGTATGAGTTGCTTGGCACGAAAGAGCAACGCAAAGAATTGGATCGCCAATTCAAAAATGAAAAATCAAACTTCAAAATTGCCATTGTGGTGGATATGTGGCTGACTGGTTTTGATGTGCCTTTCTTAGATAGTATTTACATTGATAAACCCATTCAGCGACACAATTTAATTCAGACCATTTCAAGAGTAAACCGCAAGTTTGAAGGTAAGAACAAAGGTTTGGTAGTAGATTATATCGGCATCAAAAACCAAATGAATTTAGCCTTGAAGCAATACAGCGAAGGCGACAAAGACAATTTTGAAGACATTGCAGAATCCATCATCATCGTAAGAAATCATTTAGACCTTTTGTCAAAACTGTTTCACACGTTTGACAACTCAAAGTATTTCAAAGGCACTACAATTCAGCAATTAAACACCTTGAATTTGGCTGCGGAATTTGTTCAGCAGACAAAAGAACTTGAAACCCGATTTATGGGCTTGGTAAAGCGACTGAAAGCTGCTTATGATATTTGTGCAGGAAGCGAACAATTAACACAAATCGAAAGAGATTACACCCATTTTTATTTGGCAGTTCGTTCTATTGTTTTCAAACTAACCAAAGGCAATGCACCCGACACAGCACAGATGAACGCCAAAGTTCGGGAAATGATAAAAGAAGCTTTGCAAAGTGATGGAGTAGAAGAAATTTTCAAACTCGGAGACGAAGCAGAAACCGAACAAGACATTTTTGATGAAGACTATTTGGCCAAGATTGAAAAAATCAAATTACCAAACACGAAAATCAAATTGCTACAACAGCTATTGGCTAAGGTAATCGGAGAAATCAGAAAAGTAAACAAGGTAAAAGGAATTGACTTTTCAAAGAAAATGCAAGCCTTAGTTGAACGATATAACAACCGAGACGCAAACGACATTTTGAGAAGTGAAGTATATGAAGAAATGGCAAACGCCTTGACAGACTTGATTTGGGAAGTTCACAAAGAATTTTCGGCAGGTGATGAATTAGGTATTGACTTTCAAGAGAAAGCATTTTACGACATTCTGAAAGAGCTTTGCATTAAATACGATTTCAAATATCCAGACGACAAAATGATTGAACTGGCAAAAGCTGTGAAAGACCTTATTGACGGACAAGCCAAATTCCCTGACTGGAACAAACGAGACGACATCAAATCGGCTTTAAAAGTTGGACTGATTCTCTTGCTTGACGAGTTTGGCTATCCACCAGTTGAGAGAGACGAAGTATATGTTGAGATTTTTGAACAAGCAGAAAACTTTAAGAAAAATCAGAACTAATGAACCCACGCAGCAGTCACACACATTGCCAAGTCGCACAAGCCGACACACAAGCCAAAACTTGGCAAAGAGTGTGTCTGCCCCACCCTGAAAAAATTGAATTAAAAAAAATTTCCCTCCCTTCTGAAATTAAAAAATACGCAACCGCACAACCCGACACGACACAGACAGAAACAGCTAAAATCAACAATGACAAGGGTTTACAGACACGGAAGACAGAAGGCCTACTGCTAACAGCGGTAACTGTTGCACAACTCTTCCAAAAAACTAACTTTTCAAAAAAAACATAAAACT
>CAZSOC010000057.1:0-12309 GCA_964608415.1 uncultured Flavobacterium sp.
AATCTGAAAAATATGAATTGGTAGGTTTTTATGATGAAAACCCCGAATATGCCGAGAAAATTGCTGCAGAATTTGGTTATAAGCGTTTTGATACCATTGCCAAATTAATTCATGCCGTTGAGGTGATTGATATTGTAACTCCTACATTGTCTCATTATAAATGTGCTAAAGTAGCCATCAAATCAGGAAAGCACGTTTTTCTGGAAAAACCTATCTCAAATACGGTAGAAGAAGCAGAAGAAATTATTGCTTTAGCAAAAGAATATAATGTAAAAGGACAGGTTGGCCATGTAGAACGATTCAATCCGGCTTTTAAGGCGACCAAAGAAATGATCGAAAACCCCATGTTTATAGAAACCCATCGTTTGGCAGAGTTTAACCCCAGAGGGACTGATGTTCCTGTGGTTTTGGATTTGATGATTCATGATATAGATGCGATTTTGAGTGTGGTAAAATCCAAAGTAAAAAGTATTAATGCAAGTGGTGTTTCGGTAATTTCGGAAACTCCGGATATTGCCAATGCCCGAATCGAATTTGAAAATGGATGTGTCGCCAATCTTACAGCCAGCAGAATTTCATTAAAGAATATGCGTAAATCCCGTTTTTTTCAGAAAGATGCTTATATTTCCGTAGATTTCCTGGAAAAAAAATGTGAAGTGGTCAAAATGAAAGATGCTCCGGAAATTCCGGGAGATTTTGACATGATTCTTCAAAATGCAGAAGGCGTAAAAAAACAAATTTATTTTGCCAACCCGGAAGTCGAGAACAACAATGCAATTTTAGACGAATTAGAGACTTTTGCCGATGCGATCATTAATGACACAAACCCTATTGTAACACTTGAAGACGGCACAGAAGCATTGAGAGTTGCTTATCAGATCATTGATTGTTTCGAAAAATAAAAATCATAAATAAAATTTAAAAAATAAAATGAAAAATATTGCAGTAATAGGAGCAGGGACAATGGGTAACGGGATTGCCCATACTTTTGCTCAAAGCGGATTTACCGTAAAACTTATTGATATTTCAGAAAAAAGCCTGGATAAAGGAATGGCTACTATTGCCGGGAACCTGGACAGAATGGTGTCCAAAGGGACTATTTCTGAAGAAGATAAAAAGAAAACCATTAGCAATATCATCACTTATACAGATATCAAGGACGGAGTAGCAGGAGCAGATCTGGTTGTTGAAGCAGCTACAGAAAACGTAACGCTTAAACTCAGTATTTTCAAACAACTTAATGAATTTTGTTCACACAATACCATTCTGGCAACAAATACATCCTCTATCTCTATTACACAAATCGGAGCTGTTGTTACTCACCCTGAACGTGTTATCGGAATGCATTTTATGAATCCGGTGCCGATTATGAAATTGGTAGAAATCATTCGTGGTTATAACACTTCAGATGAAGTGACAGATGCAATTTTTAATTTAAGTAAAACACTTGGGAAAACTCCAACTGAAGTAAACGATTATCCTGGATTTGTGGCAAACAGAATTCTGATGCCTATGATTAATGAAGCTATCGAAACACTTTATAACGGAGTAGCAGGAGTGGAGGAAATCGATACGGTTATGAAACTCGGAATGGCTCATCCTATGGGACCACTTCAATTAGCTGATTTTATTGGATTGGATGTTTGTCTTTCGATTCTGAATGTAATGTATGATGGATTCAAAAATCCGAAATATGCTCCAAATCCGCTATTAGTAAATATGGTAATGGCTGGTAAATTAGGAGTAAAATCGGGAGAAGGTTTTTATGATTATTCAGAAGGTAAAAAAGCAGAGAAAGTTTCTAAACAATTTATTTAATCATAAAGTTAAAAGTCTTAAAGATATTTTTGGCTTTTGGCTTTTGACTTTTAATTATGGCAAAAATAATTCCTTTCAAAGCAGTAAGACCCGCAAAAGATAAAGTAAGTTTAGTGACTTCAAGATCTTATGAAGAGTATTCTGCGGCAGAGTTAGCTTCACAATTAGATTTTAATCCTTTTTCGTTTTTGCATGTACTCAATCCTGCGTATGTCAATCAGCAAAAAGCAGGATTGGAAAAAAGATTTAAACTCGTTGCCCAAAAATACAATGATTTTAAAGAAGAAATAATTTTGGTAAAAGAAGAAAAACCTGTTTATTTTATTTATGAAATCACTTCAAAGAATAATATTTTTACGGGAATTGTAGCAGGAACAAGCATAGAAGATTATCAAAATAATATTATCAAAAAACACGAAGACACACTTCAGTATCGTGTGGAATTATTTAAAGATTATTTGCACAGGACAGGTTTTAATACCGAACCGGTCTTGATTACTTATCCCGATAATCCGGTAATTGAAGATTGGATCAATCAAAAAAAGCAAGAAGTTCCTTTGTACGAATTTTCTACAACCAAAAGAGAAAAACACATACTTTGGAAAATTGAAAATGAAGAAGAGATCAATTGGATTACCAATCAATTTGAACAAATAGAAAGTCTTTATATTGCAGATGGGCACCATCGTTCTGCATCGGCAGAATTGCTGTACGAAGAAGATAAATCAACCGGGAATGAACATCTCAATTATTTCATGAGTTTTCTGATCTCAGAATCTAACGTAAAGATTTACGAATATAACCGTATGATCCGGGATCTGAACAATCATACCAAAGAACAATTCTTAGAATTGCTTTCGCATAATTTCTGGATCAGAAATAAAGAACAGGAGCTTTGGAAACCTACTAAAAAATTTGAATTTGGAATGTATCTCGATAATGAGTTTTATGCTCTGCAACTCAAAGATACACACAGTCTCAATACAATTTTAGAAAGGTTAGACTCACAGATACTTTATGAAAAAGTATTACAGCCTATTCTCGGAATCGAAGATTTAAGAAATGACGAACGTATTGATTATATTCCTGGAAAACAGCCTATTACAACTATTAAAGAAGTGATAGACGAAGGGGAATTTGAAATTGCCTTTATGTTGTTTCCTACAGAGATCTCAGAGATCAAAGCTTTGGCAGATAATAACCTTATTATGCCTCCAAAAAGCACATACATTGATCCAAAATTCAGAAGCGGATTAGTAGTTTATGAAATTTAGATTTGTAGTAGAAATATTTTAAGATCTTATGAGAACCGTTTTTCAGTATCAATCCGACGATAATTTTTTATTCAAACAACAGTTATTAATCTGGGCGAATCAATATCGTGAGGTCGTTTTCATGGACTCCAATCAAGTTCCGCAAAACTATTCGAGTTATGATTGTGTTCTGGCTGTAGATGCTTTTACTGCAATCAAAACAGATTATTTCAACGCTTTTGAAGAGCTCAATACCTATCAAAAAATAACCCGGGACTGGATTTTCGGTTATCTTACTTATGATTTAAAAAATGGCATCGAAGATTTAAAATCCAATAATTTTGACGGATTGGAATTTCCGGATCTGTATTTTTTTCAGCCTAAAAAAATATTTTTACTCAAAAACAATCAATGGAAAGTTGAATATCTCGGGATGTGTGAAGATGAATGGGAAGAAGATCTGTATGAGATCTTGAAAACTTCGGTCGAATTTAATCCGGGAGAAAATCATCTTGAAATCCAACAACGAATTTCCCGTGAATCGTATTTGCAAAAAGTTTTAAAAATGAAAGAATACATTCAGCGGGGAAACATTTACGAAGCTAATTTTTGTATGGAATTCTTTACAGAAAATGCTTCAATAGATCCAACTCAAATTTTTATTGAACTCAATTCTATATCCAAACCACCTTTTTCGGTTTTTCTAAAGATTGCTCATCATTACTTACTTTCTGCTTCTCCTGAACGGTTTTTGAGAAAGCAGGGAGAAGTAATTATATCTGAACCCATTAAAGGAACTTCTCCAAGATTTCAAAACCGGGAAGAAGATGAAAAATCAAAATCAGATTTGCAACAAAACGAAAAAGAGCGTTCAGAAAACATTATGATCGTAGATTTGGTTCGTAACGATTTGTCTAAAACGGCACAAAAAAATTCTGTAAAAGTAGAAGAACTATGCGGGATTTATTCTTTTCCACAGGTGCATCAAATGATTTCGACTATTACGTCTAAAATAAAAGAAGATTGTTCTCCGGTAGAAGTGATTCAAAATGCTTTTCCTATGGGAAGTATGACGGGAGCTCCAAAAATATCTGCTATGCAGATTATTGAAGAATTAGAAGAGTCCAAACGCGGATTATACAGTGGATCAATAGGATATTTTACTCCCGGTAATGATTTTGATTTTAACGTAGTCATAAGAAGTATACTGTATAACAAATTACAGAAATACGTTTCTTTTTCTGTAGGAAGTGCCATTACTTCCAGGTCTGAACCTATTTTAGAATACGAGGAATGTTTGCTTAAAGCTAAAGCGATGCGTCAGGTTTTAACCCAATAATAATTCCCTAAAACCGGATTTGTTTTCTTATTTTTGAATATGATTTTAAAATTTAAAAAGCATCTCGGCAAATCACTTGGTTTTCTTGAAAATTCCCGGTTACTTCTTGCTGTAAGCGGCGGAATTGATAGTATGGTGATGTTGCATTTGTTTTATAAAAATGGTTTTGATATTGCAGTAGCCCATTGTAATTTTAATTTAAGAGGTAAAGAAAGTGATGGAGATGAGGCATTTTTGAGACAATTTTGCGAGAGTAATAAAATTCCTGTTTTTTCGTCAAAGTTTGATACCCAAAAAATAGCCGAAGATTTTAAGATTTCGATCCAGTTAAGCGCAAGAAAAATTCGCTACGAATGGTTTCAGGAGCTGGCAAAAGAACATCAGTTCGATTACATACTTACAGCTCATAATGCAGATGATGTAGCAGAAACTTTTCTTATCAATCTGTCAAGAGGGTCGGGATTAGATGGTTTTACAGGAATCCCGCAAATCAATCAAAATATCGTTCGTCCGTTGCTGCCCTTCAGCAGAAAGGAAATTGAGAATTTCGCCAAAGAAAATCAGATAATCTGGAGAGAAGATAGTTCTAACGCATCAGATAAATATATAAGAAACCAGTTGAGACATCAGGTAATTCCTGTGTTGAAAAATATCAATGCTAATTTTCTCGAATCATTTCAGCAAACCATCGGAAATTTGCAACAAGCACAAAGTCTGGTAGACGATGCGTCCCGTATTGTTTACAGAAAAGTGGTGAGAGACGATGAAAATCAAAAAATTATTCACCTGGACGAATTACTGCAACTCAGTAATTTTCGAGCTTATTTGTATCAATGGTTATCTCCGTTCGGGTTTACAGCATGGGAAGACATTTACGATCTGGTCAATGCACAATCGGGGAAACAAGTTTTGGCACCCCATTTCAGATTAATTAAAAACAGGAATGAATTGATGTTGGTTCCTGCCATTTCAAATGACGCTGATGTTGTAAATATAAATAAAAATGAAAAAGAAGTTAATTTTCCTATAAAACTTACAATTTCGGAGGTAACAGATTATTCCAATTCTACAAATACAACTATATTTGTTGACGCTTCAAAAATTCAGTTTCCGCTGACTATAAGAAAATGGCGGGAAGGGGATTATTTCTATCCTTTTGGAATGCATGGAAAAAGGAAGAAAGTGAGTAAATTTTTTAAAGATGAAAAATTTTCTTTACTTCAAAAAGAAGCAGTATGGTTATTATGTTCTGCAAATGAAATTGTATGGATTATTGGATACAGACCAGATGACCGCTATAAAATCGTAAAAACAACAAAACATATCTTAAAGATTAACTATTCCAAATGAAAAGAATATTTTTTGCTATAATTGCAATATTTACCGTGTTTTTAAGTTCTGCTCAAATTACAAAACCGGTAACCTGGAGTTATAAAACCGATAAAACCGCTGCCAACGAATTTACATTAATTTTTACAGCTAAAATTCAGAAAGACTGGCACGTTTACTCTCAATATACACCCGATGACGGACCTTTACCTTTAGAAATAAAATATAGCAATCAAGATAAAGATTATGTTTTGATCGGGAAAACTATAGAATCTCCTTACAAAAAAAAATACAATGATGTTTTTGAAGTAGACGAATACTATTTTGAAAATAATTTTACACTTACACAAAAAATAAAAGTATTAAATAACAACGGTTTTACTTTTAAAGTAGAATTAGATTATCAGGTCTGTAAAGAAGCTTGTATTAATGATTATCATTCTTTTACAATTTCAATTCCGGCAACCGAAGTAAAAAATACTTCAACTGTTAGTAACGATAATGGTATTTTAAATTCTAATAATCAGGAAATTAATAATGATTTATTAGAAATCAATATTAAGGCTGATTCTGTCAAGAGTAAAGAAAAAGAAGAGGTTGCTAATGATAAATTAAATTCAGAAAAGCAATTTGAAGACGAAACTCCCGAAGACAAAAACGGGATTATTTCTATTTTTATTCTGGCATTTCTGGGAGGGATCGTAGCTACTTTTACTCCTTGTGTTTTTCCTATGATTCCCATGACGGTAAGTTTTTTCCTGAAACAATCCGGTAATAAAGCCAAAGGAAGGTTTAACGCTATTTTTTATGGAATTTGTATCGTATTGATTTGTTTGGCATTTACGATTCCGTTTCATATTTTGGAAGGAATGAACAGAGATGTTTTTTCTGAAATTTCTACCAATATTTATCTGAATCTGTTTTTCTTTATCATATTTACAGTTTTTGCCATTTCGTTTTTCGGAGCATTCGAAATTACAATGCCTTCAAAACTCTCCAATAAAGTTGATAATGCGTCCAATAAAGGCGGATTATTAGGAATTTTCTTTATGGCATTAACTCTTATTATTGTTTCTTTTTCCTGTATCGGACCTGCATTAGGCTTTGTTTTTGGAACATCATTAAACTCAGACGGTGGAGCTCTGATCCTTACAATTGCAATGTTCGGTTTTGGATTAGGATTGGCTTTGCCTTTTATGTTCTTCGCTTTGGTTCCGAACTTGATGGGGAACCTGCCCAAATCCGGAGGCTGGCTGAATACTGTGAAAGTTGTATTTGGGTTTATTGAGTTAGCTTTAGCTTTCAAATTTTTATCCAATGCGGATATAGGCTTAGAATTACATTGGTTAGAACGCGAAACATTTATTGCATTATGGGTGGCAATTTTTGCGGCTTTGGCATTATATTTATTTGGAAAAATAAGACTTCCTCACGATTCTCCGCTGGAACATATTTCTGTAGGAAGGATGTTATTAGGTTTATTGAGTTTGTCTTTTACAATTTATTTAGTTCCCGGATTATGGGGGGCTCCGCTTAAATTGATTTCTGCATTTCCACCACCAAAAACATATAGCGAAAGTCCACGTGGTTTTTATAACCAGGGAAGCTCTACAACAGAAACTTTACCGGAAGGAGCAAGTTATACCGTTCATGATATAGTTCATTTCGAAGATTATAAAGAAGGCGTTGCTTATGCTAAGAAAGTAAATAAGCCAATTTTAATTGACTTTACAGGTAAACAATGTGTGAATTGCAGATTGATGGAAAATAATGTCTGGTCTGACGAAAAAGTGTTGAATATTCTCAGAAAAGATGTGGTATTAATTTCTCTTTATGGAGATGATAAAAAAGAATTGCCGGAGAGCGAATGGTATATTTCTGAAGAAAACGGTAAACAAATAGATACAGTAGGTGAGAAGTGGAGTGAATTTCAGATACAACGTTTTAAAAATAATGCAAGACCATTGTATGTTTTGTTGGATTTAAATGAAAAAGAGCTCAATACACCGGTTCCATATACTCCAAATATCGAAGAATATTACAATTGGTTAAAAGACGGGATCTCTAAATTTTAACCGAAGAATTAAAATATTTATTTATAAAATAGCCGACAATTCATTTTGTCGGTTATTTTTTTTATATTTAATAAAAATTGAAATTGAAAAAGTTATGTTGGTCAAAGTTTATGGAAGCGCCGTTTTTGGTGTTGAGGCAACTACTATTAAAGTAGAGGTCAATATAGATAAAGGAATTGGGTATCATTTGGTAGGGCTTCCCGATAATGCCATTAAAGAAAGCAGCTACCGTATTGCAGCTGCACTCAAAAATAACGGCTATAATCTTCCCGGAAAAAAGATCACAATCAATCTGGCTCCGGCTGATTTACGTAAAGAAGGATCGGCTTATGATTTGACTTTGGCTATGGGTATTCTGGTAGCTTCAGAACAAATTAAGGCTAAAGAAATCGATCGATATATCATAATGGGGGAACTTTCATTAGACGGATCCCTACAACCGATAAAAGGAGCTTTACCAATAGCTATTAAGGCTAGAGAAGAAGGATTTAAAGGATTTTTTCTGCCTAAGCAAAATGTAAAAGAGGCAGCAATTGTTTCGGAGCTGGAGGTTTACGGAGTCGAAAACATTCAGGAGATAATTTCTTTTTTTGAAGGCAATTCAGCACTGGAACCAACGATTTTTGATACAAGGGAAGAATTTTATAAAACGCTGGATTTTCCAGAATTTGATTTTAGTGATGTAAAAGGACAGGAATCCATCAAACGATGTATGGAAATTGCAGCTGCGGGAGGTCATAATATTATTCTTATTGGTCCTCCGGGTGCGGGAAAAACAATGCTGGCAAAAAGATTACCCAGTATTCTGCCTCCTATGACATTGCGTGAAGCATTGGAGACGACGAAAATCCATAGTGTTGCCGGGAAATTAAAAGAAGTCGGGTTGATGAATCAACGACCTTTTAGGAGTCCGCATCACACTATTTCTAATGTAGCTTTGGTTGGAGGAGGAAGTTATCCGCAACCCGGAGAAATTTCTATGGCACATAATGGTGTTTTATTTTTGGATGAATTACCAGAATTCAAAAGAGATGTATTGGAAGTTATGCGTCAGCCACTTGAAGATAGGGAAGTAACTATTTCCAGGGCAAAATTCACGATTACCTATCCTTCATCATTTATGCTGGTAGCAAGTATGAACCCCAGTCCCGGTGGTTTTTTTAACGATCCGAACAATAGTAATTCTGCATCTCAGCATGAAATGCAGCGTTATTTGAGTAAAATTTCCGGACCACTTTTAGATCGAATAGACATTCATATAGAAGTGACACCGGTCCCTTTTGAAAAACTAGCAGACAATCAAAAATCTGAAAGTAGTGTAGAAATTAGAAAAAGAGTAACACAAGCAAGAGAAATTCAGAGTCAAAGATTTTTAGACAACGAAAAAATCAATTACAATGCACAAATGAACAGTAAGCAAATACGTTCTTTTTGTGAGTTGGATGAGACTTCAAAGGAATTATTGAAAAATGCGATGGATAGATTGAATCTTTCTGCAAGAGCTTATGACAGAATTTTGAAAGTTTCGAGAACAATTGCAGATCTGGACAATTCTGAAACGATAAACTCTAACCATATTGCAGAAGCAATTCAATACAGGAGTTTAGACAGGGAAGGATGGTTAGGGTAATTTTTTAATTAAATAATTGGAGATTAGTTACTTATATGTTTTTTTAATATTTTGATTACAAATTTATCTTTAACTTTAAGTTTGAAACGTTTTTAAAATGAAATTTTATGAGGTTAAGTGTAGATCGTAAATCGACAAAAGTTTTTCCAGACCCCAAAAGAGTTATTGCAAGGTTTTTTTTTAGCGGAGAAGAAAGAGCCGTAGTTTTAATAAAAAAGATTTTAAAAATGGATCAGGAAACAATAGAATCTATTATAATTCCGTTGCTTCAGGATTACTCTAAAAGACATCGTAACGTTACGAAAAAATTATTAAAAAACTGTGATAAAGTAAGGGCGTATATCATCAGAGCAGGTTCAGACTATAATTATCTTAATGAGTATACAAAATATTTAATAGGATCGTATTTTACCAACGAATATTCTATAGAATCTGCCGCTTTTTTTAACCCTTCAATTATATTAGATCCTGATCAGAATTATCTGGAAGAAGGACAATTAAGAATTCTTATAAGTTTTAGAGCTGTTGGAGAAGGTCATATTTCATCGGTGGTTTTTAGAAGGGCAATAATAGACAAACATAATAATATCACTATTATGCCGGTAGGAAATTACATAGATGAAGCAGATAAAATGCATGCTATGATTTACCAGAAAAAATTGTTTCTTAAAAAAGCAGAGGAAGCAGATATTAACAGGGAATTTATAGAAGAAGTAAACAACAGACTTCCGGACAGATTCAATTATGAAGATCTTAAACAGCTTATTTTAGAAGCAAAAGCAAAAACTACAGACGAAGACTTATTAATTCAGTACAAACAAATACTATCTCTTTCTGATAGTTACCGGAAAATAACTTTTTCAAAGGATACGGATATTAGTGACAGGGTAATATTTCCTATTTCAGATTATGAGTCCAAAGGAATTGAAGATGCAAGATTTGTGAGATTTACTAAAGAAAACGGAAAGGTTATATATTATGCAACTTATACTGCGTACGACGGTGTTCATATTATGCCAAAATTACTTCAGACCAATGATTTCTATGAATTTAAAACTTCACCTTTAAATGGAGAGGGAGCCAAAAATAAAAATCTGGCACTATTTCCTAGGAAAATAAATGGAAAGTTTGCAATGCTTTCTAGGATAGATGGCTGGAATAATTATTTAATGTATTCTAATACAATTAATGTTTGGGAAGATCCCATTTTAATACAATCACCAGAATATCCCTGGGAATTGATTCAAATAGGAAATTGTGGATCGCCAATAGAAACTCCATCAGGCTGGTTGGTTATTACTCATGGAGTTGGTCCAATGAGAAGATATTGTATTGGAGCTTCATTGTTGGATCTGGAAAATCCGGCTATCGAAATAGGAAAACTTAAAGAACCGCTGATTGTCCCCAATTCAGATGAAAGAGAAGGTTATGTGCCGAATGTGGTCTATTCCTGCGGCTCGATTATTAATAACGGAGAATTGATTATTCCTTATGGTTTGTCAGATCATAGTTCTGGTTTTGCAAGTGTTAAACTCGATATATTACTTCAGAAATTAATCAATAATTAATTATTTAATATTCTTATATATAATGTTTTAAATTACTTTACATAAATATTTTATTTAATAAATATTTCTACGGTTTGAATATTATTTTGTTGTAAATATTTTTTAAAAAAAGTAAATCTGTAACAATAACCTTTTTTAAATTAAAATCATTTTCAATATCGTATGGATAAATTTGGAATTAGTATCCTCATAAATTTTATTTAATTCGTAAATTGCCGCACTTAAAAATTATTCTGTAAAAACATGGAACAAGTAAAACCATATACCCCTAAAAATAAAGTAAGAATTGTTACTGCAGCAGCACTTTTTGATGGACACGATGCAGCAATCAACATAATGAGAAGAATTATTCAATCTACAGGTGTTGAGGTAATTCATTTGGGACACGATAGAAGTGTAGAAGAGGTTGTAAATACAGCCATTCAGGAAGATGCAAATGCTATTGCAATGACATCGTATCAGGGAGGTCACAATGAATATTTTAAGTACATGTATGATTTGCTTCAGGAAAAAGGAGCAGGACATATCAAGATATTTGGCGGCGGCGGCGGAGTAATTTTGCCTACAGAAATTGAAGATCTGCACAATTACGGGATTTGTAAAATTTATTCTCCGGACGATGGAAGAGCAATGGGGTTACAAGGAATGATAAATGATTTGGTTGAAAGATCGGATTTTCCTGTTGGAGACAAGCTGAATAATGAAATAGATCATTTAAAAGAAAAAAATATAGGCGCTATTGCAAGAGTAATTTCTGCAGCAGAAAATTATCCTGAAGTTGCAAAAGAAGTTCTGGATAAAATTCATTCAGAAAATGCAAAATCAAGTATTCCGGTTTTGGGAATTACAGGAACCGGAGGAGCAGGAAAATCATCTTTGGTAGATGAAATTGTAAGAAGATTTCTTATTGATTTTCCCGATAAAACAATTGGTTTGATCTCTGTAGACCCATCAAAAAGAAAAACAGGAGGAGCATTACTTGGAGATAGAATCCGTATGAATGCTATTAACAATCCAAGAGTTTTTATGCGTTCTTTAGCCACGAGACAATCAAATCTGGCATTATCAAAATATGTAGCCGAAGCCATTCAAATTCTAAAAGCAGCAAAATACGATTTAATTGTTTTGGAAACTTCCGGAATTGGTCAGTCTGATACAGAAATTATGGATCATTCTGATGTTTCACTGTATGTAATGACACCAGAATATGGTGCCGCTACGCAGTTGGAGAAAATTGATATGCTGGACTTTGCTGATATTGTTGTTATCAACAAGTTCGACAAACGCGGGGCAATGG
>CAZSOC010000058.1:0-6122 GCA_964608415.1 uncultured Flavobacterium sp.
AAAACTGAACATTTGTGCTTCGATTTCCGCCACATCGCCAAGCCGAAAACCGTTAGCAGAAACCCTATGGCGACAGTGCAACCTTGAAACATTAGTGCTTTGAACGAACAGACAAAAATAAAAATGACATCGGAAAGACACCGATTTGAATGGACAGGCAACGCTTCGTGTTTTAATTTTTTTTGCCAACGCTCAAAAATTTTGAAATTCATTTTTTGCCAACGCACAAAACACACTTTCATTTTTTTGCCGACACACGAAGCCATCGCAAAAAAAAATGAAAGAGTGTTTTCGCCAGCCCACAATAAAATACATACCTTGACTTTTATAATTTTACCAAGATGGAAAGCATAGAAAAACAAAAAGAGTTTTTTAAGAAACTCACAACCGACAGAGCAGAAAGTGCCAAGATGCTTGAAAAGCCATCGTTGAGAGGCGTTAAACATAGTGTAGTTGACAAGTATTCAGACCAAGCACATTTCATTTATGAGTTGCTGCAAAACGCTGATGATGCACATGCGACAAAATCAAAATTCATTCTCACAAATGATGGCTTAACTTTTATTCATAACGGAACAATTGGTTTTACAGTTTCCAACCCCGACACAGAAGAACAAGACGGAGTAGAAAAAAATTTGGGACACATCAATGCAATAACTTCAATCGGTAACACGACAAAGGATAATGCAAAAATTGGAAAGTTTGGAGTTGGCTTCAAAGCAATTTTTCAATACTCAAACACTCCACACATTTACGACCCTAACTTTAAATTCAAGATTGAAAGATTTATTGTTCCAAAGCAATTAGACCAAGACAATAGCACACGACAACCCAACGAAACTCTATTTTATTTTCCTTTTGACTTGACAAGCAAGTCAAAGGAAGAAGCAGCAAATGACATTCTACAAAAATTAAAATCACTTGTTCATCCTGTTTTATTTTTAAACAACCTGAAAGAGGTTGTTTGGGAAACAGCATCAAATGAAAACGGTAAATACACAAAGACAGTTAAAGCAGAAACGCAAAGCGGAGAAACGCTTTGCCGACTGATAAGTTTGGTTGATGGAACTGAGAAAAGACAGTTGTGGCTGTTCACAAGAGAGTTAGAAGAAGGTTTTCATAAATATTCAGTTGGTTTTTTCCTAACTAAAGGAAAAAAACTTGACACATCAAAAACGCATACTGCGTTTTGTTTTTTTCCGACCAAGGAAACAACAAATTTGAAATTCATTATCCAAGCACCATTTTTACTTACAGATAGTAGAGAAGGAATAAAAGCAGGGCATACACACAACAATAATCTTGTAAATAAACTTTCAGTTTTAGCAGCAGAGAGTTTACCAATTCTAAAAAAAGTTGGAATAGACAACGATACATTCTTAATTGATGACAACATAATAAACCTCATTCCCTATAAAGAAACTGACTTTACAAAGCAAGGCGACAGAAATAAAATTTCTTTTCTACCTTTTTATTCAGCAATCAAAGGCAAGTTGCAAAGCGAAACTTTGCTTCCAGCAAAGAACAATAAATACACTTCAAAAAATTTATCCTTTTGGGCATCAGATACAGAGTTGACAGAGTTGTTTTCCGACAGACAAATAGCTGATTTAATGGACAAGGAAAATGCTAAGTGGGCATTTCCTTCTTTGGGCAGAAAAATAACGCAGAACGAAAAGGAGTTTATCGGCTATTCGTATGCTTCACCAAAAACAGATTACCTAGACTCAGTTGTATTTGATTTTCTTGAACCTGAAAAACTATTAAGAAGAATAAATGAAACTTTCATTTCAAAACAGTCAGTTCAATGGTTAAAAGGTTTCTACAAATACCTTCTTGACAAAAGAAGCTATTGGGAAGTTTTAAGGAAAAAGCCAATCTTTATTAATGCTGATGGAAAAGCGGTAGCTGCATTTGATATTGAAACAGGAAAGGATTTGCAATTGTTTTTCCCTTCTGAAATTGAAACAAGCTACCAAGCAATCCACAAAGATTTTCTTTCACACAAAGAGTCAAGATTATTTTTTGAAGCATTTGGAATTTCAACACCAGCTTTGAAAGATGAAATATATCATAACATATTATCACAATACACAAGTGAATTTAATTACAGCGATACAGAAAAAATAAAGCAACACTTTACTACTTTTCTAAAATATTTTTCAGAGTGTCAAAACAACCAATTAGAAGATTACATTGACAAATTGCAAGAAATAAAATTTCTTGCCTGCAAATGTGTTGGCACTTCTGATAGTAAATTCAGTAAAGCAGTTTATTGTTATTTTCCTACCGATGATTTGAAAAACTATTTTGCCAATAAAGGTGATACACTATTTATTGATTTTGAATTTTACAATTCATTTGTTGAGGAAAAAGATAGAGAGACATTAAAAACATTCTTTGATAAATTGGGTGTTGAAAAAACACCTGTAATATTTCAACGAGAAATTGAACAAGAAGAAAGAAGGAATTATTCTTTGACTTACTCTACAAGATACAGCAGAGCTTATGAAAAATATTTTGATGGTTCAGAAGAAGTAGTTGAAAACATTACACCCGAACTTTCATTTCTATTTTGGAAACTTCTTTGTCAGTCAATAAAAGAAAGTAACGGTATCTATAATTTCAAACAGAGAATTCAAGGAAGGCACGAGTATTTTTACAGCACGGACAGAGTAGAGCAATTTGATTCAAAAGAATTTTTACGATTAACAACTTCCAGTTGGATATACACAAAAGAAAATTCACTTGTAACACCTTCAAATCTATCAGTAGAAAATTTAGCTGCGGGCTATGAAGTATCAAGCACAGAGGCAAAAGGACTTTTTGAATTATTAGGAATTAATAACCCTTTTGAAAATATCACAATTGATGAATTGTGTGACAAGTTTGGAATGACACAAAATGAGTTGATGGAACACCTACATCAAGCATCACAAAACCAAAAGGATGTAAATCCAAATCCAATTTCAAATCCAGCAGAAGATGAGGAAACAGCGATTGATAAAACGATAAAAAAAATAAAGGATAAATTTAAAATCCCTGAAGTTGCGAAAACTGAAACTGAAAAAACTGATGAAGAAACGGAGGATAAAGATGAAGATGATTTTACAAAGCAATCAGTAGATTTTGAAAAGAAAATTTCAAGAAAGGAAGAACAACTCAAAGCAGAAATTGAACAACTAACAAAAATTCAAGAACTAACAGAGGCAGCAGACAAAGCAGAAAAATACAGTTTCATTTGGTTTAAGTCATTGCTTGAATTAGAGTATTTAAACAGTTCGGAAAACAACAGCAAGGGAAAAGAAATTTCAATTCAGTTTACTCAAGTTCAAAAAGAAATTGGAACGGAAAGGACACTTATTTTAAAACACCCGAACAGATACATTCCACAAAGTATTGAGGACATAGGAGATTTGACAGTGCGTTTATTTTATGGTAAAGACAGCCGTTCAGTTTCAGTTGAAGTAGTGAATGTGAAAGATTATACATTGAGAGCCAAACTCAATAAGTCAGCAGACATTTCAGACATTGATTTAACCACTATCAACAAAGCTGTGATTGACATCAAGAATCCAGTTTTCCTTCTTGACGAATTGAAGAATAATTTTCAACGCTTACCATTTGAAGATTCATTCAACATGCAAAAAAACTTAACTGAAAATATTGAGTTTGTTTTTGGACCGCCAGGAACAGGAAAGACAACATACCTTTCAAACAAAGTTTTAATTCCTTTGATGCAGCG
Source organism: uncultured Flavobacterium sp. (assembly GCA_964608415.1). GTDB lineage: Bacteria > Bacteroidota > Bacteroidia > Flavobacteriales > Flavobacteriaceae > Flavobacterium. Next base: position 3,746 of record CAZSOC010000058.1, read on the forward strand.
GCAAGAAGATTTAAAAATTCTTGTGCTTACACCGACAAACAAAGCCGCTGATGTTTTGGTAAACAGGATTACCGAAACAATGAAGGCAAACGATGATGAAAGTTATTTCAGTTGGCTTGTTCGTTTTGGTTTAACAGGCGATTCAGAGATTGAGCAAAGCCCAATTTTTTGCGATAAAACTTTTGACATAAGAACAAGACCAAAGAATGTAACCGTAACAACTATTGCAAGATTCCCTTACGACTATTTCCAACCAGACCCAACACACCGTTTGCATTTAAGAGAGTTGCATTGGGATTACATCATTATTGACGAAGCATCTATGATTCCATTGGTGAATATTATTTTCCCATTGTATTACAAGACAGATGCAAAATTTATTGTTGCAGGAGACCCTTTCCAAATTCAACCAATTACATCGGTTGCACAATGGAAAGACGAAAATATTTACACGATTGTTGAGTTAAACAATTTCAAAACGCCAACAACTATTCCACACCCTTACAAAGTCGTAAATCTTCCAAAGCAATACAGAAGCGTTCCTTCAATCGGTGCTTTATTCAGTCATTTTACATACGATGGGATTTTGGAGAACCACAGAGAACATTCTTCTCAAAGACCTTTGCAGCTAAACGGACTAAAAATAAAAGACATCAACATTGTGAAGTTTCCTGTTTCACCATTTGACAGTATTTTTAGAGCCAAGAAATTAAATCAGAGTTCAAACTATCATATCTACTCTGCAATCTTTACTTACGAGTTTACGAAATACATTTCAGAGCAGATAAATCAAAATCATAACGAGAAATATAAGGTTGGAATTATTTGCCCATACAGAGCACAAGCATCATTAGTTGAAAAACTTTTTGCATCAAGCCGTTTTGAAAATACAAATGTTGAAATTCAAGTTGGAACTATTCATGGATTTCAAGGTGACGAGTGTGATGTTATTATTTCACTTTTCAATCCCCCACCTTTCATTTCCGACAAACCCGAAATGTTCTTGAATAAGCAAAACATTTTGAATGTTTCTATAAGCAGAGCAAGAGATTACCTTTTCATCCTAATGCCTGACGACAGAACGGAAAATATTTTCAACTTGAAAAAGATTCAGCGAATTGAAAAATTAATAAATGAAAAAGCTAAAGACCACTCAGCAAAGTTTCATTCCAGCGACATTGAGAAAGTAATGTTTAAGGACAAGAACTTTATTGAGCAAAACGCTTTTACAACGACACATCAATCCGTAAATGTTTATTCAGAAGCAGAAAAACTTTATGAAATTCGTTGTGAAGAAACAGCAATAGATATTCAAGTCAGCACTCAAAAAGCCAACGCACAGGTTCAAGCACATTTGCAAACCGCACAAGCCAAGGCATAAGCCATGTTTGCAAAAGAGCTTGAACCTCTCCACCCAAAAAAAAATGAATTTCAAAATTTTGCCAACGCACAAAAAAAAATTAAAACACCCCAACGCACCATGCTAACACGGACAGACATCGCTTCTAATGTAAATCGCTTCGGACAAAGTGTGTGCGGACTTGACACTTCACAACTTCGGACAGACAGAAGGGCATCTGCTAACAGCGGGTTTAAGAAATTGGCGGTTCAGTGGTTAATTGAACATTTGTGCTTCGTATCAAATGTAGTGCTGGCAGACAGTTTTGTGCTCCGAAATCGCCAACTTCTTAAACCCGCAAACCGTTATAGGGCATTTTAAGACGACCGACAATGAACACTAAAATAAGACAAGGACAATTTGAGGTAATTGACAGTTTTGCAATTAGACGCAGAAATGAATTTTATCTTATCGGACAACTAAAAGAAGGAGCAGTTCAAGAAAAATGGTTTATTAATGTTCCATTCAATCAGTCACTCGCCATGACAGTTCGAATTACATCAATTGAAGATGTTGAAATTTCAAGTGAGGAGAATAAATACAAACTCCTAATTGTTTCGGGCGACACCGAAACAATTGACCTACTTCTCGGACTGAAAATTGGAAGCGAGTTTCTGGACATTACAATTGAAGGAGAAGATTAAATGAAAGGCATTCTATATATAGACAACGACAATATTGGAGAGGTAAGCTTTTCAATTGTTGACGAAAGTATGGGTTGTATCGGAGGTAATCTAATTGCCAACGACACCTACAAAAAGTACCAGCCGACAATCCGACAACACTTCGAGAAACAGGGAATTTCTAACATAGTCAACTTTAATTTTCGTATTGTTCTTGCAGACAAGTCTGAATTAAAACCTGAAGGTGGTATTGGTGTAACGGACTCAAAAGACTTTGACGAAATTTATGTTGAATCTGCTGGACTTGACGTTGAGACAATGAACAAAATTAAAAACGCCCTATAACACGGGTTTT
>CAZSOC010000058.1:6132-12239 GCA_964608415.1 uncultured Flavobacterium sp.
AAGCCCGAAACCGTTATCGGTAATGGTGCGAAAACGACCGTACTAACAACAACCGACCAACAGAAAAACGGAAATTTGCCAACGCTTCGCAAAATTAAAAGAGGTGTTTTGCCACCGCACAAGCCGACACAAAACACCACATTTAATTTTGCCCCAACGCACCCAAGCCCACCCACCACCCTGACATAAAGAGAAAATATTTTTGAATAGAATCTTAGCTAAAAACTTTGGCAATCGAAACCTAATGACTAAATTTGCCAAAAATTGGCAACTTAATATTTTGACTGTATGCAAACGATAGGTTCAACATTTAAGGAAATACGTGAAGAACGTAACTTGCTTTTGGAAAACGTAACCCAAAAAACAGGAATTAGCAAAACTGTTTTAAGCCGAATTGAGAACGGCAGACGATTACCAACCAAAGAGCAAGTAAACTTGCTTTGCAAATATTACAAGGCTCAAAAGAATGAAATAATTGTTCAATGGCTTAGCGACAAAATTGTTTACGAAATACAAGACGAAGATTTTGCATTGCAAGCAATGCAAGTAGCGGAGGAAAAAATAAAATACGGAACAAACGGCAATGGACACAGTCATACAAACGGCTTTGTTTTGGCATTGAACGGCAACAAACAAAAAAGAAAAATTGACGACTTTATAAATAAGGTTATTCAAGGCGATTGTTTGGAAGTTATGCAATCAATCCCTGACAAATCCGTAAATATGATACTTTGCGATTTGCCTTACGGCACAACGCAAAACAAATGGGACTCAGTTATTGACTTGCAAAAACTTTGGGTAGAGTACGAAAGAATAATCAAGGATGACGGAGCAATTGTTTTGACTTCACAAGGCATTTTTACCGCAAAATTGATTTTAAGCAACGAGAAATTATTTAAGTATAAAATCACTTGGATAAAATCAAAATCGACCAACTTTTTAAATGCTAAAAAACAACCACTACGCAAACACGAGGACATTTGTGTTTTTTACAAAAAACAGCCCACTTACAACCCCCAAATGACAGAGGGCGAGGCTTATGACAAAGGCGTTCGCAAAGACCAATACACAGGAAGTTACGGAGATTTTAAACCACGACACGTTAAAAGTAATGGCGAGCGTTATCCTAACGACATTGTGTTTTATGAAGAACAAAACCTTGATGATTTTGTGTACATCAAAACAGCAGAATCTGAGGGAACTGTTTACCACCCGACACAAAAGCCAATAGAATTAGGGCGTTACTTGATTAAAACTTTTACCAATCAGGGCGATATTGTTTTAGACAATGCTTGTGGAAGCGGCAGTTTTTTACTTTCTGCAATTTTGGAAAACAGAAAATTTATCGGAATTGAGAAAAACGAAGATGTACTATTACACAAAGTAAAACCCACGGATTACATCAAAGTTTGCACAGACCGAATTGAAGAAACATTAAAAAGAAAGGAAATTGAAGAATCTACGTTGAGATTATTCAAAGAACCAATTGCAGAATATCACACATTGAATTATGAAGTTAAATGAAAGAGCTTGGGCAGGGCAAATCATTAGTTGGATAAAGCAAGCCATAAATGACGGCACTACCCTATTTCAAGACGCAACAAACGATGAGGGTTTGAAAGTAGCATCAGGAAAAACAAAATTTCCTGACGTCCTTTTGTTTACCGATAAAGTTTCGGGTATCGTTTTCAATGGTTGGGAGTTAAAATTTCCTGATACGCCTGCGGACGATTCCGAAATGTTGGAAAACGCTTTGGAAAAAGCAGAACGTTTAAAATCAAATTCTTTCGTTACTTGGAACGGAACACAAGCAATCATTTGGAAAATCAATGACGATAATTATTCGCTTTCGGGTTTGGAAAAACTAAAAGTTTATCCGAAAGAAAAAGACATTACAAACAGAAATGATTTAGCCGATAGAAACAACTACAATAAACACGAAACAAAACTTCAAAAACGGCTTAATGAAATTCTGCACGATTTAGGACAACTATACAAAAATGGTCAGCTTAAAAATGCAATAAATATTTCATCAAATATTGTTGAAGCGGTTACCCAAACAGCATTACATTTTATTCCACAACTCAAAAATGAAATTAACGAACTCAAAGGCGATGATAACACTTTCAGAACTGAATTTAACCAATGGAAAATTATTGAAAGTGCTACGCTCAAAATTCTTTCAACTTCATCAAGACGAGTTGAAAATATTGAACCCGAAGAAGTTTTAGCCAAGTTCACTTATTACAAACTAATCGGCAAAGTCCTTTTCTATCTTACACTTTCTGAAAACTTATCGGGTAAAGTTTCCAAGTTGGAATTGAAAAACGAAAAGCAAGTTCAGAAACAGTTAAACGACTTTTTCAATCAGGCAAAGAAAATAGACTATCAGGCAGTTTTTGAAAGTGATTTTACAGATAAAATTCCGTTCAATGAAACGATAAACGAGCTATTATTTAGACTTGTTGCAGTTTTCAATGAATTTGATTTTAAAGTTTTGCCAACCGAAGTTATCGGTTACATTTTGGAAAACTTAGTTCCACAAGAAGAAAAACAAAAGTTCGGACAATATTTTACTTCGGAAACGTTAGCAAATCTTGTTACGTTTTCGGCAATTAAAAGCAGAAATGATATTGTGATTGACCCCACATCAGGAACAGGAACATTTTTAAATTCGTTCTACAACACATTACAATTCTTCGGAAACAAAAACCACCAACAAATTTTAAATCAAATTTGGGGAAATGATATTTCCCATTTTCCTGCAACGCTTTCTGTAATCAGCCTTTACAAGCAAAAAGTTGATGATACGGCAAACTTTCCGAGAATAATCCGTAAAGATTTTTTCTCAATTACACCAAGCCAAACTATCGCAATTCCCGATAACAAAGACATTGATAAAATCAATCAAATTCCGATACCGAAATTTGACGCTGTAATTTCAAATTTCCCTTTCATTCAACAAGAAGATATTCCGAATGAAATTTTGAATACACAATTTGAAAGTGAGTTTGCGAAAACGCAAACCGCATTTTTGAACGGAAACAAATTTGACATTAACGGCAAAAGCGATTATTACATTTATTGCTTCTACAACTCATTGAAGTTTTTGAAAGACAATGGAATTTTATCGGCAATTACTTCAAACGCTTGGTTGGGCAAAAATTACGGCTTGCAATTCAAAAAGTTTTTATTGGATAATTTCCATATCAAATACGTTGTCAAAAGCAATGCAGAGCATTGGTTTAAAGATTCCAAAGTCAGCACTATTTTTATCACACTTGAAAAAGGAGCAAGCAAAGAACCAACGAAATTTATTACAGTAAACGAGAAGTTGGAAACGCTGTTTAAAGACAATTATTTACAGCCATTTGAAGATTTTTATACGGAAGTAGATAATTGCAACAATCCGAAAAACGCAAATTGGGAAGCGGATAATCAATTTCAAAATGTGTTTCACAAAACAGACGGAACAATTACAGTAAGCATTGTCGAGCAATCTCATTTGGTAAATTCTCTTGCTTCGCAAGAAAATTGGGGAACTTATTTTGTCAGTCAAAATCCTTTGAGTGTTTTTGCAAAGAAATTGATAAATCCTTTTCCAAGTATTTACGATACAGGCAGAGGAACACGAACAGGTTGGGACGAAATGCACATTATTTCCAACGATGAGAATAAGTCGCTAAAAATTGAAAAAGAATTTTTGTTGCCGATTTTGAAAACAAGTCAGGAACTAAAAACTATTGCTTACAGCAACAAATCGGAATACAACCTTTTCGTTTGTAATGAAGATGAAAAGACCCTGAAAGCGAAATATCCAAATGCTTACAAACACATCAAAAAGTTTGAAACGACTACAAATAAAACAGGAATTGCATTGCCCGAAGTTTTGAAAATGAGAAAACCGTTTTGGTATTCTTTGAAGCCCGAAGAAGCAGCAAACATTTTCATTTCAATCAATCCTGATAAGCGTTTGTTCTTTTCGTTTAGCAAATCGCCTTTGTATCTAAATCAAAGATTGGTTGCTATTCGTGTAAAAAAGAAAGACGTTGAAATTGTATCGGCTTTGCTTAATTCAATCGTTTCACTTTTGATTGTTGAATTAAACGGAGTTTCAAGAAACTTAGGGGCATTGGATTTGAACGCTGACTTTTTCAAAACCAAAATGAAAATATTTGACCCAAGTTTGTTGAACGATAAACAAAAAGAAAATATTCTTGCGAAGTTTGAAATGCTTAGCAAACGACAAATTCAGGATTACGAAAACGAATACAAACAGAAAGACAGAATTGCTTTTGATGAAGAAGTTTTAAAATCGTTTGGCTTCAAAGCTGATATTCTTCCACAGTTGTATTCACTTTTAACCGAAACCATTCGCAACCGAGTGGAAATGAAAAATAGATAGTAAACCAAAATGATAACCAAAGTAAATAAGATAAAGGATTTTGGAGTTTTCAAAAACTTCAATGGCAATTCTTTGTCAGAATTTAAAACATTCAATCTTATTTATGGTTGGAATTATTCAGGGAAAACAACGCTTTCAAGAGTTTTCAGATGTTTAGAAAAAGGGCAACTGCACAACGATTATTCATCTGCAACTTTTGAACTACAAAATGCTACTGAAAAATACGATAATACTTTTGGGATTAAACCAAATATTCGTGTTTTCAATTCTGATTTTATAAAGGAAAATTTAAAATGGGATTCAGAAAGTATTGAACCTATATTTTTACTTGGGGAAGATAATATTGAATTGCAAAATGAGCTAAAAACCAAAGAAGAAGATTTAGTAAAAGCGGAACAAGAACTTGCAGAAGAAAAACGTTTGAGAGAAGAAAAACAAAATCGGATAAATACGGCACTTACAAACAAAGCAAGAGAAGTAACAACCCAACTAAGTTTAGGAAGAAACTTTAACCGAGAAAATTTAAGACAGCTTGTTGAATCTGTAAAAGACGATATTGCTAATCATACATTGAGCCAAACCGATTTTGATACACATAATGCACGAGCAATTTCTACCGAACAGAAACCAACTATTGGGGCAATACACATTTCAATAGCCGATATTCCAAAACTTCAAAACGAAGTTGAGACAATCTTACATCGTCAGGCAACATCTTCTAACAAAATTCAAAAACTGTTAGACAGTAAACCAACCAGCGATTGGGTTGAAAAAGGTAAAGAGCTACACGAGGGAAAAACAGAATGTGAATTTTGTGGAAACACTTTGCCAACAGATTTATTGGCTAAACTTAATGAGCATTTTTCAAAAGATTATGACCAACTAAAAGCAGACATTGGAGCTAAAATAAATTTCCTTAACGGCTCAAAAATTAGCCTTTCAAATCCTCTACCAACAGAAACAGCGTTTTATTCAGATGTTCAAGCTGACTTCAAAACAAAGAAACCTTTGTTTGAAACAGAACTCAATAACTTCAATAATGTAATAACGTCCCTGATTACAGATTTAGAAAACAAAAAGGAAAAACCGTTTGACAAACTTGAATTAACAAGAATTACGGATAATACTACTGCACTTCAAACAGTTTTATCTGACTTCAATAAAGTTATTGCTACTAATGACAAAAGAACGGCAGATTTCGCAACAGAGAAAAACGCTGCAATAGAAAAACTAAAAGAGCATTTTGCAGCTCAATTTGCAACAACAGAAACTTATTCTGCAATTCAAACACAATTAGTAAATGAGCTAACAGCGATTAATACAAAAACGCCTACTCTTGAAGCACAGAAACGAGATATAGCTACGATAAAAGCGAAACTTGATGAAACAATAAAAGGTGCTGATAAAGTGAATGAATATTTAAAAATATTCTTTGGAAAAGATGATATTCAAATTGCCTCAACACCCGATAAAAAGTTTAAGTTAGTGAGAGGAACAGAAGTTGCAAAGAATTTGAGCGAGGGCGAAAAAACAGCAATTTCATTTGCGTATTTCACCGCAAAACTTGAAGAACAAAACAACTCGCTTGCCGACACAATCGTTTATATTGACGACCCTATTTCAAGTTTGGATTCAAACCATTTGTTTAATATTTACTCATTCATAAGAAATACGTTTTATGAAGCGACCAAAGACGAAAATG
>CAZSOC010000059.1:0-8677 GCA_964608415.1 uncultured Flavobacterium sp.
TACCCATTGCGGAAATTACTATCAGCAATTTTTCATTTTGGTAAGTAGTAATAATATCACATACATTTCTGATAGCTGCCGCGTCTTTTACCGATGCTCCGCCAAATTTGAATACTTTCATTTTATGTAATTATTTATTTGTTCTTTGTTCAGTTTACATTGAATCCATGCGGCATCAAATTCCACTTGCAATTTTTTGTAAAAGCTAATTGCAGGCTCATTCCATTCCAGCACCGCCCATCTTACCTGGTTGGCATTTATCTCTTTTGCATAAAATATTACTTCATCTATCAACTGTTTTCCTGTACCCGATTTTCTGTAAGCTTCTTCTACAAACAAATCATCGAGATATACAATTTTGCCTTTCCATGTAGAGTATGCAATATAAAAAAGGCTGAAACCGATAATTGTATTTTCAGCTACGGCAACCCGGCACTGGTAAACAGGGTTTTCGCCAAAACCATCTTGTGTAAATTCTTCTAATGAAACCGTTACTTCTTCAGGCGCTTTTTCATATAATGCCAAGCCTTCTACCAACTTTCTTATTTGCGGCACATCTTCAATAACTGCTTTTCTTACAACAATGCTCATGGCGGTATTTAAAACGGGTGCAAAAATACGGCTTCATTTGGCATTATAAAGCCCGCCCCTTTTAAATTATAGCAGTTTGTATTGGTTCTTTAAAATTATTTCACATCAAATACTGCTTGTTAGGCTATTCGGAAAGAATCCGGTGCTTTATTCGTCAGCTTGAGATAATACAACCACATGTAGCGCTTCGCTAATGCTTGCGAAATGGGATTATTCTCATTCTCCTAAAAACACTTTTCTTACTACTATTGGCAAGCCTGTTTTATCGTTATATGCTGTCAGAAAATAAACTTGCCTTGGCAGCCCGGCAATGTTTAATGATAATTGTTTTGGAGTATTTACACGGATAGTTTTGCCGGTCATGTCAATTAACTCTAATCGTTCTATGGTTACTGTAGAAGTAATTTCTATATTCCTGTTGTTTATCCTGACAATAAAATCTTCAGGCGCAATCATATTTTTTACAGACGTGGGTTCTGCACCGGAAGTAATTGATTGATTTGGAACAGTTTCATATCCATAGGTCGCAAACATCATGAGGAAATCAGCTAATGGACAGCATGAGGCTGATTCAGGATGAATATAAAAATAACCGAAATGAGTGTTTCCATTCACCTGAAAACGTAACCCAAGATACTTTCCGACTCCTAATTGAAAATAATTTCCTGTTCCGGGGTTTTTATAAATTTCAGCAGTATTCTGAAATGAATTATTCCCGACAGGTGCTCCTTCATTCAGTGCAATAGCAATACTATTTCCATCCGTCTCAATCATCTTCATACATGGCATCTTCAATTGAAATAATAGGGTATTTTTGAGATAGTTGTGCCAAATATTCTGCTTGCTCTTTGGAAGTTCTGATTTTTCCTGTTTCACCTTCAAATTTTTTATAATCATAGTTCCCGTTTACATAAAATTCTGAAGCGGCACAATCCAAAGCAATTTTAATATCTTCTCCAAAAACATATCCTGCATTTTCTACTGCCAATTTGATCGAATCTAATGCGTCTTCTGTTCCTCCTGCAAGATTTGGAGCAAATCCGCCTTCATCTCCTACAGCTGTACTCAGATTTCTATCGTGTAAAACTTTTTTTAGATTATGAAAAATTTCTGTTCCCATTTGCATTGCCTGGGTAAAGGTCTTGGCTTTTACCGGCATGATCATAAATTCCTGAAAAGCAATTGGCGCATCAGAATGTGAACCTCCGTTTATGATATTCATCATAGGAACGGGTAAGGTATTGGCTGAAACTCCTCCAACATAACGATACAATGGCATCCCTAGCTCGTTGGCTGCTGCTTTTGCAACTGCCAATGAAACCCCAAGAATAGCATTGGCTCCTAAGTTTGACTTATTTGAAGTTCCGTCTAATTCTATCATTGTCTGATCGATCAGGTTTTGCTCAAAAACAGATGTCCCAACAATTTCTTCAGCGATAGTTGTATTTACATTTTCTACTGCTTTCATAACTCCTTTACCCATGAAGGCTTTCCCTCCATCTCTTAACTCAACAGCTTCATGTTCTCCGGTTGATGCTCCAGATGGTACCGCAGCTCTTCCTAAAACTCCATTTTCTGTAATTACATCGACCTCAATAGTTGGGTTTCCACGTGAATCCAAAATTTGTCTGGCGTGAACTTTAATAATAATGCTCATGTTTATGTTGTGTTTTTAATTGAAATTTGAATTATCTGCTACAAATATATTATAAGTTTGGAAATCATAATAATTTAAGTATTCAATCTTATTAACTCAATCGGTTTAGAGACCTTTTTGTTGGTTTAGATCAAAAAAAAATAAACCAAACATGGCTTGGTTTATTTTTTTGAATTTAATTTTTTTAAATATTTACTTTACAATTTCGAGTAATTCCGGAACATCATCATTATCTATCAATAAATTATAACTTATCATTTTTATTTTCCACTGTGAATCGACATTAACCAAATAAGAAACCGATCTCCAGGGAATATTCGGGGTTAATGCGTCCAATTTGTATTGTTCTAAAACCACTGCTGATTTTCCATTATCGGCAATAATTACAGATCTTTTATCTATTCCATAATCATCACTCTTGATTTTTTGGCTGGTAACAGATTCTTTCATGTAAGCAATATATCTTTCTTTGCCCCACATTTCTGTTTTATCAGTTCCGTATAATGTTGCATCATCGGTAATCAGACCTGACATTTTATCTACATTTTTTGTTTTAACATTAAGATGAAAATCATCCATAGTGCGATTAACCTGCTTGGTAGATTCCGGAATATTCACACTTTCTACAACTGTCTTTTGTTGGCAACCAATTGTTACAAAAAAAGCCAGCATAATAACCAATAGGAGTAGTTTGTTTTTCATAATTTATTATATATTAATTATTAACTATTTAGCTAATATAAATATACAAAAAAACGTTAAACAAATACAAGATTATTTTTTATTAATTCAATATTTAAAAAATAATCAACAAAGAGCTATTTATTTCGAATAATTGAAATGGTGTTTCCCTTTCTTATTTATACAAATTTAAAACTTCTATATGAGTATCGTATTTGAATGCCGTCTGGAGAATTTTAGTAAACGATTTAGTATGATTATATACTGTAAAATGGCCTGTTTTGCTACTAAATTCTGTTTGATCTCCAATAATTCTAAACCTTATATTAAGTATTGGTTTTATTTTTAGCGATTCCATTTCTTTGGCTGTCAATCTATAATAGGAAATTACTTTATTTCCTTCGATTGCTCTTATATTTTTATCTGTACAAATAATGAAGTTTGTATCTTCAAAATCTATATAAACGTTTCCTCCTATATAAAAGAGTGTATTGGAAACTTCTGCAGTAATTTTAAGTATTCCGCCTGTTGGAGTTTTTGCAATTTGAAACAGAAATTGACCATAAGCATATTTTTCTGAAGGAAAATTCCACTCTTGAGTAGCTTCATAAGTTTTACCGTCAACAAATGACATTTGGTTTTGTGCAGAAACAGAACTGATGACCAATAATAAAAATATTATTAACTTTTTTTGGAACATTTTTTTTAAAGATTAAATTCATCTACCCAATCTGTAGATTTTATGGAAGAAACTTTATTTTCTGCATTCATTGTGACACGCAATTCTTTGACAACAAATTTACGCTGATAATCTGCTTTATATCTATATATTGTCGTTTTATCTTTGGGATTATATAAAACTTCCGATAATAAAATATCTTTAAAATCACCATATTTTAATCTAAATTTCTGGCAAGTCGCAGTAAGTTTTTCTACTGTTGTATTTTTTCTTACAGTTTCTGTTGCTTCTTCCTCAGAGAAAGGCTTAAATTTTGAAGTATTACAAGTCATCAGAACCCGCTTCCCTAATACGTATGCTTTTTTCTTTTGTTCTGCATTTATTTCTTCTTCAGACAATACTTTTATTGTTGCTTCTATTTTTTCTTCATTTTTACTACCCGTAGTTTTTTGTTTGGATTTACATCCAATCAAAAAAAATATCAAAAAACAAATAATTATATTCTTAGTCACAATAGTAGAGGTTATAAATTATAATTTAAAAATAAAAAAATATCTTCAGTTATTTACTCAAACTCCTTATTATAACTTTTTATTATGAGTTTTATAAAATAAAAAAGCCCGGAAATATTTCTCCGGGCTCTATTATTTAATTTCAATCATTAATACAATGATGGATATTTAGAAGGATTACTTTCATGCATCATTGCATATACTTTTTCAAAAATATCTTCTGCCGAAGGTTTTGAAAAATAATCACCATCTGTTCCATAAGCCGGTCTATGTGCTTTTGCTGTTAGTGTATCCGGTTTACTATCAAGATATTTGTAAGCATTTTGTTCATCTATAACTTGTTGCAAAATATAAGCTGAAGCCCCTCCCGGAACATCTTCGTCTACTACAAGCAATCTGTTGGTTTTAGCCACGCTTTTCACAATATCATGATTTACATCAAAAGGCAATAACGATTGAGCGTCTATTATTTCAACAGAAATTCCGAATTCTTCCAGTTCTTCAGCTGCCTGCTCAATCAATCTCAAAGTCGAACCATAAGAAACTACCGTTATATCGTTTCCGTTTCTGATATTTTCTACAACTCCGATTGCTGTTTTGAATTCGCCCATATTATTTGGCATTTTTTCTTTCAACCGATATCCGTTCAGGCATTCGATTACCAAAGCCGGTTCGTCCGACTCAAGTAAAGCATTATAAAATCCCGCTGCTTTTGTCATATTTCTTGGAACCAAAACATGGATTCCCCGAACGGCATTGATAATCATTCCCATTGGAGAACCGGAATGCCAGATTCCTTCTAAACGATGACCACGAGTTCTTATAATTAATGGTGCTTTCTGCCTTCCACGGGTTCTGTATTGCAATGTTGCCAAATCATCACTCATAATCTGAATTGCATACAACAAATAATCCAGATACTGGATCTCGGCAATAGGTCTTAAACCACGCATTGCCATCCCGATTCCTTGCCCCAGGATTGTTGCTTCACGAATTCCAACATCGGCAACTCTTAATTCTCCGTATTTCTCCTGCATTCCTTCTAATCCTTGATTTACATCGCCAATATTTCCGGCATCTTCTCCGAAAACCAATGCTTCGGGATATTTGGAAAAAATAGCATCAAAATTATCTCTCAAAATCAATCTTGCATCTACATCTTCTGCATTATTATCAAAGGTTGGTAAAATTTCTTCAACCGATGTTACTGTATTTTCTGATTGAGAAAATAAATGTGAACTGAATTTAGGCTGAATATTTTCTTTGTATTTTGAAATCCATGTCGACAGAACCTTTCTGGAATTTTCATCCAAAAGCCTTAATGCTTTACGTGAAGTAACTATAATATCCTTACGGATCGGCTCTTTTATCGATTTTAAATCTGTAACTAAAGCTGAAATTTTTGCTTCGTTTGCTTGTCCTGACACTAATGAACTTATCAAAGCTATCAGTTCTTTTTGCTCTTCCTTCATTGGAGAAACAAATGCTTCCCATGCTTTTTTCTTACCTTCTAAAACTTCTTTTTTTATCGCTGATTCTAATTCATCTAATTCTTCGGGAGTTACAATATTTAATGCAATCATCCACAAACGCATCTGACGGTTGCAATCATAATCCCCTTCCCATTGCAAACGCTCTGCATCTTTGTAACGTTCGTGAGAACCGGAAGTAGAATGTCCTTGCGGCTGGGTTAATTCTTGTACATGAATTAAAACCGGCACATGTTCTTCACGGGCAATATGAGCTGCTTTTTGATAAGTTTCAACCAAAGCCGGGTAATCCCAGCCTTTTACGGTAAGAATTTCATAACCGTTCTTTTCATTATCCCGTTGAAACCCATTTAATATTTCAGATATACTTTCTTTTGTGGTTTGATGTCTCGCATGAACTGAAATTCCGTAATTATCATCCCAGACACTCATTACCATTGGTACTTGCAAAACTCCGGCAGCATTGATGGTTTCAAAAAACAAACCTTCGGATGTACTTGCATTACCTATTGTTCCCCAGGCAATTTCGTTTCCGTTGATTGAAAAATTGGTTTTATTGGTAATTCCCGGAACATTTCTATAAATTTTTGATGCCTGAGCCAAACCTAGCAATCGCGGCATTTGCCCTGCTGTAGGAGAAATATCCGAACTTGAATTCTTTTGCAGGGTTAAATTTTTCCAGCTTCCGTCTTCATTGAGACTATGTGTTGCAAAATGTCCGCCCATTTGACGTCCGGCAGACATGGGATCATGATCTATATCTGTGTGTCCATATAATCCGGCAAAAAATTGCTGCATATTTAAAGCTCCTATTGCCATCATAAAAGTTTGATCGCGATAATATCCGGAACGAAAGTCTCCATTTTTAAAAGCTTTTGCCATCGCCAATTGCGGAACTTCTTTTCCATCGCCGAAAATCCCGAATTTAGCTTTTCCGGTCAACACTTCCCGTCTCCCTAAAAGACTACATTCTCTACTGGTTACAGCAAGTTTATAATCATTTAAAACTTCAATTTTAAAATCTTCAAATGAAATTTCTTTCTTAGTTTCGGCATTTGTCATAATTTAGGAAAAAATAAAGTTGAAAGGCAAATTTAAGGATTTATGTTGAATTTCACTCTATGTTGTTAAAAATACAGATTTTGAATTATTAAAAATCCGACTTAAATTGACTTAAAAATACACATTTAAACACTAAAAGTAATTTTTATTAAACAATCAATAATTTTAAGCTTCCGTATTGAATTTACCTCGTATAAATCATATCATACAAATGATAGTTTTTTGCCCAGTAATTCTTAAGGATCCCAATTAAATAAAAACCATTTTTTTCGTAAAAAAGATATACAAATTGTGAGGTACGCACATATATATTTTCTACAGATTGTACTTTTTTTATTTTTGAAATCCGAAATTGTAATAATTCTTTTCCAAAACCTTTTCTCTGAAAATCAGGATGAATAAGATCCCATGAAATAAATGCCTGAGTTTTATTTTCTTTAAAATTTACACCACCGCAACCTATTATTTCTTCATCTATCTCTATTACAAAATACCACTCTAAATGTTGTTGGAGATAATCTTTGAAATCCTGTTTTTCTTCCAATGCAAAATATTGCGGTGCATTTTGATCAAATAATTTCATCAATGCAGCAAAATCTTTGGATTGATAGGCTCGGATCATTGGATCATCTGGATATAATCATTTTCTGAAATAATCTTAACACCCAATTTGTTTGCTTTTTCCAATTTTGCGGGACCCATATTCTCACCGGCAACAACATAATGGGTTTTTGCAGAAATCGAACTCCCGACTTTTCCTCCATTTTCTTCTATAGAATGTTTGAGCTCGTCTCGTGAAAATTGAGAAAACACGCCCGAAACCACAAATACTTGTCCGGAAAGCTTATTGGTTGCATTGGGATTAAAAAGAGTTTTTATTTCAAATTGAACTCCATAAGATTTCAATCTGTTGATCATCTGTACATTGTTTTCATTTTGGAAAAAATCCATTACGCTTTGTGCAATTCTTTCTCCGATTTCGTCTACCAAAAGTAAATCCAATAAATTAGCCTGCATTAACTTATCTATATTCTGATAATGTTTAGCTAATTTTTTGGCAACAGTTTCACCAACGTATCTAATTCCTAAGGCAAACAGAACACGCTCAAAAGGAATTTGTTTTGAAGCTTCAATTCCGTTAACCAAATTTTCTGCAGATTTTTGTGCCATTCGTTCCAATGGGAGTACATCTTCTATTTTAAGTTCATACAGATCGGCATAATTTTTTACCAAATTGTTTTTGTACAACAAAGCTATTGTTTCTCCACCCAATCCTTCGATATCCATTGCTTTTCTGGAAATATAATGCTGGATTCTTCCGATGATCTGTGGAGGACATCCATAAAAATTCGGGCAATAATGCTGAGCCTCTCCAACTACTCTCTGCAAAGCAGTTCCGCATTCGGGACACTCGGAAATATAAATGGTCGGTTCGGAATCATGATGTCTTTCGGAAAAATTTACTCCAACGATTTTTGGAATAATCTCACCTCCTTTTTCTACAAAAACTTCATCACCAATCCTTATATCCAATTTTTTTATTTGATCTGCATTATGCAAAGACGCACGTTTTACAATCGTTCCTGCCAATTGTACAGGCTGAAGATTAGCAACAGGTGTTATTGCTCCGGTTCTTCCTACCTGATATGAAATAAAATTAAGCTTCGTAATAGCTTGTTCTGCCTTGAATTTATAAGCAATTGCCCATCTAGGGGCTTTTGCCGTATAGCCCAATTCTTCCTGTTGATATATATCATTTACTTTTACCACAACTCCATCTGTTTCGTATGGTAAATCATGACGATGAATATTCCAGTAGTCAATAAATTCAAAAACCTCATCGAGATTGTTTGTCAGTTTGGATTCTTTCGGGACTTTAAAGCCCCAGTTTCTGGCTTTTTCCAACCCTTCAAATTGTGTTTTAATTGGCAATTGATTCCCAACCAAACTATAGAGCAAACATTCTAATGGTCGCTTGGCAACCTCTGCGCTATCTTGTAATTTT
>CAZSOC010000059.1:8687-11116 GCA_964608415.1 uncultured Flavobacterium sp.
TTTTAAACTTCCTGATGCTGTATTTCTGGGGTTTGAATAAGGTGTT
Source organism: uncultured Flavobacterium sp. (assembly GCA_964608415.1). GTDB lineage: Bacteria > Bacteroidota > Bacteroidia > Flavobacteriales > Flavobacteriaceae > Flavobacterium. Next base: position 8,734 of record CAZSOC010000059.1, read on the forward strand.
TCTCCTAATTCTATAAGCTCCTGATTCATTTTTTGAAATCCTTCAAACGGCAAGATAATTTCACCCCGGATATCAAACATTACAGGGTAATCTCCTTGGATCTGTAAAGGAATTGACTTAATGGTTTTGATATTTGCAGTAACATCATCACCCTGAAAGCCATCTCCGCGTGTTATTGCTCTTTTTAATCTGCCATTTTCGTAAGTAATATTTATCGAAGCCCCATCGTATTTAAGTTCGCAGGTATATTGAACAGGAACATCTCCTAATATTTTTTGGATTCTGTTTTCCCAATCTTGTAATTCTTCTTTTGAATATGAGTTGTCCAGAGAATACATTCGGTGTTGGTGTACAACGGTCTGAAAATTTTTGGTTATTGCTCCTCCAACTCTCTGAGAGGGTGAATGTTCATCAAAAAAATCTGGATTTTTTGCTTCGAGTTCTTGTAATTCTTTGAGCTTTACATCAAATTCATAATCAGAAATTGTAGGATTATCCAAAACATAATAATTATGATTGTGTTGGTTAAGTTCGGCTCTGAGTTGTAGAATTTGTTGATGAATATCCATAAAAAAATTGGCTGATTAAATGTTTTTTGAAAACACTAAATTAACTAATTTGATTGAATTTTTAAGCTAATTTTTAAGATTCGATTATGGTGTTTATTTGCTGATATAATTGTCCTTCACTCAAAAACGCACCTTGTTGGATGATTTGAAAAATGGAATGATTTCTATCTTCTCCATAATTTTTTTTACCGATTTTCATCTCGATATTTTCGGTAAACATATTATCGCTTAACCATTGTAATCCTTGCTTGGTAAGAAAATCGATCTCAGTATTGGATGATTTTAAAACGATTGAGTGGATCTGTTCTTCCTTGCAATGAAAAAGAAATATGTGATTTTTGGAAAAATGTTCTAAATAGCTGACACGGGTTAAAACCCCTTCCCATATAAGGTCTGAGAATACATCGAGTTCTTGTTCTGCAACTTCCGGTTTTTCTTGTTTGATTTTGTCCCATTCGGCTTTATCGATAGATTGTGTTGCGAGAAAATTGACGAATTCCGGATGTAGTTCTTCGAATTGTTCTTTGGTTAATCGGGTGTATTTCATTGTTTTTGAAAATTTCTTGTTTTACGTGTTCGCGTGAGGGATTGAAGGCGGTATCCTTTTTTTGAGGAACGAAAAAAAAGATTGAGCCGCAAAGCCCGACCCGACAGGGTCACGCCCAAAAAATTATTTGATAAAAAAAAGTCCCGATTTGCATCGGGACCAATTATCTTATTTTGAAAATATTAGTTTTCGGCTACGATCTCGTATGGTAATTCTACGATAACGTCACGGTGCAATCTTATGTTTGCTGTATATTTTCCGGTTCTTTTTACAATCCCTGAAGTGATAAATTTTCTATCGATAGAGTGACCTGCTTTTTCTATTGCTTCTGCAACATCAATGTTGGTTACAGATCCAAAAAGCTTTTCGCCACCTGCTTTTGCAGTGATCTTAATTTCCAATGATTTAAGAGTCTCTGCCAAAGTTTTGGCATCGTTTACGATTTTAGCTTCTTTGTGCGCTCTTTGTTTCAGGTTTTCTGCTAATACTTTTTTTGCTGATGGTGTAGCTAAAGTTGCGAATCCTTGCGGAATCAAATAGTTACGTCCGTAACCATTTTTTACAGTTACTACATCGTCTTTGAATCCTAGATTTTGAACGTCTTGTTTTAATATAAGTTCCATGTTGTTGTCCTTTATTTTTAGAAGTTAGGTTTCTTATTTGATGAAACCAACAACTAGATTATTTTTGAATTATTTTAATAAATCGGCCACATACGGCATTAATGCTAAGTGTCTGGCTCTTTTTACTGCTACAGATACTTTTCTTTGAAATTTCAAAGATGTTCCTGTAAGACGACGAGGTAATATTTTTCCTTGCTCGTTTACGAATTTTAATAAGAAATCCGGGTCTTTGTAATCTATATATTTAATTCCGGATTTTTTGAAACGACAATACTTTTTAGTTTTGTTTGTTTCTATGTTCAAAGGTGTTAGATATCTGATATCTCCATCTTTTTTTCCTGAAGCTGATTGTTGTAAATTTGCCATGTCCTTACGCTTTAGATGCTTTTAGTTTTGCTCTTCTTCTTTCTGCCCAAGAGATTGCGTGTTTGTCAAGACTCACGGTCAAGAAACGCATTACTCTTTCGTCACGCCTAAATTCAGTTTCGAAAGAAATTAGATTTTCGCCTGATATTTTAAATTCAAAAAGGTGGTAAAATCCACTTTTTTTGTTTTGGATTTCATAAGCTAATTTTTTTAGCCCCCAATCTTCTTTTGATACCATCTCTGCTCCTTTACTGGTAAGAAAATCTTCAAATTTGCTT
>CAZSOC010000060.1:0-10639 GCA_964608415.1 uncultured Flavobacterium sp.
TTAATCAATATCGTAGTTTGTGGATTTTAGTATTCTTTGATTTGCCAACCGAAACGAAAAAAGACAGGAGTGTAGCTACCAAGTTTCGGAAACATCTTTTAGATGATGGCTTTGCTATGTTCCAGTTTTCGATTTATATGCGGTTTTGTGCAAGTCGTGAAAATGCGGAAGTTCACGTCAAACGATTAAAAAATAATCTTCCACCTCACGGAAAAATCGGTTTTATGCAGGTTACCGACAAGCAATTCGGAATGATGGAAATTTTTTACGGACAAAAATCTGTCGAAACCGAAAAACCAAGTCAGCAGTTGGAGCTTTTTTGATTTTTTATTTACCTGTAATCTTGTTTTCCTACAATAGTAATTATTTCGACTTCATCATTTACAACTCTGTAATAAATTGTATCTACTCCACAAACACAATATCTGTAATTTACATTATGCTGAACATACCCGGGAAACATATACGGATTGGAATCTATTTTGTCAAAGCAATCGTGCATCATATTAAAATACTTATCAGCTTGGTCTTCTCCAAATTTATAAACCCCATATTCATAAATCCTCCACAAGTCTTCTTTGGCTTCACGAGTCAAAAAAATAATTATACATTTTTTAGCCGTTTTTTAAATTCAGCTAACATTTCTTCTCTTGTTTGCTTTTCTGTAAAACCACTTTTTTCTCCTCTTTCGATTTTCATTCGCACATACTCGTGATACTCATCACGTTCACGTGCCTGCTTGATTAGATAATTAATCGCTTCGCTTTTGCTGTTGAACTCTTCTTCTTCTACTTGTGCTTTTAGCCATTCATCATTTTGTTTGGCTAATGTGATACTTTGTCGTGTCATAATTCAAAAATATTATTGGTGTAAATATACACCAAATATTTTAAACTATATTCTTCCTTTATAGATTTTTACCGCTTTTATCCTTTTACTTTTGTTCAACATCAAAAACAAAAAATATAGACATAGAAAAATAACATACTAAAATATAATTGAGCTTTTAGCTCTTATTCTCTCAAAATCGAAATCTGGTAAATTTCAAAAAGTACACGAGAATAAGTCTACGAAGGTTCACACTCATTGGGCGTGAACTGTTTTCGTTTATTCTTATTTGTGTACACGGTTTACTAGAGCCGGATTTTGAAAATAAGTAAAAAAAACGAGCAGTTCATTTTGGCACGAAGGAGGAAAAACAACATCAGAAAATTGTCAGATGCTATGCAAACACGATAACAGGATAAAGAGTGGGAAATAAAATTATTTTTCACGAACTTTACGAGTTGAATAATGAAAAAAAACAGATAAAAGGTAAGTTTGTAATGAGAAAAAGAACCTGTTTTAACAGGCTTTTTGATAGATTAAGAGAAGCATATTCTGAAAGTGAAATCATAAATATGTTGAGCAAAAAATTATCGGAAAGAGAAATAGAATTAGGAAAAACTTTGTCGGAAAATGATGAGCTATTTTACAAAATATCAATAACCGAAAAAGAAATCAAGAGATTAAGAAATATTGAAGAACAGTTTAATCAGGTTCGTTTATCCTCGAAAAAGAATGCTGATGAAAATAGACAATTGAAACTACAATTAAAGGAAAAAGAAAACGAAATTCGAGAACTGTTAAATAGACTACACGATAACAAATAAAAAACTTTTTAATGCAACTTTGGACAGTCCAACCCATTGAATGGTACGAAGAATTACTGAAAAACGGTATCATTTATGGAAATAAAAATTTCGTTGAAGAGGATTTTTTAGAGCCGTACCATTGGCTGATGAACAAAATGGACGAAAAAACAGGCAAACGTCCGTTTTCCGAATGTTATCCTGTTTGGGCTTGGTTTCAATATAATGACAGTAAAAGACGAAAGCCCGATTTACGGAGTTCTGCATTTTTACCAAAAGGAACAAAAGGCGTTCGTATAGAAATCAATAAAAGTGAAAAAGATATTCTACTGTCTGATTTTAGTTTATGGCATCACGTCCTAAATTATTGGCAAATTTCAGATAATGAAAAAGAATCAGAAGAATTCGACCGTTTATTGAAATTTAATAACATTCGATTTATTGATAAAGAAAAATATACTCCTGAAATAAAAAGAAAAGTCGAAAAAAGCTGGGATAAGATATTAGATATGGATTATGTCCCTGAATATTCAGCAAAACCGTTTGAAAAAAAATCCATTCAAGCAACTTTTTGGTCGTTATCTTTTGATGAAATCGTAAAAGTTGAAGAATTTACAGCACGATAAAATAATGAATTAATTGAAAAATGAGCGGATTTGAAATAACAGCAGAACAAAAGAATTCCATATCAAACTATAAACGATTGGGGATTGATATTGAAATTTTGGAAGATAATATCGTGAAAACCACTCAATCGAGATTGGTTAACGGAATTATCCTAAACCAAAAAGAACTTCACGAAAGAGCAAGAGAAATGTTTCCAAACAAAGAATTTAAAATTATTCCCGTAGTTTTTTCATTGAAAGTAACTGATATTACCAACGAATGGATTTTAGTAAAAATGGACGAATTCGGAATAAAAAGAAAGGATTTAATTAAGCAGTTGGCAATCAATAGAGAAACATTAAATGATTTTCTTTCAGGCAAACGTGAATTGACAAAACCAATAAAGATAGCTTTCTTCTATTATTTTTTATCTTACGAATTAGGTAATAGAATAAAATACAGCAAATAGAAATAAAAAAAGGAATTTTTAGAAGTTAATGCGTTTTCAAATCTGTTTCATTTTTTATTTCTAAAAACGATGATAACTTACAACATACCAACCTTTTAACAAGGGGTATGTTGTAAATCATCGTAAAAATAGAACTTTTGAAAGCAATTCACAACCCGTTCTTGACGCTTTGGCAACCTCATAAGGTTGTAAATCATCGTAAAAATAGAACTTTTGAAAGCAATTCACAACTAGAAAGATTCCGTGAAATCAACGGAATTAGTTGTAAATCATCGTAAAAATAGAACTTTTGAAAGCAATTCACAACATAATTGTTTCGGTTTTTGCCATTCTGCCAGTTGTAAATCATCGTAAAAATAGAACTTTTGAAAGCAATTCACAACAATCGGCAAGAGGTAAAATAGGAATTTTAAGTTGTAAATCATCGTAAAAATAGAACTTTTGAAAGCAATTCACAACTTAAATCATTGCCTTTTAAAGACAATTCATGTTGTAAATCATCGTAAAAATAGAACTTTTGAAAGCAATTCACAACAGGAAAGGGCGACGAAGCTCAACAACTTATGTTGTAAATCATCGTAAAAATAGAACTTTTGAAAGCAATTCACAACTCTTTCAAATCTGTAAATATCAAAACGATTGTTGTAAATCATCGTAAAAATAGAACTTTTGAAAGCAATTCACAACGATAAAAGCACAATGCACGGATTACCTACGGTTGTAAATCATCGTAAAAATAGAACTTTTGAAAGCAATTCACAACAGAAGGAAAAGTACACCCTGCACAATTTGGTTGTAAATCATCGTAAAAATAGAACTTTTGAAAGCAATTCACAACAAAGAAGAAGAAACGGAAAGAATTATTTCTGTTGTAAATCATCGTAAAAATAGAACTTTTGAAAGCAATTCACAACAGGATAATATGTACTATCCATTATTACAAGGTTGTAAATCATCGTAAAAATAGAACTTTTGAAAGCAATTCACAACTATAGTAAATTCTTTCATAAAATATAATAAGTTGTAAATCATCGTAAAAATAGAACTTTTGAAAGCAATTCACAACATAATGAAATTCAGAAGAAATAAACCGAAAGTTGTAAATCATCGTAAAAATAGAACTTTTGAAAGCAATTCACAACACGCAGCTCAAAAGAAACGATATTACAAGTGTTGTAAATCATCGTAAAAATAGAACTTTTGAAAGCAATTCACAACTATTTCAGGAACTCTACAATCTCAAAAGTTGTTGTAAATCATCGTAAAAATAGAACTTTTGAAAGCAATTCACAACCGCAAATCCCGACTAATGATAGTCGGGACTGTTGTAAATCATCGTAAAAATAGAACTTTTGAAAGCAATTCACAACAAAGGGAAATTTGTCTTTAAAAAACAAATCGTTGTAAATCATCGTAAAAATAGAACTTTTGAAAGCAATTCACAACTATATAAGAATTAGGAAGTAACTAAAGAAGGTTGTAAATCATCGTAAAAATAGAACTTTTGAAAGCAATTCACAACCGTAATGAAAGGAATAAAATTTGTGATAATGTTGTAAATCATCGTAAAAATAGAACTTTTGAAAGCAATTCACAACTTAAATTATTGTCTTTGTAGTACTGGATTTGTTGTAAATCATCGTAAAAATAGAACTTTTGAAAGCAATTCACAACTTATCTCTACTGCTATGTAATGCACTTCTTGTTGTAAATCATCGTAAAAATAGAACTTTTGAAAGCAATTCACAACATGTGAAATGGATTGAAAATGTAAAATATTGTTGTAAATCATCGTAAAAATAGAACTTTTGAAAGCAATTCACAACAGTGATTTCAATGCTTTTGATATTGTTAAAGTTGTAAATCATCGTAAAAATAGAACTTTTGAAAGCAATTCACAACTCAAACCAATCCAATATAAATTCTCCTACAGTTGTAAATCATCGTAAAAATAGAACTTTTGAAAGCAATTCACAACGCCCTGCGATGATGACTAGAGTTCCTATAAGTTGTAAATCATCGTAAAAATAGAACTTTTGAAAGCAATTCACAACAGGTATATAAAATTAACGTTGCGGGTATTGGTTGTAAATCATCGTAAAAATAGAACTTTTGAAAGCAATTCACAACTATCTAGATATGCCAATTCCTGCCGATGGAGTTGTAAATCATCGTAAAAATAGAACTTTTGAAAGCAATTCACAACTAGATGCAGAATACAAAGCAATGATGTGGCGTTGTAAATCATCGTAAAAATAGAACTTTTGAAAGCAATTCACAACGAGTTATAGAGCCGTATGAATTTTCGGGAAGTTGTAAATCATCGTAAAAATAGAACTTTTGAAAGCAATTCACAACAGGTTTGGGAATGCGAAACAGATAGCTTTTGTTGTAAATCATCGTAAAAATAGAACTTTTGAAAGCAATTCACAACTATTCAAAGATTTTGAACCAAAGGATTGGAGTTGTAAATCATCGTAAAAATAGAACTTTTGAAAGCAATTCACAACAAGGAGAAGAGAGACCAGCAATTTGTTTTGGTTGTAAATCATCGTAAAAATAGAACTTTTGAAAGCAATTCACAACTACCTGCGAACAATTCCGGAAAGTTGGAGGGTTGTAAATCATCGTAAAAATAGAACTTTTGAAAGCAATTCACAACACAGGACAAGTATTAGGAGATATGAAAGTAGTTGTAAATCATCGTAAAAATAGAACTTTTGAAAGCAATTCACAACAAGAGAATCAGTTGCCTTCTGGATCAGTTCGTTGTAAATCATCGTAAAAATAGAACTTTTGAAAGCAATTCACAACAGGATAAGTACGCAGAGGAATTAATTAGTGTTGTAAATCATCGTAAAAATAGAACTTTTGAAAGCAATTCACAACACAGTCTCTAATCGGTAGAACAGAGACTGTGTTGTAAATCATCGTAAAAATAGAACTTTTGAAAGCAATTCACAACTTAAAGATACTTAGAAGTTCTTTAAATACTGTTGTAAATCATCGTAAAAATAGAACTTTTGAAAGCAATTCACAACACATTACTTGGACATTGCGACATTATGTAAGTTGTAAATCATCGTAAAAATAGAACTTTTGAAAGCAATTCACAACCGCTGGAACCTATATAACAAAGATTTCGCGGTTGTAAATCATCGTAAAAATAGAACTTTTGAAAGCAATTCACAACACCCTAAAAGAGTGGCTAAAAATAGCAATGGTTGTAAATCATCGTAAAAATAGAACTTTTGAAAGCAATTCACAACACGACACTATGAACGTCTACGCCATAACATGTTGTAAATCATCGTAAAAATAGAACTTTTGAAAGCAATTCACAACACTCAAGTAAGAGTTTTATCCTCTTTTCTTGTTGTAAATCATCGTAAAAATAGAACTTTTGAAAGCAATTCACAACCAAAGATCATAAGGATTGCCTAAATTATCTGTTGTAAATCATCGTAAAAATAGAACTTTTGAAAGCAATTCACAACTATTGAAATCAGAAATGCGAGCATAAAAGAGTTGTAAATCATCGTAAAAATAGAACTTTTGAAAGCAATTCACAACGCTCGGGAAAAGCGGTTTTAACAATCAAATGTTGTAAATCATCGTAAAAATAGAACTTTTGAAAGCAATTCACAACACGTTGGTTATTTAATAATTTATAAGAAGGTTGTAAATCATCGTAAAAATAGAACTTTTGAAAGCAATTCACAACATATATTTAATTCTACATTAATTGATGCTCGTTGTAAATCATCGTAAAAATAGAACTTTTGAAAGCAATTCACAACCATCCTTCTCCTCTTGAGTGGTAATTTCGGTTGTAAATCATCGTAAAAATAGAACTTTTGAAAGCAATTCACAACTAGTAATGTAATAGTTTTGAGAAATATTCGGTTGTAAATCATCGTAAAAATAGAACTTTTGAAAGCAATTCACAACGAATATTAATAGCAACCGCAGAACCATGAGGTTGTAAATCATCGTAAAAATAGAACTTTTGAAAGCAATTCACAACACGCCAATGTAAAGTACAATGATGATGATGGTTGTAAATCATCGTAAAAATAGAACTTTTGAAAGCAATTCACAACTAATCAGTAAAACCGAAACCGCTACAGTATGTTGTAAATCATCGTAAAAATAGAACTTTTGAAAGCAATTCACAACTCAAACAACGGGATAATACACCTGAAAACAGTTGTAAATCATCGTAAAAATAGAACTTTTGAAAGCAATTCACAACAAATAGCTTATTAATCCGATAACAGGGACAGTTGTAAATCATCGTAAAAATAGAACTTTTGAAAGCAATTCACAACATTTTTGATTATAACCTTTTTAACATCAACGTTGTAAATCATCGTAAAAATAGAACTTTTGAAAGCAATTCACAACTTAAACATTTAAAATTAAAAAACCATGAAGGTTGTAAATCATCGTAAAAATAGAACTTTTGAAAGCAATTCACAACTAGTAATGTAATAGTTTTGAGAAATATTCGGTTGTAAATCATCGTAAAAATAGAACTTTTGAAAGCAATTCACAACGTGAAACCTCTTTTGGATATTGGCTTTGCAGTTGTAAATCATCGTAAAAATAGAACTTTTGAAAGCAATTCACAACAGTTCCGTAGCCGGGAAGTTAGCAACCAGTGTTGTAAATCATCGTAAAAATAGAACTTTTGAAAGCAATTCACAACGATTACCTGGAACACCGGGTAAACAATTTGTTGTAAATCATCGTAAAAATAGAACTTTTGAAAGCAATTCACAACACATACAAACAGCGTTGGACTTATCCAGTTGTTGTAAATCATCGTAAAAATAGAACTTAAATATTAATTCCATAATGCTTCATAAGCATTTTCTCATACATTTTATCCGGAAGTATTCGTTTGAGAACTATCGAGAATTTTTGCAAGAACGAACCTACTTTGTAATGTACCTTGGGATCTTTTTCATTGATAATCTTATAAATAGCTTCTGCCATTTCATGTGGATTATTCCCGGAATCTACATGTTCATTCATCGTTTGCAAAGTAGCACCATAAATTTCAGCATAATCTGATACAGGATTTAATGGTGCATGATATCTCCCGGAGGCTATATTGGTAGCAAAATCGCCTGGTGCAACATTTGTTATATTAATTCCAAAATTTTTAACTTCCATTCTTAACGCTTCTGTTATAAGTTCTAAAGCACCTTTAGAAGCAGAATAAACACTTCTATATGGCAATCCCATATAACCTGCAATTGACGTAATATTGATAATCAATCCCGATTTTTGCAAACGCATTTGAGGCAAAACAGTTTGTATCATTGCAATCGGACCGAATAAGTTGGTTTCAAAATTATTTTTGACTTCCTCCATTGGAATTTCTTCAAGCGGACCAGTAATTCCTACTCCGGCATTATTGATAAGTATATCCAACCGTCCTGAGATTTTGATTACCTTATCAATCGCATTTTTTATACTTATCGAATCTCTAATCTCAAGTTCTATAAGCGGAAAAAGACTGTTTTTTATTCGTTCAGGATTGCGACTGGTCCCATAAACAGTAAAACCTTTACAGAACAGAAACTCTCCTATCGATTTACCAATTCCTGAGGAACCTCCGGTGATGAGTACTACTTGAGACATTTTTTTACTTTAATTTTCAAATGTACTATTTATTAAAATATTTTTATATTGATTTTTTAAATATTCACAATAGAGAACTAAGTCCCTGATAAAAAAAATTGATCTTATATAGTCCTTAAAATTGTAATAAAACATACTTTTCTTGTCGAAATTTGGCAGAAAAGATATTTTTAAAAAGTGAAAGTAAATTTGAAAAAGGTATGTTTGTTATTAAAAATTCAAACAAAAAAGGAGATAAAAATGGCAAGCTACCTACATCGCACCGCTACAACCGCTTACCCTTGCTGCGTTCCCACCCTGGGGGAGTCTGCAGGAGCTGGTCGTGTAGGACTTGCCGGTGCAAATATACAATGTTTTTGTATTTTTGCAAGTATGAATTGTGATATATATTTTGTTTGTATATTGTACCGAATTATTAAATCATTATGAAAAATTATAAGTTACTATCTATCATTTTATTAGGAATTTTACTAGCTAATTGTGAAGACAAAAAAAAATCTGAAAAATCGTATTTTGCTTTTGACGAAAGTAAATTAAAAGAAACTTATTTGGATGGAGAATCTGTTGTGATGCAATTAAAAAACGATTCTAATCAGCCTATTGATAGTGTAATTTATTATTTTAATGATAAAAATATTGGAGCAAAAAAAGGTATTGAATCCTCTATATTGACTCTGGACCAGGAAAAACTAGGGTATAAAAACTTAAAAGCATTGGTTTATTTTGATAAAAAAACAGAAGAAGTAACCAAACGTGTCGAAATAATTTCTAATGTTACACCAAAACTACTAACCTATTCTATTGTAAATATTTATCCGCATGACACTAAATCATATACACAAGGTTTAGAGTTTTATCGTGATACTTTATTTGAAGGAACCGGGCAAAAAGGTTCTTCAAAATTGATGAAAACAGATTATAAAACAGGAAAAAAATTACAAACTGTAAATCTTGAAGGAAAATATTTTGGAGAAGGGATTACGATTCTTAATAATAAGGTATATCAATTGACCTGGCGCGAAAACACTGGTTTTGTATATAATGCTGATAATTTAAAAAAAATAAAAGATTTTTCTTATTTTAAATCTATCGAAGGATGGGGTTTATGTAATGATGGTAATGTTTTGTATCAATCTGATGGAACAGAAAAAATTTGGGTCTTAGATCCTGAGACTCTTAAAGAGATTGATTATATAAATGTATATTCTGGTACTACTAAAATTAAATCGATCAATGAATTAGAATGGGTTGATGGAAAAATTTATGGTAATGTGTATCAAAAAGACGCTGTAGCACGTATTAACCCAAAAACAGGAGCTGTAGAGGGAATTTTGAATTTGGCAGAATTGAAATCTAAAGTAAATGTTCAGGATATTCACAATGAAGTACTGAATGGAATCGCTTACAATCCTAAAACTAAAACGTTTTTTATCACTGGTAAAAACTGGGATAAAATGTTTGAAATAAAAGTTAATGAATAATAATGTATAAAATTTTAGCCAAAATCAATAAATTTATCTTACCTAGTTTTACCAAACAAGGTTTGGATCCGGCTAAAGCCAAAAAATGGCAATTGGCGATAATCGGATGGCGATATTTTGTAACAATTCGTGCTTTGAATTAGTAATTAAGTACAGAAAAACTTTCGTATTTTTTTATCTTTTCTTTTCCGTTAAGAAATGAAAGTTCCATCAAAAAGTTAAATTGTATAATTTCACCTCCTAAACGTTCTACTAACTGTGCAACGGCTTTTACGGTTCCACCCGTTGCAAGCACATCATCATGAACAAGAATCTTATCTCCTTTTTGAATTGCATCTGTATGAATTTCTAAAATATCTGTTCCATATTCAAGCTCATATTCTTCAAAAATAGTATCAAAAGGAAGCTTATTTTTCTTTCTGACAGGAATAAATCCTACATCTAACTCATTTGATAAAAGCATTCCAAAGAAGAATCCACGACTCTCCACTCCTATTATCTTATCAATTTTTTTATCTTTTAATTGATTAATAATCAGTTTTAAACACTCAGTCCTGGCTTCCGGATTGAGCAGCAATGGAGTAATATCTTTAAAAATGACTCCGGGCTTTGGAAAATCAGGTATATCTCTGACGTACTGTGAAATGGGCATTTTTTTTGAATTTTAAATTAAAATACATTTGCAAGTTAATCAATTATATGTATATTTGCACCCGCTAACAAGAACAATTATAGTTCTAAGTTAAAAAGGCCTCGTGGCGCAACTGAATAGCGCATCTGATTACGGCTCAGAAGGTTAC
>CAZSOC010000061.1:0-10441 GCA_964608415.1 uncultured Flavobacterium sp.
TTATGCAGAAATGCCGCCACAGCCATAGCTTTAGATGAAGAATTAATTGGTATTACTAATTATGAAGATAAAGTGGGTTTGCTCATGAAAATCAAACCTCAATATATTATTCTTAAACCAAGTTTAATTGGAGGATTGAGAGGTTCTCTAAGTTGGATTAAAATTGCAGAAAAATTAGGAATAGGTTGGTGGGTAACCTCTGCTTTAGAAAGTAATATCGGTCTAAATATTATAGCACAATTTACTTCAATGCTTCATAATAAAATGCCACAGGGATTGGGTACGGGATCTTTATATACAAACAATTTCCTTTCGCCCTTAGAGGTTCAAGACGGTGAGCTTTGGTACAGAAAGAACAAAAACTGGGGTATCGATATAGAAGAGTTATATAATTCCTTGTAATAAACAATTTTTGATCAGTTCGGCTGTGTTTTTGGAATTTCCTTTTCTAAGAATATTATTGCGATGCTTTTTTACAGTTTCAATACTTATAAAAAGTTTTTGAGAAATTTCTTCATTTATCAAACCTTCACTGACTAATTTAATAATATCTATTTCTCTACTGGAATAAATTGTGGGTAAAAAAGTTTTTTTGTCCAAAGTGATGTTCATATATGATGGAGATTTTCCATCAATAGGAATTAATGATATAGTGTAGGGATTTATTGTGGTTAAATGGTCTATTCGGGTGTGAATATTAAGAGATTTTCCAAACCTATTGTTACTGTCTAATGTTAAGACGATTGCCTGATGATTGATCAAAGCATAAGATCCGTCTTTCATTTTTGTTCTAAAGCAATAACTTAATTTATAATTGAGTAAATTTTTCATTTCTAATTGATCAGAAAAAATATTAATCAATTTTTCTTCGGCAGCAATAATAAAAGGAACATCATCAGGATGGTTTTGAGCTAAAATATCATTAAATGATACTGTTGATGCGTCTAATTTATGAAAATCCGAAATGTTAGGACTTATATGTGAAATTGACATATCGAAAAAATCAATTATATAAAAGAAAAAAGGTCCGGATGTCATGATAGAATTGGATAAATCCTTCAATTTTTCCGAACTAATTTCCGTTGTTTGGTTAGCTCTAAATTGGTTTTCTAACCAAACATTATTTAGTTTTTTAATTTCTGGTAACATTTATATAATTATTCTTTACAAATGTAGGAAAGCGCTTCTTTAAATTTGATAAAAAAATAATTAATTATTCTCCACCCATTTCCTTGCATTCACAAAAGCTTCATGCCAAGGTGAAACTTCATCGTTTCTGCCTTCTGGATAATTCGCCCAGTTCCATTGGAAAGTCGAACGTTCAATGTGAGGCATCATCGCCAAGTGTCTTCCGGTTTTATCGCACATCATTGCAATGTTGAAGAAAGAACCATTTGGGTTGGCAGGATAATTTTCATAGCCATATTTTCCAACCACATTATATTTGTCTTCCGTGTAAGGCAAGTCGAATTTCCCTTCTCCGTGTGAAATCCAAACGCCTAAAGTACTTCCCGCCAAAGTGTTCAGCATCACAGAATTATTTTCTAAAACGGTTACCGAAGTAAACGCACTTTCGTGTTTATGCGAATCGTTATGTCTCAATTTTCCGTGAACTTCGTGTTCCGGATTGATCAATTCCAATTCCATGAACAATTGAGCCCCGTTGCAGATTCCGACAGATAAAGTGTCTTCTCTCTTGAAGAAATTATCCAAGGCCGTTTTTGCTTTTTCGTTGTATAAGAATGCTCCGGCCCAACCTTTTGCAGAACCCAGAACATCTGAATTAGAGAAACCTCCAACCGCTCCGATGAATTGGATGCCTTCCAAAGTTTCACGACCAGAAATCAAATCGGTCATGTGGACATCTTTTACATCAAAACCTGCCAAATACATTGCATTTGCCATTTCTCGCTCAGAATTACTTCCTTTTTCACGAATAATTGCTGCTTTCGGTCTTGGTTTAGAAAAATCGATAACTGGTTTTTTTCCTGTAAAATGACTTGGGAAATCAAAATACAAAGGCTGGTTTTTGAAATTGTCAAAACGTTCCTTGGCTTTCAATTCGCCTGATTGTTTTCTGTCTAACAGATACGAAGTTTTGTACCAGGTATCTCTGGCTTCCGCCACATTAATCGAAAGATTTCGTTCGCCATTTTTAATGGTAACAGTATCTCCTTCTTTCACTTTTCCGATGTTGAAGAAATCTACATTATTTTCCTTCAAAATTGTTTCAACCGAAGCATCTGCCTGGAAAACAATCCCGATATTTTCAGAAAATAATACTTTGATAGTATCGCTTTCGCGTAATGAACTCAAGTCGTAATCAGCTGCCAAATTTACATCCGCAAAACACATTTCCAATAAAGTCGTGATCAAACCACCGCTTCCGATATCGTGTCCCGCTTGGATTTTATCCGCTTTGATCAAATCTTGGATTACGTTGAAAGCAGTCTTGAAATTCGCAGCATTTTTAATCGTAGGAACCTCATTTCCAATCTTATTCAAAACCTGAGCAAAAGACGAACCTCCTAATTTGAAATCGTCCTCTGAAAGGTTGATATAATAAATATTGCCGCCATTTTTCTTCAAAACTGGCTCAACCACTTTCTGAATATCAGTACAATTCCCACCTGCAGAAATAATCACCGTTCCTGGAGCAATTACGTCTCCATCAGGATATTTCTGTTTCATCGAAAGCGAATCTTTTCCGGTCGGAATATTGATTCCCAATTCAATAGCGAAATCTGAACAACTTTGAACGGCTTCGTATAAACGAGCGTCTTCACCTTCATTTTTACAAGCCCACATCCAGTTGGCAGAAAGCGAAACGCCTTTCAAACCGTCTTTAATCGGAGCCCAGATAATGTTTGACAATGATTCGGCAATTGCAGTTCGGCTTCCGGCTGCAGGATCAATCAATGAAGCAATAGGAGAGTGGCCAATAGTCGTAGCAACACCTTCTTTTCCTAGATAATCTAAAGCCATCACACCAACATTGTTCAAAGGCAATTGCAATGGTCCGGCACATTGCTGTTTGGCTACTTTTCCGCCAACACAACGGTCTACTTTGTTAGTAAGCCAGTCTTTACAAGCAACGGCTTCCAATTGCAAAACCTGGTCAAGATAGCTTTTGAAGTTTTCTTGAGTATAGTCTAAATAGGTATATTTTCTATCAATTGTAGTATCAGTCATTATCACTTTTGGAGAACTTCCGAACATATCTTCCAAAGCAAAATCCATTGGTTTTGCACCTGTAGTTTTAGATTCAAAAGTAAAGCGGTGGTTTCCTGTCACGCTACCCACTTGGTACATTGGCGAACGCTCACGATCGGCAATTTTTTGTAAAGTTTCAATGTCTTTTTGACCAATCACCAATCCCATTCTTTCTTGAGATTCGTTTCCGATGATTTCCTTTGCTGAAAGCGTCGGGTCGCCAACAGGCAATTTATCCAAATTAATCAGACCGCCCGTTTCTTCCACCAATTCGGAAAGACAGTTCAAGTGTCCCCCCGCACCGTGATCGTGAATCGAAACAATCGGATTTTCATCGCTTTCCACCAATCCACGGATGGCGTTTGCGGCACGTTTTTGCATCTCAGGATTCGAACGCTGGATGGCATTTAATTCAATTCCAGAACTGAAAGCACCAGTATCTGCTGAAGAAACCGCAGCGCCGCCCATTCCGATTCTGTAATTTTCGCCACCTAAGATAACGATTTTGTCGCCCACTTTTGGTTTCTGTTTGATGGCTTGGCTTTCTTTTCCATAACCAATTCCACCGGCAAGCATGATCACTTTATCGTAGCCAAGTTTTCTGTTTTCCTCAACTCCGGAAGAGTTTGGAACTCTGTCGGAGTTCGTATTTAAAGCTTTTTCATCATGTTCAAAAGTCAAAACCGAACCTGTAATCAAAGGCTGTCCGAATTTATTTCCGAAATCAGAAGCTCCGTTTGAAGCCTTGATCAAAATATCCATCGGAGTCTGGTACAGCCATTTTCTTTCGTCCATTGCATTTTCCCAAGAACGATTTTCTTCTAATCGAGAATAGGAAGTCATATAAACTGCAGTTCCGGCCAAAGGCAACGAACCTTGTCCGCCTGCCAGACGATCCCGAATTTCTCCGCCAGAACCGGTTGCAGCACCGTTGAAAGGCTCAACTGTTGTTGGGAAATTATGTGTTTCCGCTTTAAGCGAAATAACAGAATCAAAATCTTTTGTTTCGTAGAAATCAGGCTTGTCAGCCGATTTTGGTGCAAATTGCTGTACTCTCGGTCCTTTTATAAAAGCAACATTATCTTTATAAGCCGAAACAATATCGTTTGGATTCTCAGATGAAGTTTTTTTGATCAATTTGAATAGGGAAGAAGGTTTTTCTTCTCCGTCAATTACAAAAGTTCCGTTGAAGATCTTGTGTCGGCAGTGTTCCGAGTTGACTTGAGAGAATCCAAAAACTTCAGAATCTGTTAGTTTTCTGCCTAATTTTTTAGATAAATTATCTAAATAATCTACTTCTTCTGCGCTCAACGCCAAACCTTCTTTTGCATTGAAAGCGGCAATGTCTTCAATTTCAAGAACTGGTTCGGGTTGGATATTTATCGTATAGATTTCTTGGTTTAATTCAGAGTATTTTTGCGAAAGCATCGGGTCAAAATCAGAAAAAGCTTCGTTTACTTTTTGGAATTCTTCAATCCTGATAATGCCTTCGATAGCCATATTTTGGGTAATCTCAACGGCATTCGTACTCCACGGAGTTATCATGGCAGAACGAGGACCAACAAAAAAATCCGTAAGGACGGATTTTTCTATTTTATGTGTGTTGCCAAAAAGCCAGTTTAATTTTGAAATGTCTTGCGTAGAAAGCTCGTTTTGCGTCTGAACTGCAAAAACGGTATTACTTTCGTTTCCGAAGAAATGAATCATTGATAAGAATATTAGTTGTTGTTGTTTCGCAAAATTACTCTAAAATTCTGCAAATTGCAAAATTTAACTCTATTGATTTTGAATAGATAAATAAGAAATAAAAAAAGTTGTCTTTTCAGACAACCTTAATTTTTTAAGAACAGATTATTTCTTAGCATTTAATTTTGCACTTAGTTCCATAGATATTGCAGAACGTTCCATCTTTAATTTTCCAGACATGGTTTCTACAATAATAGTTGTGTCTGATAATTCTGAAACTTTACAGTGAATTCCACTTTTTGTAATAATTTTATCACCTGCTTTTAAGGAACTTTCAAATTCTCTTTCTTTTTTTGCTCTCTGTTGTTGTGGTCTGATCATTAAGAAATAGAACACTGCAATCATTAGTATATAAGGCAAAAAAGTCATTAAATTTTCCATTGAATTGTATTTTTAAGTTATTAATTATTTTCTTTTGGTAATACGTTTGCTTTTATTCTTAAAACTTCGTAGCCTGCTTTTGTATTTACTTCCATAGAGACAGATTTAGTATTCTGACCGGTTCGCTTATTGGAGTTAAAACTTACCTTGATTTCTCCGGATTCTCCTGGTTTGATAGGATGTTTAGGATAGTCAGGAACAGTACATCCACAGGATCCTTTGGCTTTAGTTATTAATAAATCTTCGGTTCCGGTATTTGTAAATTTGAATATGGTTTCAACTTTATCTCCTTCTTTTATAGTGCCAAAGTCATGAATTTCTTTATTGAAATCCATTATAGCATTTCCTTTGATTGCTTTAGGCGTTTTTTGTGTAGTGCCTTGAGCTCTTTCTCTAACCGGAGCACTTTCCTGCGGTTGTATATTTTTTTTACATCCGGTAAAAAATAGTGCTATACAAGTTAATATTATAAAAAAAATATTTTTCATAATTAATTTACATTAGGCCTCTGCCTATTTTTTTTAACCTTTGGTTTTCTTCAAATTCTTTTACTAAATTATCTAAAACTCCATTAATGAAAATACTGCTTTTGGGAGTAGAATACTCTTTGGCTAATTCTAAATATTCATTGATGGTAACTTTTACCGGGATAGAAGGGAAGTATAAAAATTCGCAAATTGCCATTTTTAAAATGATAGTATCAATTTCTGCAATTCTTTCGCTATCCCAATTAGGAGTTTTGTTTACATATTCTTTTGCAAGTTTATCTTCATTTAGAATTGTTTTTCTAAATAGATTCTTCACAAACTCTTTATCTTCATCATCTTTAAAAACTCTAGGAATCTTAATGTCTTTATTTTCCTTTAATGAATTGAGATTTTTTATGATTTCTGTATTTACAAGAGGAATATCATCTACCCATGTTAGTTTATTGTCTTCGAGATAATCATATAATTTTTCGTTTGGAGCAATTATTTTAGAGAAAATTTCAATAATTAATTCTTTGTCTTCTTCAAATGAATTTTCTGAATTGCTCATGTATTTTGCATACAATTCGCTGCTCTTGATTTCCTGAAGTAAGATTTTGATGTATTCTTCGTTGAGATACCAATTATTGATTTTTTTGTTTTCTAAAGCAATACTTAATGAATTGCTTTCTGATAAAATCATTAAAACCTTGTTCTCAACAAATTTTTTGTTAGGATTTTTTTCTAACGGAGTCGTCAAGTGTTTTTTACTTGATTTGATTAGAAAATCTTCTTCTGTTTTTCTAATTTCAATCAGTGAAGATAATAATAGCAGATATAACTCTTGAATACTTTCTACACTATAGTATAGGAATTTTTCTTCTTTTTCGAGATCATCAGCATGGTTTTGATGCATTGCAAATATAGATTGCATCACTTTTACACGAATATGTCGTCTGTTTAACACTTGGTAAGAACTTTTATAAAATTAACAAAGCGAAAGAATTTCTTTCGCTTTGCAAAAATACTAATATTATTGAAAAAAGCTTTTTTATTTTAAGCGTTTTCTTTTTTTCTCTGATCAATTCTTGATTGTGCAATAGACATTGCTGCTTCTTGCGTAGTTATCCCTTTTTCTTTCGAAAAATTGCAGATTTCTAAGGTAGTATTGTAAATATTTTCTGTTCTTCTCATTGCTTCTGCACTATCGTAACCTACAATCTCTGCATAAACGTTTATGATTCCTCCTGCATTGATCAGGAAATCCGGTGCATAAAGAATTCCTCTGTCTTTTAAGATTTTTCCATGAACAGAATCGTTTGCCAATTGGTTGTTTGCAGCACCTGCAATTACTTTTGCTTTGATTTTATTAACAGTATCGTCGTTGATGGTTGCACCCAAAGCACAAGGAGAGTAAATATCTACATCTGCGGTATAAATATCTGTTCCTGAAAAAATTTGTGCACCATATTTATTTCCGATTTCCTGAACTCTTGATTCATTGATATCTGTAATTTGTACAATTGCTCCTTCTTTTGTTAAGTAGCTCACCAATGTTTCGCCAACATGTCCAATTCCTTGTACTAATATTTTTTTTCCGGATAAGTTTTCTGATCCGAATTGAAATTTTGCAGCAGCTTTCATTCCCATATAAACACCATATGCAGTTACCGGAGAAGGATTTCCTGAACCTCCTTTTTCTACAGAAACACCAGTAACGAATTGAGTTACTTCTCTAATGTTATCCATATCTTCGGTAGTAGTACCTACGTCTTCTGCAGTAATGTATTTTCCGCTAAGTGAATTAACAAATTCCCCGAATTTTCTAATCATTTCCGGAGTTTTATCTGTTTTGGAATCGCCAATAATCACAGCTTTTCCTCCACCTAGATTTAAACCGGTTATTGCAGATTTAAAAGTCATTCCGCGAGAAAGTCTTAAAACATCGTTTAAAGCCTCCCATTCATTTTCATATTTCCACATTCTTGTACCTCCTAATGCAGGTCCTAAAACTGTATTATGAACTCCAATTATTGCTTTTAATCCAGTATCTTTGTCATTGCAAAAAACAATTTGCTCATGGTTATCAAATGAAAGTTGTCCAAATACGGGGTCTATTTTATATAGTTCTTTTGGAGTAATGATGTCTGTAATCATATTAGTATAAGATTTAAAAATTATGAATCTTCTAAAAAAGATTCGGCAAAATTACACCTTAATATGTAAAACTTAACTATAAAAAAGGATAATTTTATCATATTGCTAATGATTCACGTGTTAAAATTAGTTATTTTGCTTTCGATAATTGTATTTATTTAACCAAAAATTGATAGTATATCATTTTTTTAATCGCATAAGATGTCAGAATTACAATACCTGAATAAATTTTTTATTAAATATAAATTTCACTTCTTTGGAGGAATTATAATTACCATAATAGCTCAAATATTTTCTCTTTTTACTCCAAAATTGATTAGTGATACCTTTCAACAGGTAGAGAAAAATTACAAAATCAGTGGTAATCTCGCACAGTCAATAGTTTATAATGATCTGATGTGGAACATTATCCTTATTGTAGGAACAACTTTTATTGCCGGGATTCTTCAGTTTCTAATGAGACAATCATTAATTGTCATGTCCAGACATGTGGAATTTGATTTAAAAAATGAAGTTTTCCAGCAATATGAGAGATTGTCTCAAAGTTTTTATAAAAGAAACCGTACGGGAGATTTAATGAACAGAATAAGTGAAGATGTAAGTAAAGTAAGAATGTATGTAGGACCTGCAGTTATGTACTCTATCAATACATTTATCCGTTTTGCAATAGTCATTATATATATGTATAATGTTTCTCCAAAACTAACATTGTATACAATTTTGCCTTTACCAGTTTTGTCTTATGTTATTTTTAAGATCAGCTCTGAGATAAATAACAGAAGTAGGAAGTTTCAGGAGAATCTATCAAGTTTATCTACTTTTTCTCAAGAAGTTTTTTCAGGAATCAGAGTTTTGAAAGCTTATGGTATTGAAAATGAATATAAGAAAAAAAGCCAGGAACTGGCTAATGAAAGTAAAAACAAAAGTATGAAACTTGCGATTGTCAATGCTTATTTCGGACCTCTTATGATCTGTTTAATTGGAATTAGTAATCTGGTCGTTATATATGTAGGAGGGAAGATGTATATTGATGGATCTATAAATAGTATCGGGGTTATTGCAGAATTTATACTCTACGTAAATATGCTTACCTGGCCGGTAGCTTCATTAGGTTGGGTTTCTTCTATGGTTCAGGAAGCAGAAGCTTCACAGAAAAGAATCAATGAATTTTTGAGAATAGAATCTGAAATTAAAAATCATTCTAATGAAAAATTAGAAATTGAAGGAAAAATAGAATTTGAAAATGTAGGTTTTACTTATGATGATACTCATGTAACCGCATTGAAAGATTTAAGCTTTACTATAGATAAAGGTCAGACGGTCGCGATATTAGGCAAAACCGGCTCGGGAAAATCGACCATACTTTCGTTAATTTCCCGACTGTATGATACTACAGAAGGAAGTATATTGATAGATGGGAAAAATATAAAGGATGTAAATCTCGATGAATTGAGAGATAATATCGGGATCGTTCCTCAGGATGCATTTTTGTTTTCTGATTCTATAAAAAATAATATTAAATTCGGAAAAGAAAATGCAACAGATGAAGAAGTAATTATTGCAGCTAAAAATGCAAGGGTACACAGAGATATTTCAGAGTTTAAAAAACAATACGAAACGGTTTTGGGCGAAAGAGGAATTACATTATCAGGAGGTCAGAAGCAAAGAGTTTCTATTGCACGAGCAATCATAAAAGATCCAAAAATATTAATATTTGATGATTCTCTCTCTGCAGTAGATACAGAAACAGAAGAAGCTATTTTGAATAATCTTATTGAAATTTCAAAAAACAAAACCACAATTATCGTAACCCATCGAATTTCATCAGCAAAAAACGCAGACAAAATATTTATTCTCGAAGACGGAAAAATCATTCAGCAAGGCACTCATAATCAACTTTTAAACCAACAAGGTTTTTATAAAGATTTATACCTCAAACAACTTTCTGAAAAGAATTGATATAATTTGTTGGATGTTTGATATTTTTTTCTGATTTTTGGTTTCGACTTTAACTCAAAAATAAATTGAACGACGCGGATTATGAGAGAAAATGATATGTTAGAAAAAGAAGAAATTTTTTCTAAAGTTTTAAGAGCAGGTAGAAGAACATATTTCTTTGATGTGAGAGCTACAAAAGCCGAAGATTATTATATCACAATTACAGAAAGTAAAAAATTTACCGAAGAAGATGGTTCTTTTCACTTCAAAAAACATAAAATCTATTTATACAAAGAAGATTTTGCAGCATTTACTGATATTTTGGGAGAAATGACTGCTTATGTTTTGAACAATAAAGGTGAAGAAGTTATTTCTGAAAGACATCAAAAAGATTTTAAAAAAGAATATTATGGAGATAAAGCTTTTGGAGAAAATGAAATTCCAAAAGTTAGTAACTTTACTGATATAGATTTTGACGATATATAAATAAAGGTTAATTGTCATAAATTAAAGTCTATAAGGAATTCCTTATAGACTTT
>CAZSOC010000062.1:0-8544 GCA_964608415.1 uncultured Flavobacterium sp.
GTGCAGGTTCTTATGGAGCTTGGGCCGGACCAATTTCTTTCACTACTGCCTGTGAAGCTACTACCGTACCATACACTCAGAATTTTGATTCAGCTACCGTACCAAACATGCCTGCGTGCAGTATTGTTGAAAACGCAGGAACAGGAAACAACTGGGTAACTTATAATGGCTCTTCTTACGGATTTTCTGGAAAACACCTAAGATATTCATGGAATAATAATAATGCTGCAAATTCCTGGTTCTATACTCAGGGAATCCAGATGACAGCAGGTACTACTTATGTCATTTCCTATGATTATGGAGGTGCCGGCTATGAAGAAAAATTAAAAGTTGCTTATGGAACTTCTCCTACTCACCAAGCAATGACTATTATTTTAGCCAATCATGACGATATAGATGGTGATACTCCTTTAGATAATGAAGAAGAATTTACTCCTCCTGCCGATGGTGTTTATTACTTCGGGTTCAATGCTTATTCTGATGCAGATCAATTTTATTTACACTTAGATAATATTCATATTGAAGAATCTCTAAGCACAGGTAATTTTGATTCATCATCTTTCAAAGTTTATCCAAACCCTGTAAAGGATCTATTGAATCTTTCATATACTCAAAATATTTCTAATGTTGAAGTATATAATATGTTAGGTCAGCAGGTAATTACTAAAACCGTAAATGCTAATCAGGGACAAATTGATATGTCTCGTTTAGCTACAGGAACTTATTTAGTAAAAGTAACTGCCGATAATCAGACTAAAACCATTAAAGTTATCAAACAATAATTTTAAAGTTTGGATCTATTTTTAAAGCTGCCTTCGGGCAGCTTTTTTATTTCTTAATATTTTATTAAAAACTTACTTGTAAATTGAAATTTATTCTTGTATTTTTAGCTAAGCTATAATTTATATATATGACAGAGATCGATTTAGAATTAGAAAATAAAGCAATTGCTAAAGAATATAAAGAATTACTTAGAATAAGTTATCAGACTTTGTCAGATGATGACAAAAAACTTATCAGAAAAGCTTTTGATGTAGCAGTAGATGCCCATAAGGATCAACGAAGAAAATCAGGGGAAGCCTATATCTTCCACCCTATTGCTGTTGCCAAAATTGTAGCTGCAGAAATTGGATTAGGACCGACTTCTATTGCAGCAGCTTTAATGCATGATGTAGTCGAAGACACAGACATTACTGTAGAAGATATAGAAAAAATGTTTAACCCTAAAGTCGCACAACTGGTTGCAGGATTAACCAAAATATCTCAAGTCCAAAAAGACATGAACATTTCTATGCAGGCAGAAAATTTCAGAAAAATGCTGCTGACTCTTAATGACGATGTTCGTGTAATATTAATAAAACTTGCCGATAGATTGCACAATATGCAAACAATGGATTCTATGGCAGATTACAAACAAACTAAAATTGCTTCCGAAACCTTATATATCTATGCCCCATTAGCACATCGTTTAGGATTATACAATATCAAATCTGAACTGGAAGATCTAGGCTTAAAATATACAGAACCACAGGTTTACAACGATATTCTTTCTAAAATAAAAGAAACCAAACAAGAACAAGACGCATACATCAATAGCATTTCAGATGTATTAAAAGATTCATTAAAATCTGAAAATATTGAATGTATAATAAAAGGCAGGCCAAAATCCATTTACTCAATCAGAAGAAAAATGAAAGCTCAAAATGTGAGCTACGATGAAGTTTATGACAAGTTTGCCCTTAGAATTGTATACAAATGCGACCCTCATGATGAAAAGTTCGTCGCATGGAAAATTTATTCTATTGTTACCGATCATTACAGACCCAGCCCAAGCAGGCTAAGAGATTGGATTTCTTCTCCAAAATCTACTGGTTATGAAGCTCTTCATATCACAGTAATGGGACCCAAGGGACGTTGGGTAGAAATTCAGGTTCGGAGCGAAAGAATGGATGAGATTGCCGAAAAAGGATACGCAGCCCATTACAAATATAAACAAGGAGCAACAGAAGAAAGCGGATTGGATGTCTGGTTAAATTTACTCAAAGAAGCTTTAGAGAATCAGGAAGCCAACGCAGTAGATTTTGTAGAAGATTTTAAAATGAATCTTTATTCTAAAGAAATATTTGTTTTTACTCCAAAAGGAGAAATTAAATCTCTTCCAAAAGGAGCCACATCATTAGACTTTGCTTTCAGTATTCACTCAGAAGTAGGAATTCATACAAGAGGAACCCGGGTTAACGGAAAATTAGTTCCGCTTAACCATGAACTCAAAAGCGGAGATCAGGTGGAAGTAATTACTTCTTCTAATCAAAAACCAACTTCACATTGGTTAGACTATGTTACTACATCAAGAGCAAAGAATAAAATCAAAAATGTCTTAAACGAAAATACCAAAAAAATTGCTGAAGAAGGTAAAGAAATTCTTACAAGAAAATTAAGACACCTCAAAATTACAGTAAACGAAAATGTAATTAATGAATTGGTAATTTTCTTTAAGCTCAAAACCAGTTTAGACTTGTTTTATCGCACAGGAATCGGATCAATAGAAAATGGTCAGCTTAAAGAATATGCTTCATTAAAAAGTAATTCATTTATGAATTTCTTCAAAAGCAAAATCAAAAAAGCACCTTCTCATCAAATAGAACAAATTCATAAAGAAGAACTTTCTAACAATTATGACATGCTCGTTTTTGGAGCAGATCAAGACAAGTTAGACTATAAACTATCCAATTGCTGCAATCCAATTCCCGGAGACGAAGTATTTGGATTTGTTACTATAAATGACGGAATCAAAATTCATAAAAAAGATTGCCCGAACGCAATAAGTTTACAATCTAATTATGCTTACAGGATAATTCAAGCCAAATGGATTGATTCTTCTCAACAAGAATTCAAAGCGATACTCGATATTACAGGAATGGACAGTTTGGGGCTTACCAATGAGTTAACAAAAGTAATTTCCTCAAATATGCACGTAAATATCCAGAGTATTTCGCTAAGTAGCGAAGCCGGAATCTTCAAAGGACAGGTAGCTGTAATTGTTCAGAACAATACTATTTTGAAAAAACTGACCGATAATATCAAAAAAATAGACGGAATAGATAAAGTAACCAGAGTATATAAAAAGTAATATTCCTTGAATCTTTTTTAAACCTAAAGTTAAAGTTCAAAAGTAAAGTTTTCAATAGTGAAAAATATAATATATCTTTGCCAAATATGACACTCATTTCAGTAGATAACAGTAAAAATCAAGAAATTGTAAAAAATGTTTTTACAAAATATCTTGAAAATAAAGGCCATAGAAAAACGCCTGAAAGATATGCTATTCTTCAGGAAATTTATGACAACGAAGAACATTTTGATATAGAAAACCTCTACATCAAAATGAAAAATAAAAACTATCGTGTGAGTCGTGCTACACTTTACAACACTATCGAACTTTTATTAGATTGTGCTCTTGTGAGAAAGCACCAGTTTGGTCAAAATCAATCTCATTATGAAAAATCTTATTTCGACAAACAACATGATCATATTATAATGACAGACAGTGGAGAAGTAATTGAGTTTTGTGACCCGAGAATTCAAACCATCAAAAAAACTATTGAAGAAATTTTTGACATAGAAATTCACAACCATTCTCTTTATTTTTACGGAACTAAAAAAGATGCTTCAAAAAACGAGAAAACAATTTCAGAAAACAAACCTTATGTTGATCAGCTTAACATCCCCAAAGATGAAATTGAACAACGTTCATAAAATAACTATTCAAAATCCAGAACAATAAGTTCACACAACACAACAAAAAAATGACTGTAGATTTATTATTAGGCTTGCAGTGGGGTGACGAAGGCAAAGGAAAAATTGTCGATGTCCTCACTTCAAAGTACGACATTATTGCCCGATTTCAAGGTGGTCCCAATGCTGGTCACACATTAGAGTTTGATGGAATCAAACATGTTCTCAGAACAATCCCTTCCGGAATTTTTCATCAAAACTCAATCAATATTATTGGAAACGGAGTTGTAATTGATCCCGTAGTCTTTCAAAAAGAAATTGAAGGATTACAAAAATTCAATATAGATATTTTCAACAGATTAATTATTTCCAGAAAAGCACACCTCATCTTACCAACACACAGATTGCTCGACGCTGCCTCTGAAGCTTCAAAGGGTAAAGCCAAAATTGGATCTACATTAAAAGGTATTGGTCCGACTTATATGGACAAAACCGGGAGAAACGGTATTCGTATCGGCGATATCGAACTCGCAGATTTCAAAGAAAGATACAGAACTTTGGCAGATAAGCATGAAGCAATGATCAAATTTTATGATGTTGCAATTCAGTATAACTTAGAAGAATTAGAAAAAGAATTTTTCGAAGCAATTGATAACCTCAAAAAACTACAATTTATAGATAGCGAAGAATATTTATACCAAGCGCAAAAATCAGGTAAATCTATTCTTGCAGAAGGAGCTCAGGGATCTTTGCTTGATGTAGATTTTGGAACATATCCTTTTGTAACTTCATCAAATACAACTGCTGCCGGTGCTTGTACAGGTTTAGGAATTGCTCCTAATAAAATTGGGGATGTTTTTGGAATTTTTAAAGCTTATACAACCAGGGTTGGAAGTGGTCCTTTTCCTACAGAACTGTTTGATGAAACAGGCAGTACAATGGCAAAAGTCGGAAACGAATTTGGCTCCGTTACAGGTAGACAAAGACGTTGTGGCTGGCTGGATTTAGTCGCCTTAAAATACGCTATTCAAATAAATGGTGTTACTCAATTAATGATGATGAAAGGTGATGTACTCTCCGGATTTGACACATTAAAAATTTGTACATCATACCAATATAAAGGTCAGGAAATTGCTTATTTACCATATAATATTGAAGAGGAAAATGTACAACCGGTTTACAAGGAATTTAAAGGATGGAAAGCAGATCTAACAGGTATGTCTTCTTATGACCAGCTTCCAAAAGAATTAAAAGAATATATTCAGTTTATTGAAGATGAAGTTCAGGTCCCAATAAAAATTGTTTCTGTAGGACCAGATAGAAAACAAACTATCTTAAAATAGAAATGATCTAAACTTTTTGATCAAAGCAAAACAGGGATAAAGTCCATGTCACAATCAATTGAAAAGGATTAAATCACTTAAATTTATTAAAAAAACAAGCTGTCTTAGAAACAGCTTGTTTTTTTTGCAAAATCGCATAATAGATTAAAAGTCTACTATGCGATAAAATAAAATTATATACGCAATAGTTGAAGATTTACTAAAAATATAACACCAAAGAATCGGTTCTATTTAACTCAATGTTGAGTTTTCCTGTACCATTAGTTATTTTTAAAGAATAAATTGAGTCATCAAAAATATTTTTAAGTTGATATTCCCCGTCTTTCATTTTTAATTTTTGAACCATTTCGTCCGGTAATATTAACTCAAACGATACATTTTCATTAGAAAAATTAGAAACAACTACCAATTTTTCCTGATCATTCCACCTTACAAAAGAATAAACCATTTGATTTGGATAAGAATACTGATTAGCTTCCTGTATATCTTCAAAATTTCCTTTTAATACAGATTTAGATATAGAAAAATTAAGTAATCTGGTATAAAAGTTTCTCAATTCTTTTTGAGATTTTGACAATTTTCCTCCATCAAATTTTCCTCCATTCATCCATTTTTGATGCTCCGGAACTCCAACATAATCAAAAATTGAAGTGCGTGTCGAAGTACCAAAACCTGCATTGTCTATTCCGGCTTCTCCTACTTCTTGTCCAAAATATATCATCGTTGGAGAAGAACTGATCAGAGTAGAAACCACCATAAGTGGTTTTCCTCTTTCGGGCGTTTCTGCAAAAACAGTACTTGCCAATCTTTGCTCATCATGGTTATCTAAAAAGTGTAACATATGATGTTCAATATCTGCCAGTCTTTTTTGAATTTTTGTGATCTCATTTACATCTCCGTTTCCTCTTATAATTGCTTTTAACGTGTCATACAACTCTACTTTATCATAGAGATAATCCATTTTTCCTAAATGAATATAATTTCTGTATTCATTAGGATTATAAACTTCTGCCAAAAGTAACGCATCGGGATTTTTTATCTTAATCGACGAATTAAGGTAGCTCCAAAATTCATACGGAACCATTTCTGCCATATCATAACGAAACCCGTCAACCCCTTTGTCTATCCAATAATGGGTTATATCTCTAAATTTTTTCCAGGAATCCGGAACATCTTTACCTTTCCAGAAATTAAAATGTTCTTCAATTCCTTTATTTCTGAATTCTTCAGGTAAAAGAGGAAAATCTTTGGTTCCATCGGGTTTTATACCATAATTAACTTTTACCGTTTCATACCAGTCGTTTATATCAGGTTGTGCCTGACGTGACCCGTTTCCTGTCCATTTTGCAGGAAATTCATCAAATTTTCCATCTGCCAGAGGATGATCTTCTCCTCCTAATGTTCTGTAACTCTGCGAAAATGGCACTTGAAAAGATTGATTTGGGATATAATAAAAATTGTTGTCTCTTTTATATTCTACCGAAGTGTCATCATTTATTCCGAAATCCGTGACACCTTTTGGATTACTTTTTCCTTCATATTTCCTTGCTACATGATTAGGAACAATATCAATTATCAGCTTAAGACCATTATTATGGGTTCTTTTGATCAAAGCTTCAAATTCTTCCAGACGTTTTGCAGGATCTACTGCCAGATCAGGATTCACATTATAATAATCTTTTATAGCATAAGGTGATCCGGCACGGCCTTTTACTACATCCGGATCGTCATTAGAAATTCCATAATTTGTGTAATCTCCAATCAATGCGTGATGAGGAACCCCTGTATACCAAATATGGGTAACTCCTAACTTTTTTATTTCTGACAAAGCCAGATCTGTAAAATCATTAAATTTCCCTACTCCGTTTTCTTCAATTGTTCCCCAGGGTTTATTAGTAGTATTTTGATTCCCAAATAATCTGGTAAATACCTGATAAATGACAAGTTTCCCTTCAGAATTTTCCATAGATGCAGAATGATTTGTTTCTGATTTATTTTCTGTACATGAATTGCAAAAAAACACTGCAATAATCAATAAAATAGACAAGGTCTTAGAATACATTTCTTCAAACGGTTTGAGATGATTTTACACAAATATAAAAATTCATAGTTGTGATATCTAACTTTATTCCATAAAAAAAGGCTGACAACAAGTCAACCTTTTCATTTTTATGTAAAAACAATTAAAAATCTCTATTTATATCAAAAGCTTCAAGATATTCTGCAACTCTTTTTACAAAACTTCCTCCCAAAGCTCCATCTACAACTCTATGGTCGTAAGAGTGGGACAAAAACATTTTTTGACGGATTCCGATAAAATCTCCTTCCGGAGTTTCTATAACTGCTGGTACTTTTCTAATTGCTCCAAGAGCCAAAATACCTACTTGTGGCTGATTGATAATTGGTGTCCCGAAAACACTTCCAAAAGTTCCGACATTTGTAACAGTATAAGTACCTCCCTGAGTATCGTCTGGTTTGAGTTTGCCTGCTTTTGCTCTATTGCCAAGATCATTCACTGCTTTTGCCATTCCTACCAAATTGAGCTGGTCGGCATTTTTAATTACCGGAACAATTAAATTCCCATTTGGCAAAGCAGCTGCCATTCCTAAATTGATGTTTTTACGTTTAATAATATATTCTCCATCAACAGAAATATTCATTCCCGGAAAATCTTTTAGTGCTTTTGCTACAGCTTCCATAAAGATTGGGGTAAAAGTAAGTTTTTCTCCTTCTCTCTTCTCAAAGGCAGATTTAACTTTATCTCTCCATTTTACAATATTAGTTACGTCAACTTCGATAAATGATTGTACGTGTGCAGAAGTCTGTATAGACGCAACCATATAACCAGAAATCAATTTTCTCATTCTATCCATTTCTACGATCTCATCTCCTCCATTTACAGAAACAGGAACCGCAGTTGGTACTTTTGGAACTGTTGCCTGAACCGGAGCAGTATTTGAAGTAGGAACCGGTTGATCTTTTCTCTTTGCAATGTAACCCAGAATATCATCTTTGGTAACTCTTCCGTCTTTTCCTGATCCTTTTATCGATTCTAATTCTGCAACAGAAACACCTTCTTCTTTAGCAATATTTTTAACCAAAGGAGAAAAGAATTTGTCTGAATTTGAAAAATCCTGTGGTTGAGAAACAACTTCCTTTGCCGCAACAATAGTTTGTTCTACGGCAGTAACTTCAGCCGGTATAGCTTCCGGAATGACAGCTCCTTCTCCTTCAATTTCTATGTAAGCGATAGTTTGTCCTACTTTTACAACATCATCAACATTAAATAAAATTTCAGAAAGCACACCCGAAACTTCAGATGGAACTTCAGAATCTACTTTGTCTGTAGCAATTTCTAAAACTGCTTCATCAGCTTCTATCGGATCTCCAACTTTCTTTAACCAATTGGTAAAAATTCATGACCAAATTGGATATGACGAATTGATACTGGCAGGTTCCGGTACGT
>CAZSOC010000062.1:8554-10329 GCA_964608415.1 uncultured Flavobacterium sp.
TTGTTGCTTCTGCAACGCTTTCTCCCATTTTAGGAAGTTTCAATTCAAATTTTGCCATATTGTTAATCTATAGATGCTTATTTTATACTTATTTGCAAAATAAATAATTTGTATCTCGGTATGATATTAAAAAATTATTTTGCGAGTATATTTTCTTAACCTAAAAGTGCAAATTTACGAGTTTAAATTCAACTTTAATCAATAACGCCACAATAATCTTATAAGAAGACTACTTCTCCTCTATCGTTGCTATGATTACTTCCAATAATAAAATTGGTGTTTTTGGGATGAATTTTAAATGTAAATCCGCTGTTTTTTAACTGTTCCATAAATGAAATAATAATTTTAAAATCCATTTGATGATTATCAAAAATTATTTCTTTATGAGTATTCTTCGAAATCGTTTGCGAAAGTAATTCTTTTAGTTCTTTTTGCGAAAACAGTTCAATAGATTTTTGCAGTTTTTTTTGTAATTTTTCTTTCAGATCCAAATCATCAGATACTAAAATATAGGATAATGGTTTTTGATTTGATACTTTTTTCCCTTGAAACATTTTGATTATAGAAAAAAACAAAATGCCTGTTTGCATCATTATCGAAAATAAAATCGACCTCTTAAAATGCTTTTTATAAAAAAACTGCATTGCATCCTGAAAACGTTTCATATAAGTATGATCCCGAATGGTACTTTCTCCCTTATAATGTATTATTGTGGACTCATGAAAATAATAATTATCTTTTTGGCTTTTTAATGATAAAAATGATAGATCGATATCATCAGAATACATAAAACACGCTTCGTCAAATCCGCCTAAATCCTGATAGTGTGATTTTTTCATGAGCATAAAAGCACCCACTAAAATATCAACTTTTCCTGTTTGATTTTCATCAACATGCAGAGCGTAGTATTTATTAAATAATTTGTTTTTGGGAAATAGTTTATACAGTCCGAATACTTTGGTAAATGCAACCCATGGTGTGGGAACTCCTCTTTTGGATTCCGGCAAAAAATTTCCTGTTCCGTCTATTAATTTACAGCCGGTAATTCCTATATTCAAAGTATTTTTTGCAAAATTCAATACCTTTTCCATAGTATCTTCTGCTACAACTGTATCCGGGTTTAAAACGCATATATACTCACCTTTTGCAATTTCAACTCCTATATTATTGCCTTTTGGAAAACCAAAATTTTCCGTATTTTCAATTAATATTACTTCAGGAAATTTGCTTTGGATCATTTTACAACTATCGTCAGAAGAATTATTATCTACTACAATAATTTCTGCATCCAGGTTTTTAACTGCATTTTGCACACTCAAAACACATTGTTCCAGAAAAAAACAAACATTATAATTTAATATGATAACCGATAATTGCATAACCGCAAATATAACGAGTTAGAGAGTACAAAGCAATTACAATAAGTAAAGGTCTAAATTTGGAAAAACCTGAAACTAAAAAAGCTCTCAAATTTGAGAGCTTAGTATATGAATAGAATTGTAATTAATTACAATTTAGCAACGTGTTTAGTTAGCTTAGATTTTAAATTAGAAGCTTTATTCGAGTGAATAATGTTTCTTTTAGCCAATTTGTCAACCATAGAAATAACAGCTGATAACTTAGCAGTAGCTTCTGACTTATCTGTAGCTAATCTTAATGCTTTTATAGCATTACGAGTAGTTTTATGTTGGTATCTGTTTAATACTCTTTTCTTTTCGTTACTTCTAATTCTTTTTAAAGCTGACTTATGATTTGCCATTTCTTTTTAATTTAAT
>CAZSOC010000063.1:0-10200 GCA_964608415.1 uncultured Flavobacterium sp.
ATTAATGATTTTATTCATCAATACTCAGATACAAAAATTGCAATACAATTGGGTCATTCCGGTAGAAAAGGAAATAGTAAAATTCCATTTGACACCAGTATTTTTTTACCAGATCCCGATTGGAAATTGATTTCTGCCTCTGCAATTCCTTTTTCAGAAAATACAGAAATTCCTAAAGAGATGACAATCGAGGATATGAATATTATTTTATCTGATTTTGTTCAAGCCGCAAAAAATGCTGATGCTGCCGGATTCGACATGATAGAACTTCAGGCGCATCATGGTTTTTTATTAGCCAGTTTTTTATCTCCATTAACCAACGATAGAAAAGATCAATTTGGGGGTTCGATCGAAAACAGATTAAAATTTTTATTAAAAGTATTCAAATCAATTCGGGAAGTTTTTCCAAAAGAAAAGCCTATATCTGTTAGAATATCTGCTACAGATTGGGCAGAAAATGGCATCAGTAAAGAAGATGTTTTAATAATTGCTAATGCTCTAAAAAATGAAGGTGTAGATTTAATTAATGTTTCCACAGGAAATACAGTCGCTTATCAAAATCCACAAACAGGAAGAATGTGGCAGATGCCATTTTCTGATATGATCAAAAATGAAATTAAAACACCAACAATAACCTCAGGAAATATTACCGATATTGACCAGATCAATACTATAATTTTAAGCGGAAAAGCCGATTTGGTTGCACTTGGCAAACCACTTTTGCTTGACCCTTATTTTGTGAGAAAAGCACAGGCTTACGAGCAGTTTGAAGTAAATGATATTCCTTATCAGTATGAAAAAGCCATACCAAGCCTTTACAGCTCCACCGCTTCGGAACGAAAACAAACCGAAAATATGAAACGGGCTTTAAAGCCGAAAAGCAATAAGAAATAATATTGAATAATTAAGAGCTATCATAAAAGTAGGTAAAAATGGAATTTATTTTAGAAACCGAAAGATTATATTTAAGAAAAATAGAGAGACAGGATATTGATGATTTATTTGAAATGGATTCTGACCCCGAAGTTCATAAATTCATTGAAAATAATCCTGTAAAATCAAAGGAACAAATAATAGATGTCGTTGAAATGCTTAACAGACAATATACTGAAAACGGAATTGCACGTTGGGCAGTAGTTGAAAAACAAACCAAGGAATGTATCGGTTGGGCAGGATTAAAATATTTTCGAGAAACATTAAATAACCATTGTAATTTTTATGAATTAGGTTATCGGTTTAAGAGAAAACACTGGGGAAAAGGCTATGCAACCGAAGCTTCAAAAACAATCATTAAATATGGTTTTGAAAACTTTGACATTAGCTCTATTTATGCAATAACACACCCTGAAAACAAAAACTCAATCAAAGTACTCAAAAAATTAGGCTTTGAATTTAAAGAAGTATTTGACTACGAAGGAGATTTGACAAATTGGTTTGAATTAAGCAAAATATATAGCTGAACAATTCGTAATTAAAAATGAACACAACAAATAATAATTTCCTTTAGATATGTTGCCCTTTTAGGGTGATTTATCGGATTGGATATATTATCAAAATCCCAAGGCGTTGCCTTTGGGCTAAATATATAAAAGGCTTTCAGCCTTTTTTGCAGAACAAAACGGATTTTCCCTGCAAGGGGTAACCCAATGCGTTGCATTGGGGATTAAGAGCAAAACAAAATCGCCCTGAAAGGGCAGCATATAATAAACCCAATGGCAACGCCTTGGGATAGATAAGGAACAAAAAACAATAAATATGTCGCAATCGTTATCACAACTGTATGTACATATTATCTTTCATACGAAATATAATCAACCTTTAATCCGTCCCGAAGTTGAGAGAGAATTGTATGCTTATATCGGAGGTATCATCAAAGAAAACGGTTCTGTTCCGATAAAAATCAACGGAACGGAAGACCATATTCATATTTTGGCAACAATGTCGAAAAATATTGCTTTGGCAAAATTTGTAGAAGAAATCAAACGCAACAGCAGTCGTTGGATAAAGACCAAAGGTTTGGAATACCAAGATTTTGCTTGGCAAGGCGGATATGCGGGATATTCGGTTAGTCAATCGGTAGTGGAGCGAGTGAAAAAATACATAGAAAACCAAAAAGAACATCATAAAAAGATTTCATTTAAGGACGAATATCTGCAATTTTTAGCTGAATATAAAATTGATTTTGATGAAAATTATTTGTGGACGTGATATGTTTTCCCAAGGCGTTGCCATTGGGTAAAACATATAAAAGGCTTTCAGCCTTTTGTAGAAAACAAAACGGTTTTTCCCTGAAAGGGAAATATATTATAGCCCAATGGCAACGCCTTGGGATTTTAGGATAGCATAAAACATAAAAATATGAAAGATAATTTTGCTCATAACAGTTTACCGAGTTTGGATTTACAACCTGAATATACGTTTTTGGATTTACCACAGTTCAATCGTCCTGAAAATCTGAATTGTGTCGAAAGGCTTTTGGATTATCATATCGAAAACGGCAGGGAAAACAATATATGTCTTCGCACGTTTGAAGAAACCTGGACTTATAAGGATTTGTTTGAAAAAGCCAATCAGATTGCCCGTGTTTTGGTGGAGGATTTAGGTTTACAGTCGGGAAATCGAGTTTTATTGCGTTCTGCCAATAACCCGATGATGGTTGCCTGTTGGTATGCAGTTTTGAAAGCAGGGGGAATTGTCGTGGCTACAATGCCTTTGCTTCGGTCAAAAGAGCTTACGACTCTGATTGATTGTGCCGAAATTTCGCACGTAATTTGCGATGCCGATTTGGCTGACGAAATGAACCTCGTACAATCGAAATTCTTAAAAACGATCTATTTTTACGGAAACAGAGAATTGGAAACCTTAATGGCTTCCAAACCCAAAACCTTTGAAAATTACCCTTCAAAATCTGATGATGTAGCGATTATCGGCTTCACTTCTGGAACTACGGGAAATCCCAAAATGACGGCTCATTATCACAAAGACATTCTGAATATCTGTGAGGCTTTCCCTGTTTATTCCTTACAGCCAACCGAAAGCGATATTTTTACAGGAAGTCCACCTATCGGGTTTACTTTTGGTTTGGGTGGATTGGTTTTGTTCCCGATGTATTTCGGAGCAAGCACGTTTTTGATTGAAAAACCCTCTCCCGATTTGCTTCTGGAAGCGATTCAAAATTATAAAATAACGATTTGCTTTACAGCACCAACCGCATGGAGAATACTTGCTGCTAAAGCAAAAGAATTCAATGTAAGCTCGTTAAGAAAGTGTATTTCTGCCGGGGAAACTTTACCTGTAAAAGTTTGGATTGACTGGTTTGAAGCCACCGGACTAAAAATTATAGATGGTATTGGTTCTACTGAAATTCTCCACATTTTTATTTCTTCAAACCAAGAAAACATGAAAAAAGGAGCTACTGGTTTACCTATTTATGGTTATGAAGCCAAAATTATAGATGAAAATGGCAATGAAGCAGAATGCAATACTCCGGGAAGATTGGCAGTTAGAGGAATTACCGGTTGCAAATATTTGAATGCACCCGAAAAACAAAACGAATATGTAGAAAACGGGTGGAACATTACAGGAGACATTTTTAGAAAAGATGAAGATGGTTATTTTTATTTTGTTGCAAGGGGTGATGATATGATAATTTCTTCCGGATATAATATTGCAGCTATAGATGTAGAAAACATCCTGCTTTTGCACGAAAATATTCGTGAATGTGCAGTTGTAGGAATACCTAATGAAGAAAGAGGGATGCTGGTTTGTGCCTACATAGTGCTCAAAGATCAATCCCTTAAAAACGAAAACTATTCCGTTCAGATTCAGGAATGGTTTAAAGAAAAAGCCGCACCTTACAAATATCCGAGAATTATCAACTTTGTTAACGAACTGCCAAAAACAGAAACCGGTAAAATTCAACGCTTTAAATTGAAGAATAAAGCTTAATTTTATAGCTATTTTAAAAGTTATTTTAAATTAAAGAAATGAGAAAAATATTTGTTGTTTTTGCAATTACATCATTATCGATTATTGCGTTATTGACATATATCAATTGGAAATCTATATTCCTCTTATTGATATTCTTACCATTAGTTATTATGGGGTTCTACGATATGTTTCAATCCAGAAAAACCATTCGCAGAAATTTTCCGTTATTAGGGAGACTCAGATATTTACTGGAGTCAATTGGTCCCGAAATGCGGCAATATTTCTTCGAAAATGACTTAGACGGAAAACCTTTTAATCGTTTAGAAAGAAGTTTAGTTTATCAAAGAAGCAAAAGAGAAACCGATTCTAATCCTTTCGGAACACAATTAGACTTGTATGAGATCGGTTATCAATGGATCAATCATAGCATCAAAGCAATCCCGTTTTCTGAGGTAAATAATAATCCTAAAATCAGGATTGGCTCATCTCAGTGCGAAAAACCTTATGACGCCAGTTTATACAACATCAGTGCTATGAGTTATGGATCATTAAGTAAAAATGCTATTCTTGCCCTCAACTCAGGAGCCAAGCAAGGTGGTTTTTACCATAATACCGGTGAAGGCGGATTATCTCCATATCATTTACAACATGGTGGAGATGTAGTCTGGAATATTGGTACGGGATATTTCAGCTGTAGAAACCAGGAAGGTGGTTTTAATTATGATCAATATAC
This sequence comes from uncultured Flavobacterium sp., assembly GCA_964608415.1. Lineage (GTDB taxonomy): Bacteria > Bacteroidota > Bacteroidia > Flavobacteriales > Flavobacteriaceae > Flavobacterium. Next base: position 4,664 of record CAZSOC010000063.1, read on the forward strand.
AAAGCGTGCTGTTTTGGATAATGTAAAAATGATCGAAATTAAATTCTCTCAAGGAGCCAAACCAGGTCATGGCGGAATTTTACCAAAAGAAAAAGTCACAGACGAGATTGCAGCAATACGACTTGTAGAAAAAGGAAAAGATATTCTTTCACCTCCTATGCACTCTGCATTTACAACTCCATTAGAACTAATGGAATTTGTAAAAATTTTACGCAAAGGTTCCGGAGGAAAACCTGTTGGTATTAAATTATGTATCGGCAATAAATCCGAATTTATAGCCATTTGTAAAGCCATGGTAGAGACCCGGACCTACTTAGACTTTATTACTGTAGATGGCGGAGAAGGAGGAACCGGAGCCGCTCCACAAGAATATTCGGATCATGTGGGAATGCCTCTTCGTGATGCATTAGCATTCGTTTATGATTGCCTGGTTGGTTTTGGAATTAAAGACCAGATCAAAATAATTTGCAGCGGAAAAATAATCACAGGTTTTGACATCATCAAAACATTGTCTACGGGAGCCGATTTATGTAATTCTGCCCGGGGAATGATGTTTGCTTTAGGTTGTATTCAGGCTTTAGAATGTCATGCAAATACTTGTCCTACAGGTATCGCTACTCAAGATCCTGCGTTGGTCAAAGGATTAGTTCCGGAACAAAAAAGTATTCGTGTAGCACGTTTTCAGGAAGAAACAGTAAAAAGCGCAATGGAATTACTGGCATCTGCAGGAATTGATCACCCGGACAAAGTAGATAGAAGTGTTGTAAGTATGCGTGTGGACCGGACAAAAATACTAACCTTTGCCGAAACCTATCCGGAATTACAAATTGGATGTTTACTCCAAGAAGAAACCGTACCGAAACCATTTTTATTTTTCTGGAAAAAAGCAACTCCAACAAGTTTTTAAATTAAAATAAAAATGAATCAGATTTTTATCAAAAAAGAAAAAATACGTTTTCAGCATATAGATTATGCGGGAATTGTATTTTACCCGAGATTTTTGGAAATGCTGAATTGCCTGGTTGAAGACTGGTTTGAAGAAGCCTTGGACAGACCTTTTTCAAAAATGCACGAAACCAACGGAATACCAACCGTTGATTTGAAAGTACAATTCAAAAAAGCGGCTCGATTGGGGGAAACACTAACCAAAAAATTGTGGGTAAAAGAACTCAAATCATCATCTGTAATTTGCGGATTTCGATTTGAAGACGAAAACGGAAACATTTGTCTGGAAGGAGAAGTTACTTTGGTAAACGTAAAAATATCCGAAGACAGAAACAGCATAAAAGCCGAGCCTTTTTCGGAAGAAATGAAAGAGAAAATAAGTAAATTTATAGTTTAACAATTCAACAACTCCGACAGAGTTTTAAACTCTGTCGGAGTTAGTTAAAAAGAAAATTAAACATATTATATGAATACTCAAACCTATCAAATAGCTCATCGTTTCAGAGAAGTTATCCTTAATTGCGAATACAAATTATAAAGACCAATTATCTGGTTTACACTGGGAAATTGCAACACAAAAAATAAATTCTATAAATACCGTTTCGGTTTTAGCACAGCATATACATTATTATATATCGGGAATATTAAACGTTTTCAGCGGAGGTACGTTAGATATTAAAGACAAATATAGTTTTGACTTTCCTCCTGTTCAATCACAGAATCAATGAGAAGAGTTTCTAAATAAATTTTGAAATGATACAGAACGTTTTGCTGTTTTTGTAGAGCAAATGACCGAAGAAAAACTAAACGATGTTTTTGTTGATGAAAAATACGGAACGTATCATTGTAATATAGAAGCGATGATTGAACACAGCTATTATCATTTAGGTCAGATTGTCTTAATAAAAAAAATGTTATTGCAAAACAGATAAAACTATGAAGTAATGAAACAAAAAATATTTTTCATATTATTATTTATTTCACAAATTTGTTTTTCACAAATAACTGTAACTGAATATTATAATTTTTTAAAAGAGCAAAATCAATCCCCGAAAGATTATATTTTTGAGCTATTTGAAACAAATGACATTATAATTTTAGGGGAACGTGACCACAGAGATACCACGCAGTATGATTTGATTTTAGATATTTTAAAAGACGAAAGATTTATAAAAAACATTAGTCATATTTATACCGAAGTTGGTGTGGTTAATAAAACTGAATGGGGAAATAAAGTTGTAAAAGGAAATTTTAAAAATCAGAAAACTTTTGAAAAGGAATTTGTAAAACTTTACCGTGAACTTGACTTTAATCCTCTATGGGATAAATACAATATGATAAAATATTTGAAAGGAATTTACAACATCAATAAAGAATTAAATGAAAATGAAAAAATTACTGTTGGATTTACAGATTGTGCTTTTGAGTGGGACGGAATGACCAAAGAAAAATACAGCAAATTTGACAGAGAAATTTCAATTAAAGATACTCGTGATAGTTTAATGTCTGATAATTTTATTCAACTATATGAAAAGCAAATACCTATAAATGGTCGCAAAAAAGCTCTTTATATCCAAAGCCGTCCTCACGCAATTAAATTAGATTATAAATACAAAGGAAAAGTAAGAATGAGGAGTGTTGGAGGATTTTTAAAAGAAAAATACCCTAATACCCTAAAAACTGTTGTATTTAATTGGTATAAATGGATACCTTTAGAGTGGAATGCCGAAATATACGGTACAGAACCTCTTTCGATTGAATTATCAGCCGACGGAAAATGGGATGCCGCTTTTGAACTTACAAAAAATAAATCTGTTGGATTTTCAATAAAAAACACTTCTTTTGGTAAAGAAAAATTTGACTACCAATATTATTTTGAAAATCTGAAATACGAAGACATCATTGACGGAATTATCTTTTATAAGCCTTTTTATGAATTTACCTGCACAAGAGGTTTACCAAGCATAGTAGATAGAAAGTTTGCAAAAACTATGATAGAAAGACAAATTATTTCGGGAACTTACAACGAAAATGAAAAATATAACATCAAAGACGAAATTGATGATTGGGAAGATTTCAGAAGTTTTAATTGTGTCGATTATAAAAAAATGCTCGAACAAATGAACAAATGGCTAACAGAATAAAGAATACTAATAAACCTTTTTTCCAAAATCGTAATTCGTAATTTAAAATTCATAATTAAACAAACTATGGAATTCAAAAAATTTAAAGCAGCAACGGTTCAGACTTCGCCTGTTTTTCTGAATGTGGAAAAAACGATTGACAAGGCTGTTTCGTTTATAAAAGAAGCGTCAGAAAACGGAGCAAAACTCATTGCTTTTCCCGAAGTATTTGTAGCAGGTTATCCGTACTGGAACTGGATTATGACTCCTGTACAGGGCAGCAAATGGTATGAAAAGTTGTATAAAAATTCCGTTTCGGTTGAAGATACGGTAATGCAAAAGCTCTACAAAACAGCGAAAGATTACGATATCCATATCGTTATCGGGATTAACGAAAGAGGACAGAGCTACGGGGAAATTTACAATACCAACCTTATCATCGACAACAAAGGAAAACTTATCGGAAAACACCGAAAGTTAGTTCCAACCTGGGCTGAAAAACTGACGTGGACTTCGGGAGATGGTTCGTCCTTAAAGGTTTACGATACCGAAGTCGGACCAATCGGAACGCTGGCTTGCGGGGAAAACACCAATACATTAGCTCGTTTTACGTTGCTTTCACAAGGAGAGCTTATCCATATTGCAAATTATATTTCACTTCCTGTTGCTCCACCCGATTATGATATGGCAGAAGCTATCAAAATCCGAGCAGCAGCACATTCGTTTGAAGGAAAATTGTTTACGATTGTTTCCTGTTCGACTGTTTCAAAAGAAATTATGGACATTCTAAAACCCGAAGTTCCCAATGTAGAAGAATTGCTATCAAGAAAAAGCAGTGCTTTTTCGGGTTTTATTGGTCCAAACGGAGCAGTTATCGGACAGCCGCTTATTGATGACGAGGGAATTATCTATGCGGAAATTGATTTGGCAAAATGTATTCAGCCGAAACAAATGCATGATATTTTAGGACATTACAACCGTTTTGATATTTTTGATTTACGGGTAAATATCGCTCCGACAAAAAGAATTACTTTTATAGATGATTCAGAAAAATAGATTTTGGCTAAAGCCCCTACTCATAAACAACAATTTGCCTCCAGATAAATCTGGAGGCAATTAAAAATCAATCTGAAAACAATTTGATATTAATAGAATTAAAAAAGTAAATTGTTACAAAATTGAATAGTTACAGATTTAGTAAAATAAATCATCATAAATTTGAATTATTACAAAATTGAATTGTCACAGGCTTTAGCCTGTGGAACAAATAAAGAAAAGTCAATTGGCTTTAGCCAAATAAATTATAAAGTATGCCATTTATAAAAGTTTATATTCATTTTGTTTGGAGTACAAAAAACAGGATACCTTATTTGAAAACACCCGAAATCAGAAAGGCAATGTGGCAGCATATAAAAGAAAATGCAAATGAAAAAGGTATTTTCATTGATTTTATAAACGGGTATAACGACCATTGCCATTGTTTGATTTCATTAGGTTCAGAGCAAACCATCAGTAAAATAATGCAATTGATAAAGGGCGAATCAGCTTTTTGGTTTAACAAACAGAATTTTATTACAGAGAAATTGGAATGGCAAGATGAGTATTTTGCGGTATCTGTTTCGGAGTCTGTAGTTGACAAAGTTAGAAATTACATTAAAAATCAGGAAATTCATCATATTAAAAAATCATTTCAAGAAGAATATACAGAATTAATTGAGAAATTTGGGTTTAAAAAATTTAACGATACTAAATAATTTGACTTTAAAAAATAAAAAATTATGAACGAACAACATTCAGACGACATTTACGGAAGAGCAAGAGTTCAAGACACCCCCGAACTCGAAGCCTATTATAAGGAACTGGAAACTCTCGGAGCAGGAGCTTTATGGACGGTTGCCAACGACATCGAACCTTGGGAACCGAGAAGTTCTTCTATCCCGATGTTGTGGAAATACGAAGATTTAAGGCATCTGGTTTTAAAATCTTCGGAGCTCGTAACACCCGAACAGGCAGGAAGAAGAGTAGTTTATCTCGTAAACGACAAACGGAGAGATGTAAGTGCCGCAGTCGGTTGGCTTTATACGGGAATTCAGGTTACACGTCCCGGGGAATTTACTTCGGCTCACAGGCACAAAGCCTCTGCCCTACGATTTATTATGGAAGGCGAAGGCGGTTATACCGTAGTGGACGGAAACAAAATTATGCTGGAAGTAAACGATTTTGTAATTACACCCAACTCCACCTGGCACGAGCACGGAGTGGAAGCAGGAGGAAAAACCTGTATCTGGCAGGACGGATTGGATATTCCGCTGGTAAATGCTTTGGAAGCCAATGATTATGCGGTTCTGGACGGAACACAGGAGCTTGCAGCACCATTGAACTATTCCCCGATGACTTACGGAGGAACAGGGCTTATTCCGCCTGATAAAGAGTGGGACAAACCGTATTCGCCTTTGTTTAAATATTCGT
>CAZSOC010000064.1:0-452 GCA_964608415.1 uncultured Flavobacterium sp.
AGGTGCTCTAACCAACTGAGCTATAGGACCAGTTAAGAGGATGCAATATTACTACTATTTTTGTTTCGTTGCAAATGTTTTTTACATTGATTTTATCAAATGACGATTATATTGTTCTGAAAGGTTTATTTTCAATAAATTATATTTTGAAAATATTTCAAAAAATCAAACAATCTCTTGACATAATTCAATCAAAACTCCATTTGTAGATTTAGGATGCAGGAACGCTACCCATTTATTGTCTGCTCCTTTTTTTGGAGTTTCGTTCAGCACTACAAAACCTTCATTTTTTAAACGCTCGATTTCTGCAACAATATCAGCAACATCAAAAGCAATATGATGGATTCCTTCTCCTTTTTTTTCTAAAAACTTAGCAATAGGACTTTCCGGATTGGTTGCCTCAAGCAATTCTATCTTATTGGGTCCATTCATAAAAAAAGAAGTTCTCACAC
>CAZSOC010000064.1:462-10063 GCA_964608415.1 uncultured Flavobacterium sp.
ATAAAGAAATAAATAACGACGAAATTCCCAAATAATTTTTCGAAAACCAAATTAGAGTTTTTCAAACTTTTTACAGCAATACCGATATGTTCTATTTTTCTCATAAATTATACTTTCGGCAAAGTTCGTAAAGTTTTCTGAAATAATACAGCCGATAAAAATTTGAAAATTAAATAGCTGAAAAATGACGGGGTTAAAATCAAAAAAGCCATCCCTTTTGGGGAAAGCTTTTCATTGGTCTAACTACTAAACCTAACCCTTACGGGTTAAAAACAACACAACTATTTTTGATGCTTTTATTGGGCAAAAAAGGTTTTCGTTTCCGAAAACCTTCTCCCAATTTAGCGGTCTGGACGGGACTCGAACCCGCGACCCCATGCGTGACAGGCATGTATTCTAACCAACTGAACTACCAAACCTCTGCTTTATTGCGGTTGCAAATATACTACAGATTTCTACATTAGCAAATGTTTTTGTGAAAAAAATCAAAATATTTTCTATTCCTTTATCCAAAAGATTGTTTTTCAACCAGGTATGTCATCATGATTTTTTCAAAATTTGCTCCTGTATTTACCCGCACATACTTAATTTTATTCTGAATGCAGGTCTGTTCGATTTTTTTAAAATAAGAAGAAACCTGGTTTTCATATGCTTCTTTAATATTATCTGCAAAAATATTGATCTCTTCACCCGATTCTACATCGATAAATTTACGCGGTGCATTATCAAAATCAAAAGTTTGTTCGGTTTTTTCATCAAAAACATGAAACAAAACTACTTTATGCTTATTGTGTTTGAGATGTCGTAATGCATTAAATAATGCTTCATCATCTCCATTTTGAAACATATCTGTAAACAATACAATCATTGAACGGCGATGTATTTTTTCTGCAATTTGATGCAAATAGATTACCGTATCCGTGTTTTTGGATTGTTGAGGTGTTTGCAACAATCTTTCTAATTGATCCAACAGCATTCTATGATGGCGATCGCTTCCTTTTTCGGGAGCATAATACTCATAATGGTCAGAAAACACACTCAATCCAACAGCATCACGTTGTTTTTTGAGTAAATTCATTAAAACAGCCGATGCCAAAATAGAAAAACCAATTTTACTTTGATAAAACGGCTCATTCTGTTCGAGCTTCGGGTAATGCATTGACGAAGAACTATCTATGATCAAATGACATCTTAAATTGGTTTCTTCTTCATAACGTTTGGTGTACAAACGATCGGTTTTTGCAAATAACTTCCAATCGATATGTTTGGTCGATTCGCCCGAATTGTACACTTTGTGTTCGGCAAATTCTGCCGAGAATCCATGAAACGGACTTTTATGCATTCCCGAAATAAATCCTTCAACAACTTGATTTGCCAAAAGTTCCAAATGCCGAAAACTGGATATTTTTTGTATTTGAGATTCTAACTTCATCTCTCAAAGATATTGAATTTCGTAATTGTTTTTCACTTTTTAAAGTATTTTACTAAACATAAATTAAATTAAAAATTCACGATTTGTATGCTTTCACCTATATACACCAAGGCTTTTCGTATTACTTTGTATTGCATTGACTCTAATGTTTCTGTATACATTTCAAGTTGTTTCTTATGTTCAGGACGATGTATTCCCGTTTTATAATCCAGTAATAAAACTTCGTTTTGAGGATTGATGATGATTCTATCCGGTTTGGCAATTTCCTGATTGGTCCTGATGATGATTTTTTCGTTTAAAACAATTGAATCATCAGAAAAATATTCTTTTAAATCCGGATGGAAAACGATTTTTTCAATTGCTGATTTCACGACTTCTTCTGTGGTTGTAGCGATCAATCCGTTTGTAATCGATTTTTCAACAGCCGTATCAATATCTTTTGAAGTATGTATTAAAGAAAGGATTTCGTGTATAATATTCCCATATTCTATAGCACTTTGCTGATGTGATCCCCACATTAATGCTTCTCTCTGAGCGATCTTTATGTTTTCAAAATCTAATAATTCAGCAGAAATTTCAATAGATTTTGGTAATGAAACAGGTGTTTTTTGTAGCGAAATTTTTTGCGGACTTCCAAAATCATATTCTAACTTTCCTTCTTCAAAAATCTTCATATGTTGTAAATATGTAATGAAAAAACTAGCCAGATTGTCCGGATATTCTCCCGATTTATTGATTTCCTGATATTGCGAAATAACATATAACTGTTCTTCTGCCCTGGTCAAAGCAACATACAGCACATTGATATTATCAAGTAATCTCTCTTGGTTTTTTTGTTGAAAAATCATTGATGCAGATTCGCTAAATTGTTCAACAGCTTTATTGTTTTCTACCAATACTTTTTCTAATCCTATGGTCTCGTCACCAGAATCCAGCCAAATTTTATCTTTAGGCTGTCTGTTATAATCTTCATCTGCAAAAGGAAAAATCACCACAGGAAATTCCAATCCCTTTGATTTATGTATCGAAATAATACGGATCGCTTCTGTGTTTTCCGGCGAAGGAATACTGAGTTTTTCCGAATTTTTATTCCAGTAATTAAGAAAATCCGAAATTCCCGATTGATATTTCATATCTCTTTCTAAAACTATATCCAAAAAAAACTGAATGTAAGCATTGTATGTTTTCTTTAGAAATTTCTTGATGATGATCTCGGTAGCTTCATACAACGATTTTTTTCTGATGGAATCAAACGACAGCTCAATATCAAGTTTTTGCAGCCAGGTTTCAAATTCTTTCTCGTTTCTGATCTCCATACCGGCCGCAATAAAATCATGAATCGGCATCTGTGTCTGAATGTCTGAAGCCAGATATTGCAAAATAAATGCTTTGGCTTCCAGATCTGACGGATTGTTAAGGTATTTAAGTATATGAATAATAATTTTGATATCTGAAGTATTCGCCAGCAACAAAGTTTCTGATGATTGTATCGGAATATTTTGTTCTGTAAGATAATTCGCAATCAATACTCCATCTTTATTTCTACGAACAACAACAACTATTTCGCTGTAATCGAATCCGTTATTTTGAGCCTGCAAAATCGTTGCCAAAACTTTTTGAAGATATAATTCTGCCTTTTCCGGTACATCTTCATCCTGAGATTTTTCTATTTTGGAAATAAATGAAATATTTACATAACCGCCAATTTTATCATTGGTGTCCTGCCAGCTATATTTCTCATATAATTCTTGATACTTTTTCTCTGAAAATTCTCCCGAAAGAAATCTAAAAAATTGATTATTGAACGTTACCACTTGAGAATAACTTCTGAAATTTTTACCAAGCGGAATCACTTTTTTATCAGGATTGGCAAATGGGTTTTCATCTTTGCTCAAATCGATAAACTGTTCGGCTTTTCCTCCACGCCAACGATAAATAGATTGTTTTGGATCTCCAACAATCATCAATGTACCTTTTTCACCTTGTAAATCTTCACTTGAAAGTGCATTATCGATAAGCGGAATGAGGTTTTGCCATTGCATCTGTGAAGTATCCTGAAATTCATCGATAAAGAAATGTTTGTATCTTTCTCCTAATCTTTCATAAATAAATGGAGCGGGTTGACTTTGAATTTCATTATAAATAATCGCGTTAAACTCTGCAATAGAAAGTATATTTTGTTCTTTCTGAATTTTTGTAAACTCTTGACTTACCCGATTAAGCAAGGACAAAGGCGTAATATTCTTGAGAAATGCCAAAAAGAAATTTTTCTTTTCGTAATTGGCATAAATAAATTGCATTTGAGTAATAATTTCCGGCAAAAGCGATTCTATTATAGCTTTATCTTTAGCTGCTTTTTTTATCGAAATATCTTCTTCTTTAAAATGTCGTTTGTGCGTATTATTGAGCTGATGAGCTTTGATCCGTTCTAAATGTTTCGGAAAATAACCTGACGAAAAAGAAGTAAGATCAACTTTGTTTTTTTCTAAAAGCTGAAAAATTTGATCAACTTCTTTTACATATTGAGTTTCGATATCTCGAATGGCAAGCTTTACCCTGGTTTTGATCTGAGTAAAATCGTCTATGGTTTTGGTTTTGAAATGATCAATCTCCTCGCGATAATTTTCATTAAGTAATAACCTTCCCGTATCAAGAATTTCCCTGGAAACATCCCAACTTTTATCATCATCTGCTTTTTCCATAGTAAAATCGATAAGCAGTCTGGTCAATGTTGGGTCTTCTCCAGCCTGTGCAATAAGTGCGTCCACAGCCTCTGCGAGTAAATTTTCTGTATCAAGCGAGACTTCAAAACTCATAGGCAATTGCAAATCATGCGCAAAAGTCCGAATGACACGATGGGTAAATTTGTCTATGGTCGAAATATCAAATGCAGCATAATTATGAATAATGTGTTTAATAATTTGCTGTGATTTTTGTTTGATTTCTGCAACAGACATTTTGATTTCTGAAGCCAGATCCAGCATTAAGGATAATGTTTTCTGATTGGGATCGTCACTGGCAAATTGAGAAAGATTTCCTACAATTCTGCTTTTCATCTCGTGAACAGCTTTGTTGGTAAACGTAATGGCTAATATATTTCGATAAGCATCATTTTTTTGAGAAGTAAGAATTATCCTGAGGTATTCTTTGACCAAGGCATAGGTTTTTCCTGATCCTGCCGATGCGTTGTATATGGAAAATGATGGTTTTTGCATATTGAGTATTTTGGTTTTCGAAAATAATTTTGGCAAGCACTTGCAGCAAAGGCAGAATAATCTCTTACATTATTGTTAACGAAATTATATTTTCATTTCCAAAGTTAAATGTTTAATTTTGGAAATAAAATTATAAATTTTAAATACAGATATTATGGCTTTTGAATTACCAAAATTACCTTATGCATATGATGCATTAGAACCACATATTGATGCGAGAACCATGGAAATTCACCATACGAAACATCATAACGCTTATACCACAAATCTAAATTCTGCTATTGCAGGAACGGATCTGGAAGGTTTGACCATTGAAAATATTTTGATAAATCTCGATAAAAAGAATGCTGCTGTAAGAAATAATGGTGGTGGTTTTTACAATCATAATTTGTTTTGGACCATTATGTCACCTAATGGCGGAGGAGAACCTACAGGAGATTTGCTTGACGCAATTGAAAAATCTTTTGGTTCTTTTGAAGAGTTTAAAGAAAAATTTGCTAAAGCAGGAGCAGGACAATTTGGGTCAGGATGGGCTTGGCTTTGTGTACACAAAGGAGGAAAACTGGATGTATGCGGGACTCCAAACCAGGATAATCCTTTAATGCCGGATGTAGGTTGCGGCGGAACACCAATATTGGGAATGGATGTTTGGGAACACGCGTATTATTTAAACTATCAGAACAGAAGACCAGACTATATTGAAGCTTTTTTCAATGTAATTAACTGGACTGAAGTAGCAAGAAGATTTGCTGTTGAGAAATAATATTCAGGAGCAAAAGTTTGGAGATTTCTAAAATAAAGAAGCAAGAGTTTTATTTGGACTTTTGCTTTTTTGTTTATTTCGGGTTTTGACTTTCGATGCTTAAATTTTACCCCAGTAATTTTTTATTAACACTATTCGATGCTAAAACAGATGCTCCAAACCCCAAAACTATTATTGTAATCAATACAATTACAATATTTTTGATCGAAAAAACAACCGGATAGGCTAAAATATCAGTAATCATTACCAACTGAAATTGTTGTTGGACAAATACAATTATTATCCCCAATATCAAACCTATAATTCCTCCGGCAATACTAAGTAACGCTCCTTGAAACAGAAAGATTTTACGAAGGTCTTTTAACTCGACGCCAAGACTGAGCAATGTTTTAAGATTATTTTTCTTTTCGATAATCATCATGATCAATGCTCCGATCAGATTAAATAATGCCACAATAATTACTAAGGTAAAAATGAGATAAACCGCAATATTTTCGGTATTAAGCATTTTATACAAAGTCTCGTTGAGCTGCATTCTGTTTTTTATAGCAATATCTTTTCCTAAGATATTTTGAAGTTTCTGAATGACTTCCTTTTCTTTAGAGTTTTTAGCCAGTTTAAACTCTATTGATGTAATTTCGGTAGGTTTAAAATCCAATAACTCCTGAACCAGTTCATAATCTGCAAAAACGTATTTACCATCGACATCTTCGCTTATGCTAAAAATTCCCACAGGAACTAAAATTTGTTTTTTGAAATCAGAAACCAAATCTATTGCCCCTTTTCCCGCTTTTGGGACATAAACTTCCAGCTTATTTACATAATCGAACAATCCCATAGAAAGTTTTTGAGAAATCATAGCGCCAACTACTACCTGGAGCGATTGAGGTTCCAGCCATTCTCCATTAAAATAACTTTCCTGAATAGGCGTAACTTCTACAAAAGTACTGTCTACACCTTTAAGGATTGCAACCTGTTGTTTTTCTTTGAAGTTAAAAAGCAGCTGTTCTTCTACAACTTTACTATAATTAGCAATTCCGGAAATTTGTTTGATCTGATTTTCCTGATTAGAAGAAATTTCAAAAGATTTTCCTTTTATCGAAATTGCTTTGAGATCCGGATCTACTGAATTTACAAACGACAAGCTAAAATCTACTAATCCGCTAAAAACAGATAATACCACAAATAACGCCATCGACCCTGCGATAATACCAAATATTGCAATCCTGTTGATGATGTTGATTGCAGTATTCTTGCTGGCACTAACCAAATATCTTTTAGCAATATATAGCGGAAAATTCACGAATTATGATTTTTTTCTGCGTTCAAGCAAATCTCTGTTTTCAATTGGGTTTTCTTTTCCGGACAAAGCATTATCTATCTTTTCGATATAATCTAATGAATCATCTATATAAAAAATCAGATTGGGTACTTTTCTTAATTGCAAACGTACTCTTTGAGATAAGTCATGCTTAATTAACGGAGCGTTTGTTTTTATTGCAGCTAATGTTTCTGCGGCTTTTTCCTGAGGAAAAATACTTAAATAAACACTCGCAATGGATAAATCTGTTGTTACTTTTACTTTAGAAACCGAAATAACCAAATTTGAAATTCCGTTTTTTCTCACCTCTCCCTGCAGGATCTCTACTAAATCTTTTTGTATAACCCCTCCTATTTTTTTCTGTCTGTTTGTTTCCATTTTGCAAAAATAAGCAAATAAATAATGCTTATATACTTAATACCGGAAAGTTAGCAGAATGAATGTTAATAAAAAGTTACCTGATTTACAATTTATTTACATTTTTTACACTTCAAAATAACAAAAGCATCATTTGAAATTAACGAGTTTAGAAAATTTCCAAAGCAAATTTGCATCAGATAATCAACTAAATGAAAACAACGATGAAAAAATCAATTTTAAAAGTTTTAGGAATAGCATTAATAGCTGGTTCCACAATAACATCCTGCTCAAGTGATGATAATTCGGCTACCGGACCTTCATCTTCATTTGAATTAAATGAAAATGATTTTAAAGGTGAAATCAATGACGGAGAAGTTGTTCTTGATGCCTCAAAAATTTATAAACTTACCGGAAAGCTTGTTGTAAAAAATACGGCAAAACTTACTATTCCTGCAGGAACAAGAATTGAAGGAACAACAGGAACTTCTTATATTGCAGTTGCTCAGGGCGGTCAGATCTTCATTAATGGTACTGCTACAAATCCGGTAATAATGACAAGTGATAAAGCACAAAAAGCACCCGGACAATGGGGAGGTTTGGTAATCTGTGGTAAAGCACCGATCAATAAAGGAGCTACAGCATCTGCAGAAGTTTCTGAACTAACATACGGAGGAACGGTAGAAAATGACAACTCCGGAGTGATAAGATATTTAAGAATTGAGTATTCGGGATTTGCTTATAACAGCGAAAAAGAATTTAACGGACTCTCTTTATTCGGTGTCGGGAATGCAACAACGATAGAATATGTTCAGGTTCACGAAGGAGCCGATGATGGGTTTGAATGGTTCGGCGGAACTGTAAATACAAAATATTTAGTTGCTACCTCAAATGAAGATGACCAGTTTGACTGGACAGAAGGATGGAATGGTACAAATGAAAACTGGTATGGAAAATTAGGTTTGGGAAGAGGAAACAGAGGAATTGAAGCCGATAACAATGCAAGCAACCACTTGGCGACACCTATTTCCAATCCTTCGATAAAAAATCTTACTTTGATCGGATTAGGAGATCAAGGATCAGAATCTCAGGCTTTAAAGCTCAGAGTAGGAACTCAGGGCACATTCGACAACTTGGTTCTAAGTAACTTTTTGGTAGGATTTGATGTTCAGCATTCAGAAAGTATAGATTATATTGCAAACGGAACTTTAAAAGCGACCAATGTAAAATTCGACAACATTCCTGCAAAAGCAAAAGGCAAAGACAGTAACGACGTTTCTGTAGATATTGAGAATGTTTTTTCGGAAAACACAAATGCAACAGGTGCCGGAAACGGAACATCGGCACCAGCATGGACTCAGGGATGGACAATAGGTTTGTAGATTAATATTAGTTTTTAGGTAAGAAACACCTGCCATAACAGCAGGTGTTCTTGTTTTTTCATAAATTTTAATTAAAAAATCATACAACGGTACAATTTTTGAAATTATTGATTAACTTTACAATTATGAATTTCAAAAAATGCTAAAAAAATACTTTTATATTATATTATTAACTCTTTTTGTTCCAATTTTTCAATTGAATGCACAAGAAGTGAAAGCAACAAACAGTAATTCGACAGAAGTAGTGAACTTTTATCCGAATCCTGTAAGTAATGGAAAAATCTATATCACTTCTAAACAAAATCTCACAAAAGAAATAACAATATTTGATGTATTAGGAAAAAAAGTATTTCAGGTCACACAAACATCAAAAGAAGTAAATGTATCTTCTCTTTCTCCCGGAGTTTATATAATCAAAATAAAAGAAGGAGAAGCAACTTATACTAGAAAGTTAATTATTAAGTAATTACCTGCTTTTTTATAAAACAATTTAATAATAAATTTACACTAATTTGTTTTAAAGCAAAGAAATTACTTTATATATTTGCCTAATAAAATTTAAAAAAAAACAAATGAAAAAACTTTACACTTTATTTTTATTAACCATTACAGGTTTAACATTTGCTCAAGGTAGCGAAACTTTTGAGAATCATGCGCTTGAAGGTAATCAATATGTTAACGGATCATTTGATGGTGATAATGGAGTTACTTGGGATTATGCACACGTAACAGGAGAACAAACATATCCTATCACGGGTAAAGGTATAATGTTGAGAAGACATAATGTTAATCCTAATCAAAGTAGTGTATCCGCAAGTTTAACAGGTGGTATTGGTAATTTTTCTGTAGATATCAGAAAAGCTTTTACCGGTAATGCTGTAAGACAGGTAGAATTGGTAATCAACGGAGATGTAGTAGGTCAATTTACCCACACATTTGCCTCTGGTGAAGATGCAACTGTTGTTCCTTTTACTGTTGACAACATTAATGTTTCAGGTAATTTTACGTTAGAACTTAGAGTTTTCGGTACAGAAACAGCAGATACTAACAGACAAGTTGTGATAGATAACTTAACTTGGACTGGTTATACCTTAGGTATAAATGACAATGCAATTGCAGGTCTTAAGGTTT
>CAZSOC010000065.1:0-9632 GCA_964608415.1 uncultured Flavobacterium sp.
AAACACAATCCAGGTGAAAACGTTTACATTAGTAAAGATCACACTTTGCATGCAAAGGTTGATGGAATTGTGAAATTTCAAAAGAAAAGAGACAACAAATCATACGTTTCTATTCTTCCGTTTGAAGCATAAGAATTCTCAAATAAAATAAAAAAACCCGAAAATTAAATTTTCGGGTTTTTTTATTTCCTGATACAATTTTAGTTTTTCTTAGTTATACTGGTTGTATAAGGCTGAATCTCTATTCCTTTTTCTATTAGACCTGTTTTACAAGCTTCTAATATTTCTGAAGTCATCAAACTAAAATCTGTATTTTTCGCCCAAGGTCTCAAAGAAAGTCTCACCGCAGTATCTGTAAGATCCGTAACCAAAATTGAAGGGGTAGGGTTTTTAAGAACTTTTGGATTCGATTGCATTATTTCCATTATTATGTCTTTTACCTCTTTAAGATTTACATCATAAGATACCGAAAACAATAAACTCGCACGTCTCCTTCCCTGCATAGAATAATTTATTATTGTTCCGTTAGAAAGTGTTCCGTTTGGTATAAATATGGTTTGATTATTTCCCGTAATTAATTTGGTCACAAAAATCTGAATCTCCGCAACTGTTCCGGAAACTCCCTGTGCTTCTATATCGTCTCCCACTCTAAACGGTTTGAACAATATAATCAACATTCCTCCTGCAAAATTAGACAGGGATCCTTGCAACGAGAGTGAAATTGCCAATCCTGCAGCTCCTAAAATTGCCACAAAAGAAGTAGTTTCTATTCCCAATTGAGAGATAAAGGTCACAAACAACAAAATTCTTAAAACCCATAACAAAACATCCGCAACAAATTTGGATAGTGTAGGATCCACATTTCTTCTCAACATAATTTTCCTAATGAGCCTGTTGACGAATCTTATCCCATAAAGTCCGACAAACAAGACCAGAAAAGACCAGATAAGCTTTGGGGAATAATCTATAAATTTCTCTATAAATTGTTGTGTGTAATTGGTAAAATACCGCGAATCTTCTATTAATTTACTTTCAATCTGCATATAAAAAATTTATTGTTTTAAAGTTCAACACAAATGTAAATCTTTTTAACTTCCGATTAAATCAAAAACCGAATCAATATCTTTTACCGGAGGCCAGCACATTTTATTTTTACAAATATAAAACTGAGTTTCATCATCAAAAATTTTATCCTGAAAATGAGGAATATTATTGATTTTTTCTGAGGCTATAATCATGGCATTAGGAAGATACCTTTGATTAAAATCTTTCAGATAAGAAACTGCATTTTTTCCTGTAATTGTGATTTCTAAAAATTGCGCCGAAGTAGTCAAATACAAATTCAACCATTGAGAAAATGCTGACGGATAATCTATATTTGATAAAATTATATTCAGCATTTTCTTTGAAATATTTTGGTAATATATATTATTGAAAATAATTCCTAACTCAAATAAATTCTGAGCCATAACCGAATTAGAAGAAGGAATTACATTGTCCTCAATCTCAAAATAAATAGAAATCAATGGATTATCTTGTTGGGATTTGAATGTAAAAAACACTTGTGATTCCTGGTAAAAATTATCCAGGCAATAATCCATCAATTGTTTTGCCTCAATAACCCATTGAGCCGATCCGGTAGTTTTATAAAGCGACAAATATGCCTGTATTACAAAAGCATAATCTTCTAAAAACGCATTGATTGAAGACTGGTTATTACTGAATTTCCTATATAAAAACCCACTTTGATCAAGAAGATTGTTCTGAATAAAATCCGCATTTTTCACAGCCAACGCTAAATATCTTTCTTCTCCCAAAGCATTGTAAGCATCTATAAGGCCTTTAATTGCCAACGAATTCCATGATGTTAATATTTTATCGTCAAGTCTTGGCTTTGATCTCAAATTTCTGTTTTGAAGCAATAAACTTTCCCATATTGTTTTTTTGAATTTCAATTCTGATAATGAAATATGATTTTGCTCAGCTATTTTGTCTAATGTTTGTTTTTGGATTAACACATAATTATCGTGTTCCCAATAACCAAATTCACTTATATTAAAAACCTGAGCAAACAATTGAAAATCTTCACCTAGCACTTCTTGTAATTCGGATTTTGTCCAAACATAAAAAGCTCCTTCTTCCAATTTCCCTTTTGCATTTAGACTATCTGCGTCCAATGCACTGTAAAAACATCCTTCAGGAGTTAAAAATTCTTCTTCCAGAAATTTTACAATTTTCCGGATTACTTCTTCATACAGTGGGTTTTTGGTAAGTTTGTATGCTTCCGAATAAAGGGATAAAAGCTGTGCATTGTCATACAACATCTTTTCGAAATGAGGAATGTGCCATTTCATATCTACAGCATATCTCGAAAAACCGCCTTGAATAACATCAAAAATTCCTCCCTGTGCCATTTTGGTCAGAGTAAGATGAACAAAATCTAAAATCGGCTGATTATTATTTTCAAAAGCATAACGCAGAAGAAATTGATAATTATTGGGCATCATAAATTTTGGAGATCTTGCCATTCCTCCATAATCCCAATCGAAACTTTTTTTCCATTTTGAAATTAAATCTTCTAATAGGAATTTTTTATTTTCATCATTTTTTGAGGTAGATCTGATTTGCAAAAACGCTATTCCTTCTGTTAATTTACCTGCATATTCTATTAATTTCTCCGGCTGATCCTGGAATAAATTTTGCAGTTGAGATAAAGTATCCATCCATTCTCGTGGAGAAAAATAAGTTCCTCCCCAAACCGGTCGCCCATCCGGCAGACAAACTACATTAAGCGGCCAACCTCCTCTTCCTGTCATGATTTGTAAAGCTGTCATATAGATTGCGTCGACATCCGGACGTTCCTCTCTATCTACTTTGATATTCACAAAATGCTCATTCATGACCCGGGCAACTTCTTGGTTCTCAAAACTTTCATGTTCCATAACATGACACCAATGACAAGTTGAGTAACCAATACTTACCAGTAAGAGTTTATTTTCTTGTTTTGCAAATTGTAAACTTTTTTCACTCCAAGATTTCCAATGCACAGGATTATTGGCGTGTTGTAACAGATAAGGACTACTTTCTTTATATAGTTCGTTCATAATTTAAGTTATTTAGCTCCAATAAGAAGCCCTTTACTTGTCTAAACCAAAGAGTGATAAAAATTGTGGAGAATATCTTCTAAAACAAAAAAAGCGCTTCTTGTTTTGAAACGCTTAAATTTATGGCTTTTTTTTTAAAATTATCCGTTTATGGCTTCTACTTTTATTTCCTCATCGTTGAGCATATTTTTGAGCATACTTTCTATCCCGATTTTGAGGGTAAAAGTCGACGATGGACATCCGTTACAAGCTCCTTGAAGTACCACTTTTACACGTTTATCTATTGCATCATAGGAATCGAAGAGAATATTTCCTCCATCTGCGGCAACAGCTGGTTTTACATACTCTTCCAGGATGTTTATAATTTGTTGGGATGTGGTATCAAGATTGTCAAAATTTTCTATTTTTTGCTTCTCAACTTTTAATGACTCAATAACTTTAGTTTCATCGATAACTATTCCTCCGTTTTCAATAAATTGTTTGATAAAAGTACGTAATTCCAAGGTAATTTCTGACCAGTCCGCCACATCGTATTTAGTTACAGAAATATAATTTTCGTCTATAAAAACTTCTTTGACAAAAGGAAATTTAAACAATTCATGAGCCAGAGGAGATGCTGAAACTTCGTCTATATTTTTAAATTCGAATGCGGTTTTGGTAAGCATTCTACTCACAACAAATTTTAATACCGACGGATTAGGCGTGGTTTCTCCATATACTGTTGCGGGGATTTTTTTGTTGTGAACCGCTTCATCAATTTGTACAATTTGACCGCCATTTGCTACAAATTCGTTAATTTGATCAGCAACCGCCTCTTTTACATCGTCCCATTCGACAATATTATATCTTTCTATTGCAATAAAGTTTCCGGAAATATATACTGTTTTTACAAAAGGCAGATAAAATAATTTTTGTGCTAATGGTGACTTTGAAGCTTCATCTATATTTTTGAATTCGAAACTTTGGTTAGCCGTTATAAAATCTGGAAATTCAAATTTTAATACCGCCGGATTCTGAGTCTCTTTAATTATAACATTTATCATAAAATTTGTATTTTTTGCAAATTTAACGAACTATTATTAAGCGATTACTTATATTTGGAAATTAAAAAATAATTAACATTTATTTTACTTATTAGTCGAATCCCAAAATTCTAAATTTATATAAATATGAAAAGATTTTTACTATTATTTATTTTGATTCTTTTCAGTACTACAATCTACAGCCAGGCAGACATTGTAGTGACTAATACAAATTATCAAGATTATTATATAGGAGGAACGAGTGTTGTATATACAGTAAATGTAAAGAACAATGGCCCTGCTACTGCATTTAATGTTCACGTAACCAATCCTAAACCTTCTGGTATTCAAAACATGAGCTGGACGGGTCCTTTTGATTCTTTTGGAAGTGGGAATTTGTCAAATTATATTCCTCAGATCCTGCCTAATCAATCTTTTAATTATATCATTATTGTACAAATTCCTACTACTCTGGTTGGTAAACTGACAAATGTTGCAAATGCAACACATAATGGAGTCGATCCTAACCCATCAAACAATATTGAGATTATTGATACTGATGCAAAATGGACCGGAGCGGATGTTTCGGCTATCATTACTAATGATACTCCGTTTTACGAACCAAACACACCACACAACTACACTTTAAAAGTCAAAAACAACGGACCTTTGACAGCTACTAATGTAAAAGTTAAAACAATTTTTAACAGTGCAATCACTGATATTGTATGGACATCAAACACAGGTCAAAATGGCACAGGGAATATTGATTTGACAATAGCTAGTTTACCATTAAATCAAGAGAGGATATTTAATATTACCATTCAAATACCAGCTATATTTAACACTAATTTAATTGCGAGAGCTAATGTAGAAGCAGATGAATTTGACCCTAAATTATCAAACAATATCAGTGAAGATATAGATATAAAAATTACCGGTGCCGATCTTGTTATAACAAATACCAATAATCAAACCACTTATACACAAGGAACAACTTCTGTTTATACGGTAACCGTAAAAAATGAAGGCCCGGAAAATGCAGTAAATGTAAATGTAGTAAATGCAATACCGATCGGAATAACTCAATTTTCCTGGACTGGCCCAAATGAATCCTCCGGAACAAATACTGAATTAAACCATACTATTCCCAACCTAGCAAAAGATGATCAAGTAGTATATACCATTACGCTTCAGATCCCGGATAATTATCAGGGAAGCTTAAAAAGTGAAACTATAGTAACAAGCGACACTTCAGACCCAAATCCGGATTGTCCAAATTGTGTAGACATAGATTTACCAGAAACTTTGCCTAATACAGATATTACTGTGTCGATAACAGACAATAAAGTTGCTTACATTCCCGGAGGAACTCATACTTATACTGTCCTTGTTAAAAACAATGGAGCTATAAACGCTGAGAATGTAGTGACAATTGTAAATATACCATCCGGAATAACCAATTTCTCCTGGACAGGTAGCAATGGCAGTCAAGGCACAAACACAAACTTATATAACGAGGTTGCCGTTTTAGCTCCCGGAGAAACCCTTATATATACTATTACATTGTTAGTCCCTACGGATTATACCGATAATTTGGTGTGCCAGGCAAAAAGCACTAGCACAACTTCAGATCCTAACCTTCAAAATAACATTGCAACAGATACCAATGTACAGCCGGTTGGTGCAGATCTCGAAATAACAAATACAAATAATCAGGAAATATACACCCCAGGAACAACCGCTACTTACGTTGTTGTTATAAAAAATCACGGTCCAAATGCCTCAAGCAATATAAAAGTAACCAATGAATTTTCTCCTGATATAACAGATCTGACATGGACTGATGGCACAAACAATTATACAGGTCACATGGTTAACCATACGATTGCTTTGTTATCTCCCGGAGAAAGTGTGACGTATACTTTCCAGGTTCAAATCCCTTTATCATTTACAGGTTTGCTGAAAAGTGAAATTAAAATAGTGGCACCTGTTGCAGATCCAAATCCAGCTTGCACTCAATGTATTGATATAGATCATCCAAATAATGATATTTCTATTACAAGCACAAACGGACAAACGATATACACTCCCGGAACCACTACCACATACACTATTGAAGTAACAAACAATGGCAGTAATAGTGCAAACAATATAAGTGTAAAAAATATTTTGCCACAAGACATTACTATTTTTAACTGGTCTGGTAATGGTATAACCAATAGTACTGCTCCATTTGAAAATATCATAAATGCTCTTAATCCTGGCGAAACTATAACTTACACATTAATAGTAACAATTCCGGCAGATTACACCGGTGTTTTAAAAAACACAACGTCTGCAAACTATCAGGGGGATACAGATTTAACCAATAACACTGCTGTAGATATTGATACACAAGAGCTTAATGACGTCTTAATAAACATTACCAATAATTCAAATAATTACGTACAAGGAACAACAAGTATTTACACTGTAACTGTTACTAATCAAGGTGACACAGTTGCAAATAATATTACTGTCAATTCAATAGTCCCTGCAGGAATTACATCATATATATGGACAGGAAACGGGACTTCCGGCACCGATGCTATAAATGATATTATAACAAGTTTAGCAATTGGGGAAACAATTGTATATACCATAACCGTTACAATACCTGACACTTTTACCGGAGATCTTACAAATGCTGTTTCTATTATTTATACAGATTCAAATGCTGCGAATAATCAAAGCTCCGATACAGATGTTCAAAAATCCGGAGCAAATCTGGTAGTTACAAATACTGACGGAACATCAAATTATATTCCCGGACAAACAAGAGTTTATACAATTACCGTTACAAACTATGGTCCGGAAATTGCTGAAAATATTACCGTAAGTAATCCTGTTCCTGCAGGAATTCCAACCGAAGATGCTTCATGGAACGGAAATGGTGATTTCGGAACCGGAGCATTAAATAATAACATTACCAGCTTACCTGTTGGAGCTTCAATTATCTATACATTTATCATCGATGTCCCAAGTGATTTCGACCAAACAAAAAATCTGATCTCTGAAGTTGAGGTAATTAGTGATACCTTCGATCCGGAACCGGGTTGTATCGCTTGTATTGATATTAATACCCCTAATGCTCTAGCTGATGTAAGTATTACCAAAACAAACAATCAAACCCATTTTTTGTTAACAAATAACACATTCAATCCCCCGGCAATTGAATACACAAATTACGTTATTACAGTGCATAATGAAGGTCCAAGTGACGCAAGAAATGTTATTGTAACGGATAATGCTCCCGCAGGAATCCAGAATCCTAATAATGTTATAACATGGAAAGGAAGTAATGGATCTACCGGCACGGGAAATCTCGTGGATAATATTCCCTTTCTGGCAGTAGGAGAAACGATTACCTATGTATTGACCATAAGAATGCCTTCTATTTACAATTCTCCTACAGGAAATTTAGTAAACACCGCAACCATTACTTCTTCTACTACAGATTTGAATTTAACCAACAACACTGCTACAGACATTGATTCCCCTAGTGAAAAGTTCGTTACTATCAACTCAAATAAATATACAGTACCTCAATTAGTAAAAGATGTGTTGGTAAATGAACCTTGCGTAGACCTATCTAATTTTACATCTTCAACCTCCAATATTGGATTTGGGTATTTCCATAGAAACAATTCTAATTTTCCTTTTAAAGAGGGAATTGTTATTAGTTCGGGAATTGCAGAAAATATAGAGGGGAAATATAATCAGGGGTGTGATCAAAATATTAATCTTCCTACAGATCCGGACTTACAAGCTATTATGAATGCTAACGGGCTTACATCTACAAATTATGATGCCTCATTCGTAAAATTCAATTTTGTCCCAACAGTGAGCGATTTTAGTTTCAACTTCCTTTTTGCTTCTCAGGAATATGGTCAGTATCAATGTTCAACTTCTTTTGTTGATTCTTTTGCTTTTATATTAACCAATTTAGATACAGGAGTTTCTCAAAATATAGCAGTTGTCCCCGGGACTACTACTATGATTTCAGTAGCTAAAATCAATAATACAATTTACGGAAATGGTTGTGCTTCTCAAAATCCACAATATTTCGGAAAATACAATGGCCCAGCCAATCCAGGAACTGCCCCAAATGGACCTCAATATCCTGAGGCTTCAGAAATAAACTTAATGGGACAGACTATCTCTATGGTAGCTTCTGCTTCCGTCGTTCCAAACACCCCATATAGCATCAAGTTAGTAGTCGCAGATGCTGGAGATCGTGCTTTAGACAGTGCGGTTTTCATAGAAGCAGGAAGTTTTAAAATGGGAGGTCCGGATCTAACCGGTATTGGTTTATATGCAGACAATCGTGATTTCTCAGGAGCAAATGCTTTCTGTGAAGGGACAGTTCAGACAATAAGAGCAAGCGAAACTGCCAATCCAAACGTAGTTTACTCCTGGAAAAAAGATGGGGAAACAATAGAAGGTGC
The DNA here is from genome assembly GCA_964608415.1 of uncultured Flavobacterium sp. GTDB lineage: Bacteria > Bacteroidota > Bacteroidia > Flavobacteriales > Flavobacteriaceae > Flavobacterium. The sequence goes on from CAZSOC010000065.1 coordinate 8,617, forward strand.
CAACCAACATTTTATAGAAGTATCAGAAGGCGGATTGTATTCTGTAACATTTACATACACAAATGGAGCTTGTAAACAACATGATGATATTTTAATTGAATTTGCTCCTCCTCCGTTTGAAGTAGAAGAACCCATTGATCTATATGTTTGTAATGACGAAACAAATACATTCAATTTAAAGTTAAATAATCCAATTGTTCTCGGTACTTTAAGTCCACTAGATTACGATATTTATTTCTACCACTCGCAAGAAGATGCACAAGCTCCGTTAGGAAGTGTGCCATCAATCCCTAATAACCAATTGGAGTTTTATCCGGGAACAGATGGAGAAGTCATATATATGGCTATTAGAGACGCGATGTTTGGTGGTGACTGTTTCCCTATCAAATCATTCCAGCTTTTCTTTACGGAAGCTCCGAGTGGTACATTTGATTATCCCGGAAATAACGCTGATGGATATTGTATAGGAGAAACAAATAACCTAACTCCTATTGCACCTGATTTTTCTCCGGGAGGAATATACTCTGCTACTCCAAACGGATTATCAATAGATCCTGATACTGGCGTGATAGACTTAAATACCAGTTTATCTAATACATACCAAATTATTTATGAGTTTAATGGAATCAACTGTGATCCTTTTCTAGCAGGACCTATAACTTTAATTGTTAATCCTTGTATCGAGGTTCAGGCTAACAATTCGGGGCCTATTTGCTCCGGAACCACAGAATTTGATCTAACTGCAACAAGTACTAATGCCTTAACAACTTTCGAATGGTACGATTCAGATAATAATCTTATTTCAATCGATCAAAACCCTGAAGGAATTACTGCACCTGCCTTACCGGGGGATTATATTTATAGTGTTATTGCAACAATCAATGGTGTAGAAAACGACCCGGTTACTACCACCCTTACGGTATTACCACTACCAACGGCAACGATTACCAATGTACCTGCAACGATCTGTACCGGAAACAATATAGCAATAAACGTTACAGGACTTGCTAATTCAA
>CAZSOC010000066.1:0-9026 GCA_964608415.1 uncultured Flavobacterium sp.
AACTAAATTGTGTTAAAATTGTTAATTTAATTGATTTTATATTTACCCGGCAGCTTCGGATAAGCTTCGAAGTTGACAGGATTTAAAATTTCAAACTCATCTGCTTTTTCTAATAAAGAGAGAAATTCTTTATACAGTAACACCTTAATTGTATTGTATGGTATATTTATCAATGAACTCATTTTTTATTGGTTTCGATATGATTTTGCTAATCTGAATAAAGTATAAATTGTTAATCCAAGAAATATTAAAGAGCCAATAAAATACCACTCTTTGTTTAATGACTGTTGTGTTAAGTCAAGTTGATATGAATTAAACGTAATGGTAAATAGATTATATAATATGTGGAAAAATATTACAGTATAAATATTTCTCTGGTAATAATATAAAATAGATATTATAAAAGAAAATATAAAGTGATGTATAAAATGGTAAAATTCAACATTATTGTGAATTAGCGAGAACAGCAAACTAATAAATACGAAACATAATACAATGTGCCATTTTTTATTTTGATTAGCAGGCAATAAATAGTTAATCATCACCCCTCGAAAAATAATTTCTTCTATAATAGGTGCTAATAATACAGCGTTTATTATCCCTAATGAAAATATTTTGGAGGGATTTATACTATGATTATAGTAAAAGAAAATAGTGTTAGTAATCACAAAAAGAACATATATAATCAATGTTAAAAACATTTTAATTATATCTGTTTTTTGTGGTATTTTAAGGAAAATCATATTCTTTAATGAGTTCTCTTTAAACAAGAATATAGCTAAAAGAAGTAGTTTAAATAGTTTTATTATAAAGTCGCTTTCATCATTACTATTCGGAAGAACCTCTGTTCTTATAAACAACAAATAAAAGCAAAAACTAACTAAATTAAATATTATATATAAAAGAGTTAAACGAAAATATTTTTTTAATATCATAGATGTAATAAATAGACACATTGCTGTTTGTACAACAATGTGCCTTACTAATTAGAAATTTATCAAATTTGGTTTAATCCCACAAACTATTCCACCAATCAGCAATACTCTCACTAATTTTTTTATACATTTCAGCTTCTATCTCTGCATTCTTTTGAAGTATTTCCATAACACCATCGTGACACGCATTTTCAGTACCTCCTGAAATAGTTGCCAATAAATCCTCTGAAGCTACTGCTTCTGCTCTCATCTTAAGAGCTTCTAAACTTAATTTGCTCATTATTTTCTATGTTTTAAATTGTACAATAAATTTTAAAAACACTCAAACTCATTTTACTACTTGCCACGTGCACTTGGTTTTTACAAAACAGGTTATTGTTGTTTTGGGCAATATTATACATTATGTTTTACACATCAGGGTGTCTGAGATACCCACTTTGTTAAAATTTCAATCCTATACAATCCCTTTTTTAACAACTTCTTTAATAAGCCCGTTAATCCATAGAGTAAATAGCACCCCTTAAAATTCAAACAGAATTACAAATCTAAACTTTGAGTCGTAAAACAAATCTCCATGGACACACTTTCTCTTTGTATGTCTAATCTTATCAATCTATTTTTCCCACTATATTTTTTTCTAAATTTGATTCTATTGATTTTCTCTACCGAGATACCATTCACATGAGTTATTATATCTCCTAATTTTAATCCTGCTTTTTCTGAATTACTATTATTAAAAAAAAATGCGACTACCCATCCTTTGTCAATATCAGTTCTGTCGACAAATGAGAACCCTAAAGTAGAATGATATGTCGGCTTATTGAATTTTTTATTTGGAGAAAGAAAAATAACTTGGTTGGGAAAATCAAATACAATGTCAAAATTTTCCAACAATCCATTTCCAATAATCCCAACATAATTACCTTTGGATAGGGACCCGCTCGTGTCAATTGAAAAATCTATAAGTTTATCTTTAACAACAAAATGAGAAACTTTTATCTCCTTTGAACGAAATAAATACCCTGCTGAATTTCCTCCAATCCCATAAACAGCAGAGTAGTATCTTTTTTTATTCTTAATTGTGTTTAATAAGTCATACTTTTTAGCTGTTTCGTGAGTCAGATTAATTGTATTTGGACTACCGGTATCAATAATAAAGTTTCCTCTAATGGTTAAGGTGTCATTTATTTTCAGTTCCGATAAAATGCATATCTTACTGTCAATTAAATCAAATGGTATCTTTGAATATTTTAAAAACTTAGTTTTAGATTTGTTAAACTCAATAGTGCCTTTTACGTAATCCACCTTGATTGTATTTTGCTTCAATGCTGAAAGACCAATTATTCCATCTGATTTTTTACCCCCGATTTTTTTTAAGTTTATAATTGGAACATAATTCTGGATGCAATTCAAACCTTCAGGATTAGATATTTTTATGGTATCTAACAAAACCTCAATTTTGTTAGTCATTTCGCCACCACCTGATATTTCATGAAAAACAGTTGCTTTTTTACTTATTCTATTTTTTGAGAAAAATAAACTATCTAAAAAACAAACACTTGCACCAGAGTCAAAATCAAAATTACCTTCGATAGAGTCATTAATAAATACTTTGAAGTATAAATTACCATCATAATCCATTTTAGCATATTTGCTTTGACTATAAATAGAGGAACGATTGCAAAGTAGGAACAATATTACTATTGCAATAATGTGAATATTAATACCTCTTTTTTCGTTTTTTAACATGATAAACAATAAATAAATTAAAACCCGACAGGATTTTATAAAGATACTAAAAAGACTAATTTCTTTATTTTAAGTAATATAGTGCATTTTAAAATGCTGTTAAATCACCGTCGGGCAATATATATAAAATGTAAAACTCTTTTACATACTATTTAGAGACGACCCGTTCCTAAAAGTCTGAGTAAATCAGCAAGACTAAAATTCGAAGGTAGTTGGATGCCTTCTGAATTTGACGGACATGGATTTTCATCACAGGTGTAATCTACTGTCCAAGTAGGAGTATTATCGTGACACGAATTCTCTGTCCCTCCTGAAATAGTTGCCAATAAATCCTCTGAAGCTACTGCTTCTGCTCTCATCTTAAGAGCTTCTAAACTTAATTTGCTCATTATTTTCTATGTTTTAAATTGTACAATAAATTTTAAAAACACTCAAACTCATTTTACTACTTGCCACGTGCACTTGGTTTTTACAAAACAGGTTATTGTTGTTTTGGGCAATATTATACATTATGTTTTACACATCAGGGTGTCTGAGATACCCACTTTGTTAAAATTTCAATCCTATACAATCCCTTTTTTAACAACTTCTTTAATAAGCCCGTTAATCTCCGTAACATTAAAGATATCTTTCCATTTTGCCACTCGTTTTTGAATACCGCTGGTGGTTAACGGGACATATCGTTCTATTTCATTTATCTTATATCCCTGTTTCAGATAAAAAAGAATTTCACGGTTTATATCATTGAATAATTCTTCATTGCTACTAATAATGTCAACAGCTTTTTGAGCTCTACTGCTCAGGTATTTGTTTTCATATTTAAGGTATTCTTTAAAGGTATCATAAGAAATATCACTTTTGATAATCAACGCATCAGGCTGTACTTTTTTATGAATGTCATATATGGTCGTGGCTTCCTGACAGGCTGTTATCATAATTACTTTACATTCCGGATGGTGCTTTTTTAATAACAAAGCTACATCTCCACCCGAGCTAAGACCTTTTTCCTCAAATTCCGGAAGCCGGTAATCTATAATTGCCAGATCCAAAACAGAAACAGAGGTTATAAAATGGTAAGCCTCCTCACAATTCAGAGCTTTAGAAGCAGTAAATATGGGAATTTCTTTTTCGAGAAGAGCTATATAACCTTCAACAACCATCAGATGATCCTCTACTATGAGTATATTCATAAAAAACTTAAATTTGATATTATATCATTAACTCCACTAACTATTGGGTTAAACTCATTTGTGATTATATATAGCATAATTTATTTAGATAGACTTAATTCAATCGCATTACAAAATTTTTCAAACATTTTTTTTAACAAAGGTTTATAATAGGTCGAACTTTGTGTGGGACCTCCATATTTACAGCTTATAATCTCGTCATTCAAAACTATTACAGTAGTAGGATAACCAAAAGTGATTTCTAAATCGTTAATTTCTTGTTTATCTAAATATACATGCTTGAAGTTAAAAGGATGTTTTGTAGTGAATTCTATGATCTTCTCTTTATTTTCAAAAGTAACAGCGATAAAATCCACTTTATCTTTATATCTTTCCTTTAATTCATTTAACATCGGTAATTCTGCGATACAAGGTTCACAACTAGAAAACCAAAAATTGTAAACCGTTATTGGTTTAGTATTTGAACTTTCAAAAGGTCTGTCTTCAAGATCAGTCGCAACAAAAAAAGGAAATTTGGTTCCAATTTTCTCATTGCCTTTATCTATTGATAAATAATCCTCCATTTCTTTTTCAAGTAATACATTCTCTTCATCCAAGAAATCAATTCGTCTTTTTTCAACCTGTGAGAATAAAATATATTGTGAGAATAACAGAATAAGAATAAAATGATTTTTCATTTAATTAATATTGTTAATAAGCGGCATTAAATGCCGTTGTATTATTAAAATGTACCTAAATTTGTCCCGATTGATTTCGAACCTCCTACATATGATCTACTAATTCTCCCATAGAATTAATTATAAAGGGTAATATCAACCGTTGTCTGACCATTGTAAGAACCTGTCCCTGAAACTATACGAGTATGAGGTGAGATTTTTGTCCCACCAATGATATTGGACATTTGTTCATTTAAAACTTCATAAGAAGAAAAATCTTCTAATAAATAATCTGTTTTCATAATTAAATTTAATGATTAATAAATATTTCAAACTCCAAAAACTACTTAAAAATACCATCTTAATCCACAACGTGCACTTTGTTTTTTAAAGACGAATCTAAAGTTGTTTTTATAATTTCAAATTTATAGCATTATCCAACGAATCCTTAGTCACCACGTAACTAAATAAGTCATCAGATAACTAAATTGTGTTAAAATTGTTAATTTAATTGATTTTAACCTATTTACCCGGCAGCTTCGGATAGGTTTAATAAATTACGGATAGTTTCGGATAAGCTTCGAAGCTGCTGGATTTAAAATTTCAAACTCATCTGCTTTTAATAAGTTTTCAACTTTATTTGCGTTTCTATCAAAATAGCCGAGGTTAGGCAAAAATGCAATTCCATTTTTATCAAACGACTCTTTCAAAATTATATTTTCTTTTTTAAGAAATACCCTTGCATTATCTCTTCTAAAACCTCTTTTGGAAAAGAATTATATTTTTTGCTGTTGAAATAAGTGAATAGCAATGGTTCTAAAAAAATGTTATCATTTTCAAAATCTATTTTTTCTAATAATGTTGAATCTTCTTTATAAAGTAGGAGTTGAATAATTTCTTTAAAGACCATCACTGAATAGTATAAATAATTAAATTAAATATTGAATGAAATAAAAAAGAGATGATTATACCATATCTCAATCTAATTACCGATAATATAATACCAGTAATAATTTTTGAAACAGAAAAAAGCAACAAAAAATTGAATATAGATTCATTTTTAGTTTCAAAATTGAAAAGATGGAAAAGACCAAAAATAATTGACAAAATAATGGTTATGATTAATGTCACTTTATTGTTGTATTTGTTGTTGTCAAGATTTCCTTTATGTGATTCCATTATTATACAGGAAATCAAAATTAAAAAGAATGAGTATATATAAGCTTTATTAACGATGTTGAATTTCATTAGTAAGAAAGATGAAATGAAAATCATGAAAAAATAAAGATTTTTTTTCCTTTTTTTAAAGGAAATCTGAAAAACATCTCTTCAACAAAGGGAGCTATTAATATAATTTCATATGGTAAAGTATTTATGTGAGGTTCATAAGTTGGCGGCACGTTATATCCAAAAAGAAACAAAATAATAATATTTAAAAAATTCAAAAAGAAAACAAAAAGGATAAATACAAAAAGATTTAAAATTATTCTTTTTAAACTTTTGTTCACAGGTAAATATATTATGTCTTGTTTTTTAAAAAGAAATAAAATGTCATTAAAAAATAATTTTTTCATAGCTGGGGTTTTAATTTAAACATATTGCATTCAGATGTAAATATCTGAGTGCAATTTTTTTGATTACCAACCGTTACCTGTTGCATATTTGATTGCGTGATACCAAAATTGGTAAAAATCAACTACTTGATTAGCACCATCAGCTATTTCGCTTGTAGTCCATCCAGTTGATCCAGCTCCATTACAATCATGGCAAGCACTTTCAGTACCGCCAGAGATAGTAGCTAATAAATCAATCAGAGAAAAAACTTCACTGGCATTATGAATGTTAATATTAGTTCTTATAGTTAAAGTAAAAAAATCAGAAAGATCATTTATAGCAATTATATTGTTTAGAATAATATCAAACGTATTTGCTCCTTTTTTGGTTGGTCTCGATTTATTGTGTGTATTTGCTAACCCATCAAGAGTTATTTTAAAGTGTCTAATATTATATTCCGAAATCAACTTCTGACAAATTTCTTTCTTTAATCCTAAACCATTGGTAATCATTTCAGAATTATATTTCAATTTCTTGTCTATTGCTAGTTTCTGAATTTTAGGTGATAAGTATTTAATCTGATTAAGCCCTGTTAATGCTTCAGCCCCATACCAAGTTATACTCAAATTATTATATTTAGGTTTAATTTTTGATGAAATTCTGTCAAGAATTTTGTCAGACAATTCATTAGTCAATCGGTCTTTCTTATGCGTTTGTCCACAATATGAACAGCCTAACTGACAATAAGAAGATGGTTGAATTACAAAATATAAATTTTTATTTTGTTGGTTAATTTCTATATTCTCTTTTAGTACTTCAGATAATTCATTAATAGAATTATTAATAACAAAAAGATCTTCTTTCAACTTTTCAAGCTCATAAGAGGGTATTTGATCCAATCTATTTTCAATAAAATTATTTGCAACAACACTATCTAAATGTAATATTTTGCCGCTTCTTGTTGAATACAATATTTTTTTTTCAATTCCGTTAACATTAATACTGTCAGTAATTGTATAATATTTTGATTTTTTATAGATTATCATAAAATGAAATTTAAAAAGGTTTTATCTTATTATTAATATAAGAGTGGGCAGATTTAATATGACATGTAAGATCACAGCACTTAAAAGTCCGTAATTATTTCTATAATAGGACAATAGAAGTCCGATACATATATGAGGCAGAACAATGATAGGAGATAGTAAATACTCTGAGAAGTTATTAAAATTATAATGTAAATATGCAAATAAAAATACTGAAACATATCCGCAATATAGGTAATACCTATTTAAAAATGACTTTAAATAAAATACAATAAACTTCATCGTAATAATATGTATAATAATACTTGTTACTAGTGTAATTATAATATAATATGGGGAAATAATAATTTCCTTAATTATAAATAGCCACATTAGAGCAATAATGCTAAAGGATATAAATTTTTCTTTCAAATTTAACCATCCTCTGAAGCCAAATTCTTCAAGAATTGGTGAGAAGAAAATTAGAATTAGAATCCTCTGTAATGTATCCTTTTGTTGATTCCTATTGTTTCTTGACAGATCAATGCCAATATAATCTGTCAGGTATCTAATAAAAAAAGTAGATAACATTACAACAATAATAGTTACTACACTTAAAATTAATGTGTAATGTAACTTATTGTTCTTATTTTTTTTTATTAAAAGAAATGATTTTAAATTTTTTTTCATAAACTTAAAAGAATAGAAAACTACATAGGAAATTTAAATTACCCTAATATTTTTATCTATAAAATATATCAAAGAAACTTAAGTCCTCCTATGTAGATAGTCAAAATTTAATAACGGATACAGAAATTATCTAACCAATCTCCACTAGTAAAATCATCCCTGGCATCTCCTATTTTATCAATTAGAGTCTTGTCCTTCTTGGATACTGTAGTTGTTTTAGACTGGTCATGACACGCATTTTCTGTACCACCCCCAATTTGAGCCATTAACTCTTCTGTTGAAATTGCTTCTGCTCTTTGTTTAAGAGCATCTAAACTTAGTTTCATCTGTTTATTTAGATGATTAGTAAGTCATTTCAAACTCAAATAAAAAGCGCTTACATTATCTTATTTAATCCACAATGTGTACTTTGTTTTTTTAAAATTATTTAATTAATGTTGTTTTTTATAATTTCAAAAAAATTATCCAATAAATTATTAGTCCAAATACAACTGAATAAGTTATAAAAACAGAACCAATCCATCACTTTATTCATTAACTATCAGAAGCTATTAAAATATTAGTTTTCATTCATCTTTTTTCTCCAATAGTCTTTATCAATAACATAATCAAAAGGATATCCAGCTCTACCATCAATACTCCATAGATACTGTTTCATTTCACCTTCATTAACTCTTCCCTCAAAATATTCCTTAAGCATCAACTTTTTTATTTTCTTTCCAACCCCTTTTGTGTCGTCATAATGTGTTAGTAGAAAAGCACTTCCAACTCTTAAGGTTAATGTATCTCTCCATGGTCTATTATCATAGGATGGATAGCCGTATTTTTTAATAATTTTATAGAGTTTGTTTTTATTTTCATTGTCTATATAGGTCATAAATTTTGCAACTTCCATTTTTTCATCTTCATATGCCTTCCTTTTTTGTAAAGATAGTTTTGAAAGTTGCACATCTAGCGATGGAATTTTTGTAAAGTCATATTGAGGAATCTCTCCATCCGAACTTTCCTCATATAAACTGTCAGCTACAGTAAAAAAAGTTCTTATCTTGTATTTCGCATCGATTAAAGCATCTAATTTTCTAGTACTTTGATCAGCAATTTTTATGGATTTGATTTCATTAGATATGTATACTTGATGTTTTTTAAACAAATAATCTTTGGAGCAAGAGCATAACAATAAAATAATTAAAAAGAAATATATTATTTTTTTCATAAAGTATAATTTAA
>CAZSOC010000067.1:0-8726 GCA_964608415.1 uncultured Flavobacterium sp.
AGCGAAACAGGCAATGTGCCAAATGCGTGGGAAGCATAGCCACAAAAAATATGACAGTTAAAAAATGGGGGCAATGCCATAGAAGACAGACGAAGCGTAGGGCTTGTGCGGTTGGGGTCTGGCTAAAGCCGTATTTTTTCTGTGCGTGGGTATATTTCTTCTGCCACTAAATTTTAACAAAATCAACCCCTACTCTAATAGGGTGCGTAAAGGAATGATTTGCAATCCGCTGTGTGTAACTTGGTCTTAGTGTAGTGATATATCTAATTGTACTGAAAGCAATATCTCCATTGTCTTTAGTTACATTTTCAACTTTAATAGATTCAATTCTTCTTATTTCAATAACAGAATCTATTATTTTGGGATTCTTCACATTAAAAGAATGTGGTTTTATATAAACAGGGAGATATTTATGAGTAGTCAACATCTTGTTTTCAATTCTTAATCGTTCCAATTCTAATTCTTGCTCTGTTTTCCCTGTTTGGTCAATTTCAATTTGAGTATCCGGTTCTAAAGCTATCCAAGAAATGGCTTCATCCTGACCAACATAACTTATAAAAGCTGAATCCCCCAAAGTATTTGCTAATTTCACATCTATCTTCTTTCCTTTAACAAAATAGAAATTTTGCTTTATTTTATCTGGTCTCAAACAGTCACATAATGCTGTAATACACAAATAATAGTCATTGTTCTCATCTTTAAAAACATCACCAAAGTTTAAATTAGGTTGACTGTCTTCATTTAAGCTTTTGACGCTTACAGAATTATAAAACGTATTAATTAATGCTACTTGGTCATCGTCTAATTCAGCAGTGATATCAATTTGTGATTCTAAAAATTCATCATTTAATAATGACAGCTTCACCGTTCTAAGCTTCAAGTATGCGTGTTCTAATAAGACTTGTTTTATTAATGTTTTGAAAGGAATATCATTATCGTTGTTTTTTTCTTTTATGTATTTTCTATGAGCAAATAAAGCTTCTTTAGAAATTTTCAATAAGTTTTCATCTGCAAATGAGCCTGTAGTATTGAAAATATTCTGCATTTCAATTCCTAATAATTGGGTAAAACTGTTTTTTGAAGATTCAATTTTTTCAGATAGATTTTTAATAATTGCAATAGGTTCTTCTTCTAACGCATTTTCTTTATTCAATATACAAATGATAGTATTGTTAATAATCAAAGTCCTACTCTCGATTGAAATTAATGAGGGCTTGAAATTAGCTTTTGGACTTTTGTGATAATCCCCAGATGCAAGCATAAGTAAAAAAAGAGCCTCTTTTTTATCTATATTTCCACCACAGAATTCTATGAGTTCATCGAATTTTAACCCTTCTTGATGTAATCTTCCCAAATATCTGCCGTTATCACTATGATTGTAGTCAATATAATTGTAAGATTTTTTTATCTCATTAATTGAATCTTCATATATCGACACATATTCATCTCTAATCTTTTGAAATAATTCTGAATTTATGCCTGAGAAATACGATAGAATATTGAAAAATATATTGTCAATATTGGTTTCTGTAGTGTATATACAACAAAAATTTATGTGATTTGAATCTACAACCCGTGATAGTAACTCTAAAGAATATTCCTCCCCGCCTTCTCCTTGCAATTTCCAATCTAATAGTACTAAATCTCTATCATTAAAAAGATATTGTAATAGATTTTCGTTTTCTCTATCTGCAACTTTAAACTTGTGAACAGCAAGTGAGATTCCATTGTTCTTAAAGTTATTGTATATCGCAATAGACAACCGTTCTTCAAGTAATTTATCATCTAATCCTTCATATTCATAAACACCTCTTGCCTTTTCATCTATAAAAACTGCAGATTTAATTGATGTTGTTACAATTTCTAATGTCTTTTCACTATATGTCATTGTCAACAGTATTAATCACGAAGCAGGCTCCGTTTAAAGTATTGTATTTCTTGTCGTTGGTTGCGTAAATATCTAAGCCTGCTTCGTTCAAACTTTGCTTTGATAAATAAAGTCCGATACCTCTACCGTTAGGACGCTGAGAATAGAATAAATCAAAAATCTTATCCAATCTGTAATCAGGTATTTTTTCTCCGGAATTAGCAATAACTATTTCTTTTGTTTCGGGTAAATAATCCAGTTTGATTGTACGTGGTTCTTTGTTACGCATCCAATAGACGGCATTGTTTATAATATTAATAAATACCGTGTGGATTACAGGCTCTTTAATACTAATCAAATGCTCTTTGAAATCATCCGAAACCTCAAAGTTTATATTGTATTCTTCAATCTGATTTTCAAAAAATTCAAGTAAATAATTGTAAATAGTATCGCCCGAAATATTTTTGATTAATGCACCCGAAATCCTATACAGCGGAGATAGCAGAGCATATTTGTCTTCCAATTGCTTGAAATTCTTTTCTAAAAATCCAAACTCCTTAATTGAACTGACAGTATCGTTTTTGCTTAACTCTCCTAACTGGCTATTGATTTTGGCATAGAGTTGATTAAATTCGTGGTCGATAATTTCAACTGCAATTCCTAATTGAGCTGTATCTCTGGTTTGTTCCCATTGATACTTCATTTGGTCGTATTGAGCTTTATACGCTCCCTGGACTTGTTCTTCGTCAATATCAAAAGACAGTCTTTTTATATGCTCAACTAACGGAAATAATGTTTTTCCAGCTTCTTCTGACAGCGTATTGTATTGCTTTTCAATTTCATCAGTAAATTGGCTTACCTGTTCTTTGGAAACTATGCTGCTGATTATCCTTTCTTTATTTTCTGATAAGGAGTTAATTAACCGCCTTGCTCTTTCTCTGTAATCTTTAATTAATAAAGCAGATTTTTCTTCAAGTTGTTGTCTGTTTTCATTGAGTGATTTCTCCAAAGAAGAAATATATCCGTTGTATTTCTTTGTAAAATCAATCTTTAAATCCCGGATTTCTAATTTATCCTGTGCTTTTTTATTTAATTCCTCTCTTCTCGGGGTAACAAGCTCAATGTAATTATTCAGACGATTTTCAAATTTATATAACCGTTCTTTTTGTGTTTCGGTTGGTTTATAGCGTTTCGGAACTTTAGGGATTAGACTTTTAAGCTCTAAATCCATTTTTTGAAGTTCGTCTAAAATATCCTCAACCTCTGAGTATGTGATATTAATATTATCCAGCTTTTCATCCAATGTATTCAGAAGATTTTCATACTTGGTTTGGTGTTCATCTAACCTTTGCGGATAACTGTTCAATGATTTGGTAAATGCAATTTTTTCTGCTTTTTCTCTGGCTTTATCAGCCTGTAAAGCTTCATTTTGGTCACGAATTTCATTTAACTTATCTCTGAATATGGATTGTTTAGATTCTGTCGCAAAAAAGTCCTGTGCTAAGGCAATGAAAAAATTTATAGCATCACTTGTAAAGGCTCGGTATTGTGCATTGTTTATCAATCCCTCTCTGCTGGACTTATCTCTTAAATCGGGATTTCTTTCTCTTGTCAAATCTAAATATCCAAACATTCTTCGATATGAAAAATAATATGTTCCGGCTCTTTTAGACCTTCTAAGTTCAAAGTTTAAAAAATCGGCGTTTTCTCGTCCGTAAGGCAATACTCTGAAATCATCTCTGAATACATATAGTCCTCCGTACTCCTTAACTTTATTGGAAATTTTGGCAAATTGAACTTCTGATAAATTGGAAGATTTTTCCTCTCCCTGAGAATACCCTAACTCAATCGGAATTTTACCATAAAAAGAGCGTTTATCTTTTTTTCTGGGATTAGTATAGTTGTAATCAATGGTTTTGTCAAATATTCTTAAAATACCGTCAAAAGTGCCGTTACCGTCAAAATCCCCTTTTATATAAACGTCCGCTAAATCAAAATCGGTTTTATCAAAAAAATTGCCTTGTTTAGTTAATAAATCATAGGTTTCCGAATCATTGTGAATATTAAAAACCGTTTCAATCTTGATTGAAGTTTCTTTAAAAGGATTTGTGAATCCTATCAGACTTGATGTAACAAAATTACCCTCATCTATTTTGTCTTCATCTTTTTCCGATAATTCTATGATTTGATTTATAGGATTAAAAACCAAAAACATCGTTCCGTGAGCATCATCAGAATCAAAAAAAGATAAAATACTATTCAAAATAGGTTCTTCTAATACCGCATTTTCCGTTTCTGAAATAATATCAGATTTCAACTCTATTTGTTTTCCCTCCCAAATCGGCTTTTCGTCAGAATCTGTTTCTTTATCAAAATTTGATAAGAACATTTTTTTTAGTTCGGGAAAATCAGAATTTAGCAATTTTGTTCTTTCAACAGACCTTATCGGAATTATAATATCATCCAGAAACAAGTTATAGTTTTCTAATAACCGCCAATCAAAATATACTGCTTGCAGAGGATAACCGATTTTCTTTGTAAGCATTAACATCGGATTTCCTAAATAGGCTACAGATAAGCGTCCTATACCTTTTTCTCCGGCTTTAATACGTGGTCTTTTCCATAAAGTGTCTTCAGATTCTTCCTCTAATTCTGCTCTGGACTTTGAGTCTGTTCCCAGCACTAACCACTTGTCTAAAACATCAGTGCCGGACATTCCTTTTCCGTCGTCAGAAATGACAAAATAAGATTTTGAAAGTCCGTTATAGCCTTCTTTATATAAATCAGCTTTCAGGTTGTCCGCATAAGCATCATAGCCATTTTTCCATAACTCTGTAATGGCTGTAGGCAAATCTGCAATTTGTCCCTTTCCTAATAAATCTACGGCTCTCGCTTTCGTTCTAAATTGCATTACTATGATTTTGAATTATTGCTTTGCCTATGGCAGTCGCATATTTGGGTGGGACGGCATTACCTATCATTCTTGCGGCATTCGCAATACTCGTTGCTTTGAAAATATAATTTTTAGGAAAAGATTGTAACACTGCTCCTTCTCTTAGTGAAATGGCTCTGTCTTCTTCCGGATGACCGAAACGTCCGTTAGAAATACTGAAAAATTTAGTCGTTATTGTCGGAGATGGTTTATCCCACCACATACGTCCGTAAACATCTTTAAATCCGTCCGTTTTTCCTTTATGGCACTTTGGAGCTAATTCTTCATTATCGACATAAGACAATCTTGTACCGCCGTCTTTAGGAGTTACGGCAAGCCTGTCTAAATTTATTTTCTCCAATCCGGCAACCGTATGTAAAAACTCTGTTGTGTCTTTATGCCCGTGAGCTATTTTAGGAAATCCGTTGTGTTCGCCTATAACATCTCTGACGGTAAGTTTTTCTCCATTTACAGGAACAGGCATCAATTCTTGTGAGGTAACACGATTGGCTATTAAGGTAAATCTTTTTCTATGCTGCGGAACGCCGTATTCACTTACTTCGTGAACGTCAAAATGAACTTTATATCCGCTTTTATTCAACCATCTTACAAAGCCTGCTAAACCGCTTGCTCTTTTTTTTCTGAGAACACCCGGCACATTTTCAACCACCACATAACCGGGATTAAAATATTCTACAAATCGTCTGAACTCTATTAATAAGTTTTTGGATTTTTTAGACTTGGTTTTATCCGTATTTATGATGCTCCAAAACTGGCAGGGGCTGCAACCGATTAAGACAAGTTCATCATCATCTTTATTTAAAGATAGTTTTTCTTCAAGCTCTTGTTCTGTTAAATCGAATACATCTGCGTGAATAAATTCAGCACCTTTTATGTTGGCTTCATAGGTTGCTTTACAGTTTTCATCAAAGTCAATTCCGGCAAGAATTTCAATTCCGGCTTGTTGCATTCCATAACTCATACCTCCCCCGGAACAGAAGAAATCCACTGCCTTTAATACTCTGTGATTACCTGTATTTTCTGTTACTTTATTCATACTATAAAATCAATTATGAAATTGGTTTTGTATGTTATTTAATATCTTATTCAAGGTTAGTTCTTGTTTATCTTTCTTTAGTTCACATCCGTAAACAATCAGGACGTTCCAACCTTTATTTCTTAATTGTTCAATATTGTTTTTATCTCTCTGCTTATTACCTTCAATTTTTGTCGTCCAAAACTCCGTTCTTGTCTTTGACATAACTGCATACTTACAATTCTCGTGTCCGTGCCAAAAACATCCGTGTATAAAAATTACAGTTTTATATTTTGATAATATAATATCAGGCTTTCCAGACAACTTTTTATCATATAATCGGTATCGTAATCCATTCGCAAACAAAAACTTTCTTACTAAAAGTTCAGGCTTTGTATCCTTACTTTTAACTTTACTCATATTGTAGCTTCTAACCTCTTTAGAATGTACATCTGCCATTAGTCATCATTTTTTGTCGATACTAAAAGCTTTCTTACATTCACATCCATAACCTCTGCTATATCAAACAATGTTTCTACTGATGGTTGTCTTACATTATTACACCATTGGGAAACAGTAGCTTGATTTTTACCAAGTTTGTCAGCAAGCCATTTATTCTTTTTATTCAGCTCTGCCAATACTATCCTAATTCTGTTCAATTCTTTAGAAGCCAAAACTGTTTGTATTTTAGGCAAAAATATACAAAATATAGTAAATTTTGTTGTATTTCTGCTATAATTTCATTATAGCATATCACTACCGAAAATAATGTTCTCACTCATTTTACGAATACAGTGTATTCGTAATCTTCTACAATCCTTATTACCACTTCCTTTGTTGTTAAATCTTGCTCTACTTTACATCTTATGTAACACTGTAAGTAGGATAAGTAACTTTTCTTAAAAACAATGATTATTAATTCTTTAAAAATCAAAAACTGATTTATCGGGATTATAGAAAGCAAAGGAATGAAGCCGATGTGCCGTTTACTTTATTTTGGTGGGTTTTGGCTTATTTTTTATCGCAGATGAAAAACATAAGATTGTTTTTGTCTTTTTCTGCTTATCCTACTTATCCACTCCAACAAGAATAATCCAATGCAAATTACACCGTTACGGATTGTCAAAAGAAATGCTTGATTGTTCCGGTGGCTTAGGCGGTTCCGGCGTTGGTTCTTTCTCTCGGTTTTTATTATCCACTTCTTCCCAGCTTAATTCACGTACTGCATATACATAACCGTTCTTTTTTGACAAACGCAAATAGCCGTGTTTCTTCAATGCTTTTCCTAATTTCATAACCGTTCCATCTGTAATATTCAACTTTGCTTTCTCAGCTAATTTGGCTGCTATCTGTGTGGTGTTTATGAAGTTGTTGGCAGTTTCCCTATCGGCTATTTCAAACCACGTTAAAAGCAATTCTTCTTCTGGGCTTCTCGCCTGGTACTGTTCGTTGTTTTGGTTAATCTCTTTTATTTCTTCCTGATTGAACCAAAAACGGAAACCGTTTTTGTAAAGCTGTTTTGCTTGGGCATAAGCCAAGTTTATATCAATATTATGTGTGTACTCAATATGCTCTACTTCAAAACATAAAAATCTACGTGAGCCTGTTGTGTCGTTTAAAAATTGGGTGGTGTTTACACTGCCTGCAAATGAAGCCCTGCGGGGCAGGGTTTCATTGTTGTGTCCGTATGCTTTACGCATACGGATATGGGTTTTCGTGATTAGTTCTTTTAGTGTACCTATTTCTGTACGGTTTAAGTTTTCCAATTCATCCAAATTGATAAGCATACATTCCGCTAAATGAATTAGAGTGTCTTTGTTATTGGGGTTGATTGTTCCCGAAAACATATAATCCTTTAAGGGCCTTGGTATGAGCTTTTCTATCCACGTTGTTTTTCCTAATCCTTGTTTACCACTAAATACAATTACGGTCTGATTGGTTTCTTTTTCATTGGTAACACACGCCACCATTGCGACAAACCATTTTTTAAAACATACCTGCCATAAATCCTGCTTTGTGGTGGTTATGGTATTGGCAAGCTCTGTGATGTAGTCCGTTTCATCTTCGTTGTTCGGCAGGTTATCAAAATAATCTTTGAACGGGTCGAACTGTTCGCAGTAATCGGAACGTAATAAATTACGTAGTGTATTGATGTTGCATTTTACTTTTGCTTTTAAAATCTCACGCAGGATTGAGTTTTCAACGAAATCCGTTACAGGTTTCCAAAGCGTAGCTTTGGTAGCCTTGTACTCCAATTTTCCCGAAACTACGTTATAGCGAAAGCTATAACGATAGTTTAAAAAGTTCTCTAACCTATCAATGAAGCTCGGCTTTTCTTCTTCCTCGTCTGTATCTTCTTCAGATAATTTATTGCTCTTGGATTGCTCGGAAATTTCGCCATTTGGCGAAATGGATAATGTGCTTTTGTTATGCTCGCGGGTATTGTTGTAAGCACTGTTTACGGTTGCCGTTACTTCCTGCAAATTATAATTGTAATCTGAAAGGATATAGCCCATTGCCATAGGCAATGGCACTCCCTTACGGTTAAGGTTGCAAGCCAACAAATGCACAAAGTTGTTTCTATTGCCATTTATATAGCTTTCTTTTTTCTCGGTAAACCTTATGCAATGCTTGTAAACGGTCAAGCAATCATTATTGAATTGTGTTGTGGGTAAATCATTGCTTGCAATGGTTGGCGTTTCGGGTTCTGCTTCCTGCTCCTGGTTAAAGTATGGGCTTAAATCTTCGGTTGAAATTACAGGATATACGGTTGCATTTTCATTCAAATACAAATCGGTGTCGTAAGACACAAAGCAAAGTCGTGTAACGTCTTTGCCCGATTTGTCAATGGGTAACGATAAAAATTCTTCATAGAATTTTTGCAATGCCAA
>CAZSOC010000068.1:0-8518 GCA_964608415.1 uncultured Flavobacterium sp.
GTTGGGATCCAAAAGAAACCTGGGCTTTAATCAGTATTATGATTTATGCTTTTGTAATCCATGCACGATTTGTACCGCTTTTTAGAGGAAGATGGACTTTTAATTTGATGAGCATTTTGGCTTTTTACTCGATTATGATGACTTATTTTGGAGTAAATTTTTATCTCTCAGGATTACATTCTTATGCAAGCGGAGATCAGGTTGTAACTCCGGTTGAGTTTTACTATTCGTTAGGAATTCTTACAGTTATAGCAAGTCTGGCTTATTATAAAAATAAAAAATATCTGAAATAATAAAAATTAAGGTTCAACTTCTGTTGAACCTTTTTTGATTTAATTAACATTGGATCCAAATCATTATTATTGCGAATTGATTAATTTTATCAAAAATTAAGTAAAATGAAAAAATTATTTGTCTTAACCGGTTTTATACTAATATTTTTATCGTGTAAAAACCAGAACCTACAGGAAAATAGTACAATTGCAACAATTAATAATGAAACTCAAATGGAAAACATCAATACAATATATCAATTTAAAGTTACCAGCCTGATAGGAGAGGAGTTTGATTTTTCTTCGTTAAAAGGGAAAAAAGTCATGATTGTAAATACTGCTTCAAAATGTGGGTTAACACCTCAATATGAAGGTTTACAGAAAATTTATATTGAATATAGAGATCTTGGTTTCGAAATTGTAGGTTTTCCGGCTAATAATTTTGCACAGCAAGAACCGGGGACTAATACAGAAATTGCGACTTTCTGTGAAAGAAATTATGGAGTTACTTTCCCGATGATGGATAAAATTTCGGTAACAGGAGAGGATATGGCACCAATCTACCGTTTTTTAACTTCAAAAAGTAAAAATGGATTAGAAGATTCTGAGGTAGCCTGGAATTTTCAAAAATATCTGATTAACCGAGAAGGAAAATTAGAAAAAGTAATAAGCCCAAAAACAGAACCAACTTCAGAAGAAATAATCAACTGGATAAAAAGTTAAGTAAATTATTTCAATTGGAGCTGCATAAAAGTAATGTCCAGCCATCTGTTGAATTTGAAACCGGCTTTAGGAATACTGCCGCAGATTTCAAAACCCAGTTGCTGGTGAAATTTTATACTTAAAATATTTTCGGCATCAATTACACCGATCATGGTTTGGTAAGATTTATTTTTTGCATAGGTTATCAATTTTTTCATTAACAATTTTCCTATTCCATTTCCGGAAAATTGGCTGTTAACATAAACAGAATGTTCAACAGTAAATTGGTAACCTATTTTGTTTCTGAAATTTCCATAAGTAGCGAATCCCGCAATTTTACTATTGATTTCTGCAACAAAAACAGGGAATTCTTGTATATTTTTCTCAGAAAACCATATTTGTTGTTCTTCTAAGGTACGTTCTTCATAATCGTAAATTGCAGTTGTATGGGTAATTGCATCGTTGGTAATTTCCAAAATTTCTTCGAGGTCATCTGCTGTTGCCAATCTGATTTTTGTTTTCAAAACTTATTCTAATTTAGATAATAATTCATCTGCTTCTTTAGGATCAAATCCAAAAAGACTCCGGTTTTCTTTGGCTTTTCGGGCATAGATCAGGCTATTTGCCTTGTCATTAATTTTATAATACAACTGGGCAAGTAAAAAGGTATTATCATAATTGTCATTTAGTTCTAATGCTCTTGATGCCCATTCTATTGCTTTGACCAAAGCAGGTTCATCCTGTATAAATTTCAAATAATTACTACTTATTTCCCGTAACCTGAAAGCATCATTCCCATAAAATTTGTCAGTAAATTTTAGTGTTGAGGTTTGATATAGATTCCAGTTTTGAGTATGTGCTGCAATCTCCAGATCAAAATTAAATATAATGGAGTCTGTATTTCTCAAATTGATTTTTTCTACAGTTTTCCGGTTTTTGTAGTATCCTGTCGTATCGTATTGTTCTACAAAAGGTCTAAGCAGTTCTGTTGCAATATTGCTTATTTTACGTTCGACGCGGACAGGAGATGTGATTTTTTCAAATTGTGATTTATTATTCAGAACATATTGAAAAACATAAGAATCAATATCGGTTACTCCATTGGTAATAACTCTCCAGTTGGCTTCAGAAAGTAATTGCTTATCGGTTTGTGTAGCCAGATACTGATGCGCAGCAGGAGAAATATCTCTACGGGATTTCCCTTTTCTTAATGTCAAAATATAAGCCATACACTTATCTATATTTGAAATATCATTTTCAAATTCTGCTTTCAAATAAGGCAATTGCATTTTTGGATTTAAGGCAGAATTTATTTCAGCAACAAATTCATTTACGGTATATTTTCCTGAAAGATTATACAAAACGGTACCATTTTTATCCAAAAACAATAAGGCAGGATAAGCTTTTATATCAAATTGATTTTTGATCAAAATACCATTTTCTGTTTCTGCATCATACTCGATACAAATAAAATTCTCATTGAGTAATTGTGCTGTTTTCTCATCCGGAAAAACCTCATTCTTCATAAATTTACAATGAGGACACCAGGTTGCATATACCATCAAAAATATCGGTTTGTTAATTTCGGCTGATTTTTTTTGAGCTTCTGCTAAAGTTATATTTTCAAAGATCACAGTATTTTGAGCGATCATTTCAAAACCGAATAGGCAGGTAAATAATAATAATATCGTAGAATAAGTTTTTTGCATTATTTGGATTTTTTTGTTTTCAAACAAATATAAATTTTCAACCTTAATTAAATAATAAAATAAACATAAAATCACAGTTTCCTTTGTAAATTTGTGTTTCTAAAATTGTAAAATGATTTATCCAAAAATACCTTTAGCTCAGAGCATTATTGAGATTTGCAAAGCTAAAGGAATCAAGAAAATTATTATTTCTCCAGGCTCCAGAAATGCACCACTAACAATTGGATTTGCTAATGATCCGGATTTTGAATGCTATAGCATTGCAGACGAAAGATGCGCTGCATTTTTCGGATTGGGAATAGCACAACAAACTCAAAACCCTGTTGCATTGGTCTGTACTTCCGGTTCGGCTTTACTGAATTATTATCCTGCAATAGCCGAAGCTTTTTACAGTCAGATCCCTTTAATTGTGATTTCTGCTGATCGTCCTAAAAGTAAGATCGATATTGGAGACGGACAGACGATTCGCCAGGAAAATGTGTACGAAAATCATATTTTATTTAATGCAAACCTTACCGAAGAAGCTTCTTTAGAAAACCAGGCTAAGATTTGTTGTGCAATCGATGTTGCTGTGGGAAGCAGAGGTCCGGTACATATCAACGCACCATTTGAAGAGCCTCTATATGAAATTACAAAGGAAATTTCTATTCAACCTTTGGTTTCCAACATTATGGAAGAGCTTAAAAATCAATTGGATATTTCAGATATAATAGAGATATGGAACAGTTCCGCCCGAAAACTCGTGTTAACGGGAGTGAATTATCCCAATGTTTTGTCGGATGATATGATAACATTTCTGGCAAATAATAATTCGGTAAATGTATTTACAGAAGTTACTTCAAATATTTATCACTCAGCTTTTGTAGGTTCTATAGATCAAATGATAACTGGTTTTGAAGAAGCCGAATTCAAAGATTTTCAGCCCGATCTGCTTATAACTTTTGGAGGAATGGTGGTTTCCAAGAGAGTGAAAACTTTTCTGAGAAAATATCCGCCCAAACATCATTGGCATATAGATCTGTACCGGGCTTATGATACTTTTGGCGTTTTGACAAAGCATATTGTTGCTGCTCCGCAAGATTTTTTTGAAGCTGTTTCAAAAGAAACAAAAGAGGTTGAAAGTAATTATTTTGAGAAAATGATGGAGATGAAATCTTACAGAGAGATCAAACATACTCAATTTACAAAAGAAGTACTATTTTCCGATTTTAAAGCTTTTGCTTCAATTTTACCTCAGATACCACAACATTCACAATTACAGATTAGTAACAGCGCATCGATAAGGTATGCTCAGCTTTTTCAAATTCATCCTACCGTAGAAGTATATTGTAATAGAGGAACCAGCGGAATTGATGGCAGTACATCTACAGCGATCGGAGCTGCTGTAGGAAATCCTAAGCAAACTACGTTGATTACCGGTGATGTGGGGTTTTTGTATGATAGCAATGCTTTATGGAACGCATATATTCCGAAAAATTTCAAAATAATTCTAATCAATAATGGTGGGGGAGGAATTTTTAGAATTCTGCCCGGACATTCAGAAAATGCAGTTTTCAATACTTATTTTGAAACTACACATTGTTTTACGGCCGAACATTTGGCAAAAATGTATCAATTTGATTATGTTACAGCGAGCGACGAACAAACTTTAGATTCGGCACTTCAAGGTTTATTTTTAAAAAACGACAGACCTGTAATTTTAGAAATATTTACACCAACATTACAAAATAGTTCTATTCTGAAAAAGTACTTTGAAGCATTGAAATGATTTGGGAAATTCAAAATATTTTATATTGGTTTACCGTTCTCGTAGTTTGATTTTTGTAAAGTAAGATTGAAATTAGAATACTTTTTAATTAAAATTGAATTAGAATCGAAGAATTATATTTTACGATTTAATTAGGAGAATTCAAGAAATTAATATATTAAATTGCACAACATATAAAATAAATTCGCAATAAATGATGGATAAAATAAAAATACTTTGGGTTGATGATGAAATTGATTTGCTCAAACCACATATCATGTTTCTTGAAAAGAGAAATTATATTGTAACAACTTGTAACAATGGTCGTGATGCGATAGATTTATTTGAAGAAGGAAATTTTGATATTGTTTTCCTGGATGAAAATATGCCGGGAATGAGCGGATTGGAAACACTTCAGGAAATAAAAGAAAAAAAATCTTCAACACCGGTAATCATGATTACAAAAAGTGAAGAAGAGTACATTATGGAAGAAGCCATAGGATCTAAAATTGCAGATTATCTCATTAAGCCGGTTAATCCCAATCAGATTTTACTGAGCATTAAGAAAAATCTGGATCACTCCCGTTTGGTATCAGAAAAGACTACACTTGATTATCAAAAAGAATTCCGCAAAATTGCAATGGATTTGGCTATGGTCAACTCGTATGAAGATTGGGTTGAGTTGTACAAAAAGTTAGTATATTGGGAAATAGAATTAGAAAATATAGAAGATCAGAATATGGTTGATATTCTCGAATCTCAGAAGGTGGAAGCCAATATTCAGTTTGGAAAATTTATTGAGAAAAATTACAAAAGCTGGTTTGCCCCAAAAGCAGACAAACCCATACAATCCCATAATTTGTTCAGAGAATTAGTAGTTCCGGAAATTACCAGAAAAGAAAAACCAATTCTTTTTGTAGTTATTGATAACCTGAGGTACGATCAATGGAAAGTTTTTGAAGGCGTGATCAATAATCATTATAAGTTGGAAAAAGAAATACCCTATTTTTCTATTCTACCAACAGCAACACAATATGCGAGAAATGCTATTTTCTCAGGACTTTTACCAATAGAGATGGAAAAGCAATATCCGCAATATTGGAAAAATGATGTAGACGATGGAGGAAAAAACCTATTTGAAGCAGAGTTTCTGGAAGCCCACCTCAAAAGATTAGGATTGAATATCAAACAGGATTATTTCAAGATAACCAATCTGGCATCAGGGAAAAAACTAGCCGAAAACTTCAAATCGCTCAGGAGTAATGACCTGGTTACTGTTGTGTACAACTTTGTCGATATGCTTTCTCATGCTAAGACCGAGATGGATGTTGTAAAAGAATTGGCTTCAGATGACAAGGCTTATCGATCATTAACTTTAAGCTGGTTTAAAAATTCACCATTACTGGAAATTATTCAGCAGGCACAAAAATTAGGCTTTAAACTTATTATTACTACCGATCACGGAACAATAAATGTGAAAAACCCTTCAAAAGTTATCGGAGATAAGAATACCAGTCTCAATTTACGTTATAAAACAGGAAGAAGCCTTACATATGAAGACAAAGATGTTTATGCTGTAAAAGAGCCAAAAGAGATCGGGCTGCCGGCAATAAATATGAGTAGTTCTTATATTTTTGCCAAAAACGATCATTTTCTGGCATACGTTAATAATTATAATCATTATGTGAGCTATTATAGAAATACCTATCAGCATGGAGGAATTTCATTGGAAGAAATGATTGTTCCTTTTTTAATTTTTAATCCAAAATAAAAATTGAGTATTGATGAAAACAGAGTTCTCTATAGAACAAATAGATGAAGTAGTTCGGCAGTTTTTAAATCAAAAACCGAAGCGAGTCATTCTTTTCAACGGAAATATGGGAGTAGGAAAAACAACTTTCATAAAAGCACTTTCAAAAGCTCTCGGGGTTCAGGATACGACTTCGAGCCCTACTTTTTCTTTAGTAAACGAATACCGGACAAATGGAGATGAACCGGTCTATCATTTTGATGTATATAGGCTCAACTCAGAATCCGAAGCACTCGATATGGGAATTGACGAATACCTCTATTCCGGAGCATGGTGTTTTATAGAATGGGCAGAAAAAATTCCAAATCTTATTCCGGAAGGATACTCAGTAGTAGATTTAGAATTATTGCCAAACGGAAACAGAATGCTTATTTTGAGATCATAAAAGAAGTAAACCGCTAAACTTTTTCTGTAAATATTCAAAAGGATACCGCTGTTATCAGGGTTGTAATTTTAATCTGTTTGTATCAAAATAATTATTTGGGTTATTTTTGAAATAAATTTTTAAAACATATTTGATAGTAACTCAACTTTTTGTGTACCTTAGACTTCTAAATTTATAAAGCATCATGTCTTTCACTCCATTTACAAAACAGCAATTAATTCCGCAAGAAGAAAAACTGGAGATTATAAAACACAAAAGTGATCTCTTTATAGGAATTCCGAAAGAAACTTCGTTTCAGGAGAAACGGATTTGCCTTACACCAGATGCCGTAAGCTCATTGGTTTCCCATGGGCACAGAATTTTATTAGAATCAGGTGCAGGAGAAATGGCAAGTTATACAGACAAAGAGTACAGTGATGCAGGAGCAGAAATTACGCACGATACTCAAAAGGTTTTCGGTTGTCCGATATTGCTTAAAGTAGAGCCGCCGACACTTAAAGAAATAGAAATGATCAATCCTAAGACGATTATTATTTCTGCAATTCAGATTAAAACAAGAGAAAAAAAATATTTTGAAGCTTTACAAATAAAAAAAATCACAGCTTTAGCCTTTGAGTTTATAAAAGATAGCGACAATACTTATCCTGCTGTAAAATCGTTGAGTGAAATTGCAGGTACAGCTTCTATACTTATTGCCTCAGAATTAATGATCAGCAGCAGAGAAGGAAAAGGATTGTTGTTTGGAAATATTACAGGTGTTCCGCCTACGGAAGTTGTGATACTGGGAGCAGGAAGTGTTGGAGAATTTGCTTGTAAAACAGCTATGGGATTGGGGGCAAATGTGAAGGTTTTTGATAATTCATTAACCAAATTGAGAAGATTGCAAAACAACCTTAATCAAAGGGTTTTTACATCAACAATTCAACCCAAGACATTGCTCAAAGCATTAAGAAGATGTGATGTTGCAATAGGATCTATGAAAGGAAAGGACCGTTGCCCGATTATAGTTACAGAAACTATGGTTGAATATATGAAGAAAGGATCTGTTATCGTAGATGTTAGTATTGATACAGGTGGTTGTTTCGAAACGTCAGAAGTTACTACACATGAGAAACCCACATTTGTAAAACACGGAGTTATACATTATTGTGTGCCTAATATTCCTTCAAGATATTCTAAAACGGCTTCGTTGTCTATAAGTAATATTATCACACCATATTTACTTCAAATAGCAGATGACGGAGGATTAGAAGCATCAATAAGATGTAATAACGGTCTTAAAAACGGAGTTTATTTTTATCATGGAATTCTAACCAATAAAACAATAGGAGAGTGGTTTGGAATATCCAGCAATGATATTAATTTAATTGTATTCTAACTCTACAAAACTTACCTTTGCCAAAATGTAAAGTATGAAATTTTATCAGAGATTAGCCTATTATATATTTGGTTTCGGGATCGGAATGGTTTTTCTGTTTATGATATTAAACGGAAAAGAGACCAGTTGTAGTTATTTTCCAAATGCCAGAGTGTTAAAAGATTTGAGAAACAAACCTTTTCATTATTCTGAAGATGCTAAAGAAAAAATCAGTCAGAAATGGCTGGACACATCAGATGTGAAAAATATTTTGACATATGGAGACGTGGATTTTTCCAAAAGTAAAATAAAAATAGGTACAGGGAAATTATATATTGTAAATGGTAAAAATGCTCAGAATCAACCTATTGTTTTGGAAATGGTAAATTATAGTGATAGAGTATTATTGAAAGATATTAAAAAAGAATAAATTTTATTGAAAAAGTCTTGCAGATATCAATGGTTAACGTATATTTGCACTCACAATAAGGGCGATTAGCTCAGTTGGTTCAGAGCATCTGGTTTACACCCAGAGG
>CAZSOC010000069.1:0-8506 GCA_964608415.1 uncultured Flavobacterium sp.
CTCGCTTAAAAGTCATTAAATGAGGGCGGGTTTTATGTTTTTTTTGAAAAGTTAGTTTTTTGGAAGAGTTGTGCAACAGTTACCCTTGTTAGCGGCTGGCAATTTGTTCGTTTAATTGTCAATTTAACTTCCTTAAAATCTTTTCTATTTTTGTCCTTTCGCCAACTCGTCCAGCAACTTGTCTAAATATCTTGCTTTTTTATAGGCAGATTTTCAATTTCCTCAATCCGATAACCGTAGATTACTCCTGTGATAAGTTGAGACAGCACTTAGATTTCAAACAGCTTGGGTAATTTTTCATAATAGCTTTCAATTAATTCAGGCTTTGAAATGAGCCAAATCATTTCTCCATTTTCCAGTTCAGCATAAATTTCCATAGCTTTTAAAGCAAATTTTTTTGCTTCTGCTTTATTCCCAGTTTTATTTTTTAATTGTGCTACTAATTCGTAATAATAAAATTTATCTGTTTGCTCGCTTAAATTTCCTCCCGTTTTCTCATAATTTTCAATAAGCTCCAATGCTTCTTTGAACCTATCGGTTTGGTTGGTTAGCAGAATTAATTCTGCGAGTTGCAAATCGGCCTTTCGGATGATACCAATTCTTTTGTTCTTTTGATAGAAATCCACGATTGGGATTAAATGTGTTTCCGCAATTTTGAATTCTCCATTTTTTATAAAATATTCGCTCAATATTTCACGGATTGAAATAAGACTAAAAATTTCGTGGCTATATTCAATTAAAATATTTTCCAGTATTTTCAGACCTGCATTCTGAGCAGGTAAACTTGGGTTATTTAACCATATATCTGCTTGGATTTTTAAGAAGTCTAGCTGGGTATTTTTGCTTTTGGAAGCTAATTGATTATAAAACTTCGCTTCAATTTCATTATTCCAGTTTTTATTTCTGAACCAGTCGTTCATGTTTTTTGTTTTTTTTCTACTATTATAGTTTCGTTGAGCTTGCTTGCCGCTAACGTCCCGGCGGCTTTGCGCACGTCCCGAGCGGGGCGTAGCCCCTGTGAGGGATGGCGCAAAACCGCCTGATGTGCGAGAGTCCGCGAAGCGACCGAGCGCATCAGGCGGTGCAAGCCGCCGGGACGATGTGGCGAAAGGAGCGTTAGCGGATTTCGCCACATCGTTTCGGGGCTTGGCGTCAGTGGCGGAAATTGAAGCGAAAAGTTTCAATTTAGCGACACAGTAAGCAAAAGCCAATTAATTGAATAAATTTAAGAAAAAAGTCAATATAATTGGCTTTTTGCGGAATAGAAAGCGGAAACCTCAAATTTTAGCCTTAACCCGCCATTGCGCCAAGCCCATGTTATACGACGGCTTTTTTAGTTTAATTTTTCAGACCAATTAAGTCCGTTTGGTAAATTTGCGTCTGAGAATTCTATATGAATTACTCTTCTTTTTTTATTGTTTGTCGTACGACTAGAACTATGTAATGTAAGTGGTTTCATTATCATTATTCCACCTTTTTTTACGTTACAGGTTGTTTCTTTTTCAGTTTGCCAATCAATATTTTCTGGTCGATAAATTTTCTTTAAATGCGATTTTTCAATCACTTTTAAAGCACCATTATTTTCATCTGTATCGTCTAAATGGATTCTAATTGTATAAATATTTTCCAAGATTTCGATAGGAGGTTGGACTGCAAATTGATTTTGTTTAGTTGTCCAAAATTTAAAATTATCAAGTTCTATTTTTTTGTCAACTGAAATTGTTAAGTCTTGATGATAAGAAACGTACCAATTGGAAGTTTCAGGTTTATCAAAGTAAATACTTTTAATTACGAAATAGTTTTTTCCGAAAAGTTCTGAAATCACTTTTTGAAGATTTTCGTTGAAAATCAAATTTTGAGTTTCTGGTACTTCTTTTAAAAATTGACGAATTGCAAATAAATCGTTTGATTTTCTAAATGTTTCTTTTGAAGTATCAACTTGATTAATTGTCTCGATAATTTTCTGAACTTCTTCCGTAGAATATATATTTTCGATCGTTGTAAATCCTAATTCTTCAATTTCAGTTTTATAGGTTTTCAATTTGTTCATTTCTTTAGTTTCAATTTGACGAAACGTTGTTTAAAGCTGTCGTATAACGTCCCGGCGGCTTTGCGCACGTCCCGAGCGGGGCGTAGCCCCTGTGAGGGATGGCGCAAAACCGCCTGATGTGCGAGAGTCCGCGAAGCGACCGAGCGCATCAGGCGGTGCAAGCCGCCGGGACGATGTGGCGAAAGGAGCGTTAGCGGATTTCGCCACATCGTTCTCGCGCTACAAGCAGTTTGGGATTAAGAAAGCGTTATCTTTCGGATTTGCCAAATCTTCCAAATACAAACCAATTTTTCAATTAAGCCAAATCCCCAAATTGCTTGTAGCGTGTGTTGGTGGCAGTTTTTATTAGAATATTCTGTTTTCGTAATTTTGTAAATCTGTTCCGATTTTTTCAATTATTTGTTCTTGGTTTGTGTTATTTGGAAAGCTCCAATTTAATTTATGATTCCCCATAACACCAAGATTTGAAATCCAATCTATTTCTACAGAACTAAAATTTTCTGTTATTAAAAATTTGGTTACACTAGATGGATAAATACAGCTAATTTCAATATGGTCTCTTGTCATTTTTGTAACACGAGCTTTTGGGTCACTCGTTAACCATTCTATTAAAAGTGAGTATTTATTTTTCATTCCGCCAAAGTTGTCAACTTGATTTTCAAGCATCTTATCGCGGTCTCTTAAGAAAAAATATATTACAATTCCAATTATTACTAATACTATTATCCAAGTCATTTTAATAAATTTTTTACGTTGTTAGGAATATTATTTTGAATTTCTGTAAAAAGTTCTCCTTCTGAAAATATTTCGTCTATTTCTTCTTGATAGCCAAGTTCATTTCCTATTTCCATTATTCTGCCAAAAGTTTGGTGTAAAGCATATTCTAAATTTTTACTTACGCCTGGAATCATAGGTGCATAAATTGGTGTTTTTAATGTCCATTTATAAATATCAATCCTGTTAAAAACTTCAATTTTCATAAGATATGAAGCAAGAAATAAATCAGACGTGACATCTTCGAAATCTTTTTTCTGTCTAATTTCATCAATCATTAAATAAAGACCATTTAATGATTTAGCCATTTTATTAAATTCTATTCCTTTACTAAAAAAACCCATAAGTTCTTCTTTTTTACGTTATTTTCTGGCAAAATTGCCACCAACGGTTTGCGTGTATGAGAAGTAGCGGATTTAATGGCACTTCATTTTCGGTTTGGCACTGACTTATATTAAAAGTACTGACCTTTGATTTAACACTGAACCCGCTATTTCTTATACACGCTGTTAGCCGTTCGGTGTTCTTTTTCGTTCGTCTGTTAGCGTTGGCAAAGCCATACTCTTTTGCAATTTTTGGCTTGTGTGTCGGCTGGTGCGAATTGCAAATGTGTATGGCTTTTAGCGTTGGCTATTTCAAGTATAATCCGATTCCTAAACCTATTCCAATAGCAATTAAAACATAAACTAAAACTCTCAATGTTTTCAATTCTTTAGATTGTAAATCAAAGCGTTCTCTGATTTTAGTTTCCATTGAATTAAAGTTTGAATTTAGAGTCGTTTCAAATGCTCTTTGTATTTGGGTTCCTTCATTTCTTATTTCAACTTGGATATCAGATTTATGTTTGTCAAGTCTTGTGATAAGTGTTGCATCAAGTTCCTTTTGAAAAGCTTTATTGTCTTTATAAATCTCTCCAATTTTTTGCTCAAGAAAGTCATTCGCAACTTTTAGCAGTTTTGTGTTTTCTTCTGTTTGCTTTTTAATAACATCACTTACAGAATTCAAGTTTTTATTATTCTCTTCAATCAACTCCAAGTTTCGACTTATATTCGATTGAAGTTTACTTATTTCTGAATAAACAGCTGTAAAATCTTTTAATTGCTTTGAATTTTGCTCCAATTCATTTACAACACTATCCAATTTTTCTAAATCCATATTCTATATTTTTATTGATGCTTTTAAGTCTATTGTTGTAATGAATTAAAATAGTTTCTGTGTCTCCTAATTCTTTAGCAAATCTTAATTTCTCTTCTTCTGTTTTACTGTATTTATATAAGAATTTCAAAAGTAAAATTTTTCCTTTTTGATTTATTTTTTTTGATATTTCAAGAATTTGGTCAATAACATAATCAAACTTTGATTCTTCATAGTTTGAAATGGTGTCAAACGATTTTGAAAACCTTTTTTCTTCAATTTCATTAAATAGTTCTTCTAGCAATAAAGCAGTTAGTCCGTTAATTAGATTTAATCCTGTATTTGATTGATAACTCTCTAAAAAGCGTTGTAAGTTACCTTTTAAATCAACTAATGAATCCTTATTGATGAAGTTGTTGTTTTCATCATAAAAGACTTCAAACCATTTAGTAATGTCCTTATTATTGTTTTCTGCAACGTGTTGCAAAACATAAGTCGCTTCTGTAAACTTAAAATATGCTTCTAAAGACCTTTTAAAAGATTCTTTCCCTTCATTTGTGTCGTCATATTTCAAACAGTTTTCATATACATTTTTTAATGATTCTCTTCTATTCGTTCCAAACTTATCATAAGACCATTGCAGTAGAATCTTTACTAAGCGTTCAAATTTTGAAAGTTCCGCGTCTCTTAAAATATTTGTGTATTTTATTCTTTCAGAATGATTGTCAAATTCAAAATCATCAACATACTTTTTAATAAATTTAAGTAAGGCGGTTTTTATGCTTTCTTCTGTGAAAGTGCCATAAGTAACGGTAAATACTCCGTTAAAAAAGTCGTCAACAGTCCAATCTGAAATAACACCTAAATTTGATAAGCGGTATATGGCTTTTTCCACTTTTGCTTTGTTTGAAGCTAAGTTTCTTGCATACACAACTTTAGATGCTCCTGATTCTGAGTAAGTATTATGAAGTTGCGTTACAAGTTCCAATTCTTTTGCTATTGAATCTAATCCATTTTGATACAAAAATATTTGACGAAATACATCTTGACCATTCCAACCAACTTGTTCTGTTAAAGTTTGAATTTCTTCGTAAGTTGATTCAGGATTAAAAATGGTTTGAACATCTGTTTCTAGATTTTCTTCTGTAAGTAAAACATAACATTTTGCATTATTTTTATCTCTTCCTGCTCTTCCTGCCTCTTGATAAAGTGATTCCATTGAAGCTGGCATACCGTAATGAACGGTAAAAACAATATTCTTTTTATTGATTCCCATACCAAAAGCCTTTGTAGCTGTTAATAATGTGAATTTATTTTGTTTGTATTCTTCTTGAACTTTTACTTTATATTTCTCAAAATC
Source organism: uncultured Flavobacterium sp. (assembly GCA_964608415.1). GTDB lineage: Bacteria > Bacteroidota > Bacteroidia > Flavobacteriales > Flavobacteriaceae > Flavobacterium. The sequence goes on from CAZSOC010000069.1 coordinate 5,319, forward strand.
TAAATCATCTTGATAATTTGAAGGTTTTGAACCCGAATAGAATTTTACGGGAATATTAAATTTAGAAGATAGTCTATTTGATAAATCAAAACAACCATTTATTCCATTCACAAAAGGCGTAAATATTAAACCACATTTAGGATTGTCAGAATCTAACTCAAATATGTTATCTGCTTGATTATGATTTTCAACAATTTTCGTAATTTCTTGATATTTATTGCCATTGTCATTTATAACAATAAACTCTAATTCAGGACGTGTATAGTCGGTTAGAGTTTTTACGTTCTTCTGGTCAGTATTAAATTCTAATTGAATGTCTTTTAAAACATTAACAGATGCTGTTGCTGTTAATCCTAAGAAATTTATGGATGGACAATATTTTTTAATTGTGTTGGAGAGGTTCAAGTAAGAAGTTCTAAAATCGTGTCCCCATTCTGATAAGCAATGAACTTCATCAATTACTGCGTAAGAAAAGTTTAATTGAGAGTTAATTGAAATCAATCTTTCTCTGAAATCTTTTGTTTGAAACCTTTCAGGTGAAATAAAAACAAAGAAGTATTTTCCGTTACTATAATTATCTAAAATTTCTGTTCTTTCAGCACCAATTGTATCACTATTTATGGATTCAATATTTTGAATGTAGGCTAGGTCAAGGTCTTTTATTTGGTCATACATTAAAGATTTAATTGGACAAACCACAAAACTTATACAAGGCTGTAGAAGACAAGCGAGTTGATAAGTTAATGACTTTCCACCACCTGTTGGTAATAAACCAATAGTTGTTTTATTTTCTAAAATATTTTGAATTATAGAAATTTGACCATTATTGAATTTATCGTATTCAAATATATTTTTAAGAAAAAACTCTAGGTTTTCCAAATCATCAGATTCTTCATTAAAAATAAGTTTGTATTCAAACCTATTGGATGTACCAAGCTTAAAATAATTGATTCGGTCTAATTTGTTTTTATTGCGATTGTGAAATAGGTCTAAATAATCAGTTCTAATATAAATGACTTCTTCATTTAGCATATTTTCATCAGTCCAACGTTGAAAAAGGCTGAAATCAACTTTTATACAATTTGAATTGCTGAAATTGTGAACATATTTAATTTCAAATTGTGGTTCATTAAATGGAATTTTCTGTAATTTCAATAGATGATAAAGCCATTCAAATAAATCTTCTATTGCGTGTTTTTCATATCCAATCAGGTCCTGATTTATAAATTCAAAAAGCCATTTATCATCATCAAGATTTATTTTGCCACTTTCAAGTAGTTCAAGAATCAAAATTTGAAAACGAATTATTGCCGTAGGCAATAATTTAGTTTTTTTAATTTCTTCTGGAATCTCATCAAAGCTGAGATTGAAATTTGTTTTGTATAAATTTAGAAACCTAGAATATTTATCAAGTTGATTTTTTATTATCTCTATTTTTTCAAAATAGATTTCATTTCTCTCTTCAAAATCTTTTGTATCAATTCTAACGGTTACAATTTTTGATAAGGTTAAATGATTGTCTCTGATTGAATCTATAACTCGTCCAACTTCTTCTTTGTGCTGTTGACCGTCTATTTCTATTACTAAATTTGCTTGCGGTAGGAAAAAATCAACACATTGATGTCTGAAGTTTTCATCATTTCTTTGAGTGATTTGGTTAATCTCAATTTCGGGAATTATTAATTGTTTAATGAATTCGTACTCTGCCAAATCTTCACTAATTCTTTTTTCTAAAAATGTTCTAGCAGGAAAGTAGTTGTTTTCTTCATCTCCTTTTATGGTGTTATGCCATAAGATTTTTGATTGGTCAATTAAAACAAAAGGTTTTTTGAATTGCTCATCATTCTTGTGAATTGAGCCATAAATACTTTGTAAATATTGGCTCATCAGAGTTGGTTTTCCTCTTTGAATTAAGTTTTTGACTATTAGAATGGCTGATAGAAATTCAGATTCTTTTCTCGAATGTACTAAATTCTGAATGACAAAATTATGATTGGTATAAGAATAATTAGCAGAATATTTTTTCATTTTAAAAGCTTAAATTGTTTCTTTATCGTAGCTTTTCTAATGCAACTTCTATATCCTTTTTAGAAACGTCAGTTGAGTCAATATTGAATTTCTCCTTCGCTTGCTCATAACAAGAGATAGCAAGTTCAATACTTTCTTCAGCTTCATTAATTCTACCTAGCCAATAAAAGTATAAGTGTGTGTCTGGAAATTCATCATTTCCTACGGTCATATTACATTCTCCAAATAGAGACCTAGCTTCCTCATAATTTCTTTCATTAAATTTAATTCGCCCTAATAAATAGAAATAGCGAAGCATCAATTTTGGTTGTTGTCCTTTAGATTCTATTTCAGTTACTAATTGATTTAGTAAAGACACAATTTTCTCATTTGAAGTGTCTAATGCTAATTGATTATTTAGCATAGTTGTATTAATTTCTACAAGATGTTTTTTCCATAACGCTCTGAAACGTATTTCACCGTCTCTAAGCATTTCTGGGTCAACAAGTGCGTGACCTTTATTAGTTGTAAATCCGAGTTTTTCAACTACTTTTTCTGAACTTAAATTATCTTGGTCGATATCTGCTTCAATCGTTAACACACCCTGTTCCTTTAATTTGCTAATAATCAATTCAGAAGCTAAGGTTGCAATGCCATTTTCTCTGAATTTAGGAAGAATTGCGTAACTAATTCTAGCGTTTTTTAATGTATCTCTAAATTCAAAAGCAATAAATCCACAAGGTTTGCTTCTTGAAAATATACTAGAAGCCTTTTCAGAAATTATCCAACAAGTGCCCGCCCCATTTTTATTATCATTCAACCAATAATCTACAAGTTTTCTGTAATCTTGTTGAGCTTCTTTTGGTACAATATAATAATGCTTTATGTCTTTATCTTGAAACACTTCATTTATAAATGTTCTATCGTTTTGAGTAATTGGGGTTAATGTCAATCGCTCATTTTTCAATTCGATATTTATTTGATTAAAGTTCATTTGTCTAAATTTATTTTTCGTTTCGAGCGTTGGCAAAAAACAGCTCTTTTGGTTTTTTCAGCGTTGGCTTAAGTGTCGGCAAAAACCAAATGTGCTGTTTGTGCGGCTGGCTTTTACACTGACGGCTAACGTTTCGGGTATTGCCGCAGTGGGGGATTAGAAGCACTAACGTTCAATACAGCACAAA
>CAZSOC010000070.1:0-8215 GCA_964608415.1 uncultured Flavobacterium sp.
AAGGACTAGTCGTAACGAAGAGCTCTTATAGGACTTATTTTGACTATGAGAGAGGTCTGGAGATTTATATTTCATCATATAACTTTAGTCAATATCAATTTAACTCAATTAAAGCTATATTTTTTTTATAATTTTACCCTATGGATTCATTAACTCAAATTGTTTTAGGTATTGCAGTTGCTGAGATTACAGCAGGTAAAGAATTAAAAAACAAAACATTCCTTTATGGAGCAATACTCGGCAGTTTACCTGACTTTGACATAATTACAGGGATGTTTATGAATGCTGTAGATGCTAATGCTCTCCATCGCGGGATAAGTCATTCGATATTGTTTTTTATTATTCTATCTCCTGTTATAGGGAAATGTATTTCCCAAATTGAAAATTCAGCCATTAGTTTTACAAAATCTTCTAAAATGGTTTTTTGGATTTTGTTCACTCATAGTTTATTGGATTTATTTACTTCATGGGGAACCCGACTGTTTTGGCCTTTAGATTGGAGTATTTCTTTTAAAACTATTTTTGTTATAGATCCTGTTTTTACTATTCCGTTATTGATTGGAATTATTTTGGCTTATAAAAAGCATGATTTTATTATTAGAAAAAAATTAATATTTAAAGGACTGTTCTTTTCTTTATTTTATCTTCTATTAGGGGTCTTTATTAAGACTTTCGCTTTATTAAAATTTGAAAATGAGTTACAGAAACAACATATTTCTTATGAGAAAATCATTGTAAAACCTACCGCTTTTAACTGTGTTTTATGGAATGCCAATATCAAAAACAACAATGAGTATTATCTTGCGGATTATTCTTTGTTTGATAAATTTCCTATAAAGTTTAAAAAATATGTCTCTGATAGTATTTCTGAGAAAATGATTGAAAAAGATACTCAATTTTTGAAGCTGAAAAATATAAGTGAAGATTGGTATATTATTTCTCATAGTCAAGATACTATTTTTTTTAATGATCTTCGTTTTGGTTTAATAGATGATAATCCTGAGAAAACGCAATTTGCTTTTAGCTACACATTTGTAAAGAAAGGAAATCAATTTGAAGTTTTTGAAGTAAAAAAGAAAAGACAGGATGGAAAAAGACTCCTTCGGAATTTATGGAAAAGAATGTGGGGAAATCCTAAAATAACAAACCGACCTTTTGAATAATCAAAAGGCCGGTTCACCAAAAACAATTAAAACATAATCTCTTTAAAATTTTTTGCAAGGTGCAAATTCAAATTTTAAATCTAACTAAGTCCTATCTACAAAACAAAAATGTATTTTCAGATTGGTTTTTTACCCTGGATTAACCTTAATAATATTGCAATTACAGCAATTACTAAAAGTATATGTATTAGATTTCCTGTTACAAATCCTCCTAAAAAACCTATAGCCCATACTATTACAAGAATTACGGCTATTGTGTATAATAAATTTCCCATTTCTAATTTTTTTTTTTGTTGGTTAGCAATAATTACATTACAAAGATGCGTCAATAAATTCTTGCTCTTCTTACACAATATTTTATAAAAGTTATAATATTTTAATGTTTATAAAAGTACTGTGATCAATCCAAATAAGCGGCGTATTGATTCGGGATAATTTGATTGCCTTTTTTTATAGTATAAGATCTGGTAAATTCTGCACCAAAATATAGAATAATAGCAGAATAATATACCCAAACCAGAATAATTACTACTGATCCGGCTGCACCATATACGCTTGCTACATTTGAATTTCCTAAATAAAAACCAATAGCAAATTTTCCCAGCATAAAGAAAAAAGAGGTAAATGAGGCACCGACGATTACATCTTTTAATGCAATAATTCCGTCGGGTAATGTTTTGAAAATAATAGAAAATAAAAATGTTGTGGTAAGAAATACTATAAGGATATTAATACTATAGACCAAATATATCGTTAGACCCGGAATGTACATTAGCATACGTTCGTTAAAAATATCCATCAAAGTGTTGATCAATAAGCTTACAAGTAATAAAAATCCCACAACAGCAATCATGGAAAAAGACATTAGCCTATTGATCACAAATTTCATCAATCCTTTTTTTGGTTTTGCTTTGAGTTTCCAAATATAATTTATCGAACTTTGTATTTCTGCAAAAACTCCCGAAGCTCCAAAAAGTAATAATACCGAACCTAATATTGCAGCAAAACTATTATTCTCTGAGAGTTCTACGTTTTTAATTGTTTCCTGAACCTGATGTGCTGCATCATTTCCTACTAACCCATTTATTTGCCCGAAAAATTGTCCGGAAACAGCGTCCTGACCAAAAAAATATCCGCAAACCGACAGAATGATTATAGATAATGGCGGAAGTGAAAAAATGGTATAATAGGATAATGATGCGCTTAGTTTGATACAATTATTATCTATAAAATTTGAAAATGCATCTTTTAGAATTTCCCAATAGTCTTTGTAGTTGAGCTTGATCTTCATTTGAAATAAAAAAGTATTGATTTTCAAATATAGAAATGAAGATGTTATTTATGTTTATTGAATTAAACGAAAATATTATAAAAATTCAATTATACATTGTATTTTCTCTGAACAATATTCTGCTTCATTTCTCGCTCCATACTTTCGTACAGATCTGTAGGCTGGAATGGTTTCATGATAATATCGTTAATCCCGGATTTTGAAATTTTATTTAAAACCTCATTACTTTCAAAGGCCGTAAGAGCAATTATGGGCGTATTAATTTCCATTTCCCTTATTATTTTTGAGGTTTCAAAACCATCCATTACAGGCATATTGATATCCATCAAAATTATGTCAAAATGTTGTTGTTTTATCAATTCTATTGCATCCATGCCATTTTCTGCAATAACACATTTGTATTGATTTCTTTCGACAATTTTTTTGGTAACCATTTGATTGATCTTGTTGTCTTCTACTATTAAAACATTTAAATTTGAATTGGTTGTCTTTTCTTTGGCAAAGATTTTATTTTCTGATACAAAAGGATCTTTTGCTCCTTGAAATTTTATTATAAAAGAAAAACAAGAACCTTGATTTTTTTTACTGTCAAGTTCTATTTTACTGTCAAAAAGTTCAATTAATCTCATAACAATTGCCAATCCCAAACCAGTACCCTGATAGTCTGATTTTTTTCTTTCTAATTGTATGAATTTTTCAAATATTTTTTTCTGGTTTTCTTTAGAAATTCCAATTCCATTATCTTTTACTTTAAACTCAATATGATAGTGTTTATTTTTTTGCTCAACTAATTTCACTTCTAATCTTACCGTTCCGTTATTGGTAAACTTTAGGGCATTGCTCATAAGGTTCATCAGGATTTGTGATAATCGTAAATCATCTCCCTGAAGAAAAACAGGTACTTTATCATCAAATTCTATTTCTACTCTATTGTTATTGTTTTCTGCGAAAAAGATAAGCGAATTATTAATCGTATTTATTACTTCTCTCAGATTAAAAACATTTTGCTGTAATATTATTTTTTTTCCTTCGATCGTGTTTATCTGAAGTAAATCATTTACCAATGCCAGTAAATATTTAGCAGAAAAATTAAGTGATTTAAGTTGATTATTATCTATCTGATCTTTTTGTTCATCAATAATCATTTGTGTGATTCCTACAACTCCATACAGCGGAGTTCTGAGCTCGTGACTTACTGTTGAAACAAATTGAGATTTCATTTTTGAATTTTCTTCAGCAATACTTTTAGCTTTTTTTAGATTTTCGTTTACTCTTAATAACTTAGTATTAATTTTCTTTCTAATTAAATTGGCTTTATAAAGGGTATAAGTTAATATTAAAAATATACATAAAATTATAGCCAGAAGTACCGTTATTATATTTGTTTCCTTTTCCTTTTTTAGTTTTTTCTGATTATCCAGTTCAATTTTTTCAAACTGATTAATATATTCATTAAGTTGAATTTTTAATGCGGTATTCTCTAAAGATTCGTAATTGGCATTAGAAAATATAGAATCGGTAATCCTGAGTTCTTCCTTTTTATAAAATTCGGCCAGATCCTGATTATTAAATCTATAATAATGATCAGAAATATTTTTATAAACATTTGGTAATAAAATTCTGTTTTGTGGATCATTTATAACAATATCTCTGGCTTTAAAAAAATAGTCTAATGATTTTTGTTCTTCATTAGAATTACTATAATAAATTCCAAAAGCATCCCATAAATAAAACTTGCTTTCATTATCTCCTTTCTCTAAAATGTAGTTTTCTGATTCTTTAAGATATTTTATCCCTGTTTTAAATTTTTGGTCTGCAAAATAAGCGTTTGCTAAATTGAGTTTTGAATATGAAATCTGAAAACTATCTTTTATTTTTTCTGCATGATAAAGTGATTGTTTATAATAGTCGATTCCTTTTTTTATATCAATATTATTATAATAATAAACACTTCCAAGATTACTATTTATCCAATCCAATAAAGTGTCATTTTTTACATTGTCTGCATAATCTAATGCTTTTTCATAAAACTCTATCGCTCTTGAAGTTTGAGAAAATTCTTCGTAAATAACACCAATAGAATTATATGCCTGTGCAATTAACTCATCATCTCCCATTTTTAAAGCACTTATCAAGGCTCTTTTCGAATGCTCTAACGATTCTTCAAATTGATTTTCCTGATAAAGTTTTCCGGCTATAATAATTTGATTTTCAACAGTATGCCTATTAGATTCTACAGACTGAGAATATATATCAACAGAAAACAACAGTATAAATATGTAGAATATTTTTTGACTCATTTAATATAAAATACAAAAATTGAATATAACAAAAAATCCTAACAAACGTTAGGATTCTTATATTTTTTTAATTTCTGATCAGTTTTCTATACTTTATCCGTTTTGGGGTTAAATCTCCACCTAAACGTTTTCTCTTATTCTCTTCATATTCTGAAAAACTCCCTTCAAAGAAATAAACTTCTGAATCTCCTTCGAAAGCTAAAATATGTGTACAAATCCTGTCTAAGAACCACCTGTCGTGCGATATTACAACTGCACATCCTGCAAAGTTTTCCAAGCCTTCTTCAAGCGCACGAAGTGTATTAATATCCAGATCATTTGTTGGTTCATCCAGTAAAAGAACGTTTCCTTCTTCTTTTAAAGTCATTGCCAAATGCAACCGGTTTCTTTCTCCTCCCGAAAGCATGGATACTTTTTTATTCTGATCGCTTCCTCCAAAATTAAAACGAGATAGATAAGCTCTCGAATTTACCTGTCTTCCTCCCATCATGATCAATTCCTGTCCGTCGCAAAAGTTTTCCCAAATCGATTTATTCGGGTCAATATTGGAGTGCGACTGATCTACATAAGCTATTTTTACAGTTTCTCCTATAGTAAACTCTCCCGAATCAGGTTTTTGTTCATCCATAATCATTTTGAAAATGGTCGATTTTCCAGCTCCATTAGGACCGATAATCCCAACAATTCCGGCTTGTGGCAAAGTAAAATTCAAATTATCATATAACAATTTATCTCCAAAAGCCTTAGCAACACCTTTAGCTTCAATTACATTTGTTCCTAATCTTGGACCATTTGGAATATAAATTTCTAATTTTTCATCCAATGCCTTTTGATCTTCATTTAAAAGTTTATCATAGTTCTGTAAACGTGCTTTTTGTTTGGTTTGTCTTCCTTTTGCACCTTGACGTACCCATTCCAACTCACGTTCTAATGTTTTTCTTCGCTTTGATGCTACTTTTTCTTCCTGTTCCATACGTTTTGACTTTTGGTCAAGCCATGAAGAATAGTTTCCTTTCCACGGAATGCCTTCACCCCTATCCAGTTCTAAAATCCAACCGGCAACATTATCCAGAAAATAACGGTCGTGAGTTACAGCAATTACAGTTCCGGCATATTGTGCCAAATGTTGTTCTAACCAAAGTACACTTTCTGCATCTAGGTGATTGGTAGGCTCATCCAATAGTAATACATCAGGCTGCTGTAATAGCAAACGACAAAGAGCAACTCTACGTTTTTCTCCACCCGATAATACGTTTATTGGCGTATCGGCATCCGGAGTTCTCAAAGCATCCATGGCAATTTCCAGTTTATTGTCGATTTCCCAAGCTCCGGCAGCATCGATCTTATCCTGAAGTTCGGCTTGTCTGTCCATTAGTTTTTGCATCTTATCGGCATCTTCATAAACCTCCGGCAAACCAAACATATCGTTGATTTTATTGAACTCATCAAGTATTGCCATAGTTTCGGCAACACCTTCACGAACAATTTCTATAACTGTTTTAGTTTCATCAAGCTGTGGTTCCTGCTCAAGATAACCAACAGTATAACCAGGTTGAAAAACCACATCTCCCTGATAGTTTTTATCAACTCCGGCAATAATTCGCAATAAAGAAGATTTTCCCGAGCCGTTTAAACCTAGAATTCCGATTTTAGCTCCGTAAAAAAAACTTAAATAGATATTTTTTAAAACCTGTTTATCACTTCCCTGGTAAGCTTTGCTCACTCTTTGCATTGAAAAAATGACCTTTTTATCGTCTGACATATCTGAATTTATATTTTGTTAATAATTTATATTCAAAAAATATTTGATTTGGAAACTAAAAACTTCCAAGTTAGTGTTCTTGTTTAAATTTTAACACCATTGTTTATAATTGATATAAATGCAAAGATAGTCTTAAATAAAAAGAATTCAAAAGATGAGTTCGGTATAATTGGCATCCAATCCTTTAATAATGGAAAAAAGAAGAAAAGTTTGGAGATAAGAATGACAGTTCTGCACTTTAATGAAGATTTTCAATTATTCAAACCTACCTCCGATTTTGACGATCAAAGCGTATACATTGACAACAAATGATTATTTAAAGCATTGAGAGATAGAGAAATTATAGAATAAACCAGGCTTCTTCCGTCAAATGTTCCTGAAATTTCTGCCGACAAAACACTTTAACACCTTTGGATAAAGAATTATTACCGATTATCGACCAAATTATCAAATTCGGAATCAATCATAAGTTTTAAAGATTATCCCGTAATTTTCAATGATTGTATCAATCCATCTTCCAGTTTAAAATGATAGTTCAATACAACAGGGCTTCCGTCAAATGTGCCTGAAATTTCTGCCGATAAAATACTTGTTGTTTCTTTTTCTTCAAAGCTGACGGGTTTCATTACGGTTTTGAATTGTTCGTTAGCATCTGCAATCCAATGTTCAATTTCTTTTCTTCCATTGTGCGTTTTGCCCTCGTCAAATACTACGGCTGTTTCTGAAAAACAGTTTGCATAAGCAACACTATCAAAGCTGTCTTGTGCTTTTACTAAATCTGCTATTACTTTTGGTAAGTTCATTATTCTTATTTTTAAAATGGTTATTAAATCGTTGGGATTGTTCCACCATCAATTACAAATTCTGTCCCTGTCAAATAGTTTGCTCTTGGCGAAACCAAAAAGCCAACCAATTCGGCCACTTCTTCGGGTTGTGCAGGTCTGCCGTAAGGAATACCGCCTAAACTTTTCATTACTTGTTCTATCGCTTCTTCAACGGTAATACCTGTTCTTTCGGCAATTTCTTTCATCATTCCTGTTGCACCGTCTGTATTTATCCAGCCCGGAGAAACGGTTAAAACCCTTACACCTTTTGGAGAAACTTCGTTTGATAAGTTTTTGCTGTAATTAATTAGCCCCGCTTTGGCTGCTGCATAAGGCAATGTGGCATCGTACAAAGGCAGCTTTGCCTGAATAGAGGCGATGTGAATGATAACACCGTTTCCACGTTCAACCATTTGTGGTAAAAAACCTCTGTCTAAACGAACGGGTGCAAATAAATTGGTTTGTAGGGTGCTTTCCCAATCTTCATCATTCAAAACAGCGAAGCCACCGCCTTGCGTTTCAGAACCGCCAAGGTTGTTTACTAAAATATCCAACCTGCCGAATTTTTGTAAAACTTCCGAAACTACTTTTTGTGTTCCTGCGGATTTGCTTAAATCTGCCGAAATAAAATACAAATTTTCGTTTGGTTGTTCGGGTGCATTTCTTGCCGTGATAATAACGGTTGCTCCTGCGTTTAATAATCTTTCGGCAATGGCTTTTCCTGTGCCTTTTGTTCCGCCTGTTACCAAAGCAATTTTACCCGATAATTCATTGTTGAAATTAAATTCCTGTTCCATTTATTAAATTTTGGTGCAAAGTTCAGAAGTATAATCGTTTCTGACAATTACGGAAAACCGAATCATATAGGGATAAAT
>CAZSOC010000071.1:0-7993 GCA_964608415.1 uncultured Flavobacterium sp.
AATTTCTTTTTCAGTCTGTATAAGCCTGAATTTGTCCAAAATCTTTATCAAAAGTTGGACTTAACCGAAATGTATAACAACAGTAGATTAGCTTTTTTCGGTGTTTATAGCTTTATTCTAACCATTTCAATTTTAAAAGCCTGCCTATTTTACATAGTTATCAGACTAATGCACAAAATGGATTTAACAAAACCGTTCAGCACTTTTGTTGCGAGACAGATTTCACAAGTTAGTTATTACACCCTTTCAATTGGACTGTTAAGTTACATTGCCGGACAGATAGCTAAAAATTTAATGCATCACGGTTTTGTTACCGACAACTTAAACCAATTTTGGGCAGACAGTCAAGCTTTTATTTTAATGGGAGCTGTAATTTATATTATTGCGACTATTTTCAAAAAGGGAATAGAAATACAAACCGAAAACGATTTAACCATATAGATTATGCCTATAATAGTAAACTTAGATGTTATGATGGCAAAGCGAAAAATGTCGCTAAATGAGCTTTCGGAAAAAGTAGGTTTGACCCTGTCTAACCTTTCCATTTTAAAAACAGGAAAAGCAAAAGCCATCCGTTTTAGTACGCTTGAAGCAATATGCGAGGTACTGAACTGCCAACCTGCCGACATTTTAGAATATGTAAACGAAAAAAAATGAAGCAATCAGACCAATCCAATATATAGTTGAGATATTTGTGTAATTTTATCGCATATTTTATAATTAGCGGTGATATTAAAAAGGCGACAGAGTGAAATTTGACGAACAATACATAAAGACACTTGAACGAGTATTTGACCTAACCAAAGACGGTCGAACAGAAGAAATTGAAAATGACTTCTTTGCTGAACATAAAGGCAACCCTGTAAATGAGCGAGACAAAGAATATATTAGAATGGGATTTTACAAAGAATGGGAAAAATAACTACTGGTAACACAAGTTTGCGTCAGGCTGGGTGACGTGCAAAACTCAACGTTAGTTATTCGATTGAACTTTAGTAATAAATTCAGCTTTTGTGCTTCGATTTCCCGCCCGAACACGCAAAGCCAGAAAACGTTACCTGCAAACATATCGAAACTCCAACTTCAATCTTAATAAAAAACCTGCTAAAATATACTTGGATTACTTCATTAAAATTAATATTTTTGCCGGCTCATTTCGGGATGTAGCGCAGCCTGGTAGCGTACTAGCATGGGGTGCTAGGGGTCGCTGGTTCGAATCCAGTCATCCCGACTAATAAAAAGAGAAGTTTAATACTTCTCTTTTTTATTTATTTTTAATTGATAATGATTGACTTGCCGAACAAATATTGGCTTCCCCTTGTGCCCGGGAAGTCAACATTGATAGAATAAAAAGTATAGGTAAATATTTTTTCACTTTTTTTTTTTGAAAAAATCAAAATGTTTATTTATTTCTCCTTCTAACATGAAATTAAAATTTATAATCAATTTATGATCAAAATACGATCTTGATTGGGTTACATTATTATAATTAATAGTGTTGGAGTTAGTCTATAATAAATCTCTCACTATACTCACAATCACCATATTGAAAATCAAGGTTTATTGTATCTCCGTTTCTAAATCGATGTTCTATTAAATTGATTATAAAATAGGAATCCGTTTCTATAATTTCATAATTAACAGAAATATTATTAATATTTAAAACATTAATTTTTAATTTATTAAATATATTAGAAATACTAATTCTATGATTTGAAAACGTCTTGACTATATATATATCAAATGGTTCATCATTGCAATACAAAATATCCCTTTTTTGGCTAATCCTAAGCCTCCTGTTGCAAAATTATTTAATGAAACCCACATTTCTTGCATCTTTTCATTAGCATTTACTGTTATGGTAAAAGCCTGATCTATTACAATATTCGTATCCGATGGTTGTAATTGAATAGTAAAAGCGCTATCGCCTGGGGCGTTGTCATTATTACTATCGTCTGATGAACATCCCGTTATCAGAAATAGTGCTATTAAAAATAAAATTAGCTTTTTCATATTTACATTTATTGAATTTTTATTACCTATTTTTTATAATTATTGAATCATTTAACTTTTGATATACTGAATAACTAAAAGTATTAATTGTATTTTCAATCATTTTTTTTGGTTTTGCACCACGACCATCCCAAACAATCCAACCAGATATTAAAATTGACTCACTTGGTTCTGATTTGTGGATATGTTTCGTATTAACTGATATTGTGTCATTTTTATATACTAAAATTCCTGAAATTTCAAAAACAAAATTATCTATTGTAGATTCTCCCAAATAACCTGATTCATGCCCATAAACAGTTGTAGATTCAGCATACTCTTCAAAAAGTAATTTTTGAATTATAAGTTTTACATTACTACTGCCATCCGAGACAATATTTCGGTTTTTCAGTTTATTTATTAAAACTTCATTTACTCTATAATTATTATCTGCATTTAAAGTGTCATTAATATTGTAAAATATTGGTTGATATTCATTGTTTTTGATTGCTATAACAATATCTGGTTTATAATCAATATTCAATCCTATAGGGATTTTGAATTTTTTGTTTTTCCATAAAAAATCATTTGATAAATTACTAACGCTAAGTAAATTACAAGAATAAAACACCAAAGTAATGCTTATCAATAAAAGAAATACCAACTTTTTTTTAAATTTACTCATAATTAAAATTTTGCACTTAAACCAAATGTAGAGATAATACCTGCCATTCCCCACTTCCACACAAATTCCGTCATATAATTAGTTACCAATTCACAAATCGAAAGTTCTGAAAAATTACTACATCATCAACATCTAACCCACGACTGCAAAACTTATAAAACATAAATCTTCCGGATATGAGATTTGCAATTACGACTCCTGAAAATATTTACAAATAAAAGCAATTTTACAAAAATTCAGATGCTATACGAAAAGATTTGTACGGTAGTGCGAGGACATAAAAAAGCAATCCCGATAATTCTATACCATTCTATTGTTTTTTATGTTCAGCCCAACATCACGCTTATCTCCTGTAAATTTGATTTTTTGGTTTGAAAAATTTAACCGCTATAAAGGAAAAAAAATGCTGTTTCACAATTGGTGAAACAGCATTTTCCATAATATTCAATCCTTACAAGCTTATTCCAGAGATGAAATTTTCTCCATTATGTAGATTAAGAACTCCTTAAAGTACCGATTTTAAAAAACTATTTAACCAGATGAAGTCTTCCTAATCGATCTAATTTTCTTCTGGAAGCATAAATAATATATTCATTGGCTGAAGTTCTGTAATATACTCCGGGTCTTATCACCAATTCATTTTTTATAGCAGTATCCGGGTCTTTTCTTGTAATATTTCCTTTCTCATCAAAAATAAACAAAGAAGGAACCGCATTAAGATGATTTCCCATTTTACCTATTTTTTCGATATCTGTAATTCCTTTGTTCTTGATGTTATCATTAATCAAAATACTCAGTTGTTTATCATGATATATAGGAATAGCACTGATATATTCCGGTCCGCTTCCCAGAAGTCCCAATGGGATCCCTACTGCAATCCCTACATTAAAACTCCCTGAAGTAAAACCCGATCCAAACCACAATGTCATCGAAGTAATAGAAACTCTTTGCTCTTTTGGCAGTACATTACTCCATTCTAATTCGCCATCCGGTTTTAACGATGTAACAATGATCTCATTATAGTCGTACATAAAAGTCTGCATTGCCAAAGGTCCTATTCCGGCTCCCTGAGTATAGGCAAAAACTCTGTATTCTGATAATACGATTAATCCTCCGTCTTCTTTTTCGATAATATTTTTAATGAAATATAAAGGTTTTACATCCTTACCTTTTTTAGCCCTGCGTTCTCCCAGCAATTTTACTTTCGTAGCATAATCGAATTCGTTAAACTTAATGGCAGAAGCGGTATTGGTGTTCAAATCTACCGTTGCATTAAAAATTCCTTTCAGTTCTTTATTTGCTTTACCATTCGCTCTCAAAGAAGAATAAAAACCGGTGAGTTTAAGTGTGTTTTTGTTGGTCGAAAATAAACTGCAGTTTATAATTTCCTGTCCTTTCAAATCTAGTTTTACAACTTCTTTCGAATAATTGTTGATTTTTTTAAACACATGGATTTCAAAATTTTCTATATGTGTTTTGTTTTTTGAATCTCTGTAACTTTCACTTATTACAAGCATTGCATCTTTTTGATCATTAATTTCAAAGTCTGCAATCGTAAATTCAAAATCTTTCTTTTTAGAATCATCAAAAAGTACTTTTTCTGTATTTACAAATAAAGTTTTTAGTTCACTATCAAATAATTTTATTTCATATTGCACTGCATTTTCTCTATTAATAAACATGGTGTGCATTACCAGTAACGATTTTTCATCATGAGAAGCTTTCATGTAAAAACTTCCTCTCTCAGATTTGTTCTTCACATCTACAATGAACATTTTAATACCATCTTTACTGATTTTTCCATCAGGCAAAATTTCGGCACCTACCAAATTGAATTGTTTTGTTTTTCTGGTATAAACACTACCAACAATATAAGGTTTACCATCCAGCAGAAAAGCGTCTTCAAAATCTACGTCTTTTCCTTCGAAACTAGAAAATACAATAGGTTTTGATGACAACATTTTCATGGAGCCTGCTTCGAAGGTCTTTATAAAATAATCATCTTTTTTTAATGCTAAAGCAAAGATCTTATCATTGGCTTCTCCGAGAATTTTTACAATTTTTTGTTTGTCATCGGGCAGTTCCGCCCCATATTCTATTTTTAGATTTTCTATATCATACTGGGCGTTTGACGAAAAAGAAAACAATAATAAAACAAGTAGTTTTAGAGAAATAAGTTTCATAGTTTAAATTTGGTTATATTTTGCAATAATATAAATTAAAAACATATATTTTCTCAATCATGCAAAAAATAAAAATCCTAAATATTCTCTTACTGTTGTCTGTCTATACTTTCTTGATGAATGGCTTTGTATAGCCTTAAAATAAAAGACTCGCTCAATCCTTTTGATTCTCCTTCGGAAATCATTTTTTCTAAAACTTCCATCCAGCGCTTAGTTTGTAAAACCGCAATATTATTTTCTTTTTTCAGTGCTCCGATGGTCTCAGAAATCGCCATTCTCCTTCCTAAAGTTTCAATAATTTCAGTATCTGCTTTATCTATTTCGGCTCTAAGTTTTTCTATCTCACGATTATAAGGCTCGTCTTCTGTACTTTGTAACCTCACTTTCAGCTCTCCCAAAATTTCTTTCAGTTTTCGGGGGGTAATTTGCTGTAACGCATCACTCCAGGCATGATCCGGATCAATATGAGTTTCAATCATTAATCCGTCATAATTAAGATCTAAAGCCTGTTGAGAAACTTCCATAATTAGATCTCTTCTACCGGAAATATGTGAAGGATCTCCAATTACAACCAAATTCGGAAATTTACTTTTCAGGTCAATTGCAATTTGCCATTCCGGAATATTACGATATTTGGTTTTTTCATAAGTTGAAAACCCACGATGAATGACTCCTAAATTTTTAATATTTGCATTATACAATCTTTCCAGTCCGCCAATCCATAAAGACAAATCCGGATTTACAGGATTTTTAAGCAGAATGATTTTATCCGTATCCCGTAATTCGTCTGCAATCTCCTGAACCGCAAAAGGATTTACAGTTGTTCTTGCTCCGATCCACAAAACATCCACTCCGTGTTGCAATGCCAATTTTACATGAGTTGCATTGGCTACTTCAACCGCCATCATCAATCCGGTTTCCTGTTTCGCCTTTTGCAGCCACTTCAATCCAATCGCACCAACTCCCTCAAAACCACCCGGCCGGGTTCTTGGTTTCCAGATTCCTGCACGAAAAACCTTAATGCCTATTGTTTTCAATTCCCGTGCAATTTGCAAAACCTGATCCTCGGTTTCTGCACTGCAAGGTCCGGCAATTACCAACGGATGTGAAAAACCAAATTGTTCCAGCCAACCTTTAGATAAATTATTATTTTCCATAAATTCAAAAAATGCGATACAAAGTTAGCTTATTTTCTGAAGCTTATCTTCAGGCTTTTTTCAATCCAAAAAAGAAACCCAAACCATTAATTTTATTACATTTGTTTCAAACATTTTATTATGTCGATCAAAGTATCAAACATCACCAAAAAATACGGCGAACAAATCGCTTTAAATAACATTTCGTTTACTATAGAAAAAGGAGAAATTGTAGGATTTCTTGGGCCTAATGGCGCCGGAAAATCTACCCTTATGAAAATTCTTACAACCTACATTACAGCAAATGAAGGTAGTGCTGAAGTAAACGGATTTGATGTAAATACTCAATCTAAAAATGTTCAGAAATCTGTAGGATATCTCCCGGAGCATAATCCGTTATATTTAGAATTGTATGTAAAAGAATATTTAGAATTCAATGCAGACGTTTACAAAATAAAAAAAAACAGGATTAATGAAGTCATAGAACTTACCGGACTTACGCCCGAAAGTCATAAAAAAATATCTCAGCTTTCTAAAGGTTACCGCCAACGTGTCGGATTGGCAAATGCTCTTTTACACAATCCTGATGTTTTAATTCTGGATGAACCTACAACAGGATTAGATCCAAATCAACTGGTAGAAATACGCCAGCTTATTAAAAATGTAGGAAAAGACAAGACCGTCTTTCTTTCTACACATATTATGCAGGAAGTTGAAGCTATTTGCGATCGCGTAATCATCATTAACAAAGGTAATATCGTAACCGACAAAAAATTAGATACTCTGCTCGAAACCAACCGGCAAGTTCTCGAAGTAGAATTTGATTTTCAAATCGAACCTCAACATTTTGCATCTATTTCAAACCTGATTTCTTATACCAATATTCACGATATGACATGGGAACTGGTTTTTGAAGGAACAACCGATATGCGTCCGGCGGTATTTGATTTTGCCAATCAGCAAGGTCTTAAAATTTTACAGCTTAATCAGAAAAACAAAAACCTGGAAGCCGTTTTTAGAGCAATGACCAATTAACCT
This sequence comes from uncultured Flavobacterium sp., assembly GCA_964608415.1. Lineage (GTDB taxonomy): Bacteria > Bacteroidota > Bacteroidia > Flavobacteriales > Flavobacteriaceae > Flavobacterium. The sequence goes on from CAZSOC010000071.1 coordinate 7,035, forward strand.
GTTTTCTTTACATAGAATGCAGTGATTATTATCCAGAACAAAATCATTGATTCTAAAATTCTTTGATACAGACCCACATATTCTCCCAATGGGTTTACCAGAAGTCTTGAGGTCATATACATCGCAATTACTCCAAAGGCAACAGTGCATTTGGAATAATTTTTATACTTCAAAATATTTTTCGTGCCGAAACCAATCAAAAGCATGCTCAACGGCACAAAAACATAGGTCAGTAACCCGGATATATTGTGAACAATTTGTGAAAACGTAGGGTCGATCCATTCTCTATTACAACCTTCATCACAAGGAAAAATACCAACAATAATTGTTCCCAGACCATAAAATACCGTAATACCAAAAAAACCAAAAAACATCCATTTGTTTTTAGGGAAGAAATTTTTGGCATTCCAAGCAAAAAAGAAAAACAAAATTCCGCTTAAAATTTCTCCAAACAACCTATAGAACAACCCGTTTTTGGTTCCGGCAGCGACACTTTCACTTAAAAATTGAGACACTATATTGTACTCCGGAATTTCATTTCCGGCTAAAACCGCCGAAACAATAAAAAGCAAAACCCCTAAAATACCTAACCAAAAAACCGTTTGAGATTTCATAATATGAATTTAAAATTCTGATTATGAAGGTACAATTTTTAAATTAAAAAACAGCTTGGGCTATGCTTCTAATGTTTTCGGATTTTCCCATCGAATAATAATGTAAAACCGGAATATTTTTGGAAATCAATTCTTTACTCTGAGCAATACACCATTCGATCCCTATCTCTTTTACAGCTTCATTATCCTTTGCCTTTACCACTTCCATAATTAATTGATCGGGTAAATCTACCTTAAAACGATGAGGGATTAAATTAAGCTGTTTTTTGGTCGCAATTGGTTTTAACCCCGGAATTATAGGAACTGTTATCCCTTCGTTTCTACATTTGGCAACAAAATCAAAAT
>CAZSOC010000072.1:0-7719 GCA_964608415.1 uncultured Flavobacterium sp.
GATTGTTCAGTCTGTTGCCCGAAGCACAGGGCAAAGATTATGAAGAAGAGCAGTTAGCCAATCGGATGAAGAAAAAGGAGGGCAGGTGAATCTAATACTACTCCCTCACCTTTCTACGATGTAAGGTTTGTTATTATGAATAAATAACAGGAGGCAGAATCTTTGCAATCAAGCAAATGAATCTAATTTTTCTTTTCTTTTTTCCCAATCAGGCATCATTAAAGTAAGTAAATTAAAGAAATCCTGATTATGGTGTTTATGAACCGTATGACATAATTCGTGCATGATTACATATTCGATACATCTTTTAGGAGTATGAATTAATTTTGGATTAAAGATTAATTTATTTTTAATGGTACAACTTCCCCATCGGGTGGGCATATCCTGAAAATAGATATCATTTGGAACTTTAAAGCGTTCTGAAAATTTTTTAATTATAGGTTTTGCTATTTTGCTTATTTTACTGTAAGCTCTTTGTTTTAACCACTCATCGAAAAGCACTTGTACTTTTTCCTTATTTTTTACCGTAATTAAAAATAAGTTGCCCTTATATGTAACCTCTTCTTTATCAGATTTTTCAACAACTAATTTATACTGTCTTCCTAAATATAAAATAGAATACCCCGATTTTATTTCATAGGAGATTTCCGTGGCATCAAAATTTAGAAAATAAGACTGCTGTTTACATATCCACCGGGCTTTTTTTAAAAGGGATTCTTTAATTTTTCCCAACGATATTTCTAATGGAGCCACTACAAAGACGGAAGTGTCCGGCAATATTTTTACGCCAATTGTTTTGCGATTAGAGTATTGTAATTCAAATTCTATCTCTTGTTTTCCGTATTGAATGCTTTCCTTCATTATCTGTTTGCGACGGCAATATCAATTAATTTTTTTGTCAATTCATCTGCTTTAGTCAAAGAAACATCAAAGACATCCATTAAATAATCTCCAAAATCTAATTCGATTTTATTGATAATATCAGTCCGTTTATGCCAATCTACAACTTCATATTTCGAGACAGTCGTGTCAAACATTTTTGTAATTTCCACCTCTTTATCGATTAAATCACTTTCTTGCTTTAGCAATTGAAAAACAGCAATATTTCTACTTTTATCTTTGATTTCTTCAGGAATATCATCAATAAAACCTTTTGTAGCTTGCTCTTGATATTCTTTTAATTTTCTTAATGCTTCAATTTCAGACAGGCGATTGGCACGCATTTCTGCAATAGTTTCGCTGATAAGTTCAGATAGTTTTTTGAATAACGCAGGATTAGCATCAATATTGATAGATAAATATTTTGAAGTTGCAGCTGCAATCTTTTCAGCCTTAGCTCTTGGTCCTACAAGTTTTTCAACTTCCTCGGCAAAGGCTTCTGTATCTAAAATATTCAAAGGCTCTACTAAACGAATGATTTCCTCTGTAATGACGTGTTGATCGAGCAATTTCTGCAATTGCTTTTCGTATTGTGCAAAACTGATTTTATCCAGATAGACTGAATTTGCTGCAACACGAATACCTGCAAATTTTTTAAGATCGTCTTTATACTGCTTAATTTCTTGCTCCGGTGTTTGGTTATGAAAGTCAATAGAAGACAATGCTACCTTTAGTATTCTGGCAAAAACATTAAATTTATTATAGAAATCATCTCTTATGGACTGGTCAGATAAAAAGACGATATATTCATCAATATTCTGCTTATTGCTAATGGTTTTGAAAATATTCAACACATCGGTATGAGCCCGAGGTAATTTATTTATTTCTTCAGAAATATCCGTTAAAGAACCTGCCAGGTCTTTCGGATCAAAAGAATTATCATCTCCAGAATAATTCTCCAAAGCTTCCTGAAGTTCTTCCATTATACCTGCATAGTCAATAATATATCCATAATCCTTGCCCGGAAAAACTCTGTTAACCCTGGCAATTGCTTGAAGCAATGTATGTTCCCGTAATTTACGGCATAAATACATCACAATCGTCTGAGGTACATCAAACCCGGTAAGAAGCTTATCAATAACAATCAGTAATTCAATATTTTCACCTTTTTCGTATTGTTGTATGATATCTTCATCGATCCGCTGACCGTATTTGGTTTTTAATAACTCATAATATTGAGTGACTTCGGGCGATTCAGAGCTGTGTACGTCTTCATTATTTTCTCTTGTATCGGGAGCCGACATTACCACTTCCGTTTTTACTTTCCCGATAAGGTCAAATGCTTTCTTGTATTTAACGGCAGTTAATTTATCAGGACAAACCACCATTCCTCTGAAACCTGAATGTATTCCAGTTTTATCTTTTCCCCAGTTTGACTGAAAATGTTTGCTGATATCAAAAGCAATTTGATCAATGTTTTGTTCCGTTTTGGTAATTAACCCTGCTCGGCTCATTTTCTTTTTCAGATCGGCACGTTGATATTCTTCCAGATCTTCCATCACCATATCCACACTTTTATCAAGCACTTTTCGGTTTACATCCTGTACAGCCAATCTTCCTTCATATAAAATAGGAACAATAGCACCATCTTCAACCGCTTCTGAGATGGGGTAAGTATCTATTATCCCTCCAAATTTATTCGCAGTGTTCTTTTGTTTTTTCATCAACGGCGTTCCTGTAAACACTATGAAACAAGCATTAGTCAATACTTTTTCCATATTCACATTAAAAATACCATGCTGTGTTCGGTGTGCTTCGTCAATCAAAACAAAAATATTGTGACTGGTTAATTGATTATCTGATAAACTTTTGACTGCTGCGTCAAACTTGTTGATAATAGTGGTAATTACAAAATCACCATTCCCTTTCAGTAAGCTTACTAGCTGTTTACCAGATGCAGCATTGATGACATCTACTTCTACTTTTTGTAATGTTTTTGTGATCTGTCCGTCTAAATCAATTCTATCTGTTACTAAAATAATCTGAGGATTATTTATCGTGTCCTGAATTTTACGGGCCAGCATTGCCATTGTTAAAGATTTTCCGCTGCCTTGTGTATGCCAGATAACACCGCCTTTTCTTTTACCGTTACGAACAGGTTTTATCCGTTCAATGATTTTGTTGATGGAAAAGAACTGTTGAAAGCGGGCAATTTTTTTGACAACACCAGCTTCAAACAGAATGAAGTCCTTAACAATGGTTAATAAACGCTCAGGACTTAGAAGTCCTTGGATAAAAATGTCCTGTTGGGTAGGTGCCACGTATTGTTGATACTTTTCCTGGTATGCAATATGGTCTGATTTAGTTCTAATGTCTGTATTTAAGAAAAGTTTTCTTTCTATATCCTTTGATAAAGCGGTATTTACTAAATCATCTAAACCGTCAATAAACTGTACTTCCTTTTCTTTCCATATCGCCCAAAACTCTTTTTTAGTATTCGTGGTGGCATATTTTGTTTCTAACAAAGAGGTTGCTACAAGAACCTGACTATATACATATAAATTACGGATACCATTTTCCTGCTGGTTTCTGATATGTTGTTCAATAGCTTTGTCTATAGGCTCTTTAATTGTAGGACTTTTACATTCTATAACAGCTAACGGAATGCCATTGACAAATAAAACAATATCAGGTCGGTACGTATCTTTTCGTCCTGTACGTAATACCGAGAATTCTTCCGATACGTGGAAATAATTGTTAGTCGGATTTTCCCAATCAATGTATTGAATTGTATGACTTTTTTTGTCACCATCAATAGATTGTTCGAAAGCATGTCCAAATACCAACAAATTGTAAATTTGATTACAAGCTTGTACCAATCCCTCAGAAAGCGGTATATCCTGAAGTTTCTGGATAGCTTTTTCAATATTTGATGCTTCAAACTTCGTTTTCTTACTTCCGATTTTAATATCATTGATATGCATCAAACGTTCCCGGAGGATATCAGTTAAGATGACATTACTTTCTCTATTCTCCCGATGTTGCAAAGCTTCGTTGGGGGATAAGTAACTATACCCCAAATTAATAAGTAGTTTGAGTGCCGGAATTTGTGATATATTATCTTCAGTGAATGCCATTTTTTTGAATTGAGAGTTTTTTATTCGTTTATTGGAATATACTTTTGTTTACAATAAGTTTCAACTTCTGTATCATTCGAAAAATATGTGTCGCAAAATTCATCCAATTCTTTTTCAGCTCCAGATGCATATTTTTCACTTGCCGTCATCAATTTTTCAGTTTGTTCTATAAACTTTTCAAACTCTTTATTCATTTTACAAAGTTTGTCTATAGTTCTAAAATCCAAATCACGATAAACCGCAGGAAATAGGATTTTACTTTGATAGGGATTAGAATTAAGCTCTATGATCCCGATACCAAACGATTGATTAAGTCTTGCCATCTCTTCATTTAGGCTATCACTAAATTCAAATGCAACCAAATAACCATAATTTGCCCAACTCGAATTTGAAACTGCTTGAAAAAAAGCTTTTTTAAGTTCACTATCACTGTTGATTTCCTTTTTTAATTCATATGAACTTAACTTAAAAGTATCAACGCGATTGATTGATTTTAAAAATATCTGGCTTGTTTTAGTTTGTAAATGTAAAAACTTTATCCCAACCATATCAGGGTGTGTCCAGATTTGATTGTTGTCTTTTCCATTTGATTGTTCGTGAAAAATCGTTTTAGAATAGGTATCTGTATTTTTCAGATAACTGCTCAAAAGCTTATGTAAATCTCTTTCTTCGTATGCTTTTATTTTTTTAGATCTTACAACTTCTACTTTTTCTATTTTGGTATCACCACTTAAAACATCAATACCAATATTCTGCTCATTTTTTGTAAGATAGTAAAGGTAAGTTCCTCCTTGTTTTATTCGTTTCACTCTCGTATCCCCATTACGAATAAAATCGCCCAGTAAGGCGGAAATTGTGGCATCTGGAGTTTTTGCCGCTCCAAAATCGTAATAACCATTATTTATGATATGTTCACAAATTTCAGAATACTTTGTCAAAGTATCTATATCACCTAAACTTTTTAAAATAGCTTCTTTTATGGTCATTCTTTCAATAATCAGATTATATGGCTAAAATAACAAAAAAAAACACTACAACATGCCACAATTTCAACTCTTAAACTACCTTAATGCCTTAAACATCTGTTCAATGGCTTTCTTCTTTTGTTCCATATTAGGATGAACATAGAGATTTAAAGTGGTGCTAATGTTAGAATGCCCTAAAAGTACACTCACAGTCTTGTAATCACAATTACTTTCGATACATCTTGTGGCGAAGCTATGCCTTAATCCATGAAATTTTAGTTCCGGCATATTGAGTTCTTTCATTAAGTTTTTATAATAACTGCGGTATGTTCGGGGTTCTGTAGGTTTAGCATCGTTTGTCAAAACAAAAAATGATGGATTGACGATTTTTTTAAATGGTTTCAATATCCTCAATAAATCCTTACTGATTGGAATTTCCCGAATAGAATTTTTAGTTTTTGGCGTATCTAAAATGAGTTCCGTTTTACGGTTTCCTTCTTCAATTACATAAATACGTTGAATCGTTCGATTAACGCTAATAACACCATTATCTGTATCTATATCCTGCCATGTTAATGCACACACTTCTCCAATACGCATACCTGCACTCAAGCAGATATAAACTCCTAAGTTTCTGAATGTAAAATGTTCCTGTATATAGCTCATTATTTTTTTCTGATCTGCCCGGCTCAATACTTCAATATTGTGTTTTTCACGCTCTGTAGGAAACTGTATGTCAAAAGGGGTATAATCCAACCATTTATGTTTTGCACCAAATTTGAGAATCATCTTCAGCACAATCAGTATATCTTTAATTGTCTTATGGCTCAAACCTGATTCCAATTTCTGGAATACAAAGTTTTGTACATCAGTCTCTTCAATAATAAATTGATCGCCAAAAACAGGTTGTAAATGATTTTCAATCAGAAGTGTATAAGCTGAAAAGCTTGATTTCTTGACATACTGCTTCTTGTCTGCTTTCCAAAGTGTGATCACTTCTGAAATTCGTTTTTTATTCATTTTGCTTAAATTTTAAATTAATCTCAAAGGAAAGCAATTAAGGTTTTTTAAACCTTGAGGATATGAATTAGTCAATGTTCCCCTTTTGAGATTTCCGGGATTTGAAGGGGAATGGCAAACGAAGAAGTTGGGGGAGATTATGGAATTTAAAGTAACCAACTCATTTTCTCGTGATAACCTAAATTACGAAAATGGAATTGTGAAAAATATCCATTATGGTGATATTCACACTAAATTTCAAACATTGTTTGATATTGCTAATGAAGTTACTCCATATATAAATAATGAAATAAACATCCACAGAATTTCAGAAGAAAATTATTGTCAAGAGGGAGATGTCATTTTTGCAGATGCTTCCGAAGATTTAAAAGATGTAGGAAAAAGTATTGAAGTTATCAATCTCAATGGAGAAAAACTTCTGTCGGGTTTGCACACTTTGTTAGCAAGACCTCAAAAGGATATTTTTCATTTAGGTTTTAATGGTTATTTGTTCAAGTCTAATTCAGTACGAAACCAAATACAGAAAGAATCACAGGGAACAAAGGTTTTAAGTATTAATACAGGACGTATTTCAAAAATAAAACTGTCATTCCCAAATCTCAAAGAACAACAAAAAATCGCATCCTTTCTGTCTCTGATAGATGAAAGGATTGCAACCCAAAACAAAATAATTGAACAATTAGAAACCTTAATTAAAGGGCTAAGTGAAAAGCTATTTTCTCAGAAAATTAGATTCAAGGAATTTAAGGATGGATGGACATTGAAGAGTTTGGGAGAAATTTGTGAGAAAACAAAAAGTGGAGGCACACCAAAATCGACCATAAAAGAATATTACGATGGTAATATTCCATTTCTTTCAATCAGTGATATGACAATACAAGGAAAGTATTTATTTTCAACTGAAAGAAATATCTCTGAAGAAGGATTAAAGAATTCAGCAAGTTGGATAGTTCCAATAAATTCTATAATATACTCAATGTATGCTTCTGTTGGTTTTGTTAGTATAAATAAAATTGAGCTGGCAACTTCTCAAGCTGTACTGAATTTAATTCCAAAAACTGAAATTAATCGAGAATATCTATATTACTACTTGGTCTATTTTCAGAAATATGTTGATAAATATATTACAACGGGAACACAAGGAAATCTAAATGCAGAAACGGTAAAAAGTTTTGAAATTTATCTCCCGACATCAAAAGAACAAAATACTATAGTGCAATTTCTTTCTTCCATTGATACAAAGATAGAAATCGAGAAAAATATTTTAGATAAATACTATTTTCAAAAACAATACTTGTTACAGAATCTATTCATATAAATAAGTTCTGCAACAGGTGTTTTTTTTGCACTTCATATTTTTGCAATAACGTCTTTTCAATTTTTATTTTCTCATCAATTGATGATAGTAATTTTTCAATATTACGCTGTTCATCAAGTGATGGACAAAAAATAAATGATTCTCCGTAGTCTTTGAAATAAATGTGGGGAATACCAGAACCAACTTTGTATTTTTTAAAGTTGAAGAATTTTAGACTGTAAAAAATATATTTTAGATTCGTACCTGATTTTGCAATAAGATAATTTAAAGTTCCAATAACGGAGAGTTTTCCTATCCCAAATTGAATCTTCCCAACACCAGCTCCATCCTTTATGATTAAGATTGAATTGCTATCAATTTGATAATTATCAATAAACGAAATAATTCCGTTTGCCCCATA
>CAZSOC010000073.1:0-7351 GCA_964608415.1 uncultured Flavobacterium sp.
TTGAAATTAAATATCTGTTCCATTTACTGAATTTTAGTACAAAATTGAGAAGTATGTTTAGTTTAGACAATTACGGAAAACCGAATTGCATAGGGATAAATTATTCCCCTATTGTGCAGTTTGGAACATTGGGGTAACTTTGCCGTATGTATGAGAGAAAGATACCGTTGAACCTGAATTGTGGTTTGGATTTGATTGACGAAGTGCTTTACGGCAAATGGAAAATCCGTTTGCTGTGGTTCATCAATGACGGATACAAACGCCCAAGCGAACTACAACGCAAAATTCCTGACGCTTCACGCAGGGTTTTGAATATACAGTTGAAAGAGTTGGAAGAACACGAACTAATTACAAAAATCATTTATCCTGTCGTCCCGCCAAAAGTTGAATACAGCCTGACTGAATTTGGAAAAACCTTGATTCCTGTCATTTCTGTTTTAGGTCAATGGGGCGATGATAACGAAGAACTTTTGAGGTCGGTTATTTTGAAAAGATTAGAGAACTTGCCAAGTCAGTAGATTATTTTACTTTGTTTATCACGTTTATTGAATTGATTGATATGTGTTTACTGAAACAGTACTGAATACCTTTCTTCTAAAAGGGTTTTATATTTTTCTTTGTATTCCTTCGATAAGAACGAATTATCAATCCATTCGATGGCGATAGATTTGTTTTTCTGGAAGCGTTTGGCAATACCTCTGATTTGCTTGTCATTTAGTTCTAACATTTTGCCCAATCGTTCGAAATGTTCCCATTTGAGTTTTTTCTTTTTTCCTTCCAGAGTTAAAGCCAGTTCTTCGGTATCGTCAGGGTTTACTATGGCTACGTTCAAGAGATCGTAAGCCGGGGCTAATGTCCATTTATCTCCGATTGTTATCATAGAGAAGTTTTTCAGATGCATATCGTTGTTCCCGGTCAGAAAGCTGAAAATGGCCAATTCCAGAAAATATACTTTATCCAGCAAGGTATTGTCGGAATACTCATCCAGGGCTTTGCCTATTTTTTCCATTGAGCTTTTGTATTTGTCAAAAGCCTCGGTAACCTGGAACATATCGAGCATATGGATCTTTTCTCTGGTATCTGTCCGGTCTATGCGTTTGGTAATATAGGATAGTTCCCCCGATTGCAACCGGATCAAACTTGACTTTACGACGTTTATCCCGAAGGCTTCAGCAATACGCATTGTTACGTGTTCATTTTCCGGCATTTCCGGAAAATGGTCGGATGGCGGTTTGAAAATATAATTTCCTCCCAAAGCACCAACAACCGTCAAACGTCCTTTGTTCCCATCCTGAATAGCATCATTTACCAATGATAAGGAAAGTTTAGGCTGAACTCCCGGAACGGCTACACTTCTTTCCACCACATTTTTTGCCAGTTCTGCCATTTGTTTTAATGAATGTTCAAACAAAGGCTGCTGTTTGGTTCCAAAGAAATCCAGGCTGCACTGTTCGTGAAAATCACCGGATGTATTTTCGTCCAATGCTTTGTAACAATATAAACACTTTTTATTATTCATTTTCCTGCGGTATTGGTTGAACACTTACAGCTCCGATACAGTTCTGGCAACAAGCCAAAAGTAAGCCCATACGGTCATTTTGATTGATCTTCCAATTTTTGGAAGCAATATCTAATAACCAACCTTCGGGAATTAATCCTTCAAAAAAAGGAAATAACCGCTTATCAGTATAAGGTTTCGGGCTTACAGGCATCGTAAACGTGAGGAACTGCTTCGGGTGCTCCTTAACATACTTTTCTTCGTATTGAAAAATATATTCACCCTCATTAGTTTCCGTGAGTATTCCTGCCAGGAGGTCTTTATAGTATATGGCTGCTTTTCTCATCCCTTATTATTTGTTGGTTTTGGATAATTCCCTCGCGTTTACCGGAGCCAGAGTATGCCCGAACATTTTGAGCACCTGGTTTACTTTTTCAAGATTGAGGTTTTCTTTACCCTGTTCTATTTTTCGGATCACCGTAAGTGCTACTCCGGCACGTTCGGCAAAAGCCTCTTGTGTCAGGTTTACTTCGTTTCTTTTCTCTTTTACAAAATCTGCCAGTGTCATCATAATTATATGCTTTTGCAACGAATTTGAGCAAATATAGTGAATTATATGCTAAAACATATAGTTGTGTGAAATAATTTAATTTTATATGTATTTACATATAGTTTAATCACTGTAGTTGTAAAGGAAATCAGGTGTCATTTATGTCCTTAACTGCCATTTATACCTGTGTATGTCATCTGGAACAAGTACTTAATTGCGGTTATTCATTTAATTCTAAAATTTGCCCTGAATCAATCAGGAATATGTTGCAACAGGATGATGATTGAGAGAATTGTTCACTGATTTTATTAATCTAAATTTTAGAATTATGGCAAGACAGAATTGTTATTCGGCTTTGAGTTCAATATTCGTGGGAAACTCTTTTCAACTACTTTGTTCTTTCAGCCGTTCAATTTCTTTTTGTAACGTCTGCTTTTCAGCTTTAGATTTGGTTAGCTTAATGGCTTGTTCGTAATGTTCAATAGCTTTTGCAATGTCTGTATCAGAATATAGATAGCCTAACAATTCGTGATAGTAATTACTTTCAAGCAAATTTAGTTTTTCGGCTTCGGAAATAGCTTTTTTATTTCCGTAAACTTTGGCAAAAGCAAAAGTTCTGTTTAGTGCAGTGATTGGCGAATATTCAATAAGAATAAGCTGATTATAAAGTTGTAAAATATGTTGCCATTTGTTTTGGTCTGTCGGTGTGGTGTGCCAATAAGCAATTCCTGCTTCCAAATGATATTTTGATATTTCATTTCCATTTGTAGCATTTATCAGATAATAATTTCCCCTTTCGATAAGCGATTTATCCCACAAGCTTTTATCCTGTTCATCAAATAAAACAGCTTCGCCTTTATCGTTCGTTCTTGCTTCCAATCGTGAGCTTTGATAACACATCAAAGCCAATAAAGCATTTGTTTGAGGTGTATTTGTTAATAGATTTTCCGTCAATAACAAAGTTAGTCTTGTTGCTTCTGAACAAAGGTCGATCCTGATTTGGTTATCATTTGTTTTGGAAAAATAACCCTCGTTAAACAATAAATACAAAGTCTTTAAAACAATGTCTAATCTTAATTTTATTTCTGTTCCGTTTAAGCTTCTGATTTGGAAATTATCATTGCGAAGATGGGTTCTTGCTCTTTGCAGTCGCTTTTTAATAGTTTCTGATTTTGTCAAAAACGCATTTGCAATTTCTTCCACACTAAAACCGCAAAGGATTTGAAGTGCCAAACAAATTTGGCTTTCATCTGAATTTACGGGATTGCACACCGCAAATATCATTGCTAATTGACTATCGGAAATAATCTGATTATCAAATTCAAAATTGTGTTCGGTTTGAATGTTGGCTGGCTGTTCATTTTTGATTTTTATTTCAAAAACCGATAGGTTTTTAAAGTAATCCTTGGTTTTGTTTTTCGCAACCGTATAAAGCCACGCTGTCGGGTTTTCGGGTATTCCGTTGATTGCCCAATGTTCGGACGCTTTTAAAAATGTATCACTTGCAATATCTTCGGCAATCTCAATATGTTGCAAACCAAAATGACGGCAAAGAACAGCCGTCATTTTAGCATATTCCTGTCTGAATAAATGCGGTAGAAGTTCGTTATCTTTTAATTCTTCATCCACTTTTGTCAGTTTTTTATTGCAGATATATATGTCCAAACAATAAACAGAATTTGTAAAGGTATTCTGAACCATAAATAGCTAAGTCCATTACCATCAAAAGTTCCTTTCTGATAGTCAATTTGTTTGATTGATGCGTAAATGTTTGCAGGAAGAATGAGAATAAAAAATGCGATTAACAGCCACCCAGTAATTACCCGAAAATTGGGAATAAAAAGCCCGATAGCAAAAGTAATTTCCATAATTCCTGTAAGATAAACCGTTTCCGTTTTGTATGGAATGAAGTCCGGCAACATCATTGCCATACCTTTGGTAAATGCGAAATGTGCAACCGCTGTAAAAACAAGCATTGCCGACATTGCAATTTTGCCTGATAGGGCAAAATCAAAATTACCACGCAATATTTTCGTTACCAATAACGAAATGCCAAACACACTAAGTAAAACTATTAAGGGCTTCATCTGATAATGCTTTATATATTCAAGTTTCAAAATTACACAAAACTTTCCGACAGGTATGTGCCGGAAAGTTCATTACGTAAGCTTATACTAATCACGTTTTGAAATTTCTCTTATTTCAATACTTCCTCCCACTTGGTCAAAAATCGGATTGGCTTTAGCTATCTCAACAGCTTCGTCAATGCTTTCGGCACTTACAACAATATAACCGCTGATAAATTCTTTGATTTCGGTATAAGCTCCATCAGTTATCACATTGTTAGGCTTTACAATTTTTGCACTTCCTGAAAATGGTAAAAGTGTGTTTCCCTTATCAACTAATTTGTTTTGTGATGCAATCCCTGCCAACCAATTCATTCTTTCCTGCATTTGTTCAGGAGTTGGCTTAAAGTCGGAAATGTCTTTTAATCTGAAAATTAATGCAAATTCTTTCATCTGTTTAAAATTTTAATTGTTCGATTTAATGACGATTGAAGTGGCGAGATGGGGACAATCTACTACAAATTTATTAAAAATAATACTTTTGGATCGATTGTAAGTTTTACGGTATCATTATTCCTAAGATGTATCCTAAAAAAATAGTTTAACTCTTGTTGTGGTGACCTTTGAGTTAAACCAATGAAAGCCCAAACCGAAAGGAATGGGCTTTGTTTTTTTGATGTAAAAATTAAAGTAAATTTGTCGGAGTCAGATTAATAACTCTATATATAAATTGTGTTCATATTAAAAATTTTAATTATTTGGGAACGAGAATAACACGAAAAAGCTTGGGACATGACCCTAAAGAAGATTATAAATGGGTAACTAAAGCACTAGAAAAAGAAGGGAAAGTTGCTGATTCGGAAAAGAAGCTAAGAAAACTTTTAAAAGACCCTTCGCTTCATTTTATACAATTAGGCAAAAAGGATATATATGCAGTAAATAAGCTAAAATATAAAAACAATATTTTTCTATTACCTGAAGGTAATCCTGTAACTTACTATTATTCTCTTGCTTACGACATATTACCTCAAATGGAAGAAGCAAGACTATTACTTATAGATAGTTTGCAAGGTCAGAAAAGTAGATATAAATGGAATACTTCTGTAGCATTTAGCTATATTTTCAAAGTAGGAGCAAATGGTGTTATTTTTTCATTTTTAGCATTAGAAGCTTTTATAAATCAATGCTTGCCCGATTATGCTAAAATAGAATTTGAAGGGAAGCCGGTTGATAAGAACATAATTCAGAGATACTTGTCTTTTGATGATAAAATTAAAACAATCATACCTGCTGTCACAGAAAAAGATTTTATAAATGAACACCCCAGAAAGGTTAAGATATTGATTAATTTAAAAAAGATAAGAGATGAGCTTACTCATTTAAAAGAAAACAGAAAAGATGGATTTACCGCTTATGAAAACATCTATAATGACATTTTGAATATAGATTTAAAAAAGATAGTAAATACAGTTAAATTCTATATAAATTACCATACGCCTAAAACTATTCAAAACTATAGACGAGTACGGAAAAACAAGACTAAAGTATTATCTCAGGAATTGGGAGAAGATGATAAAGGGAAATTTGTAAAATACTACTATGATGATAATGAAAAGTAAAACACCGACAATACTGCTAAACTAAAAAATATCTTTTCTATTAACTATCAGCTATTTAATTATTTTTTACATACCTGTATAAAATAACTCTTCTCATATCATTTATAAGATTTATATTTTCGTGAAACTGTTTTTCTTTTTGTTCCAATAACCTGAGGGCTGCAACATCTTTTTTATGGCTTTCAAAATCTGCTAAAATCTCTTTTGATTTAAGGAAGAATTCTTTTTTGAATTCAGGTAATCGTAAAAACGGAATGACTGAACCGACTAACAAACGATGCCAGAATTTGGATTTCCAAAGGCTGAAAGCTGTCCAGTAATGACTTTCTTTTTCTTCAGAATTTGAAAATACAATCACAAAGCAATTTGCACACGGCTCATTTAAAGGCTTGCCACTGTTTAAGCCTTTGTTCAGGACGAAAAAGTGCTCATTTTTGTAAACGTTTCCTTTTTTGTGGGTTTTGATGATAAAATTTGCCATAACATTCGGGTTTAAAAGTTAGTTTTTCTTTTTTCCGATGTTCCGGCAGAACCTCAACACATAAACATTTTTCCAAAAGAAAAAGGGAAAAAAGAAAGCCGTTTTATCCGTGAAGGGTTTCCAAAAAGCAAGTTTGTGGAGAAAAATACTACCCGAATGGGTGGAGATTTTTTTCCACACCCGCAGGGCTTGAACTTGTCTTTTTGAGAACCCGAAACGAACCTTTGGCTTCTTTTTTCTCTTTTTTTGGAAAAGTCGTTTCTTTTCTTAACCTCCTTTGTCCGCAATTTGGGGTAAATAACCCGCAGGGCTAAAAAACACTTTGGGAGCAAGGGAAAAGCAAGGGTGGCGTTCCGGGAGTGGAACAATAGCAGGGCAAATGAATGAAGCAATATAAGCAGTAATCAGCATAGGAATTGCATTGGGAATTACTGTTTGTTGCAAAATGAATGATGAGCAAGGGGATTGTGAAACGAACGGATAAGTCACTCTTGCTGAGGGATGCCGAGGATAGTGAAATGAGGTACGAATGAACTTTCCGCAGGCATAAGGCAGAGCGTTGGAAGTGTTTTTTAGTCCTGCAACCGCTGAAATTGGGTGGAGGGGAAATTGCGGACAAATGGGCTTTTTGCGACGGACGGTTTTTTGTATAGCCGGCAGGTGCGACGGAAAGCTATCAAAAAACTGTCCCTGAGCAAAAGCCCTAAAGAGCGTGAGCGGAGCGGCTTTTTTACATAATGTTATTATAGTGGGCTTGTCCCCGAAGCCCGCAGGGACTATAATGCCACATTATGTAAAGAAGCTTTGGGAAAAGTTTTTTCCGGCACAAGTCACTGCCGGAGGTACGGAGGCAGTGTACGGCTTTTTGTTTGGTGCGGCTGGAAAGCTCTTTGGGTTATGGCTTCCGGAAATTATCTTTCTGCCATAAATAACCCAAAGAGCTTTATGAGCGTTGGATTACAAAAAGTGTGACGGAAAAACTTTCTGTGCGGCTGGGAGCGAGGGGATTAAAATTATATTATCTAAAAAGATTTGTACTTTTAACTTGTAACCAACATTCCTCTTTCTTTGCCCACTCACCATATAAAGCTCCCGGTGCATTCTTCTTTATAAATTGTTCTACCTGAACCATCAGAT
>CAZSOC010000074.1:0-7086 GCA_964608415.1 uncultured Flavobacterium sp.
TTGATGTGGATGTAAAGGAGTTAATCTGAATTATTCCGTTCAATCCTAATAATTTTTTTCATAAAACCGTTTATATAAGAATAAACGCAATATCAAATGCTTTTACCTGATTTTCAAAATTGAAAATCCCTTTTCCGGGTTGTTTGGGTAATATTGTTTATTTTCAAATTTTCTTGCCTTTAAGCAATCAAATTGCAAATAAATGGAAATATCAGTACCAAAATATTTATAACGGTACACTGAGTTCTTTACAAAAAGAAAATATTCAATTACCAAATACGGTCGCTCAAAAGCTTAGAATTGTAATCGAAAATGGAAATGATCAACCATTACAAATTGAAAAAACAGAATTGCGATCGGCTCAGATTTATCTTACAACCAGACTTACAGGAAATGGGGTTTATGAACTTTTTTACGGAGATAAAAATGCTTCGAAACCAGTATATGACCTGGAAAATTTCAGAAACAAAATTCCAAAGGAAATACCATTTGTAACTCCGGAAACAGAGCAAAAAAATCCGAGCTATAAAAACGAAAACAACACTCCGCTTTTTGAAAACCCTTTATGGTTGTGGGTTATAATGGGTATTGTGATTGCGATTTTAGGGTGGTTTTCTATAAAAATGATCAAATCTTAATAAGATAAAACCAACGAAATCCTATATTTGTAGTTGTGCTCAAACTCTAACAAAATGTCGAAAAAGAAATTCATAAAAAAATTTATTATTATATCCATTTCGGTTGTATTTCTCATTTTGATCTTATTTTTCTCATTCCGAAATCTTGTATTGCACAACATTCTTGCAAAAACAGCAAGCAAAATAGAAAGAGATTATGATGCTAAACTTTCGGTAAACGAAGCGGTTTTTCAAGGATTTTCCTCAATTCAGCTCAATGAAGTTTCCCTAAAACCCAATCATGCAGATACTTTACTTTATATAAAAAAAGTAAAAACTTCTGTAAATATGTGGAAACTGATCTTTAAAGACGTCCAGATCGGAAATTTAGAAGTAGAAAACGGATTGATACAATTAATAAAAAAAGATTCTATAAAAAATTTTGATCGCTTTTTGAAGAAAAAAATTACGTCCGAAAATTCACTTCTTTCTTCTTCAGAAAAAAATTATGCATCGTCTGCAAACCGTCTGGTACAGAAGTTTCTAAACCTTATTCCGACCTCAATGGATGTAAAAAATATTGTGGTAAAACTTGATGATAATGGTAAAAACGCAACCATCAATTTTAAGGAATTGACCTTAAAAAACAAGAAGTTAGTTACAAATGTTCATGTAAAGACCAAAACCTTTACTCAAAACTGGATTATAGAAGGAACTGCAGATCCCAGAGAAAACAATGCGGATCTATCCATTCATAATGCTGTAAAAGAACCTGTAAAAATTCCTTATTTTGATGAAAGATTTAATCTTAAAAGTAGTTTTGACCTGATAAATATTAAGATCGATGCAATAGAATTTTCTAAAAATCAATTGGTTTTCCTGGGAAGTTCGATGTTTAAAAACTTTAATTTTAATCATCCGAAGATCGCATCCAAAGATGTTTCTTTTGAAGATGTAAAAGTAGATTTTGATATTACTGTTGGAAAAGACCATATCTCGTTAAATGAAAATACAAGTGTTACTTTTAATAAAATACAATTTCAGCCAAGAATCGAGTTAAGCACGGCAAGCGATACTGTTTTTAAATTTGATGTGCAAATTCCTAAAATGAAAGCGCAGGATTTTATTCGCTCTTTACCCGACGGACTATTTACCAATTTTCAGGGAATGGAAGCCCAGGGTTCGTTTGCATACCGGTTAAATTTTATGTTTAACCTCAATGATCCCGACGCAATAATTCTGGAAAGCGAATTAGATAAAGACCATTTTAAAATTACTAAATATGGAGAAGCAAATCTCAGTAAACTCAACGGAGAATTTGTTTATCGCGCTTTCGAAAACGGACAATATCAACGACCGATCCTGGTAGGTGAAGCCAATCCGAATTTTACCTCTTTACATGAAATTTCCCCTTATCTGCAGAAAAGTGTTTTAACTACAGAAGATCCTTCTTTTTTTCATCACAAAGGTTTTATTGTTGAAGCTTTCAAGCAATCTATTGTGCAGAATATTAAAACAAAAAAATTTACGCGTGGCGGAAGTACAATAAGTATGCAGTTGGTAAAAAATGTTTTCCTCACAAGAGAAAAAACATTGTCGAGAAAATTAGAAGAAATCCTTCTGGTTTACATTTTAGAAAGCAATAGGATTGTAAGTAAAGAACGAATGCTTGAAGTTTATTTTAATGTGATCGAATGGGGTCCGAATGTGTATGGAATTGGAGAAGCATCTCAATTTTATTTTCAGAAAAAACCATTACAGCTTAACCTGAACGAGTCGATTTATCTGGCAACAATAGTCCCGAGGCCAAAAGGTTTTATGTGGAAATTTAATTCCGAAGGAACCCTGACTCCATGGGCAATACAAAAGCAAGAATTTCTCACAAATATCATGTTAAAAAGAGGCGTGATTACTCCCGAAGATACCATTTACAAATCATTGCCGGTAAAAGTTTTTGGTCCGGCAAAGAATTTTATGAAAATTACCCCGAAAGACACTCTTGATTTTCAGGAAGAAGATTTTAATCTGTAGAAAAATAGATTTGGGAATTTTAAATAAAAAACATTATTTTTACTGATAATCAACATATTAATGCTATACGCTATGAAAAACTTATACTTATTCCTACTACTTTTCTTTAGTTTGACACAGGCGCAAACCATAGGTTTGAACCAATTTGCCTCAGGATTCAGTCAATTTACAGATATTAAAAATGCCGGAGATTCGAGATTATTTGTAGTTGAAAAATCCGGAGCTATAAAAATCGTCAATTCAAACGGAACGGTCAATTCTACACCATTTATCAATTTGTCTTCCATAATTTCTGTCGGAAGTGAAAGAGGTCTTTTGGGATTAGCATTTCATCCCGATTATGCAAACAACGGATATTTTTATGTAAATTATACCAATACCGCAGGAAATACAGTTATAGCGAGATATTCGGTAAATTCTACCAATCCGGAGGTTGCCGATACAGGCTCTGCCTCAATTTTAATGACCATAACACAGCCGTTCTCTAATCATAACGGAGGTTGTATCAACTTTGGACCGGATGGGTATTTATGGATTTCTATGGGAGATGGAGGTTCTGGAGGAGATCCTCAAAATAATGCTCAGAACAAAAATTCACTTTTGGGTAAAATGCTGAGAATTGATGTCGATGGGGATGCTCCTTACGGGATTCCTTCTACAAACCCGTTTACCGGTGTAAACGAAAAACCGGAGATCTGGTACTATGGCTTGAGAAACGCATGGAAATTTTCTTTTGATCCTGACACCTTTGATGTCTGGATCGCAGATGTTGGTCAAAATGCAATTGAAGAAATCAATAAAGTAGATTACAGAGACGGCGCACTCAATTTCGGATGGAAATGTTATGAGGGCAATAGTGTTTATTCTGCAGGAACAGGCTGTAATGATGCCTCAATATTTACCTATCCCTTTGCACAATACACCCATTCTTCTACAGGAGGCTGTTCTATTACCGGAGGATATGTTTACAGAGGAAGTCAATATCCCAACTTTACCGGAAAATACTTTTTTGCAGATTATTGTGTAAATAAAATAGGAATGATAGATTCGAATGCTGCAATCACCTATTCATCGTCATTATCCGGTGGTTCTTATACTACTTTTGGAGTAGATCAAAACGGGGAATTATATGTTGGTTCTTCCAATAACGGAACTATTTACAGAGTAATCGATACTTCTCAGATGAGTGTAGAAGATCATGATCAAAAAGATTTTAAATTATATCCTAACCCAACAAAAGATGTTTTTACAATCGAAGCCCAGTCTAATCATTTTCCTCTGGAAATTAATGTGTATGACCTGAATGGAAAATTAATTCTTCAACAGGAATCACACGAAAAGAATACCAAAATTTCTACTACAAACTGGAGTTCGGGAATATACCTGGTAAAAATAAAAAATATTACAGGAAAAATTACTTCTATGAAACTCAGTGTAGAATAATCTTTTCAGTAAAAGGAAAGTAAAAAATTTCTTAATTTACGTTTATCATCAGTTTAATCTTCAAATCGATACAGATAAGGAGATTTTATGACACATCTTTATTTTTTGAAAATATCAGAACTTCATTCATCTTATTAAGTAAAAACCACTATAAATAGGTATTTTTTTATCTTAATTTTTTCAGAAATTTACAGAAATTTAAAACTTAAACAATTATGAAAAACATTCCTGTTCTAAAAAAAATTAGTTTCATTCTCTTTTTAAGCTTTATTGTTGCTTCTTGCAGTAGCGATAACGGAGGAGGCAATGATTCTAAATATTTTGAAAATGTACCTAAAGGAGAAATAGTTCCGGTAGGAGAGAGATTTGTTACCCTTACAGGTTATGAAGAAGGAGCTAATCTTTCATCCAATGAAGAAACAATAGCTGTAACTTTTGACTCTAATTCCCAAAAATGGTGGGAATTTATTTACGGAGAATATAAAGAATGGTGTGACGGAGAGTATGATTCAGAGCAATTGGAAGAAACGGGCTATTATTATGCTTTTTTTCCAAACGGTAAACTCTACATGAAATACGGAACAACAGGAGCTCCTCAATATAAAGCCGACTGGCAATGGGCTAACAGCTCTAAATCAAAAGTAAAAATAACTTTTGAAGAGGAATTTGACGGGGAGAAGTTTAGTTTGGATTATGAATTTACAGAATTGAACAGTTCTGCCGTTACTTATGCAGCTTTAATATCTGAAGACGGATGTAAATTTGTCGAGTGGGTTCAGTTTGGAAACCCGATTGATTAATACAAAAAGTAAGGGGAACTGAAAAGTTTCCCTTTTTTAGTTATAAACATACCCAATATTGGTTTTTATTTTCAATTACTTCTGGAAGATGAAGAAAAAGAAGCGGGAATACAGGTACACTTCTAAAAACTAAAACAACAAATACGATTGGTGTTCTTCTCTTCTGACAATCCTGATTTGATATTTAAAGTATACACAAAATGCTCCTTTCTCATGTTATAAAAGAAAAGTATATTTGCTATTAATACTTTCTTCTATGGCACAAAGCCATCCTGATTTAGTTGTATTGGAGACATTTTGTGAGAGGTATAAATGAGTTAGCGGCAATGGTAGGACGACCGCACCACCGACAAAAGAACGATTAACAAAAAAACAAACATCAATATGTCAAAACTAAATGTTGACCAGAAAACAATAATGTTACTTTTCTCAGATAAAAAATCTGACTTTCTTATCCCTGACTATCAAAGACCTTACGCTTGGGAAGAAGGACAATGCCAAACTCTTTGGGACGACATTTTTACTTTCGCATTTCCAGACAACAACAGCGACAAATTTGACAGCAATGAAGAATACTTCTTGGGTTCAATAGTAACTTTTGAAAATGACAACAATAAAAAAGAAGTAATTGACGGACAGCAACGGTTAACCACTTTAATGTTGTTATTACGAGCTTTCTATGCAAAGTTTGGCAATATGCAAGACGAGAACTCAAAAAGCACTCGGGAAAGAATTGCACAATGTTTATGGAAAACAAATGAATTTGGACAACCAAATCTAAACATACTCAAAATTGACTCTGAGGTAGCAACTGATAATGACAAAGATGAGTTTTTGGAAATCCTTAAAACTGGTATTGTAAACAAAGACCAAAAAAGCAATTATGCCAAGAACTATCGCTTTTTTCAAGAAAAAATCGACATCTTTTTAAGCGAATACCCTTCATACTTTGCATACTTACCTGCAAGAATTTTAGGTAACTGTATTCTATTACCAATTGACGCAGAGTCTCAGGACACAGCTTTGAGAATATTCTCAACATTGAATGATAGAGGGCTACCATTGTCAGATGCCGACATTTTTAAAGCACAATTTTATAAGCATTACACTACAAAAAACCAAAAGGACAAATTCATTGAGCAATGGAAAGAGCTTGAAGAAATTACGGTAAGAATTTTCAAACCATTGAATGGAACACCAATGGACGAACTTTTTACAAGATATATGTATTTTGTCCGTGCAAAACAAGGTATAAAATCAAGCACAACAGAAGCCTTACGCAAGTTTTACGAAAAAGGCAAATACTCTATTCTCAAACAAGATGAGACTTTATTAAATCTCAAAATTCTTGTTGATTTTTGGAATGACGTTTACAATCAAAATACTGACAGATTTTCGGCTAATATTCTAAGAAAACTATTTATACTTAATTCCGCACCAAATGGTATGTGGACGTATTTTTTGTCCGTATATTTTCTGCAAAACAAAAACGGTAACGAGCAATTAGAGGAACAAAAATTAGACGAGTTTTTAAATAAAACAATCGCATTTGTTTGGGCTTATGCATTCACTAATCCTGGTGTTAACGCTTTAAGAACACCTGTTTATGCCGAGATGATAAATATCGTGACAGACAAAATAGTCAACTTTGATGAACATAAATTTGAAGAAAACACATTGCGAACAGCAATCAATAATTTTGAGTTTAAAAATGGAAGACCAATTACAAGGTCAATGTTAACTTGGTGGGCATTTAAAGTTGACAATCAAGAAATCCCAACACTCACTACGAATTTTGACATTGAACATATTTTTGCAAGAAAAAGACAAGAAAATGACAAGTCGCTTTCCAACACAAAAAACTTAGAAGTTCTTGGTAACAAATCTTTACTTGAAGACAAAATAAACATACGAGCATCTGATTACAGGTTTAGTGATAAAACCAAGTATTACAAAGGTTTCACTAACGACAAAGGACAACATAAAGCAGGTTCAATTATTTCTGAATTAGTGAATTTGGCAGACACCAAAACCGACTTTAACGAGCAAGACATAATTGACAGAAGTGAAAAAATAGTGAATGAATTTATTGACTTTTTAAAACAGAAAAATTTATTAAAACAATAATAACCACAGCCGCTAACAGCGGTAACTGTTGCACAACTCTTCCAAAAATCTAACTTTTCAAAAAAAAC
>CAZSOC010000075.1:0-2622 GCA_964608415.1 uncultured Flavobacterium sp.
TATATATGTATGTAAGGTTTAAGGATTAAATATTACTATACTGATGAAAATTAAATACTATTTATATAGAATTTGGGGTTTCTATATTTTTGTTTATCTGAATATCAAGGGATAAAAAAAATGGAGCTATTAACTCCATTTTAATATTAATTATTAGTTTTCGACTATGCCATATAAATCGAACTCTGTAGCTTCTGTAATTTTAATATTGACAAATTCTCCGGTTTTTAAATATGTGTTTGTAGCATCGATTAATACTTCATTATCTACATCGGGACTGTCAAATTCTGTTCTTCCTATGAAATGTAAGCCTTCTTTTCGATCGATTACGCACTTAAACGTTTTTCCTATTTTTTCCTGATTTAAATCCCACGAAATTTGAGATTGTAATTCCATAATCTCATTAGCTCGTGCTTGTTTTATTTCTTGTGGAACATCGTCTTCTAATAAGTAAGCGTGAGTATTTTCTTCATGAGAATAGGCAAAGCACCCCATCCGGTCAAATTTCATTTCCTGAACCCAGTTTTTAAGAATTTCAAAGTCTTCTTGAGTTTCTCCAGGATATCCGACTATAAGAGTAGTTCTGATTGCAATTCCGGGAACTCTTTGTCTGAATTCTTTTAATAATTTAGTGGTTTTGTGATGAGTAGTACCACGACGCATCGATTTTAGAATATTATCTGAAATGTGCTGAAGCGGAATGTCTATATAATTGCAGATCTTAGGCTCTCGTTTCATTAAATCCAATACATCCATGGGGAAACCTGTTGGAAATGCATAATGTAATCTTATCCATTCGATACCTTCCACTTTTACTAAGGCTTCGAGTAACTCGGCAAGATTTCTTTTTTTGTATAAATCTAATCCGTAATAGGTAAGGTCCTGAGCGATCAAAATCAATTCTTTTACACCATCTTTGGCTAAATTCTGAGCTTCTTTTACTAATTTATCAATAGGCTGGGAAACGTGTTTTCCTCTCATTAAAGGAATTGCGCAGAAACTGCATGGTCTATCACATCCTTCGGCAATTTTTAAATAAGCATAGTTTTTTGGAGTGGTTGTAAGTCTTTCTCCTAACAATTCATGCTTGTAATCTGCTCCTAAAGCTTTTAATAATAAAGGTAGTTCTGTGGTTCCAAAATATTGATCGACATTTGGAATTTCTTTTTCCAGATCAGGTTTGTATCTTTCGGATAGGCAACCTGTAACAAAAACTTTATCTACTAAACCTTTTTCTTTTTTATCGGCGTATTCCAGAATCATATTGACAGATTCTGCTTTTGCATTATCAATAAATCCACATGTATTGATTACAATGATATTTCCTTCGCGATCAGCAGGTGCTTCATGTTCTACGTCTTTACCACTGGCACGAAGCTGTCCCATCAATACTTCACTGTCATAAACATTTTTAGAACAACCCAATGTAACAACATTGATTTTATTTTTCTTTAAAGTCTTCGTTCTCATAAGCAGATAATCTCTATAATTTTGAGAGAGTGCAAAAGTAATGTTTTTATTTTTGAGGAGTGGAAAATTTAGTGCTAATTTGGAACCGCTCGAACCTGTTTTTTGTTACAATCTTTTCTCCAAAATAAAATTTTATGGAAAAGGATTTTCACTACGATCAGGACTAACTGAATAAAAAGGCTGTTCTGGATTTTTATTATTACAATTCAAATAATATAGTAAGAGATACGTTATTGTTTTTATTGTTTATGGTTGCGGTATCTGTAAATCCTTGTGAGAAAAATGCCATTTCATAATTACGTTTAGCAAATGTATAGGAAATATCAGCTTTTATTTCTCCAAAATTATAACCCAGACCACCAGAATAGCTATTTAAATTACCCATTGTTTTTGAATTTTTATAAGGGCTGTCTTCAAAACGGTATCCGGCTCTGAAACTCCAGTTTTTGAGGTTGTATTCGCCACCAATTCTGATTTCGTTGGTAGCAGTAAGCAATGCATCAATATTGGTGTTTGTTGTCGGAAATTCATTTTTAGGTTTAAATCTCATATTACTGTAATCTTTTCGCGTATAATCGATACTGACCAAACCTTTATCTCCAAAAAAATATGCCATACTTCCTGTAAATTTTCCGGGAGTCTGCAATTTGTATGGAGCATAAACCATAGTTACATTAGGAGTTACGTCAAAAACAGAAGGTCTTCCCGGACAGTCGGCACAATCTACGGTTAAGTTTTGGGTAAGCTCTTCGTCAAATCTGTACCATGTAGGAGATTCATATGATAAACCTAAACGAAGTTCCGGGGTTATTTTTGTAATAGCTCCTATCTGAAAAGAAAATCCTGCTCCGTAGGTATGTAAATTGTTTTCAAATCTTAAAGCTTGAACTCCGGTGGTTTCATTATTATTTATTCCGTCATAATAATCTTCATAAAAACTAGTTGTTCTTATATAGTCATTAAAATGGGCATTAAGGTTTACTCCAAAATAATATTTTTTATCATATTCTGCTGCAATATTAAATGAGATCTTACCATTATAACCTGTACTTGTTAAATAATTTTCCTGATAATAATTTCCTGTTGCAGTTGTTGCTGGAATGTATTGATTATTTAGATCTTCATTGATCAAGTAGCCTTCGTATCCCATAT
>CAZSOC010000075.1:2632-6896 GCA_964608415.1 uncultured Flavobacterium sp.
CCATAATTTAATGATAAGAAATCTTTTCCGCCAAAACTATTTAGAGGCATGCCATTTGCATAACTTATAAAGTAGTTTGCTACAGAATTTACAGGATTATAGCCCTGAGAGTAAACGGTGTTTTCAAAATTAGAAGCATTTTCATAATTCATAGCCAAGGCAATATTCCCCCATTTACTAGATTCATCATAATTTTTTAAAACCCAGACAGCTCCCAATTGATTTAAATCAAAAGTATTGTCGTTTTTCTTGGTTTTAGTTCCAAAATAATCTGATTTATTTTGTAAATTAATACTGGTGACGGTAACAGTTGCCTGATTGTTTTGTAAAAAAGCGGTTCCTGCAGGATTTACTGTTATTGAAGAAAAATCGCCTCCAACTGCTCCAAAAGCACCAGCCATCGCTCTAAATCTCGCTGTTCCGTTAAGATTGTCTTGACCGTATCTTAAAGCATCATTTATATCCTGAGCCTGAGATGATAGGCTAATAAATAATGTTAGAAAAAAAGTTATTGATAATCGTTTCATATTTTATTTGTTTTTATTTCAAAAAAACACCTATGTCAAAAAGAATTGCTTCAACATAGGTGTCAATATTTGTTTCAATTACTTTAATTAAAAAATATTATCTTCTTCCTCCGGTATTTCTACTTCCTCCCGAAGAACTTCCTCTGGTACCGGAAGTATTCCCCGATGATCTGGATGGAGAAGGAGAATAAGTACTGTTATTTCTGGTATTACTATTACTATTGTTCCTATTATTGTTTATAGTAGTATTGTTATTAACAGAATTTCTAGTTGTGTTATTTATATTTCTGGATGGCGTTGTTACAGCATTATTAGAATTACGGGTATTAATCGTATTCGTACTATTTCTATTACTGAAATTTGTATTTCTCGTGTCGAAGTTCGTATTTCTTGTACTTGAATTACGAGTAGAGTTAAATGTGCTGTTTCTATTTGAAGCAACATTGTTTCTGCTTCCTAAAACAGTATTTCTTGAGCTATTTCGGGAACCTAAATTATCATTATAATATCTGTTTCCTCTACGGGTATTATTTGCATAATAATTATTGTAGTAACTGTAATGATGATGGTGATGTCCGTAACCATAATAATAAGGACTATAATATCCACCGTACCAACCTATACTCCAATAAGAACCATACCAACTGTTCCAGCCCCAACCCCAACTAGGACCGTACCAACTATTCCAACCCCAATAGGGACTGTTGTAATATCCCCAGTTATTATCATAGACATTTATGGTTATATTGTCAGGGTTAGATCCCCATGATGCATTATTTGCATAATTTACTTCTGTATTGGAAGAATAATTATCGACATCAACAAAAGATTCCGGTTGAGAATCTTCTTGTAACGACTCAAAATATTGTTTGTATTGTGTACCGTTTGAATTATATCTTACCTCACTATCTGAATAATTTCCATAACGGTCATAATAAGATGCGCTTTGATATGAACCACAAGCAGTAAATAATAATGCCAGTATAGAAACTAAACCGAGTTGAGATAGAGTCTTTAGATTAAAAAAATTAGTTTTCATATCTTATGGAGTTTTTTATTGTTGGTCATTACAAAAATAGTTAGTTTTGCCGAACAATTTAGTTAAAATAAGTTAAACAATTTTTGTGCCAAAATTATATATATGAGTAAGAACCTAACAACGCGATCAGAAGATTATTCCAAATGGTATAACGAGCTGGTTGTCAAAGCAGATTTAGCAGAAAATTCAGGTGTCAGAGGATGTATGGTTATTAAACCTTATGGTTATGCAATCTGGGAAAAAATGCAGGCAGAATTAGATAGAATGTTCAAGGAAACCGGACATAGTAATGCATATTTTCCGTTGTTTGTTCCCAAAAGTATGTTTGAGGCAGAAGAAAAAAATGCAGAGGGATTTGCCAAAGAATGTGCTATCGTTACTCATTATCGACTTAAAACAGACGAAAACAACAAAGGTAAACTCGTTGTTGATGAAAATGCCAAACTCGAAGAAGAACTGATTGTTCGCCCGACCAGTGAAGCAATTATCTGGTCAACATACAAAGGTTGGATCCAGTCTTATCGTGATTTACCTTTATTGATTAATCAATGGGCAAATGTTGTAAGATGGGAAATGAGAACACGTTTATTTTTGAGAACTGCCGAGTTTTTATGGCAGGAAGGTCATACGGCTCATGCTACTAAAAATGAGGCAATTAAAGAATCTGAACAAATGATGCAGGTTTATGCAGATTTTGCTCAAAACTTTATGGCTATTCCGGTTATAAAGGGATTAAAAACTGAAACAGAGCGTTTTGCGGGAGCAGAAGAAACATATTGTATCGAAGCATTAATGCAGGATGGAAAAGCTTTACAAGCCGGAACGTCTCATTTTTTAGGTCAAAATTTTGCTAAAGCTTTTGATGTAAAATTTGCTAATGCAGAAGGGAAACAAGAATATGTCTGGGGAACATCCTGGGGTGTTTCAACGCGTTTGATGGGAGCTTTGGTTATGACGCATTCGGATGATAATGGATTGGTTTTACCTCCAAATCTAGCTCCGATACAGGTGGTAATAGTTCCTATTTATAAAACAGAAGAAGAATTAGACGCAATAACTCAGGTTGTTAATAGTTTAGTGTTACAATTTAAAAAAGAAAAAATATCCGTTAAATTTGACGATAGAACCACACATAAGCCGGGGTTTAAATTTGCCGAATGGGAACTTAAGGGAGTTCCGGTAAGAATTGCGATAGGTCCGAAAGATTTGGCAAACCAAACGGTGGAAGTAGCACGAAGAGATAATTTGAGTAAATCTGTAATTCAATTGGATGGAGTAGTGGGAGAAATTAAATCTCTTTTGGAAGAAATTCAGGAAAGCTTGTTTACCAAAGCTTTGAATTATAGAGATATGCATATTACAGAAGTAAATTCATTTGAAGAGTTTAAAGATGTTTTAGAAAATAAAACAGGGTTTGTGTCTGCTCATTGGGATGGAACCGCAGAAACTGAGGAAAAAATCAAAGAATTGACCAAGGCCACAATAAGATGTATTCCTTTGGATCAGAAAAAAGAGGATGGTTTGTGTGTGTTTTCAGGGGCAAAATCTTCAGGTAGAGTACTTTTTGCAAAAGCATATTAAAAAAAGTAAAAAAAAACAAGATTGCTATTGCGTGAATAAAAAATAGTTGTATTTTTGCATCCGCATTCAAGAAGCAAGGCCCGTTCGTCTATCGGTTAGGACGCCAGGTTTTCATCCTGGTAAGGGGGGTTCGATTCCCCCACGGGCTACAATTTATTTCATATAAAATTCAATAAAGAAATGGCAAATCACAAGTCAGCTTTAAAAAGAATCAGAAGCAACGAAAAAAAGAGAGTGTTGAATAGATATCAACATAAAACTACTCGTAACGCTATAAAAGCATTGCGTTTAGCTACAGAAAAAGGAGAAGCTACAGAAAAACTTCCTTCGGTTATCTCTATGATCGACAAACTTGCTAAAAAGAACGTGATTCATAACAACAAAGCATCAAACTTAAAATCAAAATTAACAAAGCACGTAGCTGCTCTGTAATTTGATTACTATCTTCGGATTAACCTCTGACGAAAATCGTGAATGTTAATTTGGGTTCTAAAACTTATAAAACTAAAGAAATGTCAAATTTAGTAAAATTCGTACAAGACGAATTCGTAACAAAAAAAGATTTTCCAGAATTTTCTGCTGGAGATACAATTACTGTTTATTACGAAATTAAAGAGGGAGACAAAACAAGAACACAGTTCTTCAAAGGAGTAGTTATCCAAAGAAGAGGTTCAGGTGCTACTGAAACTTTTACAATTCGTAAAATGTCAGGATCAGTAGGTGTTGAGCGTATTTTCCCAATTAACCTTCCTGCACTTCAAAAAATTGAAGTTAACCAAAGAGGAAAAGTTCGTAGAGCGAGAATTTTCTACTTCAGAGAACTTACAGGTAAAAAAGCAAAAATAAAAGAAAGAAGAAGAAACTAAATTTCATCTTTTTAAATACTACAAAAGCCTTCGGTATTCGAAGGCTTTTTTCATTGAGCAAATTAACAAACTTACTCTTTTTGTAATCTGTAATCTTAATTATTTAGAAACAAAATATCATAATACCCCCATAAAACATTCTTTAAACAAGAAATAAATACTTAACGTTTTCAATTATTATCACTAAATCTACCTATAAACGCTAAGATTTTATCAATCAGCTGTATTTATTTCTTAAAATGGATTCAAAT
>CAZSOC010000076.1:0-6843 GCA_964608415.1 uncultured Flavobacterium sp.
GGTCTGTCCGGGCATACCTTCAACGCCTACTACTCCGGCTGGCCCCTGTGGTCCTGCTGGTCCTGCAGGAAAGCCTGATAAAGGAACTGAAATACTGTTTCCGTCACTGTCTGTTAAAACCAAATCATCACCAACTATAGTTAAACTTACGTTGGTAGTATTGGTATCCGATCCTCCATCTTCTCCGGTAGCTATCCTGTGCCATCTGTCTATATACCAATAGTAATAACCCGGTCTGATATCAGATACTGTTGCGGTATTAAAAACCAACAAACTATTTACGTTGCCATTGGAAATGGTCGTATCATCTGTAGAACCGGTTAATGAAACTCTGGGGATCATAATCCCCCGGTCGTTGGCTACTATTTCCAACTGTGAAGAACTATTTGGCGATGCAGTACCAATACCTACCTGACCATAGGCTCCATAAGCACCCAAAACAAATAATAAGGGTAGAAATTTATTTTTCATTGTAAACTTAATAAACTGTTTTTATTCATTTTTTTGGCAAATACTGAACTTAAAAAATAAGCTTAGCATTACCACATATAAATTTTCATTGATTGTTGAAAATAGTTTTTCAGACAATGAAAATGTCAATGCTTAAACAATAAATTGGCAGGTGAATTAAATTGATAGGTATTGGGGTACTACAAAATAAATGGAGAAAATTCAATGGGGTATAAAAACGATATACACAAATATACACAAGCGTTAAAAAAAATTTTAAATAATTGATATACAATATATTATAATTTATTTAAAAAGTATCATTTTTATAAAATGAGTATGTGTGGTAACAAAAAAACCGTTTTATATCGAAATATAATGCGTGTTATTTCTATATTTCTTCCCATTTCAAGTGAAGTTTAGTCTATTTTCTTCTCTTAAAACCTTGTTAAAATAGAAATATTAACGAGATTTTTCACTATACTCCGTTCCATTCAGAATGGTAATCAGGGAGATTATTATTAATGTGTATATATGTGAAAGCGATTTGTAGTATGAGATTCTTCACTACACTCCGTTTCGTTCAGAATGACAACCGGGGAAGTTATTAATATATTTATTCGCTGGTTTTCATTAATTGATCAAAACCTTTCCTTCCTTTCTCTGTAAGATATGGGAAAAATAATCCGGCAAACAGCATTGCATACTTTTTTATAATTATTTCTTTTCCGTCCGTATCATAAATTTCAGATGATGAAATCCAAAAATCACTAAAGATCTTTATCTGTTCAATGAAGGTATCATATTCATTTTCATACAACCGTTCTCTCATATATCCCTGCTGAATTGCTCTGCTGATCGCTTCCTGATACATTCCTGCTCTTATTTTTTCCACTTTGAGGAAAGCCTTCTTCAATCTTTCGTTTTCCCGAATGATATGATTGAGATCAATCATCAGAAAACGGTATTCATAAAGAATGTTAAACCCTTTTTCTGTTGATTCAAACAGTCCGCTTATAAAGTCATCATTTGATCTTGTTTTTTCATTCAGGTCCATAGCTCTTTCCAATAGCTGATCATGGAGCACTTCTATAATTTCCTGCCTGGTCTTATAATGGTACATCAGGTTACTGTGACTTATCCCTATTGCCGCTGCAATATTCCGGATCGAAACTTCTGCCACGCCAAGCTCATTAAACAATTCTAATGATTTTTCTAAAATAACTTCCTTAATTTTTTTCATATTAGTACATCTGGTCTAATTTTTTAGTACATTTGGTCTAAAATTAAGATTTATTATTTAAGTATTGAAAATATATTCCATTATTTAAAAATAATACCGGAAAGATTTTTTTTGAAACACAGCTTAATGATC
The DNA here is from genome assembly GCA_964608415.1 of uncultured Flavobacterium sp. GTDB lineage: Bacteria > Bacteroidota > Bacteroidia > Flavobacteriales > Flavobacteriaceae > Flavobacterium. Next base: position 1,826 of record CAZSOC010000076.1, read on the forward strand.
ATACATTATTTCAGAACAATATTATATCTAATAAACCGTATAAGAAATGAGAAGGATACATCTTTTTGAATTTGAGGACCAAAAATGGTTCCCTGCATTTTTAAGAAATTACGTCACTGATTTTTTGCAATTTCTATCTAATAAAGCGAAAGTATATAAGCCTGTTGTCGATGTGATCCATACAACATTACGTGAAAATAATACTTCTACCATCATCGATCTGGGTTCGGGAGGCGGAGGCGGGTTATTCTGGCTGAGCCATGAGCTGAAAAAAGTACAACCTGATCTACAAATTATCCTTACTGACCTGTATCCCAATATAACTGCTTTTGAACACGTTAAAAAAAAGTCCGCAATTTTTGATTATTGTGCCTACCCCGTAGATGCTAAAAATGTTCCTGAGAATTTAAAAGGATTGAGAACCCAGTTTCTTTCCTTCCATCATTTTAAACCCGATGGTGCAAGAATGATCCTCCAGAATGCTGTCAATGCACAACAGCCCATCGCTGTTTTTGAAATTCAGGACAGAAGTATTCCCAGTATTATCGCTATGGTACTTTCTCCGGTAAGTGTTCTATTTACCACTCCTTTTATCCGGCCTTTCAGTATCGGAAGACTGATTTTTACCTATCTGATCCCTATTGTCCCATTAGTAGTCCTATGGGATGGAATCGTTTCCTGCCTGAGGACTTACCCGACAGAGGAAATGAAGGATCTGGTGAGCTCTATCCATAATAAAGACAGCTATACATGGAACTTTGATAAAAAGAAGTCAAAAACGGGATTCGTAATCTATATGACCGGTGTTCCCAACAGGAAATAACCTGAATTCAGAGCTGTTCTGAACCAGATATAAATACCGGTATTCTCTGCCATCATCCCCTTTTCGTCATGGTGTCAATGTATTTTTGACGCAGCACTTTTACAAGCTCTTTTTTAGGATACAGTATTTTTCCGTTAAGGTGTATGTACGGAATTTGCTTGCTTTTTCTCAGGAGATACAGTTTTTTATCTCCACAATTAAACATTTTCTTTAAATCGGCATTGTCTAAAAAAATCTCATTCAACGGCGGATTTAAATCGATCGATAAAGAATCAATCGTAAAAGGAATTTTCTTTTTCATAACAACTTGCTTTAATTCATATTTACTTGGAGCATATATCATTAATTTAATAAACAAGATAGTATTATAACAAAAAAACAATTATTTTATTGTTTACTGACTAAAAAAGTAATTCTACTCCTGTACTACCTCAATGTTTTTTTTGAAAAAAGCGGGTTAAAAAGGGTATAAAAAACCTTTTTTATTGCTGCTTTTCAGCACATTTGTTCGGGTCTTGTTCGGGAAAAAGTACTTTTTGTTCGGGTTTTCCCGAACGAGACCCGAACAAGACCCGAACAAAACCTTTAATAAAGGCATTCGAATCACCGGACCAAACCGGACCAAACCGGCAAATGAGGATATAACTTTTCCAATCCGGTTATTATCAGACAGTTGTTAGGATAGCCCGAAAACCGTTTTTATTTTAGCTGATGCAATTACTGCAGGATTGTGTTCAACTAATATTAATTATTAAATTTAAAACATATGGGAACATATAATAAAGGAATTTTAGGTGCTTTTTCTGGAAAAGTAGGCCCGGTAGTAGGTGCCAACTGGAGAGGTAAAGACATACTGCGTTCTTTGCCTAAAAAATCAAAACGGCAGCCCACTGAAACACAGCTGCTGCAACGGCTTAAATTTAGTACCGTTGCTGCCTTTCTCACTCCTCTAAAGCCGGTCATAAGCCGCTATTTTGGAGTAAATACCGGAGCGTTATCCAAAATGAACCACGCAACATCGTATCATATAAAAGGGGCTCTTGTACCTGCAGGTGATACTTTTGTAATGGATTATAGTAAAGTGCTCATCGGTAAAGGTGATCTGGTCGGTTTTCAGTCTCCTGTTATTGCTGCACAGCCCGGCGGTATTCTGCGGTTTGAATGGACCGATAACTCCGGACGGGGAAATGCAGCGGCTACCGACCGCGTAATTGTAGTGGCCTATCAGCCTGATAACCATTGGTATGAGTTTACGCTTGATGCCGGATCCCGTGATGCTGCCGAAGCCGTATTTACCCTGCCTGCCTACATGACCGGCACCGAGATACAATGCTGGATCTCCTTAGCTTCGGAAACAGGTAAACGTTATGCTACCAGTACTTATATGGGTGCTGTCATGGTTTTGTAATGCTATTTATGTATTTTAATAAGATCCCTGCACAAAAGCAGGGATTTTTTATGGGTATTTAACATGTAACGTATTGATTTTTAGAAAAATACTTATTTGTGGGGAGTTGTATTTCTAGTTTAATAAGTAAATTTGAATGGGACTTTATTTTAACTATTCCTAAAAACCGTAAGAAATAAAGATCAATCTCCAAATAACCATTTAAAAAATAAAACAATTATGGAAACTTTTAATGCGACACCAGATAGTCAATTATTGGTCAAAGTACGTACTAATACTATTAAAAGAGTATTTACCAAAATTTATGACACCGTTAATGGTATCAGAATCAAGCCTCATTTGCTAGCTTCCGAAGAATTAGAAAACGGTTCCATTGATTTGATCGGAAATACACTTGTCTGGAAAAGCTTAGGACACACTAATCAGTTTCAGAGTCATATACTGGAAATTTATACCATAGTGTATTACCTGCCTGCTAATTTAACTTCTGATGAGGATGTGAAACGGTATATTCTGGAAAATACAGCTATTACTTACTGGTTGAAGGATGACGGACACGAAGTATCCTATTCTTTTGATGAAAATGATAAGGTTGCTTTATTGATTGAAAGAACCGGGATTATTTTTAAATATATTAAAATTCAGTAATATGAAACCTATTCTATCTTTACTTGCTTTTTTACTTTGGAGCTTTTCAGGTTTTGGTCAGGAAAATGTCACTATAAACGATATTGAAATACCAACAGCACCCGCCTTAATGATTCTGGACAATGCTTCTACCAATATTGAAAGTCCTAAAAGCTCCAAGGCATTAACAGCTGCCGTTTTAAATGGACTTAACAACAATATTTCGGTTGAATTTACACCCTATTTTTTTCTGAAGAAGAATAAAAATTACTATAACTATAATAATTTCTATCGGTCAGAAAATGGAGAATTGAAATACAGAGGTGTTTTTTCAGGTAATACCTATTCTAATTTATCTGTTTCTTTGGGTATGGTCAAGACAGACACCACCAGTAATATAGCAATTGGAATCAAAACCAATCTGATTACAATTGCATCCAGGAAATATCTTAAAGGTTTTAAACAATCAGAGGATAACTATAAAAAATTGTATCAAATGGAAATTGATCTAGATCAAGATGAACTAAAAGAGAATATAGAGTATAAAAACTTACTGAAAGAAAATTATAAATTACTCGATTCGATTGCTTTATTTAAGCCCGGATTCCTTTTAGATATTGCGGGTGCCTATAATCATTTTTTCAATAGCACTACCTATTCAGAAGGAAAATCTGGTAGAATTGGAGCTTGGGTTACTGCAGGTTATAACCTTGACATCAGCGGGACTAAAAGTACCAATTATTTAAGTTTCTATCTGTATGGACGTTTATTACGTGACAAGATAGTCTATGATACTTCTATTCTGGGTTATACCGAAAAGGATTTTAAGGATTTTGGAGCAAAGGTGGAATTAGAGTTCAACAATTTTTCTTTTGCTTACGAATATATCAAGCGAAATGAGAAGGACAATTATCGGTCAGTAGGATTGGTTAAATATAAATTATATGATTCCGTCCTCTTACAAGGTGGATTTGGAAAAAACTTTGATCAAGCCAATAATCTTGTTACTTTTTTAGGAATCAGTTGGGGGCTTGATTTTGAAAATAAGTTTTCAACTGATTATAAATAAAAATTGTATTCCTTAATTTCCTATTTTAAATAGCTTCAAGGAAACTTCAGTTTTTTTTCAATCATTCAGTAACTTTAGGTTTTTCCCTATTGCAGGGTGTAATGAATTGCTGGATATTGTGGGTGTAAAAAAATTGGAAAATGTGGAAAACCGTAATTAATCCTTAAAGTTTTTTGATAATATTGATGAAAAAATATTAAGAAATAAAAGCCTCAATGAGGCTTTTTATTATTGTTTTTGATAAGTTATCACCTCAGTTCTTAATTCAGAAACAGTCTGTATTTTGAGAATAGTATTGGTAATTTCTATAATTTCTCTTTCCTGTGTAAATCCTCCTGAGGAGTTAAACTCAAGAATGTTTCCCGATTTTTCCAAAGTGCCTGAATCTCCTCCGGATCTTTCACAATCTGCTGTATAAAAGACCATTTCATACGAACCATCTTCTTCGATATCCATATAATCATAATCAGTATCGCACTTATGCTCCCAATCTTCCTCGCTCGTCATATTGTGCTCGTTAATGGTGCTACTCCAGTGAATATACTTCCATCTTCCCGTAATACTTTTGCTATCTCCTACTCCTCCTGAAGAATTATCGTCTCCCCCACAAGAAGTCAGAAGTAATAACATAAAAATACCTGTTAGAATAGAAGTGCATAATCTTTTTGATGTTTTCACTGTTTGTTTCATAAAAATCAAATTTTAAAAGTTAATGCGTCAAAATTAAATTATTTTACAACTAAAAAAAATTACCCTAAAGGGTAATTTTTGCTTTCATAATAATGACCTTCTACTTGTTATTTAATTTTATAAATGATTGTAAACAAGATGTACCTATTACAAGTAATAAACGGGTTGTTAGTACAATGTTTACAAGACTTTAGAGAATTTAACAAGACCCAAAAAGGGTTAAAATTTCAGCGTCTCGATTTTATCTCGTCAGCGGTGAGATTGAATGAATAATTTGGTATATATAACAAAGCAAAAAGCCGATAAATCTTAGGATTTATCGGCTTTTGAAACCATTTGTTTTTAAATTTGTGGGCGATGAGGGATTCGAACCCCCGACCCTCTGGGTGTAAACCAGATGC
>CAZSOC010000077.1:0-6610 GCA_964608415.1 uncultured Flavobacterium sp.
AAGATATTACTTACAAAAAATGTAATGGTGTGGCAAGAATTGCTTTTAACCGTCCGGATGTAAGAAACGCATTCAGACCCAAAACCACCAGTGAATTGTATCGTGCTTTTTATGACGCTCAGGAAGATACATCAATTGGAGTGGTGTTGCTTTCATCAGAAGGACCTTCGTCCAAAGACGGCATTTATTCTTTTTGCAGTGGCGGAGATCAAAAAGCAAGAGGACATCAGGGATATGTAGGAGAAGACGGAATGCACAGATTGAACATTCTGGAAGTTCAGAGACTTATTCGTTTTATGCCAAAAGTGGTTATAGCAGTTGTTTCGGGCTGGGCAGTTGGAGGAGGACATAGTCTGCATGTGGTTTGCGATATGACTTTGGCGAGTAAAGAACATGCCATTTTTAAACAAACTGATGCAGATGTAACAAGTTTTGATGGTGGATATGGATCTGCTTATTTAGCCAAAATGGTAGGGCAGAAAAAAGCGCGTGAAATTTTCTTTTTGGGTAGAAATTATTCAGCTCAGGAGGCTTTTGAAATGGGAATGGTAAATGCTGTAATTCCTCATGATGAATTGGAAAACACAGCTTATCAATGGGCTCAGGAAGTTTTGGCTAAATCTCCAACTTCTATCAAAATGCTCAAATTTGCTATGAACCTGACAGATGACGGAATGGTTGGTCAACAAGTATTTGCAGGCGAAGCAACACGTCTGGCTTACATGACAGATGAAGCAAAAGAAGGAAGAAATGCTTTTCTGGAAAAAAGAAAACCTGATTTTGGTGAAAACAAATGGATTCCGTAAAGAGCGGCTTATAATACGAAAAGATTACACGGATTTTATTCGGCTCATCAGCTAGTTTTACAAAATAAAATAAGTTTCAGAAGGTTTTTTTAATAAAAAAATAATGACAGATCATTTTACTAATACCACCATAAATATAGATGAAATTCCAAAAATTGAAGAAGTAATATATACTTTTATTCAAAAAAAATATTGGAAAGTAATAGTTATCAATTTACTGATAACCTTTTTTGTATTTGCTGTAATTATATTGTCGGGATATTATTTTATTGAAGATTTTACTCCAACCCAATTGAGCAGTGTTTTTATAGTTTACATTATTCTTTTTATCATATCGTTTGTGTCTTCAAAAATTTCTTTCAAAAAAAAGAAATACGCTTTTCGGGAACATGATGTTTTATTTCAAAACGGAGTTATTGCGACTACTTTAACCATTGTTCCTTATAACAGAATTCAGCATGTTGCTCTGGATGAAGGCTGGATATCCAGAATTTTCAAACTGGCAACAATCAAGATGTATACAGCAAGTGGATCTTCGGGTGATATTTCTATTCCCGGAATTGAGAAAGATAAAGCAGAAGAGATCAAATTTTTATTGATGGGAAAAATCAAGAATGAATTATGATAGAAAACCTATTTTCTACTCCTCAAAGACAATCTGCAATTGGTATTGTTGTTATTTTTTTCTACACTTTACAGAAAAATATAAGAGCGTGGCTGCCTATATTGATAATAAGTATTGTAAAATACGAAAGTGGGAATTTATTCAAAATGGTAGCCATTGCGGCAGGAATAATTATAATTATTGGTGTAATTGCGTATTTGAATTATCGGAATTTTAAGTTTTATATAGACAAAGAAAACAGAGAATTTATTCTTTATGACGGAATCATCAATAAAACCAAAACTTCAATCCAGCTTAGTAAGATTCAGCAGGTCAATATCAATCAATCGATAATTCAGAAAATATTCAATGTTTTTGAAGTACAGATCGATACCGCAGGAAGTGAAAAATCAGAAGTAAATATCAGAGCAGTTTCTCAGAAAATGGCAATTCATCTCAAAGAACAATTGTTGGTTATAGATCAAGAAAACTTACTTTTTGAAGATGATGTCAAAGAAAATCTTACAAAGGAAGTTCCTGAAAATTTTCTGAATATAAGCTTTTTAACCTTACTTAAAGTTGGAATTACTTCTAATTATGTAAAATCATTAGGTTTAATATTATTCGTTTTATATAATATTTACGATTATCAAAAAGATTTAGGAGAAGATTATGCCATCGATGATGAGTCTATTTTAAATTTTTTCAGTTCAGAGATTTTTATCCTAAATGTATTTAAATTTATAGGAGTATTAATTTTAATAATTTTTATTGTAAATATAGGTAGAACCGTATTTAAGTTTTTTAATTTTCAGGTAAGGAAACAAGCAGGTTCGCTTCAGCTTACTTATGGATTGCTTAGTACAAGAAGTACGATTATCAAACCTCAGAGGGTACAAATATTAGGAGTAAGTCAAAATTATTTTCAGAAAAAATTCGATATCGCTCAAATTTATATTAAACAAGTGATGAGTGAAGAGCAAAAGAACAAAAATATGGCAATAGAAGTGCCGGGTTGTAATTTTATCGAAAAAAATAATATTTTAGAATTGATCTATGATAAAGTTCCCAAAAAAGGAGTAGAGTTAAAACCGAATATCAGGAAATTTATCTTGTCATTTTTGTTTGGTATAATCCTTCCTCTTGGGATATATCTTTTTTTAGCTCAGTTTTGGGACACCATGCTCTGGGATTATGTACATTATGCACCACTATATTTTTTGTTTGTAATACTTTTAATTTATTTTGGATTTAGAAATTACAGATTGTATATAGATGAAAATTATATTATAAAACAAAGTGGAGCATGGGATATAACGCAAGAAATTCTCGAACCCAAAAAGATACAATCCATAACAGTATCTCAGTTGTTTTGGCAGAAAAAGGCAGACATTGGCAGTATAACTTTAAAAACAGCCGGGGGTAATTTACATTTTCAGGCGGCAAACTATACAGAATTGAAAAAGTTTACAGACCTTTGGTTGTACAAAATAGAAAGATCCAATGAAAATTGGATGTAAAATAATTAAGTGATTTTTATATGAAACATTGGATTGAAGCAGCAAGAATCAGAACGTTACCTTTATCGGTATCAGGCATCATTGTGGGAAGCATGTATGCGTTGGCATTTCCTACAGATCAGATACTCACACCTACAGAAGTATTTAACTGGCAATTATTCGGATTTGCGTTACTTACAACATTAGGGTTACAGGTATTATCCAACTTTGCAAACGATTATGGAGACGGAATAAAAGGTACAGATAATCAAGACAGGATTGGACCTGCAAGAACCGTTCAGAGCGGGACTATTTCACCGGATTCTATGAGAAAAGCTATTGCTGTTACGGCGATATTTACTTTTATTTCTGCTATTTTATTAATTTATTTTGCCTTTGGAAAAGATTATATTTGGTATTCTATTTTGTTTCTTATTTTGGGAATTCTGGCAATAGCTTCTGCTATAAGATATACTGTTGGATCAAAAGCCTATGGTTACAAAGGATATGGAGACATATTTGTATTTGTTTTCTTTGGATTAGTAAGTACAATTGGGGTCAATTTTTTATACTCAAAACAATGGGAACCAGAATTATTATTGCCGGCAACAGCTATCGGTTTTTTGAGTGTTGGAGTGCTAAATCTTAATAATATGCGAGATGAAGCTTCTGATAGAAAATCAGGAAAAAACACCGTAGTAGTAAAAATTGGAGCTGAAAAAGCAAAAAAATACCACTATTTTTTAGTGATTTCTGCCATGATCTTGATGATTGTTTTTGCAATTGTAAACGATTTTCATTTTGATCAATATTTGTTTCTAATAGTATATTATCCGCTCATCAGACATCTTATGAGAGTGTATCAAAACAAAGACCCTAAATTGCTGGATCCGGAACTTAAAAAGCTGGCAATAAGTACATTTTTCTTATCAATACTCATATCTTTTTGCTTGATATACTTTTTTTCGGATATTATTGTAAACAATAGTTAAATCTTATTTTTATGAAAATAACATACTACGGACATAGTTCTTTATTAATTGAAGTAAATGGTATTTACATATTAGTAGATCCATTTATAACACCCAACCCAAAAGCATCACACATTAATATAGAATCGCTTAAAGCAGATTTTATACTACTCACTCATGCACACGGAGATCATATTGCAGATGTGGAAAGTATAGCAAAAAGAAATAATTCTACCATAATTTCTAATCACGAAATTGCTACATATTATGGAGGAAAAGGCTTTAAAAATCATTCTATGAATCACGGTGGAAGCTGGGACTTCGATTTTGGAAAAATAAAAGTAGTAAATGCCATTCATTCAAGTTCTTTTCCTGACGGGACTTATGGAGGGAATCCGGTTGGTTTTGTCATAGAAAGCCAGCGTAAAAATATTTATATTGCAGGAGATACAGCACTTACTTTCGATATGAAACTTATTCCTCTGAGAACCAAACTGGATCTTGCAATTTTACCTATAGGAAATAACTTTACAATGGATGTTACGGATGCGATTATTGCATCAGATTTTTTAGAGTGTGATAAGATTTTGGGTTGTCATTTCGACACTTTTGGATTTATAGAGATTAATCATGGTGAAGCAATAAAAAAATTCTTTGATAAAGACAAAGACCTGATGTTATTAGAAATAGGAGAATCAATTGATTTATAGTTTTATATAATAAAAAGAAACTTCCTTACTGTTTTTTTCTGATATAAAATGTATCATAAAAAATTTTATTACAATCGAGGTTATTTAGATTTTCATAATTTCAAAAAAATGAAATATAAGTTTATCATTTCTCTACTATTATTATTTTCAAACTCATTGATTTTTGCTCAGGCAGATGGGTTTTGGGATACATCAAGATCGACTACCAAAGAGGTTATATTATCTGCCGGAGAACGTACTTTGGTGGTTTCAGAAAATTTTCCGGAAGGAACTACCGAGTTGGCTTTTAGAATTACATCATTAGATGGAAATCAAAAATTATCATCCAGTCTGATCAGTCTTTTGCAATCTATTCCTGATCCTTCTGGATTAAGCCAGGGATCTGCAGGAGCTGTTTTATTATTATCTCAAATTTCCGGAGATGATAAAAGTGTATACTCAATTTTCTCAAATTTGGAAAGTGCCCAAAAATTTCAAAAAACCGGCAAAAATAATCAAGCTTGTTTTATTCAGGACAAACCGGTAAATAAAGATGCTAAACTTATTTCAATAGAAAAAGATCCCTGTTTTACTCCGGGTCTGACTAATCTATACTTGATTATAGAAAGCAAAAACTGGATGCTTAAGCAAAAAGTTGTTGTAGAAATTGTTCCCTGGGTAGATTTTAAATCCAGTAAAGGCTGGAATATCAATAGCAGAAAGGAAATCATAGATCTGTGTAAAACTTCTAATTTGGCACAATTGATGATCAATTCTGATGATTTTTGCGTTTGCATTTTAGAACAATTTCAAAACAATTATAAATATGATGATTACAATAAATTGCTTGCAATGGAAAAATCTAAAATTTATAAAAATTTTGGAGATCAATGTTTGCAAAATTCAGTTCAAAATGCTTCAATATTAAGGGCAATTCGATTGGATTCATATCAATATTTTAAAAATGGAAATTTGGATAAAGCGATCAAATTGCTTCAGTCCGGGATCATAGATCAGGGAAATGCTACTGCGATTGATCACAATAATATTGGCAAATATTATTTATATACAAAACAATTTGCAAAAGCACTGAAATCACTTAAAGAAGCTCAATCATTAGATGATTCGGAGTTAATGATTCAGATGAATCTCGCACATTTGTATTTACTTCAAAATGATTTTTCTGCAGCCAGAAATATTCATAAAAAATTTAAAGAACAAAATGTGACAGCCTCACTTAGCTGGAAAACCAAAGCGTTAGAAGATTTTAATTTGTTTATTAAAAACGGATTCAAATCAGAATTGTTCGAGAAAATAATAAAATATTTAGAACAATAAATGATGGTTAATGCAAAATATTTCAGATACAATTTGGAGTTTAAAAGACCGTCTGGTACTTCAAGAGGAATTTTAACCCATAAAGAAACCTGGTTCATTCTTTTGGAAGAAAAAGGAAAATATGGGATAGGTGAGTGTGGAATTTTGAGAGGTTTAAGTATTGACGACAGACCGGATTATGAACAAAAATTAAAATGGGTATGCGAAAATATTAATATAGGTTCAAAAGAATTGTGGAAAAAATTATCTGAATTTCCTTCAATCCAATTTGGAGTAGAATCTGCATTTTTATCACTTTACGGCAATACTCCTTTTGTGATCAGACCAACAGAATTTACTCAGGAAAAAAAATCAATCCCAATAAATGGTTTAGTATGGATGGGTGATGAGCAATTCATGAAAGAGCAAATACAAGAGAAAATAGCAAATAATTTTAAGTGTATAAAACTCAAAATAGGAGCTATTGATTTTGAAAAGGAATTGCATCTTCTGCAATTTATCCGTTCAAATTTCAATTCAAAAACAATAGAGATCAGAGTAGATGCAAATGGTAGTTTCACATCAACTGAGGCTTTATATAAATTAAATCAACTATCTGAATTAGAAATACATAGTATAGAACAACCTATTTCGTCAAAACAATATGACAGTATGGCAGAGTTGTGTAGAAATACTCCAATTCCTATTGCCTTAGATGAAGAAT
>CAZSOC010000078.1:0-6588 GCA_964608415.1 uncultured Flavobacterium sp.
GAAGAACAACACGCAATCAACAGAAGAAGTGAATTCTTGATCGTAAAAAAATAACTCACACACCTTTATTAAAAAGCACAATCCTTTCACGGATTGTGCTTTTTTATAGAATATAATTATTTTGTATTTATAGAAATAGGAAGGGAATAAAGTACTCTTACCTGTTTCCCCTCGTGTAATCCGGGTTTCCATTTTGGACTGTTTTTCAATACCCGAGCCGCTTCTTCTCCGGTTCCGTGACCAATATCTTTTAGTATTTTAATATCAGAAAGACTTCCGTCTTTTTCTACAACAAATTGCATAAGTACTTTGCCTGATAAATTAGGAACATTCGGGACTTTATAATTTTGCAAAATAAAATTGTGAAACCCTTGCATCCCTCCCGGAAAATCCGGTTTTATTTCAACATTAATATAAATATCAGACTTTGGCTCTTGCTTTTTATTGTGAGAATTATCATTTATAATTAAAGGGTTATTGTTTTTTTCGACACCATAATTTTCAAAGATTTCAATCAAGTCACCACCATATTTTGTTTTTTCTTTTCCCATATCGTTCTTGTCAAAATAAGGGTGTGTATAAAACCAAAATTGAAACGGTTGAGGATGTTTTTTAGTCCGGGCATTTTTCAGGACACTGCTGCCAGAAAAATAAGCAATATCTTCCGGCTTGTATTTGTTCAATTCTGAATTAGGAACATTTTTGTCGTCTATCCAGATTGCAAATTTCGTACTGTTTTTATAGTCTTCAAGCTCTTGCTTTGTTGGAGATTTTTTTTGAGACGGTTTAGGGACATACAGCCACATTTTATACTTTTCTTTTTCTTCCGGAGTCAATTCTTCATAAAGTTTGTCCATTATTACATCGTCCCTAATAATTCCATTTTTGGATTTTGTTCCATTTTTGTAGACCGTTATTCGGACTCCTGCAAAATAAGTATCCCATTTTTTGTCATCGGATGATTTGGTCTGTGGTGTTTGCGTTTGGGGCGATTCCGTTTTCTGTTGTGCGACAGTTTCTGCACATAAAAAATAAATCAGTCCCGTGAACAAAGGCAATAATGCTATTTTTTTCAATAGTATTATTTTTGCAGATGCGGTTTTTGTCATCATAATTAATCGTTTTTTTGTTACTAAAAAATTTAAATTACTGGCCAAGTAAAAGGTGTTGTTCCATGAAGCTTTTTCCAATAATAAATTTTGGTAAAAGGGAACGTTGTTATAAGATTTCACAACTTTTTCGTCCGCGAGAAATTCGTGGTTGAGCTGGATTGCTTTTTTGTATAAAATCAATATGGGGTTAAACCAAAAGATGGTTTTGAGAGTTTCGATAAACAAAATATCTAAAGTATGTTTTTGACGAACATGAGTTAGTTCGTGGGTATACAACTCGTCTTCGATTGTTCTGTTTTCATAGTCCTCTTTATTGATAAAAATATAAGTCATAAAAGTATGTGGCAGGATTTTTTCATTCAATAAAATCAATGTTGAATTTTGTAATTTCTTGGTAATATGAGAGTTGATTTTTCGTTTAATTTTTATCAGATTAATTACAAATCGCATTAATAAAACAGTTGTTACTAATCCATAAATACAGCATAAGACGATAGGTAAATAATCTGTTTTCTCTTCAATTATTACTGATGGCATTTGTATCGTATGGATTGTATTTTGTATTACGATTGTTTCAGTTTCTACATAGATAGGAATAGTTATCAATGGAATCGCCAATGAAAATACCAAGCTGAACAATAGGAAAAAGCGATTAAAATGATGCATTTTTTCTCTTTCCAGCAAGAAGGAGTAAACTGCAAAAAGCAATCCTAAGCAAAGTGTCGATTTTAGAAGGAAGTCGGTCATTTTTTCTTTTTTTGAAGTTCCTTATTGATAATTTTTTGGAGTTCTTCCAGTTCCGAAGCCGATAAATTGGTTTCGGTTGTAAAGAAAGAAGCAAATTGTGAAGCCGAATTGTTGAAGAAATTCTTGATCAATCCGTTGACGTGTTTCGAGAAATAATCCGTCTTTTTGACCAAAGGATAATATTCCCTTGAGTTTCCAAATTCGTTATAAGCCACGAATTTCTTGTCGATCATTCTTTTTAAAAGCGTTGCAACCGTTGTTGTGGCAGGTTTTGGTTCCGGAAAAGCTTCGAGCAGGTCTTTCATGAAGGCTTTTTCGAGTTTCCAAAGGTGTTCCATTAGTTGTTCTTCTGAATTTGATAATTGTATTTCCATAATTATTAGAATTGCTTCTACAAATGTAGAATAAAATTTTAATTCTACAAATGTAGAAGAAAAAAATATCCATGGAATGATTTGGTGTTTTTTGACCTATGTCAAAGTTTAATTATTTCCAAAGCAACATATTTGTACATATTTAAAAACAATTCAATGTACAGTTTAAAAGAAAGTAAGTTGCTGCTCTTTGGGAATGATTCTAAAAAAAGAGTTGAAAATGCAATCATTCAGCTTCAGAATAATAAAGGGGTTATAGTGATTGATGATGAAAGTCGCGAGAATGAAGGTGATTTGATTTTTAATGCAGAGTTTATGACTTCAGATGATATGGCATTCTTAATCCGGGAAAGCAGCGGAATAGTATGCGTCTGTGTTTTGGAAGACAGGGCTAAAAGCCTCGATTTGCCTTATATGGTTAAAGAAAATACAAGCCGGTATCAAACGCCATTTACCATTTCAGTTGATTCCAGGGAAGGAATAACAACAGGAGTTTCTGCAAAAGACAGGATCAAGACGATACAAGTTATTTGTGATGGAAACAGCAAGCCATCTGATTTGTCTAAACCGGGGCATATTTTTCCCCTTATAGCAAATCCAAATGGTGTACTCTCAAGAAACGGGCATACGGAAGGAAGTGTTGATTTAATGAGATTGGCGAATTTAAAGCCAATTGCCGTGTTGTGCGAATTGATGAATGAGGACGGAACGATGCAACGATTGCCTCAAATTTTAAATTTTGCTCAAAAGCATCAATTAGAGGTAGTATCTATTGAGGATATTATTTATTATCGCAAATTTGTATCAGATTATTAATAGAGAATGAAAAAACAATTAAGAGATTATATTGCCAGGACTATTAGCGTTTCAGAGAAAGAAATAGACATGATAGTATCTTATTTTCATCCGATAAAAGTAGATAAGAGCGAATTTTTGGTACAAGAAGGACAAGTTAGTCATCGTATCCACTTTATTTGTTCAGGTTGTTTGCGCTTTTTTTTTATTAACGAAGAAGGTCAGGAAGCAACAAGGTATATTGCTTTTGAAGATAATTTTGCCACAGCATTGTGTAGTTTTATATCGGGGAATCCATCTTCGGAATTTTTACAGGCATTAGAGTATTCTGAAATCCTGTACCTTTCTCAGGATGATTTTAACCATTTAATCGCAATCATGCCCAGTTTCGAAAAGTTTTATCGGCATTATCTAGAGAAAGCCTATGTGAATAATTCTAATAAATTGATGTCGCTTCTAACACTTAACGCAACAGAAAGATACAGGCAGTTATTACAGCAACATCCAAAAATAGTACAACGACTTCCCAATAAAATGGTAGCTTCATATTTGAATATTTCGCAGGAAACTTTGAGTAGATTAAAATCAAAAGTTAAATAAAAAATCCGTTCTCTCAATTAAGAAGGAACGGACTTTATATTTTCGGGTTGAAATTATTTGCTCAACTCTACAAAATATTTGTAAAACAACGGAATGGTTTCAATACCTTTTAAGTAATTGAATACACCAAAATGCTCGTTTGGTGAGTGAATGGCATCACTATCCAAACCAAACCCCATCAAAATGGTCTTGCTTTTCAGTTCTTTTTCGAACAAAGCCACGATCGGAATACTTCCTCCTGAACGAACAGGAATTGGCTGCACTCCAAAGCTTTCGTTGTAGGCTTTTGCGGCAGCTTTGTAACCAATGCCGTCAATTGGAGTCACATAACCCTGACCTCCGTGATGTGGTTTTACTTTTACCGTTACGCCACTTGGAGCAATGCTTTCGAAATGTTTGGTGAACAATTCGGTAATTTCATTCCAATCCTGATTCGGAACCAGACGCATCGATATTTTGGCGAAAGCCTTACTAGCAATAACCGTCTTGGCACCTTCTCCGGTATAACCGCCCCAGATTCCGTTTACGTCTAAAGTCGGTCGGATGGAGTTTCTTTCATTGGTAGTATATCCTTTTTCTCCGTAAATGTCATTCAAGTCCAAGGCTTTTTTGTAGGCATCCAAAGAGAACGGTGCTTTTGCCATTTCGGTTCTTTCAGCATCCGAAAGTTCTTCTACTTTATCGTAAAAGCCCGGAATGGTAATATGATTGTTCTCGTCGTGCAGTGAAGCAATCATCTTTGCCAAAACATTGATCGGGTTGGCAACGGCTCCTCCATATAAACCCGAATGCAAGTCGCGGTTTGGTCCTGTAACTTCCACTTCTACATAGCTCAAACCACGTAAACCTGTCGTAATAGAAGGTTGCGTGTTGGAAATCATACCTGTATCAGAAATCAAGATCACATCATTTTTCAATTTTTCCTGATTTCTTTCTACAAACCAGCTCAGGCTTGCCGAACCCACTTCCTCTTCGCCTTCAATCATAAATTTCACGTTGCAGGGAAGGTTGTTCGTTTGTACCATATATTCCAACGCTTTCACGTGCATGTACATCTGGCCTTTGTCATCACAAGCTCCACGGGCAAAAATGGCACCTTCTGGATGCAACTCTGTTTTCTTGATAACGGGTTCAAATGGAGGTGAAGTCCATAAATCCAAAGGATCTGGGGGTTGGACGTCATAATGTCCATAAACCAGTACTGTCGGGAGGTTCGGATCGATTATTTTTTCGCCATAAACGATTGGATAACCGGGAGTATCGCAGATCTCTACAAAATCGCAACCTGCTTTTTCCAAGCTCGATTTGACAGCATTTGCAGTATCGATAACATCTTGGGAATAGGCTGAATCTGCACTTACAGAAGGTATTTTTAATAATTCGATTAATTCATTGAGAAAACGTTCCTTATTGACTTGAACGTAATTTTTAATATTGTCCATTGGAAAATGAAATTGAAAGATAATCTTCAAAAGTACAAAAAAATTAAATGGAAAAAATTTAAGTATTTGATTTGATATTTAGAAGATATTCTTATATTTGCACTCACAAATTTCGCGGGTATGGTGAAATTGGTAGACATGCCAGACTTAGGATCTGGTGCCGCAAGGCGTGTAGGTTCGAGTCCTATTACCCGCACTTTTAAAAATTCAATTATCTTATTTTTAGATAGTTGAATTTTTTTATTTTTGAAAATCTTGTAAAAAATATGAGGGTCTTTGCTCCACGCTTTGTAAATAGTAAATTAAAAATAATAATATTCTCTTTTTAGTTTTCCCATTTTTTAATGGAATTATCCTACAAGCTTTTTCATTAGGCTTACAGATCTGCTAACAGATCCTTTCGTGTGGTTATGGGTAATTATGACTCATAAAACAAACTTACGTTTTTACCACACGAAATGATTCGTGCGGTAGCGGGGGGAGGCAAAACAACATTATCTACTTAATTAGTAACGAAATAAACGTTGAAGGTTTCTCGATTATTTTAATAAACTCAAAATTCTCTTTAAAATTTTTATCTATTTTATAATTTAACAAAGAAGATAAAATTATTTTTTCTCCTCCTTTCAAACAAATTTCAAGATAATAATAATAGTCATTATAAGGCAATGCAGAAACACCTACCGAGTTATTAAAATGTTGATATGTAGCAAAAATATTAATCTGATCTATCTTATCAATGTTATATGATATGTCATCAAGTACTAATTTATTTTTCTCGATTATTACGCACTGATATTTATTATTATTTAAATGATTGATATGTAATATTATTACAGGTAAAAAGAATATCAATAGATATAAAAAAAAAGTTGACAAGAATAGGATTTTAAATAAATTAAATTCTACCTTCAAATAAAAATATAATATTAATCCAAAATAAACTAAGCTTATAATTATTAAATCTTTTAAAGCATAAAGCTGACTTTTTAATGAAATTTCTAAACTCATAATTCAATGATAACGTGAAATATTGTTAATGGTACCATTATAAAAACCATTTACACCTGCTTTAAATTGTGGCCACCAAGTATCCCAAGCATTTTCAGCTGAACCTGCTGTAAGCCCAATTACTGTTCCTGCTACAAAACCAGCCGGTCCACCCACCGCAGTTCCTACTTCTGCTCCTACAACTGCAGATGTAACAACAGTTCCTAATCTAAAACTAAATCGGTATCCACTTATTTTTCCCTCATAATATTCTATCCCATTATATATAACTTCCCCACCTCTAGACATCCATCCTCCTATTTTTCCTATTTTACCAAAGAGTTTTGAGTTTTTTCCTAAACTCTTATCCAATGCCTCTATTAATTCCGCACCCTTTCCTGTGTCTTTAGCTACTATAGATCCGTCTTTTATTATATAAACTCCATTTTCATCTCCTCTTCTAGAATCGCTTCCCCCGCTTGATGGTGGTTGAACGACCAATGGAACCACCCCTGCGGGTGCAGGAGA
>CAZSOC010000079.1:0-6168 GCA_964608415.1 uncultured Flavobacterium sp.
TCCATATATTCATATCTTCATCAGAAGGAATATCCAGTTTTTTTCTTATCCTGTACTTTCTTTGCTCAATAGCTCTTACCGTAGATCGCGTAAAACGGGCTATTTCTTTTGTAGAAAAATTAAGTTTGAGCAAGGCGCAGCATTTTAATTCTCCCAAAGTGAGAGAAGGTGCTTTAAATTTAAGCATATCGCAAAATTCACTATAAAATTCCTGAAATCTTATATAGAAAACCGGGTTATCATTGATCGCCAGTTGTATAATATTATTGAGTCTTTCATCGCCTGAATCATTAATTTTATCAATTTCCATTTTCTTTTCTATCAAAAGCATTTCTTTCTCCTTTTTGCTCATTTTCTCTGTCCTGAACTTTTTGAAAAACGAATAACTCAAACAGGCAAAAAGTAATACTATTAATAAAAATATCGCAATAACCTGAGTATATCTGAACTTTGACTTTACGAAGTTTTTTTCTTTTTCGCTCAGTAGTTGTTTCATGGGCAATTGTATTGCTTTCTTTTCTATTTCAGTAATACTGTCATTTAGTTTTACATATCTGGCAAGGTATTCTTTTGCTTTTATATCATTTCCCGAAGCATCATAAACTTTACTAATATCCTTATACAATCCTTTTATTGTTAAAGGATTATTTATTTTTTTCGCCACGGACAATCCTTCTAAATAAAAACTTATGGATCTTTCATATTCTTTTTGAAGAAAATACATTTCGCCTAAATTGCGGTATACAAGATATTCAACAAAAATATGCCCGGTTTTTTTCGAAAGAGATAAGCCCCTATTAAGATAAAATTCTACCGAATCCAAATGCTTATTCGCATCTAAATAACATAATGCCACATTCACACTTGCCAATGCGAGACTATTTTCAATGTTCTTGTAGGCCGGATTATCTTTTAAAATTTCATCAGAAACTTTATACGCTTTTTTAGAATAATAAAGCAACGAGTCTTTAGATTTTTCGTCTGTTTTGTGATAGAAATAAAACCCAAGCGCTTCATAAACACTTCCATTTAAATATTTCCTGTCATGAGGGTTTTCTATTTTATTAGTGATCAAAAGTGCTTTTTTCAATTCTTCCCGGGCATTCTCCGTATATCCCAGATTGATCAGGCTCATGGCTCGTGTACGGAGATTTTCAATGAGCTGAAAATAATTTGATTTGTCTATTGATTCCTTTGCAATACTCGAATAAATAATGACTTCTTCATTATTTCCCAGATTAAAATTAATAGCAGATATCAGGAAAGAACTGCTCCCTATTCCTGCTTTATAATTTATTTTTTTAGAGTGTTCATACGCTTCTTGTGCTATCGATATTGATTTTTCCCAATCCATGTCATCTCCTTTCTCAAAGTCTTTGGCTAAGGATAACAAGCTGTCGATTTGTTTGGGAGTATATTGGGCAGATACATCTCCAAACAGGAAAAATAATAGAATTATAATGGTAGTTTTTTTCATAATTAAGAAAAATAGGGTGAATTAAGAAAAAACCTTAAAGGAATGATAAATTTAACACAATAAATCATTAAAACCAATATAAAGTTAATAATTAAAAATTTATCATGAATAAAAAATAACATTTTAACGTAAATAATATTTTTTATGCTTGAAGAATTATTTTACGACAACATACAAATTATTCAATTCTTTAAATCTAAAATCGGTGGGAAACATCAGTATTTATCTATGTTTTTCTAGCAGGTTACAGATCCATCATCCATAAATTGAGATCTGCTT
Organism: uncultured Flavobacterium sp.; assembly: GCA_964608415.1. Classification (GTDB taxonomy): domain Bacteria; phylum Bacteroidota; class Bacteroidia; order Flavobacteriales; family Flavobacteriaceae; genus Flavobacterium. Next base: position 1,757 of record CAZSOC010000079.1, read on the forward strand.
CTTTTGGAATATTAAATTTTTTTCTGATCCTATATTTTTTAGCCTGAACAGATCTTACCGTACTATTAGTAAAAATTGCTATTTCTTTTGTTGTAAAATTCAATTTCAAATAAGCACAAAATTCCAGCTCACTCATCAGTATATTAGGTGATAAAGCAGTTAATTTTTGAAAAAAGTCAGGATAATAGGCTTTAAATTTTACAAAGAAAGAAGGGTTTCTCTCTTCAGCAAGCGCAATTAATTTCTTTATTTCATTAGTATTAAGAAGAAGGTCTGTTTTTATTTTATTCAATTCAATCGTGGCAGTCCTGATCTTTCTATAATGCTTTGTCAAAATAGATATCTTATAGAAAATAAAATATACGATCAAAAAAATAAGTGATCCCGAGCCTATTAAAGAAGACCGGAGAATTTCCTTTTGCACTTCTCTGGTATAACTATTGGTCCAGAATAACCGGTAATCGGTTTGGTAATTGATCCCTAATTCTATAAAAACAAAAAAAAGAATTACCAGTATTTCATCCCTGTCTTCCCTGATATTGAACATAAAAGGCAGCGATAAAACCAGAGGTATATAATAAAGGCTTATTCCCGACTCAAACCCGGTATAGGAAGAGTAAAAAAAAAAGATAAGACCGGAGATAATGCAAATTATAATCTGCACCAGTTTATTAAAACGTAAATGGGTATAAAACGTAATAAAAAAAATAAAGGTAAGAAGTACAAAAGGGCTGAAATAATGATACGCTACATTTAAAGAGTCATATATGGTAATAGTCAAAAGAACTACAGAAACTGAAATAATGTACTTATTCAATAATCTTATATATTCTATTTCTATCTCACTATTTGCTCTTTCCAATCCGCGATTAAGGAGCCTGGCGATTATCATTTATTAAATATTGTTTGATCTGGATTTTATATAATTCCGAAATAATTGTTTGAGTGGATTCTATAAAGATGAACCATAATCACATTATATGATTTCTGAACATCCCTATAACCGGAGATCTCCTCATCGTCATCACAGGAGGGAGAAATATGAATATACAATAACTTTGCATAAATAATTCTAAATCTTTAAAAAAATAAATATCCATACCCTGATCCCTCCAAGATAACAACCTAGCAATTTCTCCCACTCCATATCAGGAAGCTTTATGCTTCCAGTCGTTCATTTGTTCTATAACACTGGTCAGATAAGACAGCCTGTACTTGAAGACCTTGATCTCTCTCTCCTTTTCATCAAGCTCCTTCTGCTGTCTTTGGATATGTTCCAACAATTCCTCCACTGAGGTTTCCGGACTTTTAAACATGCTGTCCGAAACTTCTTCCGATCCGGTAATCTCTACGCTCCTGATCTCTTTCTGCTTCGGGTTGTTTCGAAACAATCCCTTTTTGAACCATTTCATTGTTTTCTGATTTTTATTTCTGTGTAATAATAAACTCACTTCTTCTATTGGCCTGGTGTTCCGCTTCTGTACACTCTACTCCATCAGAACATCTGTTTACCAGCTGTGTCTCTCCATAGCCTTTGGCTGTTAGCCTGTCGGCGCTTATTCCTTCACTTATCATCCAGTCACGGGTAGATTTGGCCCTTCTGTCAGAAAGCGTCTCATTGTATTTATGCGTTTGTCTGCTGTCTGTATGCGAACGGATATCGATTTTCATCGTTGGATTCTGCTTCAGCACATCTACTATCTTAGCCAGATCCAGGGCTGCATCAGAACGGATATTCCATTTGTCCAGATCAAAATAAATGATCTCTATATTGAAGACTTTGGCAAGGTCATCTCCTACACGCACAGGAATCTCTGTGGATTCAAGTGCAAAGGACAATTCCGTTTTACCGCTTTCCTCTCCTATTACCACCATTTCTTCAACTGTATTGTACTCTTTCTTTTCGGCTCTCACATAATACACTTTCTTACATTCAACCGGATCAAAAACATATGCTCCTTTCGCATCCGAATAAGTTTCTCTGATCTTGTTCATATCCTGATCAAACAGCGTGATTTTTGTATCCGGTAAAAATTCTCCGGTAGAAGCATCTGTTATGACTCCTGCAAGTAACTGTTCGCAGATAAGCTTTTTCAGTTCTTTAAACTTATAAATATCATCATAACCCAATCCCGATTCTCTGTTGGAAGAGAAGAATCCTACCTGGGTTTCTGTATCTATAAAGAATCCGAAATCATCCATCGGACTGTTTACCGGTGCTCCCACATTGAGTATTTCTCCGGGAACAGGACCTTCTATTTTAGAAACAAAAACATCTAATCCTCCAAGGCCCGGATGCCCATCGGATGAAAAATAGAGTTCATTGTCATTGGAGATAAAAGGAAAGGTTTCTTTTCCTTCTGTGTTGATTTTATTTCCTAAATTTTCCGGTGTTCCAAAACTCCCGTCTGTATTGATGCTGACTTTATACAGATCCGACTGGCCCAATGAACCCGGCATATCCGATGCAAAATATAAGGTCTTCTCATCCGGGCTCAGTGCAGGATGGGCCGTACTGTATTCATCGCTATTGAACGGAAGCTCTGTCACATCAACAAATTTTCCGTCCTTCAGTGTGGCTTTGTATAATTTCAGAAGCGTTACCCGCTGGCTGTCTTTTCTCTTTTTCCCGTCATTAAAATTATTTCTTGTAAAATACATCGTCTTGCCGTCTCTTGTAAAAACAGGGGTAGCCTCATTGTATCTGGAATCTATATTGGGCTGGAATTTTTCCGGCTCCTGAAGGTTGCCATCGCCGTCTACTGCAGAAGCATACAGGCTGGTAAATGCCTGATTGTTCCACTTCTGAACGGTTTTGCTGGTTCCTTTCACCACTCTCGAGCTGGCAAAAACCAGCTGGTTCCCAAAAAATGATGTCCCATAATCCGACTCCGGAGAATTGATCCCCGCATTCTCTGTGATATACCGTCCTGAATTTTCTTCTATTATCTTTAAATAATCTTTTTGTTGATTGTAGAGCTGAGCTCTCGAGTCGTTCCCGCTCCTGGCATTAAATACATCCAGCATTGTATTGGCCTGGTCATATTTACCAACCGATTTTAACGATTGCGAATAGCGGTAGTAATATTCCGGTTCTACTTCCTGTGTCATGGCAAAGAGTTCGCCATACCATTTCTCTGCTTTATCCAGCTCGGCATTAAAGTAATAGGCATTACCCAGCTTTTTAAACATTCCGGCATCCTTGTATCCTTTCTCTGCTACGCGCTCATAGGTCTTGATCGCATCGATATAAGCATAATTTTCATAATCCTTGTCTGCTTTCTTTATCTTGACCTTTTGGGCGTGGAGGCTCATTGAGGTAAAGACAAGCAATGCAAAGTATAAATATCTGATTTTCATATTAGTTTGGTTTAGAAGAATCTTGGTGAAATTATTCTGTCATAGTTTTTGAACAATTCAAATCTCAAAAATATCTCATGGGATCCCGAATTGTAATTGGCCAGTTTGGTAGTTTCTGCATCATAGGCATATCCCACAAGTAATTTTTCGTTGATCTGAAAGCCTACCATACCGCTCAGCGCCGCACTCCAGCGATACGCTGCTCCTACTGTAAATTTTTCATTAAAAAGAAAATTAGCCGAAACATCTACCTGAAGGGGAGCATGTTGTACTGCCTTTACCAGCAATGATGGTTTGAACTTAATACTTGGGTTCAGATCAAAAACATACCCTCCTATAAAATAGTAATGCAGCTTTTCTTTGGCTACAGAACTGTTGACTCCGTCAAAATGCCTGGTCTCTAAAAAATTAGGTACCGAAAATCCGACATACGATCGGTCCGAATACCAGAAAACTCCCGCTCCTATATTGGGTGAAAAACGATTGTCGATATTGTATTGCAGTTCGGGATCGCCGGGCTGCTGGGTCAGTTTTGTAAAATCTACGTTCAGCAGGTTGGCGGTAACTTTTAATCCGAAAGCCAGCTTATAATATTCCGACGTCTGAATCGTATAGGAAATATCCGCAGAGATCGTATTCTCATCAGAAGGTCCGATACGGTCATTTACAAAAGAAATACCCATTCCTAAGTTACTGTTCGTGATAGGGGTATGAGCAGATAACGTATTGGTTACCGGTGCTCCGTCAAGTCCTACCCATTGGGTCCGGTGCATCCCGAAGATGCTCAAGACTTCCCTGGATCCCGCATAAGCAGGGTTGAAATTTACCGGGTTATACATATACTGGGTAAACTGAGAATCCTGCTGCCCAAAGCTTATTGAGCAGACAGACAGTAATGGGAGGCAAAAAAGGGATCTTATTGTTTTGTTAAATTTCATTGTATTCTTTTTTTTTAATTGGCATTCAGGTACAGATAGCCCGCTTGTTTTCTCGTATAAGGACGGGCACTATCGGTAACTTCATAGGTAAGAATATAAAAATAGGTTCCCGTG
>CAZSOC010000080.1:0-6122 GCA_964608415.1 uncultured Flavobacterium sp.
TTGTGCTTCTAATGAACTTTAGTAATAAATTGAGACTTTGTGCTTCGAAACCCGCCCGAACGCAAAGCCCGAAACCGTTCTCTGCAAGCTTAAAACCCAACGCTCAAACAGCACATTTGGTTTTTTTCCTACACACGATCCAACGCTTCGAAAAACCAAAAAAGCTGTTTCCTGCCAACTCTCTATGAAAAAAAATGTATCATTTTCCAACACAAAAATATATTGTTGTATCATAATTAAATGTATCTTTGTGCTTCTATTTCAAACTAAAAGAACTTTGAGTTAATGAACCGAATAAAAGAAGTTTTAAAAGAACAAGGTAGAACCCAGACTTGGCTTGCCGAAAAAATTGGAAAGAGTTATGTAGTGGTTACGAATTATTGTAATAACAACACGCAACCAAGTATTCAGGTTTTGACGGAGATTTCTCAAGTTTTAGACGTTGATGTACGAGAATTATTAGTTCCCACTAAAAACGATTTGCAAAATGGATAAAGTTGACATATTTAAAAATGGAGCAATTTGGGTTCGAGCGGATTTCCATTTGCATACTAAAGCAGACAAAGAATTTGCATACACAAGCAATGAAAATGATTTTTGCCGTCTGTATGTTGAGCAACTGAAATCGCAAAACATCAATGTTGGTGTAATTACGAATCATAATAAATTTGATAAAAATGAATTTGTTGCGTTAAGAAAAAAAGCACTTAAAGAAGGAATTGGATTATTTGCAGGAGTTGAACTTTCTGTAAATGACGGAGCAAACGGTATTCATTGTTTGTTGGTTTTTGATTACGAGAAGTGGTGCATAAACGGAGAAGATTTTATCAATCAATTTCTTACCGCTGCATTTGAAGGCATTGCAAATCGTGAAAACGAAAATACAAGATGCAAATACAATTTTGAAACTGTATTGCAAAAATTAAACGAACACGCAAATAACGGAAGAGATTCATTTATTATTTTGGCACACGTTGAACAAAACAGTGGATTTTTCAACGAGCTTGACGGAGGTCGTATTCAACAACTTGTTTCAAACGATTTATTCAGTCATTTTGTATTAGGATTTCAAAAAGTGAGAACTTACGATAAAATCGCTACTTGGAAAACTTGGTTCGGAGATAAATTGCCTGCATTTGTTGAAGGTTCAGATTGTAAAAACATTGAAGAAATAGGGAGACCACACCAACAAAATGGCGAAGCCAAAACAACGTATATAAAAATTGGAGATTTTAATTTTGAAGCATTAAGATATGCTCTAACAGATTTCAACTATCGTGTTAAGCTTAACTCAAAACCCGAAATAAAAAATTCCTACATCAAATCTATTGCTTTTGAGGGTGGTTTATTGGACGAAACAAAAATTGATTTTTCGCCCGAACTCAATACACTCATAGGAATTAGAGGAAGCGGAAAATCATCTATTTTAGAAATTTTGCGTTACACATTAGGCATTCCGTTATCGCCTACTGCCGTTGACCCAAGATACAAAGACGGTTTGATTGAAAATGTTTTGAGAAGTGGCGGAAAGTCAATCGTAACTATCGTTAACAAGCAAAAAGAAGAATACCGTATTGAAAAAATTTACGGACAGAAAGAAGATATTTATAAAGGAAATGTTTTGCAACCAAGCATTTCAATAAATGCTGTGTTTGACTATCCTGTTTATTTTGGGCAAAAAGATTTATCAAACAAAGACGCAGATTTTGAAGCAGATTTAATTCAACGCTTGGTAGGAACTCGTTTAAAAGATATTCAATCAAAGATTGAACAAAAGAAAAGAGAAGTTGGAAATATTGTTGCGGAGATAAAAAAACTTCGCAATTTGAACGATTTAAAAAAGGAAACAGAAACGGTTATAAAAAACGCAGAACATCAACTTAAATTCTTTAAAGAAAAAGGTATTGAAGACAAATTAAAGCAACAAACTCTCTTTGACTCTGATGTTTCCAAATTGTCGCAATCGGAAAGTTCGGTAAGAAGTTATTTGAATGAATTACAATCGTTAGTATCTAATCACGATTATTTTTTTCAACAAGAAATTTCGGGTTCAGAAGTAAATCAAGAGTTTTTTGACGAAGCAAAAAAAATATTAAATGAACTAAAAGTAGAATTTGAAAAGTTAAAAGCTATTCAAAAAAACTCTGTTCAACTTCAAAAAAAATACAAAGAACTCATTGGGAAAATCAATGTAAAAAAGGAAGGATTAAAAGAAGAATTTGCCAAAATCAAAAGAGAAATTGGAACAGATACAATCAACCCCGACAATTTCCTTACACTAAACAGACAAATAGACACTTCAAGATTAAAATTGTTAGAAATTGACAAATCGGAAAAAAGAAGAAAAGAATGGCAGGACGATTTATTAAAAAGGTTATCAGACCTTGACAATCTTTGGCACGAAGAATATCAGCTTTTGGAAAAAGAAGTAAACCGAATAAACGAAGCGGAAAGCAAACTTTCTATTGCTGTTGAGTTTAAAGGCAGACGAGATAAGTTTACCGACAAAATGAAACAAATTTTTAGAGGTTCAGGCATTCGTGAAACGGCATATCAAGAAGTAGAAACCACTTACAAAGATTTTATTCAGATATACAAAGACAGTAGCAAACTCAATACTATTTTGAATGAAAATCAAGTTATGGACTTTAAGAGAAGGTTTTCCGAAAATTTGGAAGATTTACTGACTTTTAAAGTGGATAATAAAATTATTATTCAATACAACGGAAAATCATTAGACAAACATTCTTTGGGACAACGAGCATCGGCTTTAATTTTATTCTTGTTAGCACAAAAGGAAAATGATATCTTGATAATTGACCAACCCGAAGATGATTTGGATAACCAAACTATATATGATGAAGTCATCAAAGAACTGAAAAAAATAAAAGGCAATATGCAGTTTCTTTTTGCAACGCATAATGCCAATATTCCTGTTCTTGGCGACAGCGAAAAAGTTGTATCGTGCAGTTATGACGAAACCAAAATAACGGTTCATTCAGGCTCTATCGACAATCATCAAACGCAACGATTTATCGTTGATATTATGGAGGGTGGAGATGAAGCATTTAGCCGTAGAAAAAATATTTACAGTATTTGGAACATTGAAAAACTGAAAACAAAATGAACGCAATAGAACTATTAGACATCATAAGCATAGGAGAAACAAGCAAAGTTCAATTTAAAAAAGAAATTGACAATGACGATTCTATTGCTGCGGAATTGATTGCTTTTTCTAACTCAAAAGGTGGGAAAATTTTGTTTGGAATTGAAGATAAAAAAGGAACAGTCTTAGGTTTAGATTATCAGCAATTGCAATCTTACAACAACAGAATTGCAACAATCGCCAATGATAAAGTAAAACCACAAATTTTTCTTTTTACAGAAGTTGTGTCAATTCCTTCGGAAACTGAAGAAAAGAAGATTTTGGTTGTAGAAGTTTCAGAGGGAATTGCAAAGCCATACAAAGATAAAAATGGTGCGATTTGGATAAAACAGGGTTCTGATAAAAGAAGATTAACCGACAATAATGAGCAAATAAGGCTATTTCAGCAAAGTGGTATTTTGTATTTAGATGAAATGATTATTCCGCAGACTTCTATTGACGACATCAACTTTTCAAAAGTAGAAGAATATGTTAAAGCAATTCAGAAAAGAGAAACAGACGAGAAAACAGAAATAACAGATACGCTATTAACAAATCTGAATATACTGAAAGACGGTCGTCTTACATTAGGTGGACTTTTATTCTTTGCGGAAAACCCACAAAAATACAGACCTGCATTTTGTGTAAAAGCAATATCGTTTTTTGGGAATAGCATAGGTGGAACAGACTATCGCAGTAATAAAGAAATTGTCGGTACAATTCCTGAAATTTTTGAAGAAACAATGAGCTTCTTCAATGCCAATTTGCAACACGTACAAGACGGTCAAAATTTCAACAAAACAGGAAAATTGGAAGTTTCACAAACTGCATTAGAGGAGCTACTTCAAAATGCTTTGGTACACAGAGATTATTCAAAAAATTCGCCCGTACGTGTGATGATTTTTGATGACCGAATTGAAATTACAAGTCCGGGTTCATTGCCGAATAACCTTACTATTGAGAATGTAAAAATGGGAAATGCAGTTGTGAGAAATAATCTTTTAGTTTCTTATTGCTCAAAATTGATGAATTATCGTGGCTTTGGTTCGGGAATTACACGTGCATTAGAAGCACAACCCAACATTGAACTGATTAACGATTCAGAGGGTGAACAATTTCGTGTTATCATTCCAAGACCCGAAAAGAAATAAAAAGCCTCAATTATTTAAGAACATTGACAAATGCAAATATTTCAGAAATCTGTAATCAAGAAACATCTCAAAAATCTTGACCAAGACAAAGTAGAAAAGGCGTTTCAGATATTCAAGCAGAATTACAATCCTGCTAAAATCGAGCAAATAAAAACGCTGAAAGAGGAAGAATATCAAGACGGATTTTTACGTGAAATATTTGTTGATGTGTTTGGCTACACGCTTCGTCCAAATGAAAATTATGATTTACAAAGAGAGTTTAAAAACCAAACAGACGGCAAAAAGGCTGACGGTGCTATTCTAAAAAACGATAATGCTATTGCTGTCATTGAGTTGAAATCAACAAAAACAAAGGATTTAACCCAAATTACACAACAAGCCTTTAATTATAAAAATAATCAACCCGAATGTAAATATGTAATCACGTCCAATTTTCAGAAACTTCGTTTTTATATTGATTATTCGACTGAATTTGAAGAGTTTGATTTGTTTTTTCTCAGTAGAGAACGATTTGAATTGTTGTATTTAATACTACACAAAGACAGTATTTTTTCAAATCTGCCTATACAACTCAAAAAAGAAACACAGTTTCACGAAAAGGAAATTTCGGAAGAATTATACAAAGATTATTCAAATTTCAAATCAAGATTGTACAACAATCTTATCAAAAACAATCCTGATGCTGATAAGCTGACACTTTTCAAAAAATCGCAAAAACTCCTCGACCGTTTTCTGTTTATCCTTTTTGCAGAAGACAGCGGACTATTACCGCCAAATTCTATTTCAAGAATTATTCAACGTTTTGAAATCTTGAAAGAGGAAGATGCGTACAAGCCTATTTACGAAATATTTAAGCAATATTTTGGCTATATGAATGTGGGCAGAATCGGCAAAAAAGATGCTGATAATATTCCTGCGTACAATGGCGGATTGTTTTATGAAGATTTGTTGCTCGACAGTTTGAAAATTGATGATGAAATACTGATTGCCGACCTAAAAAAGCTATCCACTTATGATTACAATACCGAAATTGATGTAAATATTCTTGGTCATATTTTTGAGCATTCACTCAATGAAATCGAAGAAATAACAGCCGAAATTGAGGGTGCTGTTTCAGACCAAAAAAGAACCAAACGAAAGAAAGACGGAGTATTCTATACACCAAAATATATAACAGCTTACATTGTTGAAAATACAGTAGGAAAACTATGTAATGATAAGAGAAAAGAACTTGACATTGTAGAAATTGAGTATGATGAGACTTTTCTTAAAAAAGACGGAAATCTTACTGCAAAGGGTAAGAAACTTTTTGAATCTTTGAATGATTATAAAAAATGGCTTACCAATTTAAAAATCATCGACCCAGCTTGTGGAAGTGGTGCATTTTTAAACCAAGCATTGAACTTTCTGATAGAAGAACACGAAAAGATTGACGATATTATTGCAGACCTTACCAATTCGCCTTTACGACTTTTTGATACGGACAAAGGTATTTTGGAAAACAATCTTTTTGGTGTGGATATAAACGAAGAAAGTGTTGAGATTGCACAGCTTTCACTTTGGCTTCGTACCGCCAAAAAAGGTCGCAAACTTTCTAAATTGAACAATAATATCAAATGCGGAAACTCTTTGTTGGCAAGTGAATTTGATTGGAATACCGAGTTTCCCGAAATTATGCAAAATGGTGGCTTTGATGTAGTTGTAGGAAATCCGCCTTACATCAAAGAAGCTACAAATAAATCTGCATTTGACGGCTTACACGAACATTCTTGTTATCAAGGGAAAATGGATTTGTGGTATTTCTTTGGTGCTTTAGCTTTGGACAT
>CAZSOC010000081.1:0-6074 GCA_964608415.1 uncultured Flavobacterium sp.
TGGCGCCAACTGATGTTCCCAAATTGGGAGATACCAATATGATATTCGCATCAGTATCCGAGTCGTGGTTGTAAAACTCCACAGCATTGTCTCCGGAAAGGGAATTGTAGTCGACCGTTTGTATATAGGCATTGCTATTGGCGCCTATCAGGACCTTTGTCCAGCAATCGGGTAAATCACCAGGATTTGTTGTATCAAAATTTTCATTGAAAAGTTCCGTTGGCAAACAGGCGGTTGTAAAGGTCATTGGCCCAATCCAGTTACCGTTTCCTTCGGTTCCGCCACAGGTCGAGCGTACCCATAAATTATAGCTAGTATTGTCTGTCAATCCGGTAAGTGTAGTTTCAGGAATTAAGCTGGGTTGTGGAGTGATTGGTGTCAATGTATTGGGATCAGTCACTGACCCAGCTCCGTAAACCACATCCCATTGCGTTTCAGATCCATCGGAATACCAGATTAATGAAGCCGAATTCGGAGTTGTATTGACAATGGTGATTTCTGAAACATCGGCACATAATGGGGCCACTTCCCAACGGATATTGTCAACGAAAATGCTGACGTAAGGTTCTGAACTATGACGGATACCCACATAAGTATCTGTTCCAGAATAACCAGTAAAATCAACGGTGTATTCCGCATAACTTCCAGTGATTGCCACTGTTTCAATAGCATAAAAATTGACAGAACCTGTATTGCCGTCCAAAGTACCTACCTCGATAAGTGGGGCAGAACCATAAGACATGGCAGCAAATTTTAAGCGATGTGTGCTGGCGCCAACTGATGTTCCCAAATTGGGAGATACCAATATGATATTCGCATCAGTGTCCGAGTCGCCGTTGTAAAGCTCCACAGCATTGTCTCCGGAAAGAGAAAGGTAGGCAACTGTTTGTATATAGGCATTGCTATCGGCGCCTATCAGGACCTTTGTCCAGCAATCGGGCAAATCACCAGGATTTGTTGTATCAAAATTTTCGATAAACAAGCCAACGGGATTGCATTGAGAATAGCTTTTCCCATATACCAAAAGCAAAAGGAAAGCACTTAAAAGTGAAATTTTTTTCATAAATAATTAGGTTTTAAATTTATTGTATTGTCAGTTGACAGCATAATATGCTTGTCGAGAGAAGTAGCATATAATTTAGAACTACAAAGTTTTTCAATCTTCCATATTCTGAATTACTTGTAAAGCTAACTTGAGCAGACAGATTGGTCATCATACTGCAAATAAACAGTACAAGAAACGTAATTTTTTTCATGATTTTTTGGGTTAGTATTAGATGACAAAGATTATACTTACCATCATCAACACAAAAAAATAAAGAAAAAATAGTACGACCTATAGTGAGAAATAGTGCGACATTTTTATTTAAATGGCCGTAATGTAGTCATATATATAATTGCTGTTCTCAAGTCCCATCTTGTGTGCAATGCGTTCTTTCCTCTTTCTGCAAGCACCTGGAGTGATGTTGTAAAGTGAAGAAATTTCCTTGATGGTAAGGTTCATATACAAATAGCAAACAAAGCGTATGTCATTTGAATTTAGTGATGGATGTTGTTCTTTAAGTGTGTGTAAAAAATGACTATTGACTTCTTCAAAAAGAATTAAGAAATCTTCCTTGTCGTCATCTTTTGTAAGAAAGTTTTTCAGTTGATTGATTTGCTTGAAGAGATAAGTGTTTCTAACCAGATCAGGCTCCTTGCTCAAGGAAGTAACAAATTCCTCGATCTTTTCATTCCTACTGGCAAGATGGATTGCATTGGCTGCCAATTTCCTGTTTTTTGATTCTAATTCGCTTTCGAGCTTTTGCTTATCTTTTAATTCCAGGGCAATGATTTTTTCATTATGTTCAGCAATGATTCTTTTTTGTTTGGATTTGATGTAAGTACTACGCAACAGCCAAAAAGACAAACCAATTACCAACGCTGTAAATCCAATCAGGTAATATTTGATGCGTTTTTCAGCATTTAATTTACTTTGGCTGATAGTCAGCTCTTTTTGGAAATCCTGTATTTCTAATTTAATCTTGCTGTTTTCATACAAGACCCGGTCTTTAATTACATTTAAGGAATCGCGCACAAGCATTACAGAATCCTTGTATTGCAACGCTTTTCGAAAGTCTTGTTTAGCAAAAAACAAATCGGAGTATTGGTTGTAAATATCTACATTGTTATTATAACCAAGGTTTTCTTTTCGGGCCTTTTGAGTTATGGTAAGGGCTTCGTCCAGATTGTTTTTATGCTGTTGAATTTTTGAAAGCATCAACAAGACTGCTATTTTATGATCGTTGAATTCTGTAGGACCTAGGTTTTCAATGAGAGAGTTCAACAAACTTAAAGTCGCATCATAATTTTTTCTTGCCAATAGATTTGTCGCTTCTGCAACAGCAATTTGATAATATTCTCTTGAATCTTTCGGAAGTAATCTTTTAGCCAAATCAAGATACTTTGTAGCTTCATCTAGTTTTTTTGTTTCATTGTAGATGGTGGCCAGGTTTCCAGAATACATCCCAATTTTGATACTATCTTTTGCCAAAACGGCCAAATCATAGGCTTTTCTTTGATGTTTTTCTGATTCTTTGAATTTTCCTTCCTTCATATAAACCAAGGCAAGATTGTTCAAAACGGTCATTTCTTGCCTATTATTCGATGCTTTCAAGGCGATAGTGTAGGCTTTCAAATAATAATCCAGGGCTTCTCCATAATCCAGCATCTGATAAAAGTTCAGTCCGATACAATTTGTAGCAATGAATTCCTGTTCTTGCCAATCGTTTTTATGAGCCAAAGTTTTTGCTTGGGTCAGTAACTCCAAGGATTTTGAATGCTCTTTGTTGTATAAGGCTGCGATACCCTTTTTTATCAGGTCATCACATTGCTCAATCGTACCCGTTTGAAACGTTATGATTAGAAAAAAAACAGCAAAGAGGTATTTCATATTGCTTGGGATAGGAGTAATTATGAAAATATAATTTTATCAAATTTAATTAAAATTTATTGGGGAGTGACATAAAACATAAAAACCACAACCATGAAGCTGTGGTTTTAATTTGTTTTAATTGTTTTTAAACCAAATTATGAGCAACTAGATATTCAGCAATTTGAACTGTATTGGTTGCAGCTCCTTTTCTTAGATTATCGGCTACAATTCACATGTTTAAAGTATTCGGCTGGCTTTCGTCACGACGAATTCTGCCTACAAAAACTTCATAACTTACAAAGTTGTAATATTTTGCAATTGGAAAATTTTACTAAATTACAATGCTGATTTTTAATTTTTTTTGGCTAAAAAAACACGGGTTTTATGCAATGTGTTTTCTTCCAAAATGATTATTTAAAAGAGGAATTTGGATTAAAATCAAAAAAGTCAGCACTATAACCGCATACATGGTTACTTCTGAAAAATGAATCTTTGCCAATACTTCCGATAGTTTATTATCGTAAAAGAAGCTTAAATCGACTGTATATTGGTTGACTTGCTGTGTTGTATCTAAAAAGACATAAATACAAATTGCAAAAATACTTCCGAAAATCGTCATCCAACCTGTTTTTGAGATCAAAGGTTGGTAATGAATAGCTTTCATTTTTTGAACATTCACTTGACCCATCACTTTTGCAGTAAAATCAAATGAAGGCGTTTGCAAAGTATACCCCTTCATGACTTTATCTATCAATTTTTCAATATTCTTATCGTTTTCTTTCATAATAATTTAATATTTCAGGTTCCAGGTGTTGTTTTAAAATATTGGCTAATTTTTTTCTGCTTCGGAACAATTTCACTTTGACGTTATTGGCGGTGATGTCCATGATTTTTGCAATTTCCTCTAAATTCTGGTCTTCAAAATAATACAAGGTCAGCAAAAAACTTTCGTCTCCGGGCAATTGCTGCAAGCAATCTTGGATCAGCTGTTTCCGTTCCTGTTCTACCAAGGCATCAAAAGCATTTTCGGTGGTCTTGACGAATGGCTCTGTAAACTCATCAATAGGAAAGATATTTTCTTGTTTTTTATTCTTTTTCAAACGGTCCAAACAGGTATTGTAAGCAATCTTGTACATCCAGGTTGAAAACTTGGAATCACCTTTGAACTTGCTCAGAGAATTGAATACTTTTATAAAAGTATCCTGTGCAACTTCTTCTGCTTCCTCCTTGTTTTTGATCATTTTGGACGTGAGCGTAAAGATCAGTATTTTATAACGATCAACCAATACAGCAAATGCACCGGTGTCACCACTAATGATTTGATGAATGTAGTATTGATCGGTCTGTTTAGTCATATTGCATAAGACGACAATAGATACTTTTGGGTTACACTTCGAAGATAAAAATATTTTTTACCAAAACTGTAACCTGATCCGAACGGGTTTCGTCATATAGGCATCAATCAATTTAAAATTATGTAATTATGGGCCCACAAATGTTAATTCCAATTAGTTTATTCCTGATGATCTTCGGAATCGTCTATATTATTTTTTCTTCCAGAAACAGGGAACGTCTGGCACTTATTGAAAAAGGTGTTGATGCAAGTATTTTTATGAAAGGCAAGAATCACAATGTGCCAATGTGGAAGGTTTTTATCTTAAACTTTTCCTTGTTATTAATTGGGTGCGGCGTGGGAATTTTCATTGCCTTGCTGATTGTAACCTATACCGAGATGAATCAAGAGGCGATTTATCCTGCTACCATCCTTACAATGGCTGGAGTTGGCTTACTTATTGGGTTTAATAAATCTAAAAACCTCGATAAGGAGTGATTTTTTAAAAGAAATGTGTCTAAATAATTATAGACGCGTTTCTTTTTTATTGAAAATCTTATAATAGTTTTTCTCCTTCTTTTTCATAGTAAGCATCAACCGAAAGCTGATTACCAAGTGAAGCCATAACAGCCAATTCATCACAACGTTCATTTTGAGGATGGTTGTTGTGACCTTTAATCCATTTGAAATCAACTTGGTGCTTGCGGTAAATTTTGAGGAAACGCATCCATAAATCGGGATTTTTCTTGCCCGCGAATCCTTTTTTCTCCCAGCCGAAAACCCATTTTTTCTCAACAGCATCCACTACATATTTAGAATCGGAAATGACCAAAACCTTTGTTCCTTGTAATTTGAGTTTTTCCAAACCTACAATTACAGCCAATAATTCCATTCGGTTATTGGTCGTCAGGCGGAAACCTTCATAGAATTCTTTCCTGTACGGCTTTCCAACCCATTCCATTACAACACCATAACCACCGTTTCCGGGATTTCCTTTTGCAGCTCCGTCTGTATAGATATGTACGTCGTGTTGGTTCAAAATTATGAATTATGAGTTATAAGTTTTTCTATAATCTGAGGGAAGAATTCCTGCTCCAATAAATGAATTTTTGCCGCTATTTCTTCCGGAGAATTGCAATCTGAAACGGAAGTGCTTTTCTGGAAGATAATATCGCCTTCATCATAATGCTCGTCTATATAATGAATCGTGATCCCTGTTTCCGGTTCTTTATTTTCTAAAATTGCTCTGTGAACATTCATTCCATACATTCCTTTTCCGCCATATTTTGGCAATAAGGCAGGATGGATATTGATTATTTTATTAGGATATGCTTCGATTATGTTCTGAGGGAATTTCCATAAAAACCCAGCGAGAACAATCAAATCGGGTTGAAACTGCTGTACTTTATTCAAAACAACTTCAGTAGAAAGATCCTCTCTTGAAAAAACAAAATGCTCAACATTCAGGTTTTTTGCTCTTTCCAAAACCTTCGCATTTGGATTATTAGAAAACACGGCGACTACTTTGGTTGTATTGGTCTTATTAAAATGCAAAATGATATTTTCGGCATTGGTTCCGGATCCCGAAGCAAAAATTACAATCTTTTTCATAATGTTATCAGAGAATTTTAAGCAAAAAAAAGAATTTTAATTGATATTAAATAAATTTATAGCACCTTTGTTTAAAATTAATTTTTTAAATTAGTAGTCATATTTATTAACTAATATGTTGTTTTAAAATAAAGTTTTTTATTTTTGCCAACAAATTAAAATTTAAAATTAAAGATTATGTCAGACATTGCATCAAGAGTAAAAGCGATTATCGTA
>CAZSOC010000082.1:0-4898 GCA_964608415.1 uncultured Flavobacterium sp.
CGTGACAGAAAACAAAACAAGAGAAATTTCCGTGCATTATGGATCCAACGTATCAACGCAGGAGCCAGATTAGAAGGAATGAGCTATTCTCAGTTTATGGGCAAAGTAAAAGCTAACGGGATCGAATTGAACAGAAAAGTTCTTGCAGATCTAGCGATGAACCATCCAGAAGCTTTCAAAGCAATTATCAAAAAAGTAAAATAAGAACGTTTGTCAAACAATAATTTATCTACTTACTTATATCAAACCCATTCGAAAGAGTGGGTTTTTTGTTTTACATCAATTATATTTGTGTATGAATTCGTTAATACAACATATACGTAAATTTATAAAACTAGACGACCAGGAAGCTGAATTAGTACTTGCCTATTTTGAAACCAAACATTTTAAAAAGAAACAACTTCTATTGAAAGAAGGACAAATATGCTACACGCAATTCTTTATCGTAAAAGGCTGTATTCGCTTTTACATCAACAATAATAAAGGAACCGAACAAACGATTCAATTTGGAATTGAAAATTGGTGGATAACCGATTATTTAAGTTTTCAATATCAAAATCCAACACATTTTAATATTCAGGCAATCGAGAATCTTGAAATGCTTTCTATCGACAGAAAGTCGTTTGATGAATTATTAGACCGTATTCCGAAACTGGAAAAGTATTTCCGATTGGTTATTCAAAAGTCTTTTGGAGCCTCACAAGTTCGAATCAGCTATCTCTTTACTATGTCTGCCGAAGAGCGTTTTCATCACATGAACAGAATGTTTCCTGAATTTATTCAACGTGTTCCTCAATATATGATTGCTTCCTACTTGGATTTTTCTCCCGAATTTATGAGTAAAATTCGAGCTGGAAAAGTCTGATCTCATTTCTTGAACTACTTCAAGTTTTTTAAGCTACATCTAACGCAACTTTGTAATGAACTTAAAAACATATCAAAATGGACACAAGAGTAAACATTTTCCAGACACAACCAGAAGCCTACAAAGCAATGTTCGGATTAGAAAAATACATCGCTACTACTTCTTTAACTTCAACTCATAAGGAGCTTATAAAAATCAGAGCCTCCCAAATTAACGGTTGTGCATTCTGTATCAATATGCATACTGCTGATGCTAGAAAGCAAGGCGAAACCGAACAAAGGATCTACCTTCTAAACGCATGGAAAGAAACAACGCTTTATACGGAAGAAGAACGAGTAATCCTTGAAATGACCGAAGAAATCACTTTGATTCAAAAAAACCACTTGTCGGATGCAACTTATGCAAAAGCAAAAAAACTATTCACAGAAGAATATATCGGACATATTATTATTATGATAACAATTATCAACGCTTGGAACCGAATTGCTATTGCAACTGAGTTAAGTGTTGGTTAACTTATCTTTCAACTTAAAAAAGCCTGACAAGAATATATTGCCAGGCTTTCTCTATTATATCTAAGAATCTTTCTTCTAATTAAAATTTCCTCGTTTTCTCCACCAAAACTGGCAAAAACCATAAAAAAAGCAACAAATACATGTTGCTTCTTATAATTATGGCTTTCTACAATTAATGACAATTAGGATCTAAATACTTTTTAAGAGTTCCTCCCTCACAAGTTGGAATATCATCAAAAGGATAACGATTTCCATCCGGATCAAGTATTTCATATTTAGTTAAAAAACTATCTCCATCGTCGTCTACATCAAGAAAATCAGGAATACCATCTCCATCTGTATCATCATTATAAAAATCTCCATCACCATTGATATCCTCAAATCTTGAAGGAATTCCGTCTCTATCATGGTCTCTAAATTCGATACTATTCAACCGTACAGTAAATGCTAAAGGCGTATACGCCGACATTCCTCCTGTTGGCACATTGAAATAACCTAATCCCGATGGGATAAAAACAATTCCTACTCCGGAATTCTCAAAAGTAAGGGTTCCATCGCTATTCTCAATCACAGATTCTGCAGCTCTTAATTCAGGCAGAAATTGTCTGTATCCTGAAATAAAAATAGTTTCTGAAGTACTTAATGCGGGATATGTCGACCAAACGGGGTCATTATTGATATCAAAATCTGTATTGTCGAGTTTAAAACCTCTATAACTAGTATAAACTGAGTCTACAGTCACCGGTTTTTGCCCTCCTCCTTCATTTAATATTATATAATATAATTTATAATCTACAGGATCATTAATTCTTCCATCAACAAAATTTGTAACTCTGCTATCATTCTTTACTATTTTATGCTGTAAAGGATATTCTGTATTGTCCCATATAGAAACATATCCCTCCGGGTTTGGGTCAGGAATTTGTTTTATTTCTGCATCTACCAATCCATCTATATTAACCTGATGAATATAATGTGTTTTCAAATATTTTTCGATAGAGTCGATATCTCTGGCATATTGTTCTGCATAATCTCTTGGAGGTGTAATAGTTACACTATCATCCTTACTGCAAGAAGAAAATAATATCATTCCAACAAAAATCAGAATGAAATAAAACTTAAATTTGCTCATTATTTATTTTTAAAATTAATGGCGCAAGATACAATTTAGATTGTTTATCATGCAAAATTTAACGATGTTTTGTTTAGTATTATGAGGATAGATAAATATTTATGGTGCATAAGATATTATAAAACAAGAAATATGGCGACTGAAGCTTGCAAAAAGAATCAGATTACTGTAAACGGCCAAGTAGCAAAGGCTTCCAGAGAGGTTTTTTCTACAGATAAAATTACTTTTAGAAAAGACCAAATTACCAGAATCATAACTGTTCTGGATATTCCGGAAAATAGGGTTGGCGCAAAATTAGTTGATATTTACCGGAAGGACGAAACCCCGGCTGAGGCTTTTGAACATTTGGAAATGCTTAAGCTCGCAAAAGATCATTATAGAAAAAATGGTGAAGGCCGGCCAACAAAAAAAGATCGGAGAGATCTGGACGAATATAATTCGGATTTTTAATATAGAAAATTATGAGTCAAAATATCATCCTCAACCATCAGGAAATTGAGCACAAAATAAGGAGAATCGCATATCAGATCTATGAAACTTTTGTAGACGAAAAAGAGATTATTATTGCAGGAATTAAAAATAGCGGGTATACTTTTGCAGAAAAAATTGCCATAGAAATAAGATTGATTTCTGAAATTAATGTGATTTTGTGTGCTGTAGAAATCAACAAAAATAATCCTCAGGAAACCATCAACACATCTTTGTCTGCGGAAGAATATCAAAATAAAGGAATTGTACTGATTGATGACGTACTTAATTCGGGAGCAACCTTAATTTATGCTGTAAAACATTTTTTAAACGTTCCTGTTAAAAAATTAAAAACAGCAGTATTAGTAGATCGAAATCACAAAAAATATCCTGTAAAAGTAGATTTCAAAGGGATTTCGCTCTCTACATCGTTACAAGAACATGTACAAGTAGTGTTTGAAGGCAGTAAAGATTATGCTTTTTTAAGTTGATAATTTCAAGATAATTTCATCAACAATTTCATTTGCATTTTTATCATCTACAGAAATTATGTGTTTGGCAAAATGATAGAAATAACTCCTGTCAAACAAATGCTTTGCAATAAACTCTGTAATTTCCTCTTCATTCATATCTTTAATAACAGGCCTGTTTTGTTTATTATCTTTCAGCCTTTCTTTTAATACATTTATTGAAGCTTTTAAATAGACAGATTCTACTTCTGGTTTTTCTAACAGCAGATGATTATTGGCATAACATGGAGTTCCTCCTCCCAGACTGATTATCTGAGACTCTGTATTTTCTAATAATTCTTTAAAAGTCTGATTTTCTACTTTTCTAAAGTAAATTTCTCCTTTGGTTTTAAAAATTCCAGAAACAGAATCAGATTCGATTTTTTCGATATGCTGATCCAAATCAAGAAACTTCATCGATAGTTTTTCTGCCAATAAAGTCCCAATTGTTGTCTTTCCAGAACCCATGTAACCCAAAAGTATAATTTTGCTCATACAATAATTCCTTATAAACTAAGGCGTTAAGATTTAAATAAAAAAAAAGACAAATTTAAAGGAAAAAACCTTTGAAAAATAAATAATAACATCTTATATTTGCACCCGCATTCAAGAAATATGTTTGACTCGATAGCTCAGTTGGTAGAGCACAACACTTTTAATGTTGGGGTCCTGGGTTCGAGCCCCAGTCGGGTCACAAAAAAAGACAAACTTAATAGTTTGTCTTTTTTTTATTCCTATAACATCATAACTTTTAGTTACTCTTCGGGTTTTATCTCTTTAATCATTACTTTATCGATTTTGATTCCATCCATATCAATTATTTCAAGCTCAAAACGATTCCATTTTAATTTCTCTCCTTGTTTTGGAATATATCCAAGTTTCGTAATAATCAACCCGCTTACGGTTGTTACATCAAAGTCCGCAATTAGCTCATCTAACTCGAAATGCGTTAAAAAATCATGAAGCGAATAATGTCCATCTACAAGCCAAGTTCCATCTTCTCTTTGAACCAGCTGAAATTCGTCCTGATAAAAATCTGAAGCATCCCCCACTAAAGCTTCAAGAATATCATTTAACGTAATAATTCCTTGAATAACTCCATATTCATCAGTTACCAAGGCATAATGCACTTTAGAACCCTTAAAAGCCTCTAATGCACTATAAGCAGAAGTATGCTCTATAAAATAAGCTGGTTCGTTCAGAATTTCTCTTAAATTAAAATCTGATTTCTTTTCGAAATTGGCAAACAAGTCTTTAAGATAAACTACACCTACAACTTCATCAAGATTATTATTCCGACAAACTGGATAAATAGAATGAATTTCATCTAAAATAGTCTGTTTAATATCCTCAAGAGAATCATCTGAAGAGAGATAAACAATCGATTTTCGGTGCGTCATAAGAGAATT
>CAZSOC010000082.1:4908-5974 GCA_964608415.1 uncultured Flavobacterium sp.
AATCCTGAACAACTAATTCTTTTATTTTAGCTCTATCTTCTTTTAACGGAAGCATATCTACTGATTTACGATGCGTCATAAGCGAACTTACTTTTCGGTCTCCAATATGAAAAACACGCTCCACAATATCTTGTTCAATCTCCTGAACCTCCCCTCCTTCTGTTCCTTCTTTGATAATAGCCTTAATTTCTTCTTCTGTTATCTTTCCGTCTTCTCCTGGCTTAATACCTAAAACTTTCAACAGAAACTCAGTTGAAGTAGTAAGCAACCAGATAAAAGGAGCCGTAACAATAGAAATAAACCTCATTGGCAAAGCAACCAACTTGGCAATAGTTTCAGGGTAAGTGAGTCCAATGCGTTTCGGAACCAACTCTCCTAGAATCAAGGTAAAAAATGTAACCAAAACTACAATTATAGTTACTGCTAATGTCTTAGCATAAGGCACAAAAGCCGGAAATCCTTCTAAAAAAAGTTGCAAATCGGACGTTATAGCATCTCCAGAATAAATACCTGTTAAAATCCCGATAAGAGTAATTCCGATTTGAACCGTAGAAAGAAACTTATTTGGAGAATTTGCTAAATCCAAAGCTGTTTTGGCACTTGAACTTCCTTTTTTAGCTTCACTTTCTAACCTGCTCTTTCGAGAAGAAATCAAAGCAATTTCGGACATCGAAAAAACTCCATTCAAAAGAATCAGCAATAAAATAATTATAATTTCCATGTGTTATTTTTCTATAAAATCGTCTATAATAACACTTAACCTCCGTGTCACTTCATCAATAGTTCCTATTCCATCAACCGAATAAAACAAATCTTTCCCTGTATAATATTCAATCAAAGGAGCTGTTTTTTCGTTATATTCATCATAACGATTTCTTATTTTACTCTCATCCTGATCATCTGCCCTACCACTAGTTTTCCCCCTTTCTAACAATCTTTGAATTAAGATCTCATCATTCGCCTCCAAAGCAACTGTAGCTGTTACATTCCATCCTTTAGATTTCAAGAACTTATCTAAAGCTGCTGCTTGTGCAATAGTTCTCGGAAAACCATCAAACAAAAATCC
>CAZSOC010000083.1:0-5594 GCA_964608415.1 uncultured Flavobacterium sp.
AAATAGCTATAGACCATCTGGACGGATTGTTTAACGGTCAGGATATTTATCTGGAAGATAAAGACCTTGACATCGTTCATGATCTGAAAGCAGCAGAATATACCTTTACCTCTGGTCCCGGTACATTCAACGAAAGGTTTGTCTTAAGATACATGCCACAGGAAAATCTAGGTAATGATGATTTTAATACTGTTGCCACACAGGTAATTGTCTCCAAATCCGGCAACGAACTGTATGTAAAAACTCCCACACATATCCTGAACAGAGTAACCGTTTATGATATTTTGGGAAGAACTGTCCTGGATAAAACCAAGATCAATCATCCCGAAATCCGGTTTCCGGACGTAGTGCTCAATACACAGGCATTGATCGTAAAAGTAACTCTTGATAACGGACAGGTTGTTACCAAAAAAATAATTTTTTAGTTATCCACTTTTTCAAACCAACTGCTGCCGGAGGTATTTCCCGCAGCAGTTGGTTTTTTTAAAATATTCATTTCAGATAGTAAACATCAGCTATGTGGAACCAGGAATTGGGCTATTTCGCTCTTTTTCTTAGTTGTCTATGTGGTTTTATTTTAAAAAAATAAATTCAATATTACACCCAACGGTTAAAATACAATTGCATACTGTTTACAGGACGGTGCTAAACATTAAAAAACACCTGCTCAATCAGTTATTTAATACGTTATTTCCATGGAAAGGCATATTTTCAGACAAAAAATGAAAAAATCCGGATCATTATAAATTTAATATCAGAAACCCATTGATAATCAATTAATTTATGTATATTTAAGTCCCAAATCTTTTTTATAGCTACTTAATTAGTCAATAATTATTAATACAAGAGATTAAAAACTATGAAATTTAGATTTTTACTATTTATCTTTCTCATCTTGTTGGGTATTGAGAATGGATTTGGGCAAATTATAGCTTGGCAATTTGGTAGTCCTGGTTCTTCTGGAAATGAAGCAACTTATAGTGCTACGACTAACAATTCAAATCTTACTACGTCAACATTAAGCAGGGGCTCTGGAATTAACGCTGCCAATTTAGTCCGTACATTTAATGCTGAAAATTTTACACTCTCCGGAAACAAAACCAGTGCTGTCACAGATAATGACTATTATGAATTTACCATTCAGGCTAATAACAACTACAAAGTTTCACTATCAACATTAGATGTAAAATTGAGAAGAAGTTCTACAGGTCCAAACGAGTATATTTGGCAGTATAGTTTGGATGGTGTTTCTTTTACAGACATAGGTTCGGATATTTCTTTTACAAATAACAATGCTGATGGAGAGGTGCAATCACAAATTAATCTTACGGGAATTTTTGATTTACAAAATGTTCCAAGCACTACTGCAATAATTTTTCGATTATATGCATGGGGAGCCTCACATAATTCAGGAGCGTTTGCAATTGGCAGATATGGCATTGGAAATACAACCAATAGTTTAGCAATTGGAGGCACCGTTACTCCAGATACAGGATTAGACGGCAACATTACAGAACCCGGATGGGGAACAGCTTTGGCTACATCAGTCGGGGGTCCGACACCGGGATTTGGAGCGAGTCACGCCATCAATGCGCTATATTGTTATGGAGATGATACTTATTTGTACTTTGCTATTGCAGGAAATGTACAATCCGGAAACCGTATCTTACTTTTTATAGATTCCAAAAACGGAGGTTATAACGATGGCTCTTTTACTAAAACAAATGCTCCTGCCGGTCTTAATAATTGGAACGGAGGAACTGTTTTTGACAATGGATTCTTACCGGATTATTGCACCGTAATAGGAACTGACGGCGGTGGGACCTACTGGCTCGATCTTTTTGATATGGCAACAAATACCACTACTTTTATCGGTTCGGCAGGTTCTGAGTTTGGTATAAATGTAGATGATACAGACCCAACTAAAGGATTCGAATTCCGTATCCCTAAAACGTCTTTAGGCTATACCGCTAATCAGGAGTTACAGCTTTTTGCAGCTTATATAGGAGATACTGGCCCTTTATCCAACCAATTTCTAACCAAAGCAGGTTCAGGAGATGGCAATTACGGTAATGGAGCTGTTAATTTTTCAGCAGCAGCACCCAATCCTGTTGTCGTTCCTTATAATTCTGCTCAAACCGGAAACTGGGACAGTGCTTCTACATGGAAATTAGGAACTGCAAATCCTTCCAACGTAAATATCGGAGTTTTAAACTCACATCATGTAACTGTAAATACTGCTGCAGGAAATGTAAATAATGTTCATGTACATACCGGAGGAACACTAACCGTTAATGGAACCAATTCCTTATCAATGAACGCAAATTTACAATATACCAACGACGGCACCACTACATTTACAGGAACCGGAAGTTTGATCTTTGGAAACAATACAACATTGGCCCAATCAGGAACTTTTAATGCCGGTTCAGGAAAATTAACTTTTAATGGCTCAGGAACGGTTACAGGAACGATTTCTTGTAATGATGTGGATATTGCAGAAGGTTTAAACCTGAGTACAGATACCACCATTAACGGAACATTACAAATTAACCAGGGAGGTTATATTACAGGGAATGCTCCTATATATGGTAGTTCTTCCACCTTAAAATATAATACAGATGTAGTATATGGACGAGGAAATGAATGGAATGCTGTTGGAACAGGTACTAGTGGAGTTACTCCGGGATACCCGAACCATGTAATTTTATCAGGAAACGTTACTTTAGATTTGGGAGCCAACAGTGGTTCAAACACCGTTAGGGCTATAAACGGTAACCTTACCGTTGAAAACGACTCTAAACTTGATATGGCAGGATCAAGCGCTATGACACAACCTCTTATCGTTAATGGAAATATAACCGTTTCGGGGAATTTAACATTATCCGATCAAAACAATGGAGATTTAAAAACAAGCGGAAATCTATCTTTTACCGGACCGTAT
Source organism: uncultured Flavobacterium sp. (assembly GCA_964608415.1). Classification (GTDB taxonomy): domain Bacteria; phylum Bacteroidota; class Bacteroidia; order Flavobacteriales; family Flavobacteriaceae; genus Flavobacterium. The sequence continues at coordinate 2,945 of CAZSOC010000083.1, forward strand.
GAATTTTATCCTAATGCAAGAGCTGTTTTTTTTCAAAAAGAGGGTACTCAAACCATTTCTGCTTCTTCTGAATTAACCATTCCCTATATTGTTTTTGAACCTGTAAGCGGTAGTACAACAGTACAATTACTCTCTAATCTAACCGTATCTGCTCCAAATACAGGAAATGTAATTTCATTTAATAATTCAGGAGACATTTTTGATTTAAACGGATATCATCTAACATTAGGAACTACCGCAACAAATAATGTTATTTCAGGAAATGGCCGCTTTAAAGCCGGTTCATCCGGAACACCTTCATCCAGTTTGACCTTATTAGGAAACGGAAGTATAGGAACTTTACGGTTTATTGAAAATTTCAGATATTTAAATACTTTAACGATAAACCGGGAAAATAATGAAATTGCTTTTACTTTAGGAACTCAGGTTACCCTTACCAGTTTAAACCTGACCAACGGAATTGTTGATTTAGGCTCTAATACTCTGACTATTTCCAATACCGGAAGTATAACCGGAGCTTCTGAAAACAATTTTATTATTGCCGATAAAGCGACAGGAGGAAAATTAAGAAAGAATTTCATAAATGGAACGGGAACAAACAGAGATTTTACATACCCTATAGGAAATAGTGCCGCTCAATATTCTCCGGCAACATTAGAATTTACATCTACTAACTTTTCAGCAGGATATGCCGCTTTATCCGTAGCGGGTACAAAATCACCGGATAATGACGCTCCAACAAACTTCATTAACAGATATTGGGAGTTAACCGCAGTAGGAATATCCAATCCAACCTATAATTTTACAGGAACCTACCGGGTTGGCGATATTACAGGAACAGAAGCCTCCATCAATTCAGGGAGGTATTATACATCCAGTCAGATCTGGACAGAAGGAGGAGCGGTAAATACTACTTTACACCAAATAGAATTAACCGGACTAACCGGAGCCGTATCAACGGGAGGTCATGCCAATATTTTTACAGGAGGGAATCCTTTCAGAATTTTAGACATCGATATAAGAGGGAACGGGATTTCCATTCCAAGTGGAGCAACTACAGCTACAGCAACCAACCATACCTTATTTCCAAATACGCAAATTACCGGAACACCATCTACACGAACCTTCACTATTTTAAATATTGGAGCAGGAGACTTAACATTTTCAACTCCCGCAATTACAGGAACAGGAGCCGATAGTTTTTCTATAACTTCCCCTCCTACCAGTCCGGTTCCCGGACCATCGGGAAGTACTTCTTTTACGGTAACCTTCGATCCTGATACCGTAGGAGAAAAAAACGCAACCATCAGTATTGCAAATAACGATCCGGACTCAAGTGAAAACCCGTATACTTTTGCCATTAAGGGCTTTGGGATCGATCATATAGAATGTGCTTTTGAACCCACCGAATCAGTAATTGCCATCCAGGATTTTGAAGTTACCCCCGTAGTACCTGTATGGAACTATACAGTTACATCCGGTACGGCAACTCCAACGGGAGGTACTGCTTTTGGCTCAACCGGGGATTCCGGCAATTCCGATAAATTTATCGGAGCGCAAAGTCTGCAAATAAGTAATTCAAGTGCTGTAATCGTTTTTGATAATATTGATACTTCAAAATTATCCGACATTGAATTTTCGGTTCGGATCGGTGCTTTTTCTACTATAAATAATGATGGTCCGGATACAGACGATTCTGTTATTGTTGCAGTTAGTACGAATGGAGGATCCTGGTCTGATGAGATCAGACTAAACGGCCATCTAAATTCAAAATGGTCTTTTGTTTCGGGAGAAGCTACCGGGAACGGGGATTTTGATGGGAACAACGTGATCGAACCCTCTAAAATATTCCGTTCTACTGATGGAGGGTACAGCACTGTGGATGGTTACAGTACTTTGTCCTTAACCAATTTGCCAAGGGTAAACCAATTGTCTATCAGGATTACCGCCAACACCAATAACACCAGCAATCAGGAAATCTGGGCTATCGACAATGTTACATTAAAAGCCAAAAGGGAAATTGCCAAAACCTGGGACGGAACGAATTGGAGAGATGCAGCTAACGCTATCACGACAGCTCCTTCTACTTCTGAAAAAGCAATTATTAATGACCTATATGACTCTTCTGCAAATGGGGGGACTATCACTGCCTGCGAATGTGAGATTACCTCATCAGGAGATATTACGATTCGTTCGGGGCATACTTTAGACATCCAGAGTGATCTAAAAAATGAAGGAACCGTAAGCATCATGGACTCAGGAAGTTTGTTACAACATAATGACAGTGCAACCAATACCGGAACCATCCAGATGGAGCGAATCACTCCACCCATTCACCGTTACGATTTTACCTATTGGTCTTCTCCGGTAAAAGACTTTGTATTAAAAAATGTCTCTCCGCTAACCTTATTTGATAAATTCTACAGCTGGAACCCAACAGGCGGTACAAGCAACACAGGCGCATGGGTATCCCACCCTTCCAACGGAACTCCAAAAATTATGTCCTCAGGAGCAGGATACAGCGTAAGAGCCCCTCAATCCTTTCCTCTGCCAAACACAGATCCGCCTATAAGCCATACAGCCAATTTTACCGGAATACCAAACAATGGTATTGTAACTATTCCTACCAGCGGAAGCAGTTCTCCTCCTG
>CAZSOC010000084.1:0-5206 GCA_964608415.1 uncultured Flavobacterium sp.
AATGAGCCATTTGCCCCCACTAAGTGCGACTGACTTATATATTCTGCTAATTTTTTTGGTCTGATTCGTTCTGCCAAAGGTATATCCATAAAGGCAAAATTACTTAAAATTTAGATTTACAGGAGCATAATCTTCAGGCATTTTTGCGATCATGGTTCCTGCTTTCGCCTTAAGTCTGTGTTTTTTTACAAAAATCACAGAGCTACCGGCTCTATCAGGGCTAATGATAAACGGAGGTGTCTTTTTGAAAGTTTTTTGATATTCAACTGTGTAAAATCTGCCAAAATTACCGTTATTTATTTTTGGATACATATTTGAAATAGAAAATACACTGACCTCATAATCTCATTTTTCATGAACGACAACTATTTTAAGTTTTCTCTATCCGTTATAGTTTTGCCATTTTTATTCTTATTGGCAATCTGGACCGTATTTTGGATCGAAATCAGATTTCATATTGAATTATCTCATTTTGGTATTTATCCAAGAACATTAGAAGGATTGAGAGGAGTGGTATTTAGTCCGTTTTTGCATGGAGATATTCAGCATATTTACAATAATTCTATTCCTGTTTTTTTGATGATGATGGCATTAAGGTATTTTTATCGTGAACACTTTTTTAAAATTATCGGTTACGGGATTTTATTTTCAGGATTAGTAACATGGGTAATTGCCAGGAATTCTTATCATATTGGAGCCAGTGGATTAATTTATGTCTTGGTAAGTTTTATTTTCGTAAAAGGAATTATGACTCAATATTATAGATTGGTGGCATTGTCTTTAATAATAGTTTTATTATATGGAGGATTAATCTGGTATATTTTCCCCGATGTTCAGGAAGGAATTTCCTGGGAAGGACATTTAAGCGGGCTAATTACAGGATTTGTTTTTGCAGTTGCGATAAAAACTCCCGATTATAAAAAGCAAATACGATACGATTGGGAAAGACCGGATTTTGATCCTTCTGGAGATAAATTTCTGGAACGTTTCGATGAAAACGGAAATTTTGTAAACCCTCCAAAACCAGAGATCATCGAAGAAAAATCCTTACTTACTCATACTTTTCAGCCTTCTGTTAAAATCGTTTATAGATTTATTGAAAATTCTACGGAAAATTCTAAAACAGAAAAATAGAGTTATTTTAGATTTTCTATCTCAATCAGGAATCTTGTAAAAAGAATTTCTGAGATTTGTTCTAAAAAGTTATATCCTTTGTCGTAAAATTTCGTACAAAAATGCACCGCAGGCTACCGATACATTAAGAGAAGAAATGGTTCCTAGCATAGGAAGACGTGCTTTTTCATCTACTATTTTGAGTACCGAAGGATTAATGCCCCGGTCTTCCGACCCCATGATTATTGCTAATGGTTCGTTGAGTGAAATGTCATAAATATTGTTTTCGGTTTTTTCTGTTGCTGCAATGGTCTTGATCCCTGATCCTTGCAGGTAAAAAATAGCATCCTTAATATGTTCAACTTTACAAATGGGAACATTAAAAACGCCTCCGGCAGAAGTTTTTACGGTGTCTCCATTTACTGGTGCTGCTCCCGATTTCTGAATAATAATTCCATCTACTCCTGTACAGGCTGCGGTTCTTATAATTGCACCAAAGTTTCGGGCATCGGAGATTTGATCCAGAATAAGCAGAAGTGGTGTTTTTTGTTTTTCTTGTATTTGCTCAATCAGATCTTCTAACGAGATAAAAGATATTGGGGCAATGGCAGCGACTGCTCCCTGATGGTTTTGATGAGTGAGTTTATTGAGTTTTTCTACAGGGACATAGGAAAAATTGATGTTGTTTTTTTTTAGGACTTTAAAAAGTTCTTTCATAAGATCGCTTTGTGCGTCTTTTTGTATAAATACTTTATCTATTTCTTTGCCAGCCTGAACGGCTTCAATAATAGCTCTTATTCCGAAAATTTGATCTGATTTTTCCATTCAGCAAATGTATAAAAAAAGAGGATAACCATAATGGCTATCCTCTTAAATGTGACATCAAATAATATTAATTATGACTGGATATATCAGAATTTTGTGATAAAACTTATGTGAATAAGTGAATTTGAAAATGTTATATTTTGACTTTTTGTACTGCCATTGGCATAATTTAGTTTAAACAAACCATTCTTGGTGTTCATTCCGAATCCAAAACCCAATCCAAGCAAACTATCGCTGTAATTACTGCTACCATCTTGGTAATATCCGTAATCTATAATGGAGTGAATGTAGAGATTAGGACTCAGTATGTAAATATATTCGGTCAGTAATGAAGTAAAAACGCTTGCCTGTAAGCTGTTTTCCAAAAAACCCCTCACAGAGTTGATGCCTCCGAAACGATAAAGTTCGTTGATTATAAAACGCTGGCTATTGAGATAAAAATTATGACTACGTAAAGAAATACGGTTTTTTTCGTTTAAAAAAAGTAAATGTGAAAATTTCCCTTCTAAAAAGTATTGACTATTACTTTCGGTTTTCGAGTTTCTTTTTCCGCTGCCTATTTTAAATTCTATCGAAGATATTTCCGGAAATAACGTACTTGAGTTATTGTAGTTTTTAAAGTCAAATGTACTCGTATAATAATAATTTTTAAAATCGCTAATCGAATAGTTGTTCTGATTTAATATATCGCTCGATTCTGTAGACTGATATCCAGCATACACTCTTGTGTTGTAATTAAAATAATACCCCAGTTCTAATCCGGTTTTTGTATTCTGAAAAATACTATCTTGTTTAAAAATATTCAGATTAGCACGTATCCCGATAGGTGATTCAAAAATATAAGGAATTTCAATTTTTGCATCAAAAGTGGTTTGTTTTTGACCATCACTTTTCCAATAAAGAGAGAATACTTCTCCTGAATTCATAAAATTAGCAAGTGTAAGGTCAAGATATCCACTAAAAATTATATTCCCTCCATTTTCATCATTATTAGAAAAACCAATATAACCATCAAAACTATTAGCCTTGGCTTTTTCCAGATATACATATATTTCTGTAGAATCTTTGGTAAAAAGTATTTCAGGATATTTAGGTTGGGTTACAAATCTAAATTTTTCAAAATCTTTGTAAATATTATTGAGATTCTCTTTGTTAAAAGTTTTTTTTCTATACAATCGCATAATATTTTTTTGATGACTTTTAGGGAATTTCTCATAACCGTTAATAACAATTTTATCTAAAAAACGTTTTTTTTCTTTATCGACATTAAGCTCTGCAAGTAACTTGTTTTGATGAGAAGTAAAATTAAGGAGTCCTATTTTGGTCAAAGAAAAGCCTTCGGATTCAAATATTTTTAGTAGATTATTCATATAAGATTCGATTTCCGAAAAATTCATCCAAATTGTATCCTTCTGGATATTAATAATTTTTTGGGCATCTTTTTTAAGTATGATTCCTATAGAGTGAGTTTTTTTGCCAATTTCAAATTCCGTCAAAAAAACACTGTCATTAATAGCGGTATTGCCTTTTATTCGATTAGAAATATAACCCAGACGAAATAACTTTTCTGAAGTAGTATTTGCAGTATTAATAATGCCTTTAAGATTCTCATGTTGGGTAATATAACCGAGGGAGTCAATAATTTTTGTGGCATGATCGTTCTCACCAATTACCTTCAATTGTAAGTTTTGTCCCCAAAATTGGAAACTAAAAAAACAACAAGCAATTAATATGTAATATTTCAAGAGCAATAATTTAATTCTTTCTTCAGGAGTAATTTTTTTGAGAAAATGAAAAAAACTTCATTTCATTGGGGTTAAAAACAAATATTAAGTTTGTATTGTAAACCCAGTAAAAATAACGTAAAAAATACCACAAATAATATAGACGACAAAAAAAATCTTAATCAGATTGAAAATTAATGAATTATGATTTGTAACATAAAAAAATATTCATACATTTGCAACCCCGTAAAAAGCGGGAAATTTTAAAAAACATAAGAAATTTTTAGTATTAATTATGCCAACAATTCAACAATTAGTAAGAACTGGAAGAACTCAGATAACTAAGAAGAGTAAATCGGTTGCTTTAGATTCTTGTCCTCAAAGAAGAGGAGTTTGTACGCGTGTTTACACTACGACGCCAAAAAAACCAAACTCAGCAATGCGTAAAGTTGCCAGAGTACGTTTGACAAATGGTAACGAAGTAAATGCTTACATTCCGGGAGAAGGACACAATCTACAAGAGCACTCGATAGTATTAGTTAGGGGTGGAAGGGTAAAAGATTTGCCGGGAGTTAGATATCACATTGTTCGTGGAGCACTAGATACATCTGGTGTTGCGGGAAGAACACAAAGAAGATCTAAATACGGAGCAAAAAGACCAAAAGAAGTAAAAAAGTAATTTAATTAGTCGAAAGTCTAAAGTTAAATTCAAAATAAGTGAAAACTTTTATTGAGTTAATAACCTTACGACATTAAGACTTTTAACAACAAAAGACATGAGAAAAAGACAGGCCAAAAAAAGACCTCTTTTACCAGATCCGAGGTTTAATGATCAATTAGTTACACGTTTTGTGAATAACTTAATGTGGGATGGTAAAAAATCAACTGCTTTTAAAGTTTTTTATGATGCAATGGATATTGTAGAAACTAAAAAACAAGATGCAGAAAAAACTTCTGTAGAAATCTGGAAAGACGCTTTGACAAACGTTATGCCTCACGTAGAAGTACGTAGTCGTAGAGTAGGAGGAGCTACATTTCAGATACCTATGCAAATCAGACCAGACCGTAAAATATCTATGGCAATGAAGTGGATGATACTTTATGCGCGTAGAAGAAATGAAAAATCTATGGCTCAAAAATTAGCCTCTGAAGTTTTAGCTGCGGCTAAAGAAGAAGGAGCAGCTGTTAAAAAGAGAATGGATACTCATAAAATGGCTGAAGCAAATAAAGCATTCTCTCACTTTAGATTTTAATCCTAAACAATGGCAAGAGACTTAAAATATACAAGAAATATAGGAATTGCAGCACACATTGATGCTGGTAAAACTACAACCACAGAACGTATTCTTTTCTATACAGGAAAAAATCATAAAATTGGAGAAGTTCATGACGGAGCTTCAACAATGGACTGGATGGAACAAGAGGCAGAAAGAGGTATTACAATTACTTCGGCAGCTACTACCTGTACTTGGAATTTTCCAACAAACCAAGGTACTAAAACTGAAGATTCTAAAGAATACCACTTTAATATTATCGATACTCCT
>CAZSOC010000085.1:0-5117 GCA_964608415.1 uncultured Flavobacterium sp.
TTTGTGGCATAGAAGGACAGTTCTTGATGTTGCCGTCTTTGTCTATTGAGATTTTACGGTTGAGACAAGTGTTGTGGTGTTGGGATTCTGAAAATGTTTTTATGTTTAATGAAAAATTATTATTACTTATAATCCCACATGACTTTTCATCTTTAATTTTACTGCTAGTGAATATTATATATCCACTACCATCTCTAATAGGATTTAAAGACTCATTTTTATCAGCATTATATACAACTAATAAAACAATTCTCGGATGCTCAATTAATAATGAAGTGTATATTTTTCTCGTAAATTCTGCATTAAATGGAATCAGAATTTCAACTGACGAAATAATAGATTTCAATTCATCAATAAATAAAATAATTTTTTTTAGTTCACTGACATTTGGGCTATGGAAAAATCTAAGCTGTATTGATTTACAGTTAATTTTTTCTAATTCTATTATTAAATTATAAATGCTGTATTTATCTGGATTTTCAATGTCAATTATACAATTAGAAACTTGTATTGGTTCTTCGAAATGAAGATTTAATTTAGGAAAATTTTCCGGAGTTGAAGTAAAAAAAATAAATTGGTTCTCTATTAGGAACATGAAATACTCATCAATTATTTCATCAAATTCATTTTGATAATAATTTTTGACTTCTGCAATAGAGTGCTTATCGAACTTATTTAAAATTTCATATAAAGCATTTGGAATAAATTTAAATTGATTGTTTTGCAAGTCACAAATGGTACTCCTGTTTTTTCCCTTTACCAATAAACAATTTGAATAGAGTTTAAAAGACTCTTCTTTTTTTAGAATCATAATATCTTTGAGATTGGTCGATAAAAAACTTTAACTACACAGGTTGAACATTGAAACTTATTTATGGTTACATAATTACTGATTGGAATAAACTTTATATCAACATTTAAATCTATTTTTTCTGCTTTTAAAAATTTTACTGGATATTTCATACGAACATTTTATTTAACATTAATTCTGAAATTTCTTTTTCCAGATAGTAATTACACGATTCATTCAAGAAACTAATTTGTCCACATGGATTAACTTCCAAGAGATAACGATTGTCATTAAAGTCAACTATAAAATCAATTGAACCATAATTAAGATTTAATTTATTCATTAGTAAAAAAAGCTTATGTTCATCTACTTTTCCTAAATTAAATGGAACCATTCTTATTCCTTCATTTTTATTGAGATTTATTCTGTAATCAACGGATTTATCTATGCTGTTTGTGAATATTGCCATAGAATAACAAGTGCCAAATAAATATACCACACGGATTTCATATTGGCGTTCTATTTTTTCTTGAAATTGAGACAAGCCAAAGGTCTTTGGAATTTTGTTTAGTAAATTCTTATTTACTTCAAAAGTGTTAACTAAGTTAAAGACTTGATTGTTTTCGTTATAATGAGTACTATCTCCTATTCTCTTTGATATTATTCCATTTTGCAAATGTTTATAATAGAAAGTATGTAATTCAGATTTATTTTCGGTAAATAACGTGTCTGGAATTAAAAAACCTGCATCTTGTGCGAATAGTAAAACATCTAGCTTATTGCATTCAAAAGAATTTAGAAGCCTACCAATCTTAAACACATTAGAATAATTCAAATATCCATTTAATAAAGTAGAATAGTTATTAGTCAAAAGTTCGTTCAATTCTTCTGAAACTTTTGAATCATGGCTATTTTGAATTACTCCTCCATTAAACCATATCGCTTTTACTTCATTCAAAGAAATTTTCTTTTTAAATAGAGTATCATTAACAATCGTTAGTTCATTATTTACCGCTATTGTATCAATTTTCAAGCCGTCTATGGTTCCAAATCTTATTACATTTGTGTCCAGTAAATAGCAAATTACTTTGTTAACAAATTCATCAATGCCTTTTGAGTAAATTAATAGCATTATTCAGACCCATTCCATTTCGAAATAAACAAATCATACATTTTAAAAAAGTTGTCTACATCTGTTGACGAATCAAAATTACCTATTGTCGCAAACTTTGCAAAAATCAAAAATCCTTTGTGCTTATTTATGTTAATAAATTTTAATTTTCTTTCACGTGACAAGTCTTCTTCCATGAATTTTGATTTCATCTTATATAAAGAACCTTTATATACTAAGAAATTAAAATCATCATTTAAAATCGCCTTACCAATTCTTTGATCCATTTCTCCATTCTCTAAAGATTTATTAAAAATTTCTAGAAGTTTAGAATTATTAGATTGATATCCATGCCTTATTAAGGCATCAAACGTTGGTACAAATGAAATTATAGTATCATTATAAATATGAAGACCAACCTTTTCCTCTGTGGGATACCCATATTTATTGATTAAGATAATGAATTTCTCTTCAACTGTTTCAGTCTTTTCCTTAGCTTTATTATAAGTTATGTCACCGGTGGGTATTGAGCAATATATTTTTTGGTCTTCAATTAAAAGTGAATCGAGTTCTCTTTTATATCCTGTATTGATTATACTTTTGTTGTCCAAATACTTTTTTTCAATATGTGACCATTCTTTTGTCTTTTTAAAGTCAATAAATGGTTTTGAATTAAAAAAACCTATTTTTACTCCTTTATTAATTAATTTGGTAGACCAAAACTCACAAGCAATCCATTTTTTTAGATATACATTACATAATAAAGCATTATATAAATCAACACCAAACATATTATCATTAAGCTCATAACAATTTTCATACTTTTTAGCAGCCTTTGCATATTCATTCATTATAATGTGGTTTTCAGCTTGCTCAATTAATTCATAATACGCAGATTTATCAAAAGGTTTATCTGATTTACATGCTTGTGCGGATAAACATGACGAGAAAAAGAATAAATAAAATAATTTTTTCATGTTTTTATAATTGGGTTTGTGTTTTAGACAAACCCAAATAAATTAATTATTAATATTTATAGGTTTTAATTTTTTTGTCATTATAAGTTGTAAATCCACGTTCATCTGTTGAATCAGAACTCCATGAAAGTGTACTCGCAAGTACATAACTACTGCCATCTCTTAACCAAGTATTTTCAAAGCCTCCTCCAGTACAGGTACCCATACCTGCTTTTATGGTTTTTAAACCACCATTATTAATTTGAAAATCTTCAAATTTTTTTAAAGATATTTTCTCCATTTTTAAAAGTTTTTAATTAATAAATAATTTTCTAAATAAAAAAACTAAAATTGACTTTATCAAATCACAACGTGCACTTTGTTTTTTAAAGACGAATCTAAAGTTGTTTTTATAATTCCAAATTTATAGCATTATCCAATAAATCCCTAGTCACCACATAACTAAATAAGTCATCAGATAACTAAATTGTGTTAAAATTGTTAATTTAATTGATTTTAACCTATTTACCCGGCAGCTTCGGATAGGTTTAATAAATTACGGATAGTTTCGGATAAGCTTCGAAGCTGCTGGATGTTTAAGGTTTTGCCATAATTCCTGGCAATGATTTAAGGCAGGTTGGACCACAGTCTTTGGCATCGGCTTGTTTGTAGTGGGGGAATCGCTTTAAGTTTAACATAAATTAAATTATATCATTCTCTATCATCTGAACAAATTAAAATCATTTTTTAGAATAGTTTTTAGGCAACAAATAACCAGTATTTTTACAAAATACTTCAATTGGTTCTAACCAATACTTAGCTCTCAACTCATTTAACTCTTCTGGATTGATCACATCTATACATTGAAAAGTTATAAAATCTGTAGATATTGTAACTGTGCCTAATAGTGTCTTTTCGTGGTCTTCATACCAAGATGTAAAATGGTCAACAGCTTTTGCATAATCATAAGGGGATAAATTACCATTCTCAACTTGTTTCCAAAGTAAATCAATAAATAATTTAGCATCTTCTTTGTTTGCAAAACCAGCAATAGCATGATTTATCAACATATTTACACTTTGGTCATTGAACCTTCTGCATTTGTAACGACTGGGAAATTCATCCTTTTGCAATAGGTCTAACATATAATAACTATTGCCAATATTTAGATACTTATATAATATAGGTATAATTGAATCGGGTACTTGTTTATTGGGTAAAATTTCGAACCTTATTTTTTGAAAATTCAATTCGTTTTGCAATAAAACTTCATACTTACTATCCTCGATTCTATCTATATTTTGAATGAATTTTTTTCTTAATTTTCGTATTTCACTTTTGTTTTCAGAGTACATTGCATTCATAAATTTAGCATGCTTAGTATTCGAATTTTCATACTTACTTATAAAATCAAAATCATATTCCGTTTTAAAAGGTAAGTCTTTAAAATCTTCATCGGGTTCAATTTGGTAGCCCTTTTTAATTGCTTCAAGAAAATAATGCTTGGCCTTTGGTATATTATTTTTTTCGAAATAATAGAAAGCAATACTTAAAATATCATTTGGTAAAGGATTTGCCAGCTTTAATGCGTTTAAACTGTACTTTAATATTGAATCTCTATCTTTAAAAGTGTTTGCTTTGTTTAGATTAACATAGTAAGCTTTATAATCTGTTTGAGCAGTTATTTTAAAATGAATTATTAAAAGAAGTAATACTATACAAAGCTTTTTTGACTTTCCCACAGGTTTATTTATATTTAAAAATAAGGCTAACCACATGTCATATGATTAACCTTACAACTTTATTGTTGTTGAATAGAGTAGTTCTGAAGTTTACATGTTTCTGGCTTGTCCTTATCAGTTGGTCCTGTAAAATTAGTATCAATTCCTGTCTTTTTTCCAGAGCTATTATAAGTATCAAAAGCAATATCATATCCATCTCCGTTTGATACGTTGGTATCTTCACCCACACTGGTTGCTGTGCCTATTCCTCCTATTACTTTTATAATTTCAGTGTTTTCTAATTTTAAATCCTCAAAGAGCTTATTTTTCAATGATTTCATAAATTTAAATTTATTAATTAAACATTAATTTTTAAAACAAATCAACAATCAACACCCTTACTCATTCGTGCACTAACTTTCTTAAGATCGAATCTAAAGTTGTTTTTATAATTCCAAATTTATAGCATTATCCAAAAAATCCCTAGTCACCACGTAACTAAATAAGTCATCAGATAACTAAATTGTGTTAAAATTGTT
>CAZSOC010000086.1:0-4824 GCA_964608415.1 uncultured Flavobacterium sp.
ACAGTTTTTCTTCTTATGCTTTGGGGGTAGATGATTTTAAAATCGAATATTTACCGGCTTGTGCTGATGTTTTCAATTTATCTTCCGAAGATGTAGCCGACAATACAGCTACTATCAATTGGGAGACAAACGGAAGTGAAACTGCCTGGCAATATGTTATAGGAACTTCTACCGATACAGACCCTGAAACATTGACTCCGGAAGATGTTACTGGAGGAATTCCAACAGTTTCATTAAACAATTTAGAGCCAAGTACTCTTCACAAAATATGGATTCGATCAGATTGTGGTGCAGGTTCTTATGGAGCTTGGATCGGACCGATTTCTTTCACTACTGCTTGTGAAGAAATAGATGAGTTTCATGAAAGCTTTGATGTTAGTACGCTACCTGATTGCTGGACTTTCCTTGCAAACAGTCCTCAGAACATTTATTTGTCATTTTCCCCTACTATTAAAGTAACAGGAAATTCTTCTATATACGCTTACTCTTATACTATAGGAAATGTGGTATATATGGTAAGTCCGCTACTATCTAATATTTCTGACAATACGCACCGTTTTACTTTCTATGCACAAGGGAGTCAATATACCAAACTAGACGTAGGTACAGTAACAGATCCTTTAAACATGGAAACATTTGAGCTAAGAGAATCAATAGAGAATGGCTCAGGCTTAACAAGCTCTTTCAAGAAATATGTAGTTAATATGGATGATAATTATACAGGCAACTATATGGTAATTAAAATTACTTATACAAGTACTTATTATTCTGCTTATATAGATGATGTCGTATGGGAACCGCTTCCTGAATGTGCAGACGTATTCAATTTATCTTATGAAGATGTAACTGCCAATACAGCTACTATCAATTGGGAGACAAACGGAAGCGAAACTGCCTGGCAATATGCTATAGGGATTTCTACCGATACAGACCCTGAAACACTAACTCCGGAAGATGTTACAGGAGAAGTACCTACAGCTTCATTAAACGATTTAGACTCAAGTACGCTTCATAAATTCTGGGTACGATCAGATTGTGGGGCAGGTTCTTATGGAGCTTGGACCGGACCGGTTTCTTTTACTACTGCTTGTGAGGCTATTCCAGAGAACAACTTACCTTGGGAAGAAGGATTTGAAGAACTTACATCGGTTGGTACAACAACCTTCCCTCCATGCTGGTCAAAACAAAATGGAGATTGGAGAACTTCAAATGCAAACTCAAGTACTTCTGATATAAATGCACGTACAGGCAATAATTTCCTAAGCATTTATTATATTGCTACAAATGAATATATTTGGAGTCCAGGATTTGAACTATCTGCAGGTGTTAGTTATGATTTCAGTTTTTGGTATGCTTCTTATGGCTCTTATTCTACTTGGAGTGGAGGTGTGTTTTACAATACAACTCAAAACTCAACAGGAGCTACTCAATTAGGAGACAATTTTCTAAATTCAGGAACAATTGCTCCTTCAACTTATACTGAAGCAGTAAGAACTTTCACTCCTGATGTCGATGGGGTTTATTATTTTGCCATTAATGTTAATGAATCGGGATCTGCATGGTACTTAAGTTTTGACGATTTTAAATTAGAAGTTTCTAATTTGAGTAATCCTGATTTTGATTCATCATCTTTCAGAGTTTATCCAAACCCTGTAAAGGATCTATTGAATCTTTCATATACTCAAAATATTTCTAATGTTGAAGTATATAATATGTTAGGTCAGCAGGTAATTACTAAAACCGTAAATGCTAATCAGGGACAAATTGATATGTCTCGTTTAGCTACAGGAACTTATTTAGTAAAAGTAACTGCCGATAATCAGACTAAAACCATTAAAGTTATCAAACAATAATTTTTTTAGCTTTAGCATAAAAGCCCCTGACAAAATTGTCAGGGGCTTTTTTTATAAATAAAAATTTGACTGTTTTAATGTGTACTGACAAAAAGCTCTAAAAACCTCCTTACGAATCTTCTTTAAAATATTCAAATCGTTTTGCAGAACAAAACCACAATTATATTAAAGTTATATTTTTAACGAAATGATTTTTTTTGTTCAATTCTGAAAGATTTGATTTTCTAACAAAATCAGATAATTAATTTATATATATATTTATTATCACACAAAAAACAAATAGTCTTCTATTAAATAGAAAATATAAAAATTTGATTTACTAATTAAACAAATTTTATGAAAAATAAAGAAAATAATGGTTTTAATTCTTTTAACCTGAATTTTAAACAGAGCTATAGCTTTGTAGAAACAAAAAAACTATATTAGCATAAAATTTAACTAATTTATATACAACTTTTTATGGAAGAAAATTATTTTTTCAGGGGAAATCCTTTCCCCAGATTAAACCGATGGCTTGGATGGCTCACGGTTTGTTTGTTGTTCTTTGCAGGACAAACAGGTTTTGCCCAGCAATATTGTACTCCTATGTTTGACGAAGGCTGTTTTGACGGAGACCAGATTAATAGTTTTTCAATTCCTGGTGCTTCCTTTAGTCATTTAAACACAGGTTGTTCTTCTGGAGGCTATGGTAATTATACAGATGATACAAGTTTAGATCCTTTAGCTTTAAATGCAGGAGAATCTTATAATTTTTCTATCACTCACGGTTATGGTACTCAAATAGTAAGAATTTGGATAGATTTTGATGACAATCAGACTTTTGACAACAGTACTTCATCAGAAGAAATAGTAGCATCCGGATTATCAACAGGAAGTAATAGTAATGCCGTTACCAACGGAAGCATTACAATTCCCGGAACAGTTATTCCCGGTACTTACCGCATGAGAGTGATAACAATGTATGATTATTATGGTGATGCTCCTGTCCCTTGCGATAATGGTAGTTTGGAGCCTTGGTGGGATCCTTCCTATGGTGAAGCTCATGATTATATGGTGGAAATATTACCTCCACTATCATGTCCTTCTCCTACAGCTCTAACCGTAAATAATACAACTTCGGATTCCGTCGAATTATCCTGGTCGGGGCAAGGAGACGATTCTACATTTGAAATAGAGTGGGAAGAAACAGGATTCGCTTTAGGAGAAGGGAATGTTATATCAGGAGTATCCGGTAATTCTTATGTACTCGGACTATTAGAAGACCTAGAACCTAATACTTCTTATTCTTTCTATGTACGTGAAGTTTGTGGTCCTGGTGAGCAAAGTAATCCGGCAGGTCCTTATAATTTTACAACAGCATGTGCACCTATATCTGAATTTACAGAAGGTTTTGATGTATCCACACTTCCCGATTGCTGGACTTTCCTTGCAAACAATCCAGCAAGTCTGTATTATGGATTTTCCCCCACCATTAAAATAGCTGGAAATTCTTCCATATATGCTTATTCCACAACTGTCGGAAATGTGCTGTATATGGTTAGCCCTCTACTATCTAATATTTCTGATAATACGCACCGTCTTACCTTCTACGCTCAAGGTGCTCAGTCTACAAAAGTAGATATAGGTACTGTAACCGATCCTTTAGATATGGATACTTTTGAACTAATCTACTCTACAGAATCAGATAATGGACTAACAAGTTCTTTCAAGAAATATATAGTGAATATGGATGAGGACTATACAGGAAACTATATAGTGATGAAAGTTACCTACACAAACACTAATGTTTATTCTTATGTGGACGAAATTGTATGGGAAGCTATACCGGAATGTGCAGATGTAACCGATTTGTCTTACTCTGATGTTACTAATAATTCGGCTACTATCGAATGGGAAACAAACGGAGACGAAACAGCTTGGCAATATGTTATCGGATCAAGTACAGATACTGATCCTGATGAATTGGATCCGATAGATGTAACTGGAAATACAATTGTTACTATAGAAGAATTAGATCCCACTACAACCTACAAAGTATGGGTACGTTCTAATTGTAATACTTCTCAGGGATTATGGTCATTACCAGTAACATTTAAAACAACATGTGATCCTATAACTGATCTGCCATGGACAGAAGGATTTGAAGATATTACTACTGTGGGAACAACTAACTTCCCAGATTGTTGGAAAAAAGAAAACGGAGACTGGGCAAGCGCTAATGCCGTTACTTACAACACTGCAAAAACAGGAACCAAATACATCCGCAATTCATGGACCTCTAACAATGAGTTTATGTGGACGCCCGGATTTGAATTAGCCGAAGGGGTTAGTTATGATTTTAGCTTTTTTGCTCAAGGAGACGGATGGACAAGCTGGATGGTAGATGTCTTCTATAACAATTCACAATCTAGTACAGGAGCAGAAATATTGGGAGAAACATATTCTCCTCCAGGTACAAATACTACTTCAATTCAACCATATTATAAAGTAACTAATACCTTTGTACCGGATACAGACGGAATTTACTACTTTGCTATAAGGGTAAATGAATCGACCGGCTCGCCATGGTATATAGCATTTGATGATTTCACATTGGAGGAAACTCCTGAGTGTTCTGCTCCTACAATTGTTTCTATAGTGGCAGGTTCTATTACTCATGAAGAAGCTGTTATCACGTGGAATGAGCCTATAACAGCGGTAAATAATGGGTTTGAGTATTATGTTTCTACAGAAAATGAAGCTCCTTCAGACGAAGACACTGCAACAGGTTCAGTAGAAGCAGGAGAATATTCTGCTAATTTAACAGATTTAGATTCAGCTACTACACATTATATATGGGTAAGAAGCGTTTGTTCAGAAGGTATAACAAGTGCATGGACCGGGCCGATTTCTTTCACTACTGCCTGTGAGGCGTATCCTGTTCCGTCTGATTTAGAAGATTTTGAATCTACTACAGGAACTTCACTGCCTT
>CAZSOC010000087.1:0-4564 GCA_964608415.1 uncultured Flavobacterium sp.
TTTCTAAAAAAGAGCGTTTACAAGTTGACCGTTTACGTGCAAAATTAGAGAAAAACTTAGGTTCTATTGCTGATATGACACGTTTACCGGCTGCATTGTTTATAGTTGATATTAAAGCAGAACACATCGCAGTAAAAGAAGCTCAAAAATTAAACATTCCAGTTTTTGCAATGGTAGATACAAACTCTGACCCACGTGAGGTTGATTATGTAATCCCTGCAAATGATGATGCTTCAAAATCTATCGATAAAATTTTATCTTTGGTAACTTCTGCTGTAATTGACGGACTTCAAAACAGAACTTCAGAAAAAGAAACAGAACAGCCGGTTGCCGAAGTAGAAGCTAAAACTGAAGCTGTAGAAACTACAACTGAAGAATAAATAAAATAATTTAAAGATTGAAGGATTTAAAAATTGAAAGATTATTGATTGCAAAATTAGTAAGCCTTTTAGATTTTTAAATTTTTCAGTCTTTTCATCTTTAAAATCAAAAAAATATGGCAACAATAACTGCTGCAGACGTAAATAAATTAAGAACAATCACTGGTGCCGGAATGATGGACTGCAAGAAAGCATTAGTAGAAGCAGACGGAGATTTTGATCTTGCAATCGAAAACTTACGTAAAAAAGGTCAAAAAGTAGCTGCTAACAGATCAGACAGAGAATCTACAGAAGGTGCTGCTATCGCTGCTGTAAATGCAGACAAAACTGCCGGTGTGGTAATTTCTTTGAACTGTGAGACTGACTTCGTTGGTAAAAATGAAGGTTTCGTAAAATTAGCTACAGATCTGGCTAATCTGGCATTAAACTTCAATTCGAAAGAAGAATTATTGGCTGCAGATTTTAACGGAATCACTGTTTCTGAAAAATTAATCGAGCAAACCGGTGTAATCGGTGAGAAGATTGAAATTGGTTCTTTCGAAAAATTAGAAGGTAAATTTGTTGGATCTTACATTCACGCCGGGAACAAAATCGCTACAATAGTTGCTTTATCTGCAAATGTAGCCGGAGCAGAAGAAGCTGCTAAAAATGTTGCTATGCAAGCTGCTGCAATGAACCCAATCGCTCTTAATGAAGATGGTGTTGATGCAGATACAATTGCTAAAGAAATTGAAATTGCTAAAGATCAATTACGTCAGGAAGGGAAACCGGAAGCTATGTTGGAAAATATTGCTAAAGGAAAATTAAACCGTTTCTTCAAAGATAATACTTTGGTAAATCAGGATTTTATCAAAGATAGCTCTATGAGCGTTGCTGCTTATGTAAAAACTGTTGATGCTAACTTGACTGTTACCGGTTTCAAAAGAGCTGCGTTAGGTTAATCCAAAGTTTTATAAATTATTCAAATATCCCATTTCTGAAAAGATTTGGGATTTTTTATTTAACAACTTTCCCTCTCTTATCACGCCAAATAGGTTCTGACATCAATTAAATTCTTTTCCAGAATTTATCATTTCCGTTTTTTTACTTTATAAAAATCAAAAAAATATTTAGCCCTATCCCAAATAAATTTTATATTTATCTTCTGTATATTGAACAATCAAATAAATTATATTATACATGGAAAAAATCAGATGTCAATGGTGTGAAAAAGATGATTTGTATAGAAATTATCATGATGAAGAATGGGGGAAACCGGTTTGGGATGATGATAAATTGTTTGAATTTCTTGTTTTAGAAACTTTTCAGGCAGGATTAAGCTGGTATACAATATTGTCAAAAAGAGAAAATTTCAGAAAAGCTTTTGACAATTTTGATTATAAAAAGATTATCGGTTATAAAGAAGAAAAAATACAGGATCTAATGCAAAATGCGGGAATTATTCGCAATCAGTTAAAAATCAGAGCAACTATTTCTAATGCTCAGGCTTTTATCAATGTGCAAAAGGAATTTGGAAGTTTTTCCAAATACATCTGGGGATTTGTAGATCACAAACCTATCGACAATCGGTTTACCGCAATGAATCAGGTTCCTGCTACTACACCGCTTTCTGATGAGATAAGTAAAGATCTGAAAAAAAGAGGTTTTAAATTTGTAGGCTCGACAGTTGTATACGCTCATATGCAGGCGACAGGAATGGTAAATGATCATTTTATGAATTGCTGGACGAGAAAATAAATTTTAATATCTCATTTTTCCAATAAATCCCATGGCGTTGTACAGATAAGTGATTTTTCTTGGATCATCTCCTATATTTTCAAAATGAATTGTTGCCGGAAGATTCAATTAATCTGACAATCATAAACACTACTGTTGTAGTTCTGGTGCTTCAATCCAAATGGGTAATAATGGTTTTCTTCTAATACTTTCAAAGAGCTGGTCACGATAATCTATGAATACAAACCTCGATGGTATTTGAACCATATTAGGGATTCAATCAAAGTAAAAGAAGACATCGAAAAAGCTATTGAAAACCTAAAAAAAGAACAGGAACTAAAAAAGAAGCAACAAAAGCAAAAGCCCACTATTTCTCCATATTCACGATTGGCTATGCTTTATACAACTAAAAAAACCACTTCGATTTGAAGTGGTTTTTTGATATTATATAACTCTTTCGTTAAAATTATAAAAAAGTATTTTCATCTAATTTACCTGATATTATCGCCTTTTCAAGATGACCTACTGTAAAAGATTTTTTTTCTCTCTTTTTTTGTTTGTTAAAAATCTAATGAGTGCTGGCAATATAAAATCCCCTTCAGGACTAAAATAATCATTTGCCATAAATTTTGATACATCTACATTAAATTCTTTTCCAAAAGCAACTATAAACTCTACGGCATCATCACCATAAACACCTAAATCATCTTCTATTTGTGTTGACCGAGTTATTATTTGATCATTAACCGCAGATTGATTAACAATAAAAATTTTTAACTTCTTGAACGTTTCTTCATTCATAGCTTTTTACTCATTTTTTTATCAAAACTTAATCCCCAAATTCTTTTTTGGCTGCGGCATCAGGTTTTTTTGCATCAGGTTTTTGTTTTTTATATTTACAAAACTTAAAAACACAGATTAACAAAAATTTAACTTTACACCTAATAATTAACTTTTGTAACTTATTAGGTACTTTAAAAAAACTGAGAATTGCTCGGGGATTAGATTATTGTCTTTTCACTATTTCTTTAAAATCAGAATATTGCCAAAACATGTCACTACTTGTGTCAAATGAAGATAAGAATAACTCTCTTGTTTGGCTGTTTATAAAGCCTGCAACAGCTATTTCCCTATCTCTTGAACCGATTATTGCCCAAGAATTTGAATCAGAAAACCAAGAAATGTAATCAGATGTTATAGCAATTGCGTCTGCTGTATTAGGTTGTGGATTTTTCATCATAATATCATTCAGTTCTTTATCGGTCGCCTTTATACTGATTTCAAAAACACTGTATTTCCCAAAATTCCTGTAAAAATAATCTTCGGGAGATGGCTCTATCGTATAAAAAATCACTGATTTATTACCTATGCTTCCTAAAAAAGTTTTCAATCCTTTAAAGAATGATTCGTGGTAAATGAAATCAAATTCAAAATCCAAAAAACACTCAAAAGATTCATTAAATGGGTTGTTCTCAAAATCTGTATTAACTTTAAAAAGTTGTGCAAACCTTGATTTATACGCTGTATAATCTTCTCTGTTATTTACAAAATCTGTCATAATCATTAGTCTGTGCTTTCTAATCTGATTTTTAAATCTGCCTGTTTTGAGGTAGCGTCTTTTCTAAAATCTGCTGATGGCTTACCGTTTTTATCAGGTCGTGTGGTGTAACTTTTTCCATCTTTTTCAAATTTTGTAACTTTATCATTGACTTTGGTCTTTTCATATCCTGACTTTTTAAGGTTTTTCTCAAAATCCTTTTTACTCACATCTGTTTTTCTGTTAGCAACTGATTCTTTTCCACGACTTGATTTTGTTGCCTGCTCGTATTTAGAAGATATTTTTGTTGTTTTCGAAGTCGCAGAAGTAGCTTTTTGCACATTATTTACTTTTTGTGCAGCTTTTTGTGCAGTACTTACTTTGTTTATAAGTGTAGTTGCCTTTCCAAGTTTTGTTGCTAACCCCACTCCTGTTGCTCCCGAAACAGCAGAAGTTAAAATAGATTTACCATCTACCTGTGTCAAAGCGTCTCCTAAACTTTTTCCCTCAATCAAATTCCCCGCTACCTGTAAGCCATAATCCGTTACTGCCCCAACTAAAGCCCCAATACACCACGGACAACGTCCATCTGGGTCATCATAACTTACAGGATTATTATATCCGTAACCGTAAGGATTTAGATTATAGGGATTATAAACTCCTCCTCCAACTTCCATTTTGTTGGTAAAAGCAATGAGCATATCTGTTTCATCGTCATCCTCATCTTTTTGATCAAAATCTATTGTAGTTTTTAAGTCATTTAAAAGAGGGGCTGATGTGTGCCATCTTGCAATCGCTGGGTCGTAATGTCTATATCCATAAGCATACCAGTTCAATCCAAATTCATCCTGAAATTCCTTGCCGTTGTATTTATACTGAAACCTGTTTTTATACACACCATCCAGTAACACACTTGTCCCGTTAGTCTGAT
>CAZSOC010000088.1:0-4110 GCA_964608415.1 uncultured Flavobacterium sp.
GTATCGGCTGAATACTAATATTTTATAAAGATTGTCAAAAAAGTCAGGTAACGATTTGGTAACGGTTCTTATTGCTTTGCTTTTCAATACATTTCCGTTCGCTCGTAGCAAATATACATATTTTTTAAGTAAATTAGCTTTATCTTTTGATGCGCATGTTAAAAACTCTTTAAACTTCACATAAAAAGCAAAGTTCTGAATATAAGTTTATTGTGTTTAAAATGACATATTTATTTTGATTTTGTAATTCTTGTACTTTCATTTTTTATTATGCATTAAAATATTTTTTATATTTTTGAAATTAAACTACTAAATTTTAAAAATAAGGACATGGATGAACAAAAAGTTTAAATTATCAGAAATTGTTAATATAAGGTCGGGAATGGTGGTTCCTAAAACAGTTAACAATGATGAGAAGCAACTGACCGATGCCTATGTTAGAATGGTTGGAACTTCTGATTATGATGATGAAGGGAATTTAAGAAACGACCTTGAAGCCAACGTTTTGATAAAGCCAGCTATCGAAAAAAATTTCTTACAATATAACGAGATTTTATTTAATGCCAAGGGAAGACGTTTTTTTGCTGCTTTATTCCGCAATGAATATTCCTTTACTATTGCCAGTGCTTCTTTTCTGGTTTTAACTATTCAGAATGACCATATTCTTCCCGAATTCTTAGTTTGGTATCTGAATCATCCTGAAACATTAAAGGTATTTGATTACAAAACATCAACTCAAAATATTCCTTCCATTACAAAACAAGAATTAGGTGATTTGGAAATTATTATCCCTAATTTTGAAACGCAGAAGAAAATTGTAAAATTAGATTCTTTAAAAAAAGAACAAATTACAATTCAAAAAGAGCTAATGACGCTCAAAGAAAATTTAATCAATGTAGTAACTTATAAAAAACTAAAAAATGAGTACTAAAGTAAGTCAAAAAGACATCAATAATATCGTATGGAATGCTTGTGATACCTTTCGTGGTACAATCGATCCTTCTCAATATAAAGATTACATTCTGACTATGTTATTTCTAAAATATGTAACAGATGTGTACAATGAGAAAAAAGAAGAATACGCCAAAAAATATGAAGGTAACGAAGAGCGTGTAAAAAGAGCATTGGAGCGAGAACGTTTTATAGTTCCTGAAGAATCGAGTTTTGATTTTTTATATGAAAATCGAAATAATCCGAAGATTGGAGAAATGATTAATCACGCTTTGGCGGAATTAGAGGAAGCAAATAGAGAAAAATTAGGTGGTCACGATGGATCTAATATTTTTAGAAATATTGATTTTAACAGTTCTAATTTGGGAGATGCAAAAGGCAAACTAAGCAGATTGAAGACATTATTAAATGATTTCTATCCTTTGAATCTTTCAGCTTCACATTTAGAAAGCAATGATGTTATTGGAGGAGCTTACGAATTTCTAATTGCTAATTTCGCATCTGATTCAGGAAAAAAAGCAGGAGAATTTTTTACTCCGGCAGAAGTTTCTACGTTATTAGCCAAATTAACAAAATCAAAATCGGGTTCTCGTATTTATGATCCTACCTGCGGATCGGGTTCACTTTTGATCAAAGCAGGACGCCAGGTGGGAGATAATAATTTTTCGCTATATGGGCAAGAAGCCAATGGTAGCACCTGGGCATTGGCGGTAATGAATATGTATCTGCACGGCTATGATAGTGCTGTTATACGTTGGGGAGATACGCTGAGAAACCCAAAGCATAAGGAAGGAGACGCTTTGATGTTGTTCGATACGGTAGTAGCCAACCCGCCTTTTTCATTGGACAAATGGGGAGCAGATGATTTAGCAGGCGACCAGTATAACCGTTTTTGGAGAGGATTGCCACCAAAATCCAAAGGAGATTGGGCTTTTATTTCACACATGATAGAGTCATTGAATAATACTGGTAAAGCAGGAGTTGTAGTGCCTCACGGTGTATTGTTCAGAGGAGCTGCTGAAGGAAAAATCCGAACTAAAACGATTGAAGAAGATTTAATTGAAGCAGTGATAGGTCTACCTTCCAATTTGTTTTTTGGCACAAGTATTCCGGCTGCCATTCTTATTTTCAACAAGCAGAAGGTAAACAAAGAGAAAGTACTGTTTATTGATGCCAGCAAAGATTTCGTACCGGGAAAAAATCAAAATTCCTTAGGAGAAAAACACATTCAGCATATTACGGATATTTTCACGCAGTTTCACGACCAAAGAATGGACAAAGGAATTGTTGAAGAAAGATTCGCCTATATAGCCAGTTTTGAAGAGATAAAGGAGAATGATTTCAACCTCAACATTCCTCGTTATGTAGATACTTTTGAACCAGAACCCGAAATCGACATTCAGGCAGTGATGCAGGAAATCAAATCTTTGGAAGCCAAGCGAGATGAGTTGGATAAGGAGATTAATATGTATTTGAAAGAATTAGGAATTGATTTTTAATTTTTTAAATCCTTAATGTTTTTACTAACGAAAATTGAGTCATCGAGATGGAAAATAAAAAATTGAAAGTAGGTAACGTTCCCCCTTTGAGATTTCCGGGCTTTGAAGGAGAGTGGGAAGTGAAGAAGTTGGGAGAGATTGCTGAAATAGCAAGAGGCAAGTCAAAACATCGTCCAAGAGATGCAGATTTTTTGTTTGGAGGAAAATATCCATTTATACAAACGGGAGATATAAAAAAAGCAGACTTATATTTAACTGAATATAATCAGACATATTCTGAACAAGGTTTAAAACAGAGTAAATTATGGAATGAAGATACTCTATGTATCACTATTGCTGCTAATATTGCGGAAACAGCAATTCTTAAAATTAAGGCTTGTTTTCCTGACAGTATAATTGGTTTGATACCACACAAAGACAAAACCACTGTTTTGTTCGTTAAATACTCATTTGATAAATTTAAAATTCTTATTCAAAGACTTTCACAAGGAGTTGCCCAAGATAATTTAAATCAAGAGAAATTATCAAAAATAGAATTCAATTTCCCATCACTTTCTGAACAGCAAAAAATTGCCTCATTCCTTTCTCTAATAGATCAAAGGATTGCAACCCAAAACAAAATAATTGAGGAGCTGAAGTTATTAAAGAATACGCTTAGTAAAAAAATATTCTCTGGTCAATTGAAATTTAAAGATGAGTTTGGAAATAATTTTCCAAAGTGTAAAGTGAAGAAATTAGGCGAAGTATTAATAAAAAACTCAACGAAAAATAAAACACTGAACTATTCAACAGTTCAAAGTGTCAGTAACAAATATGGTTTTATAAATCAGGAAGATTTTTTTGAGGATAGGCGTGTCGCAAGTATTGATACCTCAAACTATTATGTAATTGACAAAGGCTGTTTTGCTTATAATCCGTCTAGAATTGACGTTGGTTCTCTTGCATATAAAACCGATAATAATATTTCAGTAATAAGTCCTTTGTATGTAAGCTTTAGAGCAGACAATAATCATCTTATTGATAATTATTTGTTGAACTGGTTTTTTTGTACAGAATTTATTCATCAAATGCATAATTCTTTTGAAGGAAGTGTTAGAAACACATTAAGCTATGAGAGTTTAGAAAGAATTAATATTTCTATTCCCAATATTGCTGAGCAAATTAAAGTCTCTGATTATCTTTCTTCAATTAGCTCTAAAATTGAAATTGAAACCCATATTTTACAAAAATTAGAAGAACAGAAACAGTATTTATTGCAAAATATGTTTGTGTAAAACACGGTATTGTAGAAACGCACGATTGTGCGTTTCTACAACAATGTGGACACACATCAACATATTTTTTACCTTTACAATATCAATGGAAAAATACAAAAATAAATACAGGATAGGTTCACACCGAAAACCATATTGGGATTATTCGGCAAATGCACTGTATTTTTTGACCATTGTGACACAAAATAGGAAATGTATTTTAGGCGAAGTCGTAAATGCTGAAATTATATTATCTGATATAGGCAAAATTGTGAACGACGAATTTTTGAAATCGTTTGATATTCGTAATGAATTGTTTTTGTGCGAATACGTCATTATGCCAAATCATTTACATACCATTGTGGAAATCAGGAATCCTGATAATGAAAAACCGCACGACCACAACG
>CAZSOC010000089.1:0-3931 GCA_964608415.1 uncultured Flavobacterium sp.
AAAAGGTTTTCCTTTTTTACCGTGTCTTTGTAATCTAATTTTTACAGACATAATCTTATTTGATTAATTTGAGGTACACGACCTCTTGTTATTTAAGGGTGCAAATATACATATTTTTTCTTTTCCAATAATATTAACCCATTAATTATCATTGTATTTTGATTGATTAACATATTTGGAAAAAAATGTAACAATAAATTGTCATATTTTTTTAGCATATTTCGTTTTAAAAACTATTTTTGTATTCAATAAATAATAAAGTCCCTCATTAAAAATATTAATTTCAATGAAAAAAATAGTTTCAATTCTTATTTTAATAGTTACTTTGGTCTCTTGTGAAGAAGAAGTAAGCTTTAATAATCCTTCGTTTGAAGGTTATAAAGACAACGTTTTGTGGAGAGCAAAAGACTATAATGCCACATACAATCCCGCAGATAGTACTTTGGTGCTTAACGGATATAGAGGGTTAGAGCTGGTTACACTTACTGCGTATCCTGTTTTGGCTATTGGAGACGGAACAAACTTTCTTTTTGAAAACGCTACTTTCGTACTTGGAGATGATGATATAACTACAGCATCTTATCAGTATGCAGAAAACGGGGTAAATCAATATTTTGAAACTGGAGAAGATTTAGGAGTGGGAGAATTAGTTGTAGAGAATGTTGTAAACCAAATGCCGGGAACTATTTCCGGACGTTTTAGGTTTGATGCACCAAAAAGAGGAGATACTTCAGATTTTCCGGAAACTGTAAATTTCCAATATGGAGTATTTTACCAGATTCCTATTACAATATCAGCCCCTATCACAGTTCCTCCTGTTCCGGCACCGTAAATGGTTAAAGTATATTTTATAATAAACCGTCGTGAAAACTGACGGTTTTTTTATCCCCGGATTTCAACATAAATTAGAAAGAATAGAATTCTCTTCCAGTTTAAATCAATATTTTAATTGAATAAAACATTAGTATTTAAATAATTAATGTCTTTTATAGTTATTTAAATTTTAAATAGATTACATTTGTTGGAATTATAATAATTGTACATATGAACATTTTTGTTGGAAGTCTTCCTTTTAGTATTGAGGAAGCAGATTTAAGAGAATCTTTTGAAGCTTATGGAGCTGTTGATTCTGTAAAAATAATTACTGATAAATTTACTGGAAGAAGTAAAGGTTTTGGTTTTGTTGAAATGTCAAATGACGACGAAGCTCAAAAAGCAATTGATGAATTGAACGGTGCTACTGTTCAGGGACGTGCAATTGTTGTAAATAAATCTGAACCAAAACCGGAAGGTGAAAGAAAAAGTTTCGGTGGAAATCGTAACAACGGTGGATTCAGAGGAGGAAACGACCGTAATGGTGGTGGATACGGAAATAACCGTGGAGGAGGAAACAGAGGCGGATACTAAATGATCGCTTTTGGATTTTTATCCAGCAAATGGACTAATGTGTACTGTTAAAAAATAACAAGATTTATTATTTCATAATAAAAAAGCCTTTACAAATTTTGTAAAGGCTTTTTTTATAGGTATTTACATGAGGGATTATATTCTTCAGAGCCAAATGGTTTCTAGATAATCTCAAACAGTTTTCCCGGTAAGGGTCTGATTACTCCTTTTAACTCCATGTTTAATAATGTTGAAGAAGTATTATGAATGGATAATCCGCATTTTAAAGAAATAATATCCAGCAATTCTTTACCGTTTGCAGATAAAAAATCAAATATTTTTTGCTCATTATCATCCAGGTTTACAAACAACTGTTTTTGTACGGGTTTGGGTTTCTCGTAAATGTTCCAATTGAGTATGTAGATCAAATCTTCGGCACCATTAAGCAGATGTGCTTTTTGTGTTTTAATGAGAGTATTACAACCTTGACTATAAGTGTCTGTGGTTCTTCCCGGTACGGCAAAAACATCTCTGTTATAGTCGTTGGCCAAATTTGCGGTAATAAGTGAGCCTCCTTTGTTTGCAGACTCTATAACAATGGTGGCTTCTGAAATTCCCGCTACAATCCGGTTTCTTTTCACAAAGTTTTCTCTGTCGGGTTTTGATCCGCTCCAGAATTCTGTCATAAAACCACCGTTAGATTCTATCTTTGCGACATGTTTTTTATGAGCAGAAGGATAAATAGTATCCAATCCGTGTGCTAATATTCCAATAGTCTGTAAATTATTTTCTATCGCTGCTTTATGTGCAACAATATCTACACCATATGCAAATCCACTGACTATAATTGGGTTTAATGGTGCAATATCAGTAATAAGCTTATTGCAGATATCGGTACCATAATGAGTTATTTTTCGGGTTCCAACGATACTTATTATTTTTCTGTTGTTAAAATCAATATTTCCCGAAGAAAACATTAAGATTGGATTATCCGGACAATGTTTTAGTCTTTCGGGATAAGAATCATCATTATAAGCATGTATTTTTAAATTGTTTTTGAGAATATAATTATATTCTTTTTCGGCAAGTTGAAAAACTTTTTTGTCCTGTAAATTTTTAATTATTGCAGATCCTATCCCGTCTATTTTATTTAACAAATGAGGTTTTGCTCCAAATATATTTTTGGCAGAACTAAAATGATAAAGCAGTTTTTTCGCATTTATATCACCAATAAGGCTTACCTTTTGTAAAGCCAAAAGGTAGAATGTTTCTTCTTCGATCATAGCAAAATATTGATTATCAAATTAAAGTAATATTTTTGAAATTGTTAATAAAATTTGTGGATAAAATTTTGCTGCTGCTGGTTAATATCTAATTTTGTTAATATGAAAATTGAATCTTACATATCGCAATTGTTATACAGGCATCAACTTGTAACAGTACCTGGGTTTGGTGCTTTTTTGACAGAATTACAATCTTCACAGTGGAATGAAAATAATAATACGTTTTCTCCTCCCAAAAAACTAATTTCGTTTAATTCGTATTTACAACATAACGACGGATTGCTGGCAAACCATATTTCTGTAAAAGAAAAGATTACTTATGAATTGGCAGTAAATTCTATTCAGTCACAAGTTGCCAGTTGGAAAAATCAATTATTGGAGCATAAAAGCTTAGTATTACCCAATATCGGTGTGGTTTCTGTAAATTCTGAAGGGAATTTAAATTTTGAACCTCAATCTCAAATTAATTATAACAAGGCTTCGTTCGGATTAAGTTCACTTATTGCTCCGCCGGTAAAAAGAATTATCCAAATTCCTGTTGAAGAATCAGAAGAAGAAATTATCTCGTTGATTCCTGAAACTACAAGAACGAGAAGCTATGGATTTTTTAAATATGCGGCTGTTTTTATTTTGGCTTTAAGTGCTGCGGGGAGTATGGGATATAAAATGTTTATAGACAGAATCGATCAGGAAACTATGTTGGTTCAAAAAGAAGTTCAGGAAGAGGTTCAGAATAAAATTCAGGAAGCGACATTTTTTATTCAGAATCCGTTGCCAAATGTAACTTTAACAGTAAAAGAACAGAAATTGAGCTATCATATTGTGGCAGGTGCTTTTCGGGACGAGCAAAATGCTCAAAAAATATATGAAAGGTTAAGTCAAGAAGGATTTAAATCCAGACGTTTAGAAAAAAATAAATATGGATTATATCCGGTTTTATACGGGAGTTATACAACTTATGAAGAATCCCGGAGCGTTTTAAAAGATATCAAAAAAACTCAAAATCCGGAAGCTTGGATATTAATTCAAGATTTATAATAGTTTATCCCTGTTTATTATAAAAATTAAAGTAAATAGGGATTTTTTGTGGAACGGATCTTATCTTTGCAAAAAATAAGATAATCATGGCTCCTAAAAAACCTTCGGATTCACTTACTATATTAACAGATTTGGTTTTACCAAGCGAAACCAACCCACTCAACAATCTTTTTGGCGGGGAACTGCTAGCAGGATGGATCGTGCTGCAATGCTGGCAGCACGAT
>CAZSOC010000090.1:0-3761 GCA_964608415.1 uncultured Flavobacterium sp.
TCTGTTTTTGTCTGTTTATGTTTTGTGTACTGTCGTTTTAAGCTGACACACAACGTTTTGAGGCTTGGCGATAGTGTGGGCTTGAATTGAGTGAAAGTTCAATTCAGACCGAAACTAAGCCAAAGCCAATAAAATTGGCTTTTGGTGACTTAATATGCACAAAACTTCAACTTTGCACTTAACCCCGCATTTCGCCAAGCCTTTGTTAGCAGAGGTTTTTTTTATTTTTTCACTAATATATAACTTTGAGGTTTTAGCAATATTCCATTTTCTGATATAAGAGGTTTATCCATACCCCACCAATTGAAAATTATTGCCAATTCCTCAAAATCTGTATCAAGTTTCAATGTCATTTTTTTACCATTATTTGTCCAAAATGCATTATCAATTACAATTAATTTTTCTCTCCCTGTTTGATTGCCATTTTTGAATTCATAGATTTTTAAGTGAAAAGGATTTTTGGTATTCATTTCTTCTGAAAATTCTATCTCTAAATTTGTCACGTCTTTCTTTACAAAACTTTCTGTGTCAACATTTAATAATGATGGTTGCGTTATTTTATTCTCTACTTTCTTACACCATTTCAGTAATGGTTTATATATTTTCTCAATTTTTTTATCTCCTTTTTGCTTGAAATATAATTCTGAAACTTTTTTTGCGAATAGGTTTTGTGCAATAAATCCACGAGAAGCATTTTGATATTGCCATTGTAAAGCAATTGAATCCGCAACTTTTGGAAAGCTCTCTTTAATAAATAAATCATAAACAGCCCAAGTCATATATTCGTTGAAACTATTGATTTCTGAATAACCCGATTCTTTATCCCATTTGGTAAGATTAAAGTTTGAAGAAATTAGTTTTTCATATTTGTCAGAAATTGGATTGATATAACCGTGATCCATTTCGGTAAAGAGCGAATGATTTTCAACTATTCTCGTATTATGGTCTGTATTCAAATTACCTAAAATTAAGTCCTTACTGATATTTGGAAAATCAACAGTAGTAATGCTGTCAATATCTCTGTGACAATTTTGTCCGCCAACCAATGGCGAAATTGCAACTACATATTTTTTTTTACTTTCATTGATTGGCTTTTCAGCGACTTTATCAAGAAACTGTTTTGTTTTGGTTACAAAATAATATTCCTTATAATTGGAAACGATTTTGTCGTAAAAGTCTTTATGGTCTTTATAAAATTGTCGATAATTTGATTTCAGCACAAAGTCATTAATCAATTCAATATTTTTATCTACTTCAATAGGTCCAAAAGAATTAAAGGGATAATCTCTTTTTAATTTTCCATTTTGGTCAAATGAAAAAGCATACATATCCGTCCTGAAACCAAGAAATTTCTCCCACAGTGGTCGTGAATAATTTACACTATCCAAAAGGGGATGATTTTTTACAGGTTCAAAATATTTCAAAATTTCATCATAATATGGTGATATTTTTTGTACATCCCATTTGTCTGTTCTTCCATATTCGGTCAATGCTAAAATAATATTAGACAATTCATAACTCTCTGTGATTTCAATTTTAATATTGTCTTGAGAATAAGAGTTTAGAGTTAAAAGTGTCAATGTGATAAAAAGTGTTTTTTTCATATTTCTTGTCATTGGTAGGGCGTCCGTTAAAATCTCTGCTAACGGTCGCCTGCTATGAGCAGTGGCGGTTTTTGTTCAGTTACTTTTCGGTTATGTACGAAGATAGCTAAAATCCCAAAACTTTCGGCAAGCACTTTCCCCGCCATTGCTTATAGCAGATGTTGTGTACAGGTTTTTTTATTTATAACTTATTTGAAATAAGTAGAATGAGGAAATAAATGTTCGCTTTTTTGTAATTTATGATATTTCCAGATTTCGTTATCTTGAATCATAATATGATATAACTGCATTCCCAATACCTGACCACTATCTGAATTAGGGAATTTTTCTCGAAATTGTCTATGAAAAGAGTGTTTTTTGCCAAATTCTATTAATAGGTTTGAAATCACTATTTGTGAATCAATGAAAGGTTTTTCTTTGCTTTTTTCTTTTTCAATTTCTTCGAGAAGTGCATTTTTGGTTAAAGTTGAAAGTTTTTCATCTTTCTCATATTGTAAATATGTGTTCCAATATGTTGGTAATTTTGTTCTGTCCAATTTGGATAGTATGGAGTGTTTATCAATGCCTTGTATCATATGGATATTATTTTTTGTTTAATATGTCTTGTGCTTCTTTACTCCCGTTTTTGGCAGCTATTTTATATGCTTCTTTTGCTTTTCTGTTATTATTAGTAGCTTTATAAGCATTTCCCAAGATATAATATGTTTTAGCGTTATGGCGACTACGTTCAATAAAACGTTCTAACAAATCAATTGCCTTATTATGTTCACCAATACCAATATAACACTCTGCCATATTGTTATGTTTTTCTATTTCTAATCCTAAAGAATTTAAATTTGATAACTTACTATATATTTCAATAGCTTTGGAATAGTTTTTTAATTTGAGATATGAAGTAGCTAAAATAAAATTGTTAAACCCTGTTTTGCCATTAGCTTTGTAATTATCATAACAATCAATAACTTCTGCATAATTTTCTGTTTGAAAATAAGCTACACTTAAGTTTTTCCAATCTTCACTCTCCATTAAATCTATATTGAATTCAATAATTTTCTCATAATGATTTATTGCTTGCTGATATTCTTTATTATTAAAATAGATTTTTGCTAATGCGTAAACTTCTTTTGTTTGCTTTTTTCTGTTTTTTGCTAACGGATTTTCATATTTATATTTTACATCATTGCCAATATTCTTACTATCAATAAATGTTGCTTCTGCAAGTTCTAATTTATCGTTTAAAATAAAATATACAATATCTGTTGTAAAAGTAGAAACACTATATTTAAATGTCCCTCTAAAACTTTCAGCTTCTTGAAGTGGAACGGAAACCGGTAACTGTCCAAAATACTTATGTTCTATTATATAGATCTCTCTATCTGCATCATAAGAGCCTAGAGTTAAATTTGCCCTTTTATCAAAACTAATTTGAAGATATTTAGCATAAGCATCTATAGCATTTTCATTAAAAAGTTCAATCTTTTTCTTTGTTGTTTCTTCATTTACTCTTATTTGCCAATCTGATGTTTTTTCAAATTCCCCTTTTTCTTGCCATTTTGTTAATTGTTCATCAACATATATTTTAGCAAAAGCTGAGAAAGAAAGATTTTCTTTAGAATTTGTTGTTTTTGAAGACGATATATCAGCATCTGTTTTTAACTTTTCAGCATTTTTCATCTCGTTTTGAAACCGTTTTAATAAATTATCCATTTCGGTTTCAGAATGAGACATCGCATAATTCATCACTAAATTAGCTAAAACAGCCGCTTCTTGTTCTTCACTTTTATCTTTAATAAGTGATTCTATTTGAAATTTTTCAGATAATGTGAGTTCCTTTTCATAACCATAATAGAAAATAGAAAGATATTTTACCTTAATTTCTAAAACTTTCTTTTCGTAGCTAGTTTGGTTTTGAGCAAACACGTTACTGAATCCTGTAAATACAAAGAACAAAATAAAAAATAATGTTCTCATCTTGAGTAATTTGGTTTTCATACTGTGATGTTTGTTTCCGTTGTGCATTTAAACTTGTACACAACGTTTTGCAGCTTGGCGAAGTGGCGGAAATCGAAGCACAAATGTTCAGTTTTGCACAAAAGTTCAATCGAAGAACTGCCGTTGAATTTAGCACTGAACCCGCCATTTTGCCAAACTGCTGTT
>CAZSOC010000091.1:0-3620 GCA_964608415.1 uncultured Flavobacterium sp.
TGGCAGACAGTTTTGTGCTCCGAAACCCGCCCGAACGCAAAGCCCGAAACCGTTACCTGCTATTATCGCAGAAAATGACAACTAATATCAACAAGTTAATGAAAGGACAAAATACATTTACAAGTTTACAAATCCTGACAATCAAAAAGCTCATTGCAGAAAAAGTTGTTGCGACACCAGACAAACAAAAAGGAATTAGAGGAAAAATTCGTAAAATTGGTTTTCATTTTTCAGACTTTAGCGCCAAAAAAGATGGCTATAATGTTGCAGACTTTGAAGCTCTTATTAGTTCAGGACAAATTATAATCAGTGACGGAAATTATAAACCTATAGCAACTGCAACAATTACAACTGCTAACAAACCAAAACCAGTTGAAAAGAAAATTCCCGTAGTTCAAAAATCAAAAGGTTTAAAGTCAAATCTTGACGCTTTCAAAATAAATCGTTTCGACCCTAAAACAGACAGCGAAACAATTATTGCAAATAATTCAGGCAACTATATTTTGTGTTTAAAGAAAAAATCAAATCTTCCAACAGTTTCAATCAAGCCCATTTTGACGAATTTTGACGGACTACAAGTAATTTATACAGGTATTGCAGGTGGCAGTTTAAGGACAAGAGATTTTAGACAACATTTTAAAGGCAACAATGCAGGTCGTTCGACACTTCGTAAAAGTTTAGGTGCATTATTTGGTTATAAACAAATTCCCAGAGATAGTGATCCAACCACAGGTAAGACAAAATTTAATATCGAAGATGAAATAAAATTATCAAATTGGATGTGCGAAAACTTGATTATGTATTTTTTGCCGACATCAGACTTTAATAACATCGAAATTGAATTAATAAACCACTTTAATCCTCCTTTAAACTTAAAAGACAATAGTAATATTATTAACATTGACTTTAGACGATTACTTTCAAGTTTGAGAACTAAAAAAAGTTACTAAAACTAACATATTGCCGGAAAAATAACAGCAGGTAACAGCCACTACAACGGATTTGGGCATTGGGTTTAATGGAAAGTTGGTTTTGTATTTGGGATGATTTGGCAAATCCGAAAATAGGGCTTAATTTAGTCCCAAACCCGCTGTAGTGCCAAGACGTTAGCAGTAATTGTATCAGAATTTTGCTCAATTCTAAATTTTACTCAAAAAATAAAATTTGCGTAACTGAAAAGTTACATATATATTTGTGTAACTAAAAGGTTACGTAAAATGACGAATACAATTAAACAGACTTACTTCTTTTCCCAATCGATTGAAACAGTTTGGGAATATCTGACAAATGCTGATCTATTGGAAAAATGGCTAATGCCAAATGATTTTTTGCCAATTCAGGGGCACGAGTTTTCATTCAAAACAAATCCACTTCCACAGTTTAACAGCAATGGGATTTTTTATTGCAAGGTTTTAGAAATAGAGCCAAAGAAAAAATTAATTTATTCCTGGAATGCAGGTTCGGGCAACGGAATATTTAACTTGAAATCTATTGTTGAGTGGATATTGACAGAAAAAGAAAATGGAACAGAATTACAATTAACACATAGCGGCTTTAGTGAGGAAAATCTTGCAATATATACTGCAATGACAGACGGTTGGGCGAAAAATGTTCAGAAAATCATTAATCACTTAAACAGTTAAGCAGAATGAATTTTCAATCAATTGATACTTTTCACGCAATTGCCGACAGCCACCGAAGACAAATTTTGCAATTATTGTCAAACGAAAGCCAGAGCATTAATGCTTTAGCAGGAAATTTTGAAATAAGCCGACCTGCAATTTCAAAACACATAAAACTTTTGGAATTAAGCGGATTTATAACCATTGAAAATGTTGGACGTGAAAGACATTGCAAATTGAAACAAGACG
This sequence comes from uncultured Flavobacterium sp., assembly GCA_964608415.1. Classification (GTDB taxonomy): domain Bacteria; phylum Bacteroidota; class Bacteroidia; order Flavobacteriales; family Flavobacteriaceae; genus Flavobacterium. Next base: position 1,872 of record CAZSOC010000091.1, read on the forward strand.
GATTTATCGAAGTGCAACAGTGGATGAATTTCTTTGACACGTTTTGGAAAGGCAAAATGAATAAGTTAGAATTATTAATGACCAAAAAACAAAAGAAATGAATATAAATAATTATACGGCTACGATTATCGTGCAACAAGAGCCGAATACAGTTTTTCAAGAAATAAAAAATTTTCGTGCTTGGTGGTCCGAAGATATTGAAGGAAAAACCGACACAATAAACGAAACTTTTTTCTATCATTACAAAGATATTCATTTATGCAAAATCAAACTTGTAGAAGAAGTTCCAAATAAAAAATTGGTTTATAAAATTATAGACAATCATTTTAGTTTTACGAAAGATAAAACAGAATGGATTGATACCAATTTAATTTTTGAAATTGAAAAAGATAAAGAGCAAACAAAAATAAAATTCACTCACAAAGGACTTACACCCGAACACGAATGTTTTGAAGTTTGCAATGACGCTTGGGGTAACTACATCAAAAAAAGTCTTTTCAATCTCATAACAATGGGAAAAGGCGACCCCAATCCGAAAGAACAAAATGGATTTAACGCAGAGATTGTCGAAAAGTGGAAGTTGAAATAGAAAACAATTTCCGCTAACAATGCGTTTGTAACAACTGCGTGTTTGGGATTATCCCGAATTTTCTCCGAAAATTCAATTGGAATAGTTAGTAATAATTATCTGCGGAAGGCTAATCGACCGCAAATCCGAGATTTGTAAAGTCAACATGTACTGTCAGCAGACAGTACATTATCAGACTTTTAGAAAAAAATATCGCAACCGGACAATCATTCAGACTTACAGATAACGATACGGTAAACCAAGCCCTCCCATCACCCAAAATTTCAAAGGCTGAAACTTTTCTTGAAAAAAAATTTGCGCAAGTAAATACTTGCTCATATATTTGCAAGCACATACTTGCATAATATGGAAATACGAAGAGATGTTTTTCAGGCAATAGCCGACCCCACACGCAGGAAAATCATAGGAATGATAGCCCAACAACCTGTAAATGTGAATACAATTGCGGAGCAATTTGATGTCAGCCGACAGGCTATTTCATTACATCTTAAAATTCTTTCCGAATGTGGTTTGCTAAACATAAAGCAATCAGGCAGAGAGCGTTTGTGCGAAGCAAAACTCGAAAAATTAAACGAAGTTCACGAATGGGTTCAACAATATCACAAATTGTGGACAGGAAAATTGAAAGCATTAAAGGCTTTTGTCGAACAAGAAGAATTGCAATCAAAAAGAATTAATACAGCAACAAAGAAAGCAACCAAACACATCAATAAATCAAAAAAATAAGAAATGGAAAATCGTATAAACAACAATGAAGTTTTTATAGAAGAAACTTTTAACGCAAGCATTGAAAAAGTTTTTCAGGCTTGGACAGACCCTGAAAAATTAATGAAATGGTATGCACCTGATGGTTGCACTATTCGTTTCAAAGAACTCAATATAAAAAATGGTGGACTATTTCATTCCTGCGTTTCTAATCCTCAATTTGGAGATTGTTGGTGCATTGGAGAATACAAAGAAGTTGTGCCCAATTCAAAATTGGTGTTTACAATGATTAATGCAGATGAGAATGGCAACCAGATAAATCCTGTTGATATTGGAATGGATAGCGACTGGCCAGGAGAAACACTTGTTACCGTAACACTAACCGAAGAAAACGGAAAAACCAAACTGCAATTACGACAAACCGTTTCGCAAGAGTTGGCTAAGAAAACAGGTGC
>CAZSOC010000092.1:0-3519 GCA_964608415.1 uncultured Flavobacterium sp.
ACTATCTTTATTTTTACTTCTCTTATCCGTAAGTACACTGCATGCCCAAACCTGGCAATGGGGTAAAAACGGCGGGAGCACTTCTATTCCTAACGGTGGTAGGCTCGAACAGGTCAACTCCATGTGTACCGATCCCCACGGCAATGTTACCGTGGTCTCCGTGGTGGGTGCCAATAACATTACAATCGACGGACACCCCAAAAACGGTTATTCCGGTTCCTATTGGTCCAATGATATCGCTGTTGCCAGCTTTTCCTGCGACGGCTCCTATCGCTGGAGCAAAACCATCGGCGGAGAGGATAATGATTATCCTCAGGATGTAGGAGCGGATGCACAAGGCAATGTATATGTAACAGGCAAAGTAATACCGGGACAAATCGATGCTTTCGGAGGTACCCATTATGTACATTTTGATACCGATACCATACTGCCCATAGCTGCCGGGAATAGTAATCTGCATAAAAAATCCATGTTTTTGGCCAAATACGACAATACAGGTAGCTTAAAATGGCTCCGGATGCCGCAGCCTGAAGATGTGAGCCTTTCTATCTCGATAAGTTATAACCACTCAGAAAATTCACAGGTAGATCCCGATGGCAACATTTACTGGTTATGCAGGCTTACACCGGGTGTGTATGCCAACGGTGCCTATACCGTTACAGGAACAGGAACGGATACAACAAGACACATCTTAAAATACAATGCCAACGGCGATTTTATCGGAGGACACCCCATGGACATTCAATCGTACAGCCTGGGTTATCGTTTCAAGATGATACGCAACCATCAGACCGGACATTACTATATAGCAGGCGATGTCTACTATTATAGTGATGGGACTCCCATTATTACCATAGGAGGAGTCAATATGGATAAAACCAAATACCTGGCTGCTTTTGACAGCAATGGCACCTTTCTCTGGATGCGTACTTCTATGGGAGATGAGGCATGGTCATCACAAGATTTTGACCTGACCGTAGACCGGGAAAACAATATCTATTTAACAGGGTCAACCTTATTTGCAGAGTGGGATGGATTTGTCGTGGACGGCTTCAATGGCATACCGTTTTCAGAACCTGTCCATGAGGAAACAAGTTCTTTTCCCTACCTGGTTAAGCTGGATCCCGAAGGCAATACCTTATGGCAGACCAATGGTAACAGAGGCCAAGGCAGAGGAGTGACCATCAACGGTGATGAAGTGGCGGTTTCCGGTGCCCACAGATCGTTCGTCTGGCAAACCATCGATTTCCAGTCCGGAAACACCAGTAACGGGAATTACCCATCGCTGGTCCGTTTCAATCGCCATACAGGAGCCATTATCACCCACCATTATCTAACATCGAATAATTCCTTTGATAGCGCCCGCAGGGTCATCAGCGATACCAAAGGCAATTATTATATAGGAGGGGATTTTCAGTACCAGCTCAACATCGCCGGAACAGTAATAACCAGCATTGGAGGCAACAGCGACTTTTTCCTCGCCAAGCTGGGTACCGACGATTGTGACTTTTTAGCAAACCCGGATACCCCACAGGAAAAAATACAGGCGTATCCTAACCCGGTAAGGGACCGTTTGTTTTTCAATACCGAAAACGTGGTAAGCTATGAGGTGTATTCCATATTGGGAACAAGCCTGCTCACAGGATGGATGGAGGCTGCCGGAAACATCGATCTCTCAGGACTGGACAAAGGATTGTATCTGGTAAGACTGACCGGTCAGGACGGTAAAACAACATCGATCAAGGTGATAAAGGAATAATTCAACTTATTATGAAAACAACACTATTCTTATTTTTACTTCTCTTATCCGCAAGTACACTGCATGCCCAAACCTGGCAATGGGGTAAAAACGGCGGGAGCACTTCTATTCCTAACGGTGGTAGGCTCGAACAGGTCAACTCCATGTGTACCGATCCCCACGGCAATGTTACCGTGGTCTCCGTGGTGGGTGCCAATAACATTACAATCGACGGACACCCCAAAAACGGTTATTCCGGTTCCTATTGGTCCAATGATATCGCTGTTGCCAGCTTTTCCTGCGACGGCTCCTATCGCTGGAGCAAAACCATCGGCGGAGAGGATAATGATTATCCTCAGGATGTAGGAGCGGATGCACAAGGCAATGTATATGTAACAGGCAAAGTAATACCGGGACAAATCGATGCTTTCGGAGGTACCCATTATGTACATTTTGATACCGATACCATACTGCCCATAGCTGCCGGGAATAGTAATCTGCATAAAAAATCCATGTTTTTGGCCAAATACGACAATACAGGTAGCTTAAAATGGCTCCGGATGCCGCAGCCTGAAGATGTGAGCCTTTCTATCTCGATAAGTTATAACCACTCAGAAAATTCACAGGTAGATCCCGATGGCAACATTTACTGGTTATGCAGGCTTACACCGGGTGTGTATGCCAACGGTGCCTATACCGTTACAGGAACAGGAACGGATACAACAAGACACATCTTAAAATACAATGCCAACGGCGATTTTATCGGAGGACACCCCATGGACATTCAATCGTACAGCCTGGGTTATCGTTTCAAGATGATACGCAACCATCAGACCGGACATTACTATATAGCAGGCGATGTCTACTATTATAGTGATGGGACTCCCATTATTACCATAGGAGGAGTCAATATGGATAAAACCAAATACCTGGCTGCTTTTGACAGCAATGGCACCTTTCTCTGGATGCGTACTTCTATGGGAGATGAGGCATGGTCATCACAAGATTTTGACCTGACCGTAGACCGGGAAAACAATATCTATTTAACAGGGTCAACCTTATTTGCAGAGTGGGATGGATTTGTCGTGGACGGCTTCAATGGCATACCGTTTTCAGAACCTGTCCATGAGGAAACAAGTTCTTTTCCCTACCTGGTTAAGCTGGATCCCGAAGGCAATACCTTATGGCAGACCAATGGTAACAGAGGCCAAGGCAGAGGAGTGACCATCAACGGTGATGAAGTGGCGGTTTCCGGTGCCCACAGATCGTTCGTCTGGCAAACCATCGATTTCCAGTCCGGAAACACCAGTAACGGGAATTACCCATCGCTGGTCCGTTTCAATCGCCATACAGGAGCCATTATCACCCACCATTATCTAACATCGAATAATTCCTTTGATAGCGCCCGCAGGGTCATCAGCGATACCAAAGGCAATTATTATATAGGAGGGGATTTTCAGTACCAGCTCAACATCGCCGGAACAGTAATAACCAGCATTGGAGGCAACAGCGACTTTTTCCTCGCCAAGCTGGGTACCGACGATTGTGACTTTTTAGCAAACCCGGATACCCCACAGGAAAAAATACAGGCGTATCCTAACCCGGTAAGGGACCGTTTGTTTTTCAATACCGAAAACGTGGTAAGCTATGAGGTGTATTCCATATTGGGAACAAGCCTGCTCACAGGATGGATGGAGGCTGCCGGAAACATCGATCTCTCAGGACTGGACAAAGGATTGTACCTGGTAAGACTGACCGGTCAGGACGGTAAAACAACATCG
>CAZSOC010000093.1:0-3404 GCA_964608415.1 uncultured Flavobacterium sp.
GAGCCCCAACAGTTGTGCTTGACAAAGGAGATGTTTCGTTTGTCAGATCAATTGCTGTATGACAAAAGTCATTAGGAGCAGGGGGAGTAGTTGTCGTAAAAGTAGCCGTTCTCCAAGGACTTTCTCCTGAGGTACAGATAGTTCTGACATGAAAATAATAAGTAGTTACTGGAGCCAAACCGGAAGCTTCAAAAAAGTTGTCCTGGATTAGAGTTCCAGCGCTGGCAGGATCTTCGTTTACCTCATCCAAAACATATTCAAACCCGGTAATTCCTTCAATTTCTGACCAAGTTACAGTGGCTGTTTCATCGGTTAAATCACTTATAGTAAATGGTCCCGGAGCGGCGCAAGAAATAGATTGTATGGTAGGGGAATCAAAACAAAACCCCCATACCCATCCTGTACCTGTAGGATTGTCATCAAAAAAGATACGGTATCTGAATCCTGCCAATTGTGTTGGTGTAAAAGATGAGATATTTAAAGTGGTTGTTACATAATTTGTTTTTGGTAATGTACAGAAATTGTTATCAATAAGTCCTAGATAGTTTGTCGGAATATCCGCCCAGAAAACCCAAGCATCGGCATCGGCATCCCAATAGTCAAATTTTAAGACTTCGGTACTTACTGCCGAAAGTTTGCGATAACCGTAATCCACAGAGACTTCCACTGCTTGTTCTCCTGCTGTATGAGCAGCAGTTAAATCAATAATTGGAGATTCTGCAGCTATATTGTCTTCATGGTTGTTGCCAGCATCATCATCATCAAAAGCAAAGTTTTCTGAAGTCGTTGGGTCTGCTTCAAATGCCGTCGCTATAGTATTGTATGAGCCAGTAACTGTCCAATCGGGATTAGGCCACTCTGCCGATTGATTGAGTGTTTGTGCTTTTGCCGTACATGATAGGGCAATTGCAATTAACAATAAATAAAGTTTTTTCATAAAATCATATATATAATTAATAGTTAATAAGATTATAAAAATAATGATAATTCTTTAAACAAGATTATTTTTAACATAAAACATGTTTTTTTGTTATATTTTGATGATTTAATTTATAAATTTCGATATGATTTTAAATTTATGAATTTGGAGATAGTTTTTTTAAAGAAGTAATCATTTGTATAAAATACAATAAAAATAAAACAGCCACTATTTGATGGCTGTTTTATAATTTTGATTAGAGAATCTCTTTAAAGTAATAGTTTTTATAGGAATATAAAACCTTTCATTAAAAATGGGTTATGCCCAAATGGAATTAATTATTTATTCCAATCGATCTTTCTTGTAATGTACATTACAAGTCCTAAAATTAGAAACAAGCCAATACTTCCAACTAATAATGAATAATTTTCAAGTTGTAACAACACATAAATAAATGTGTACAAGCTTATTAGTGAGAGTGATACAAATACTGAAAATTTTGGATTGTTTAAAATAGATTTAGAATACAGACCAATCATCACAATTACGCTTAATGCAGAAATGATATAAGCAATTTTAAAACTTGAGTGTTCCGTAATTGCAATCAATAAGGTATAAAACATAATGAGTGCCAGACCGATGAGCAGATAATTCATAATATTAATTGTAATTTTGTTACTTGTCTGAATGATTATAAAAACCAGAAATGTCAGAGTTATAACCAGGAAACCATATTTTGAAGCTCTTTCATTTTGTTGATATTGATCGACTGTTTCTATAAGTTTTACTCCAAAATAATAATCGTTTAGTTCCGGTAGTTGATCAAGATAGGAAGAGGAGATGGGTCTGTTGATCTGAAAAATATTCCAATTTGCTTCAAAACCGTTTTGGTCAATTTTTTTAGAATCCGAATCCGAACTAAAACTACCTATAAAACTTGGAGATTCCCAATTTGATTTCATTTTTATTCCGGTTGTTTTTGCAATAGGCAGAAATTGTAAAGTATTACTCCCGTTAAATTTGAGATCCAACTTAAATTTTAATTTTCCGTCTTTTGAAATTTTATTAAAATCAAAAAGAGGTGTACTTAAAATACCCATGTTAGATTGATTTTCCTGAATTGCATCCAATGGAAATTTCTCGTTTTCAATATCTAATTTCAGTTCACTTTTGATACTTTTTAAATTAGAAGTTTTTATGATAATTTCGGATTTATCCCAAAGAATATTTTCAGGATTTATTTGATATTTACTAAAATCAGGGGTTATAAAATATCCATCAAAATCCAAATCTGCACTATAAACAATATGACTGTACAAACCTCTTTTGAGTGAATTGTCTTTTGTAATAGTTGTTTCGTTTTGTATCATTTCGGGGAAGAAATATACATGACTTGTGTAGGTTTCTGTTTTGTATTCTGTTTGTTTTGTTTCGATATTTTGAATTATAACCTGATCTTGATAAGTGTAAGGAATTTTCAATACAATACCATAAAAATTGATGTCTTTTCCCCAGGTTTCTGTTACTTCATCTACAACTTCTTTTTTGCGGTTTGATCTTTCCTGGATCAGGCTTTTTACATATTCGAGAGGAATAAGCAAGGCTAAAATGAGTAATCCTACAAAAATCATTTTGGCTGTTGTGGTTTTAAATAAATTAAATGCTGAATTTTCATTAAGTGGTTCCATAGTGTTTGTTTTTTATTTGATATTAAAGGTTAAAATGATATACGTATATAGAATTGAGATTGGAATATTACATAAGATTGCTCCGATTTTCATCAGAGTAAATTTTTTGTTGTTGTATAAAACAAGCTGAAAAACAAGAATCATTAACATAATCAGATTGATTATTACAGCTATAATAACATATATAAGCCCGATGTTTATTATAATTTCGAGTTTAAACAGGATATGTAAAATCAATAAAAATGTTCCTCCCATAAAAGAGTAGAGTGCCAAATGCATCGAAAAGGAGTCTTTAATTTGTTCTGTATAATTTACCATTTTTAAAGTACTTTGAATTTCAAAGTTAATAATTAAATTTTTTTACGTTCGCTGTTGTAATAATTTTTCAAGAGCTTCAATATGCTCTTTGAAAGCTTTTTTTCCTGAATGAGTTGCTATATACCTTGTATTGGGTTTTTTCCCGATAAATTGTTTTTCAATTTTAATATAAGCTTCATTCTCCAGTGCTTTTGTATGACTTGCGAGATTACCGTCTGTCACACCAAGAATTTCTTTCAGCATATTAAAATCTGCGAACTCATTGACCATCAATACCGACATGATTCCCAAACGAATTCGGTGATCAAATGCCTTATTGATATTTTCAATGATGTTTTTCATATTTCTAATTGTTTTTTTCGTATTTAAAATACATTTTTGCGCCATAAATAATATGAAATATCCCAAACCCTAATCCCCAGAATAATAACCCGTATCCAGGGAAGAAAAGAGATAAAATCCCTAATACGATCATTATT
>CAZSOC010000094.1:0-3321 GCA_964608415.1 uncultured Flavobacterium sp.
TTGATTGTCTGTCGGTTGTGCGGTGGGACAGACACACTCTTTGCCAAGTTTTGGTCTGTGCGATGGCTGGTGCGACTTGGCAATGTGTGTGGCTGTGAAGCGTTGGCATATTATTGTCGTTTTGCACTTTGGATTACAAATTTCGAAAACATTTTCAATAGGTCTAAAAAGAGCCAAATAGATAAAAAAGTTAAATACCAAATAAGTCCACTTAAAATCGTTTTAAAGCTAATGGATGTATTAAAAAATGTCCATTCTTTTATTGTGGCTGGTTCAATCAATGAATATATCAAAATCAAGATTATAGCTGTTGCAAATGTCAAAGTTGATTTTTCAAACTTCGCTACTAATTGGTGAAGTAAAGATTTTGAATTATCATCTGGTGCTTCTTTTTTGTATAATTCTTTTGAAAAATTAGATGTTGCAATAATTGATAATGCTGTTATTGTAAATCCCGTTGTAACCGATAGAAAAGTCAAAATATTAGCAAATGTTGCAGAGTTGTCATAATGCAAATAGGTAGATAGGAGAAAAATTGTTCCTACTGAGAGAAAATATTTTAATATGTTCTTAACTGTTTGCATTTATTTCTTCTTCAATTTTAGCAATTATTCGACTGAACACATCACTTGGATTAAACATTTCATTTTCATCAACTGGAGCTTCAATGTCAATCTTTCTCGTGAATAAATTATTATTAAAAAACATCCCCATATTTTTTTCGTCTCTTCCTGCAATCATTATTCCATTGAAACTTTCACGGTTTTTAAAAATGCTTTTGATTTTAGAATACAAATCATCACCAATAAAGGTGTCCTTATATTTCAGGTGTAAAACTGCTTCAAATGCACCATACATTTCGTCAATTAAAGCTTTCGATACTGTATTTGACTGACTGAATAAACTTGGTGCTGCACTAAGTTTAATTTGGTCGAGTGTTTTTAAACCTTCAATAAATTTTTCTTCATCATAGACATCCTTCAAAACTATCTTCTTGTTTTTGAACATTTTTTGAAAGAAGTCAATCAACAGCGATTTTTTCTTGGTGTTACTCAACCATAAATAACTTGAAGTCAAGTCAAAAACTGCAAAATATTCTTTGGGTTCGATTTGGTCAGAATCTCTTGGGTTCGGCTCAAACTCTTGTCTTGATTTGTTATAAACATTCGGATTACGAGGCATTGCAGAACCATCCGAGAAATTTATTTTCAGAAAGTTGTTTTCATACTCCATTTGAAAAATATGAACACGATTGCCACTGACTTCATCATAACTTCCTGATTGAACAACTTCTTTAAAGTTTTCAATTTCAATCTTGAAGTCATTTATGTAGCAGACTATACCGCTAAATGTCAGTGTTTTCTTATTCATTGTTATTTCTTTGGTGGAGTCCGTTTATGCGGTTCAACTGGAACTGTCTTAGGTCCTGGCTTTGGAGCATCAGGATTTTTTCTTGGTGTCGGTGATGGTGTTGACCTTTTGTGAGGTTTTACTGGAACTGTCTTTTTTGCCATTTTATTTAGTTTTTAGGATTCTCAATAATTTTAATTTCTTCTTCCGTCAACCCATAAAGTTGATAAACCAATTGGTCGATTTGGTTTTCTAAGTTCGCTGTGTCGTCTGAATTGCCTTTTGCTTTTTTATTCAAGATTTGTTCGGCAAGTGCTACCAATCTTTTTTGGATTTTGCTATCAATCTTTTTTGGCAACGGAAAGTTATTTACATCATAAACTAAAATTTTTGGAAACGCCCCTTTTGTAGCTTTGGGAGATGAATTGAAATGATAAAATGTTGCGAGTTTTGAATTGAAAATTGCAAGCAAACATTCCAATGGGAAAGAATCTGAGCACTCTTTTACAATAATTATGGCAGGATCATTATATAATTCTTCTGATGTAATTGCCGCAAAAATTCTTGGATTTGTTATTTCCCTAATCAAAAGTCGTTTTCCTTTAAAAAATTTTGGGTCTCTCGGATTTGCAATTCCATCACAATAATCAATATATTCCTTCCCATTCCACTTTGCTGAATAACGAGTTATATCTTCTCCGTAAAGCCATCGTTTGAATTTGTTCTCTGGATTTGAGAAATGATGATAAGCTCTACTTTTTATGATTTCAGCACTTTGTCCTTGATATTTATCATAAGCTATTAATCCTTGACTTGTTTCTGGAAATAATTCTATCAGTAGTTTTTTATCGCTTTTTATTTTTTCTACAATAGTTAATGTGTCTTTGTCTAATTTAAAAACTAAGCCCCAATTTTGAATATTGCTTTCTGCTGTTTGTTTTGAAATGCGTACTGGTTTTCGGTTTACAAGGTTTTCAAAACTTACACTGTTTGCTGTGTTTTTGTAATCAAGAGTGTTTTTCTTGCTGTCTGATTTTGTGAACTGAAAAATGATATTTCTAACTGTTGCATCTTCAAAAATATTGAAGTTAGTGCAATCTAAAATTTCATTCAAAGTCCATTTGTCAAACAAAGTCAAACGATAGGACTGTGCAAAAACATTGAACAAAATTGTGTTCGGTATTATGTAAGATATTACACCATTTTGTTTTAAAATGTTATGTCCTTTGTTTATGAACCAATAATATATTTCAAAGTCTGGAACTTTTGAGAGATTTGAAACTAAGTACTCACGCTCAGTTTTGTCCTTAATAGAAACACCATAAGGTGGATTTCCAATCACCACATCAAAGCCCACAAAATCGCCATCGTCATTCAACACTTCGGGAAATTCAAAACGCCATTCAAAAGCGTTTTCAAAAATCTTGTTGGCTTTTATTTCTTCAATTTCGGTTTCAAGTTTTTTGGTTTCTTCGGTCAGTTGTTTCACTTTTTTGTTCCAATCGACTTTTTCCTTTTTGCTCATTTCAAAAAGTTGCCCTTGATTGGTTAGCGTAAAAAGGTCGCCTGATAGTTTGCGTAATTTTTTTACTTTCGGGTCGTTCAAAGAAATTTCACTTCTAAAATCCGATTTAATGTCGGCAATCAGTCGTTCCATTTCTCTTTTTTGTTCCTTGTTTTCAGCGTTTCGGTAAGTGTCAACGGCTATTCGGTAGCTGTCAATCGTCCACTTACTTTTTTTGAGTGCTTGTTTCAAATCGGCATCAATGGCAAAACGGCTTACCAAAGAGTTTCCGCATTTTATGTTGATGTCAATATTCGGAAGTGTTTCAAGTTCGGTGGCGTTCTTGTAATAAGCGTTTTTCAAAAGCTCAATCCACAAACGCAAACGGCAAATTTTTACCGAGTTGGAATTTATGTCCACACCGAAAAGGCAGTTTTCAATAATGGTTTGCTTTTCGTGGAAAAGCG
>CAZSOC010000095.1:0-2284 GCA_964608415.1 uncultured Flavobacterium sp.
CATATATACATACTTTAAAGTTATGAGTGAAACTGGTCTTAGATCTATAGATTTTTTTTGGTACATTAATAAAGCTGGATTTATAATCCAAGCTAGTAGTAGTAATTCAGGAAGTCAGGAACCTCCGGAGTGGGTTTTGTTTTTGACAGGCATGTTTATTGTTCTTTCTACTATGTTTTCTGTATTTAAAGCTTCTGAATATATTGTAAATTATTATACTAATAAGTCTACTAAAAAAAAAAAATCTAATTCGCTGGAAAGCGATTCTGAAAATAGTAAGGGTGATGACTTGAATCGAAATCCGGTGACTCAATTTGAGTTGGATAGTTGTTTTTCTATATATAAAAAGGAGCCTATAAGTGTGGAAGAATTTGAGAAACTTCGAACTGAAAGGATAGAAGATTTGAAAGCAGAATTGGAAAAATTGGAAGAGGCAGCAAGACTTGATCGTCAAATAGACGAAAGGAATGCGCGTTTTGGAATTTATTATATGACTCCCACTACTCCTAATGTGCGGCAAGTACGGCGGAAGCGTAATGACGATGATGAGTACGAGTATGAATATGCGCCCCCCCCTGTGGATTTGCGTATACAATTCAGAGCGGAGACGGAAGCTATAATAAATGCAGAATTGGATAGAATAATTAACCCTCCTAAAGATCCAAAGCTACTTTATGCTTTGTATTCCCAGCTGAGAGGGCACAAGAATGCAAAGGAGGGTATATGCGAAACAGCTGAGCAGGAAGGAAATTTGAGTTCTAAAGAATGGAATGTGGATAATAACATTACTACAGATGATGATATAGGATCGAGCGGTGGAGATTTATAACTATAAAGAGTTGGTCAAAAACTTTTAATTTTTGATTTAAGATATTATTGTTTGTAATTCTTAAAATGATGTAATTAAAATAAATTTCTGGAAATTAGTTCATGTAAATTAATGATTTTAAAATTAACTTTCATAAATACAAATTAGCCTTGTATATTATATATTATATACAAGGCTAATTCGATATTATAATAAAAATAGTAAACAATAATTATTAAATAAAATTAAATGGAATTTTTCATCTCATATGAGAATATAGCTAGTTTGTTTTTGGTAACATACATAGTAATATTTTTTTCACTTATTGGCATTATTTTTTTTGCAGCGGATTACATCCAAATTTTGTTGTACGTAGAACAAGCATTGTTGGCTATAAATATTAATTTTGTTTATTCGTCGTTGTATCTAGATGATATTACTGGACAAATTTTTGTTATTTTTATTTTGAGTGTAGCAGCAGCAGAAGCTGCAATTGCATTGTCAATTTTTATAATTTTGTACCGGGTATCGGATAGTGTGATAGTTATGTTATTTTTTTTTTGCTTTGTGAAACCATAAAATAGTTTTGTAACTTGTGTGTAAAAGGAATATAGCTTAAATGAAGAAAACTATATTTTAGAATTATCACTTTTAGTAATATGAAGAAACCTTTTGTTTATAACCCAAATTTTAAAAAAAATAAGAAACCTTTTGTTTATAACCCAAATTTTAAAAATTTTTTTAAAAAATCCCTAAAAGGAGGCATTAATTTGGAAATTTTGAAGCTTATTAAATCCCGGCTCAACTACTACTTGATAATTAAACAGACAACAAATAATATTTTTCTGACGCTTACAAATATAAAAGGGGAAACAAAAGCAGTAATAACTGGGGGTTTTTCGAAAGCAAAAGGAAAAAATAGATCTTCTCATCATTCAATACATATAATTTCAAAAATTCTACTAAAGAAATTGTATACATTTAAGCGTAAAAAATTGTTTAAATTGCTATGTATTTTTCTTGTTACGCCTAAAAATTCGAGAATTGAGTCCTTGTTGAGGTCACTATCTGGATTTAAAAAAATTGCTGCTGTACTTGGACGAATTAGAGTTCCGCATAACGGTGTGCGTCCTAAAAAATTGCGACGACTTTTACATTTTTGTTAAAGGATGTGATGTAAAGGTAACATAATTGATTTGGGTTTGATTTATGTGGGTTCGAATCCTGCCGTCCTGAATGTTTAATTATTTTAATCCTTCTTATAACGTTAAATTATTTTAGGGGGATATCTTTTCTACAATATGTTTTTGTACATAAATAGGAAAAAATTTCATAAGGAGATGGAGTAATCGGTAACTCATTAGACTCATGCTCTATTGTTGTAGGTTCGAATCCTGCTCTCCTGGTTGTTAGTAGTTTATTGAATAAGTGAAATAGGGTGGCAGAGCGGTTTATTGCGGTAGATTGCTAATCTAT
>CAZSOC010000095.1:2294-3304 GCA_964608415.1 uncultured Flavobacterium sp.
CTTTTCTACAATATGTTTTTGTACATAAATAGGAAAAAATTTCTGTAGCTCAATCGGTTAGAGCGATCGACTGTTAATCGACTGATATGGGTTCAAGTCCCGTCAGATCCTATTTTTGTGTTTGTTATTTTCAAGGTGTAATTAAAGTTTTTATAACTAATGCCACATCGTATAAGGGTTTATTACGCGAATCTGCAAAATTTGAAATATAGGTTCGAATCCTATTGTGTGTATGGATTGTTTTTAATTTTACTTTAAAATTTTCTTAACGTAAAAAAGCTACATTTAAGAACCATATTAAATAATAAAATATGGTTTTTGGTAATTTAAATTAACTTAAAGTTATTTTTACATTTTTTTTAATAATACAAATGTCGAAATTTTTGTCTGATTTTCAATTTCCGTGGAATTGGGTTTACAGATGGCTTTTTTCTACAAATCATAAAGATATAGGTATATTGTATCTTGTCTTTGGGATTTTTTCTGGGATTATGGGTACTATTTTTTCAGTATTTATTCGATTTGAACTTTCAGCTCCTGGAAATCATTTTTTGGGTGGAAACCATCAATTGTATAATGTTATTGTTACGACTCATGCTTTGCTTATGATATTTTTTGTTATTATGCCATCTGCTATTGGTGGGTTTGGGAATTGGTTTGTTCCACTCATGATTGGTGCTCCAGATATGGCTTTTCCAAGATTGAACAATTTGAGTTTTTGGCTTTTGCCACCTGCTTTGGTTTTGATGTTGATTTCATCAATTATTGAGGTTGGGGCTGGGACTGGTTGGACAATGTATCCTCCACTAAGTACTGGGAATTCGCATTCTGGACCGGCTGTTGATTTTGCTATATTGAGTTTGCATATGGCAGGCCTTTCGTCGTTGTTGGGTGCTATAAATTTTATTGTTACGATTACTGGTATGCGTGGCCCTCTAATATCCTGGATGCGTATGCCTTTGTTTGCTTGGTCTATTTTGATTACAGCTTATCTTCTTCTAATTTCTGTG
>CAZSOC010000096.1:0-3282 GCA_964608415.1 uncultured Flavobacterium sp.
TTTCTTCTTGCTCTTTTAGCAACTGAATTTACTGATCTTGGCATAATTTTAATGTGTTTTTGTAGTAGGCGTCCTGAATTTAATCAAAGGAACTTATTGGCCATACTCCAAGGTTATTGAATAATTTTTTAACCTAAAGAATTTATAAGCAAAAGTAATTAGGCATTAGGCAAAAGTGTATAACCATTGACTATTGCTTTTTACTATTGGCTTATTAGATAATTCTTAATTGTTGTTTGATGCTGTGCTCATCAGACTTGTGAACAAGTGCAGAGTGAGTCAAAGCCAATTTACGCTTTTTAGATTTTTTAGTCAGGATGTGACTTTTAAATGCGTGCTTTCTTTTAATCTTTCCAGAACCAGTAACTTTAAAACGTTTCTTGGCGCTAGATTTAGTTTTCATTTTAGGCATTTTTCCTAGTTTATTTAATTTATTCTTACTTACTTATTTTTTCTTTTTTGGAGCGATAAACATTATCATACGTTTCCCTTCCAAAACGGGTAAAGCTTCAACTTTTCCATATTCTTCAAGATCTTGTGCTAATCTTAGTAATAAGATTTGTCCCTGATCTTTGTAGATGATCGATCTTCCTTTAAAGAAAACAAATGCTTTTAGTTTTGATCCTTCTTTGAGGAATTTTTCAGCATTTTTTCTTTTAAACTCATAATCGTGCTCATCTGTTTGCGGACCAAAACGAATTTCTTTTACTACAATTTGAGTAGATTTTGCTTTAAGCTCTTTCTCTCTCTTTTTTTGCATATAAAGAAATTTCTTATAATCCATTATCTTGCAAACAGGAGGTTCTGCATTTGGAGAAATTTCAACTAAGTCTAATTCCTGCTCATCTGCAAATCTTAAAGCTTCGGAAGTTTTATAAACTCCCGGCTCTATATTGTCTCCCACAAGTCGCACTTCCGGTACACGAATAAGATTGTTTATTCTGTGTGCATCTTTCTTTTCTACTCGAGGTTGATACCCTCTGTTGTTTCTAATTGCGATAGTTTTAAAAATTTAAGTTAAACTGTAAACGTTTTTAATGTCTTATTTATTTCTTCATTGACAATCGAAGCAAATTCTTCAATTGAAACCGTAATATTTCCTTTTCCTTCCTGTCCATGACGACGTACAGAAATGGTACCGTTTTTCTCTTCTTCCTCGCCTACAATCAACATAAACGGGTACTTTTGTACTTCTGCTTCACGTATTTTTTTCCCGATCGTTTCGTTTCGGTTGTCAATTAGGGCGCGAATTTCGTGATTTTCCAGCAAATCTAAAACTTTTTTAGCATATTTTTCATATTTCTCGCTCAAAGACAATATAATAGCTTGTTCAGGCATCAGCCAAATTGGGAAATTTCCTGCTGTATGTTCTAATAAAATAGCTATAAAACGTTCCATCGAACCAAAAGGTGCTCGGTGAATCATCACGGGACGGTGCAATTCATTATCTGAACCTTTGTAAGTCAGGTCAAAACGTTCGGGCAAGTTGTAATCCACTTGAATAGTTCCCAATTGCCATTGCCTTCCCAAGGCATCTTTTACCATGAAATCCAATTTTGGACCATAGAAAGCAGCTTCTCCATATTCAACAACAGTATTTAATCCTTTATCTTTTGCTGCGTTGATAATTGCATTTTCCGCTTTCTCCCAATTTTCATCCGTACCTATATATTTTGCTCTGTCTTCTTGATCTCTCAAGGAAATCTGCGCCGTAAAGTTTTCAAAACCTAAAGATCCGAATACATATAACACAAGGTCAATTACTTTTTTGAATTCTTCGTCCAATTGTTCTGGAGTACAAAAGATATGTGCATCATCCTGAGTAAACCCGCGAACACGGGTCAAACCATGTAATTCCCCTGATTGCTCGTATCTGTAAACCGTACCGAATTCAGCATAACGCTTCGGTAAATCTTTATAAGACCAAGGTCTTACGTTAAAGATCTCACAGTGATGAGGACAGTTCATAGGTTTCAATAAAAATTCCTCGCCTTCTGCTGGAGTATGAATTGGTTGGAAGCTGTCTGCTCCATATTTTTCGTAGTGACCGGAAGTAACATAAAGTTCTTTCTGACCAATATGTGGCGTAACCACTTGTTCATAACCCGCTTTCTTTTGTGCTTTTTTCAAGAATTGTTCCAAACGATCTCTCAATGCAGCACCTTTTGGTAACCACAAAGGTAAGCCTTGACCTACTTTTTGAGAGAAAGCAAACAATTCAAGTTCTTTTCCAAGTTTTCTATGATCACGACGTTTTGCTTCTTCCAGCAATTCAAGATAATCAGTCAAATCTTTTTGCTTAGGAAATGAAATTCCATAAACACGAGTCAGTTGTTTGTTCTTTTCATCACCTCTCCAATATGCACCAGCAACGCTCATGATTTTAAAAGCCTTGATAATTCCGGTATTCGGAATATGTCCTCCACGACACAAATCAAAAAAGTCAGCATGATCGCAAAAAGTAATCGTCCCGTCTTCCAGATTCGAAATCAATTCCGTCTTATATTCATTATCCTTATAAACTTCCAAAGCTTCCGCCTTTGAAACCGAACGCATTTTGAATTCATATTTACCACGTGAAATTTCTAATACACGATCCTCAATTTTCTTGAAATCAGCATCAGTAATCTTTTGATCACCAAAATCTACGTCATAGTAGAATCCATTTTCAATCGCAGGTCCTAATGTTAGTTTAATCCCAGGAAATAATTCCTCCAAGGCTTGAGCCATAACGTGAGAGGTCGAATGCCAAAATGCTTTCTTTCCATCCTTGTCATTCCATGTATATAATATGAGTGACCCATCCGTCGTCAGTTCCGTTGCGGTTTCCACAGTAGTTCCGTTAAAAGAAGCAGAAATAACATTTCTTGCCAATCCTTCACTAATGCTTTTTGCAACACCCATCGGAGTCACGCCTTGCGCAAACTCTTTAACCGACCCATCGGGTAACGTAATCTTTATCATCGTATAAATTTTATGACCGCAAATATAGAAGTTTCTCAAAACACATACAATATATATATGTACTATAATTATACATATATAGTGTATGTCTAATTTTAATGAGCGAATCATTCAGGCATCTGTTCAATCCATATTCCCGCTTTCCACTTCAATCCTCCTTTCTTTAAAGAAAAGTCAGGAGGGATTTCCGTTTCAATCGGGGCTATCGAGGGGTCTTTTGGCGTTTTTGAAAACTTTCTGACTGCCTTCGATCCAAAAAGGGCAGTCAAAATAAGTCCTATAAGAGCTCTTCGTTACGACTAGTCCTTAAAGCATGGT
>CAZSOC010000097.1:0-3257 GCA_964608415.1 uncultured Flavobacterium sp.
AATCAACACCCTTACTCATTCGTGCACTAACTTTCTTAAGATCGAATGTAATGTTTGTTTTTACAATTCCAAGTTTATAGCATTATCCAACAAATCCCTAGTCACCACATAACTAAATAAGTCATCAGATAACTAAATTGTGTTAAAACTGTAATTATTTATTTATACTATTTAAAATTTCTTCGAATTCAGTACTTCCAGGTGAAGGGGCTGTATTCATATATATATTATTTTTTGGATTTAAAATAACATATTTAGGAATTGAACTGATGGAAAAACAGGCTCCCAGAGCAGAGATTGCAGCCTCTGAAATAAGATACTGGTTTTTATCCATCCAATACTTTTTTAATTCTGTAATCTTACTTTTCCACTTTTCCTGACTTTTGTCAATGGAAAAATATAGAAATACTGTTTTCTTTTCTTCTGTTAATTTATTTCTTAACTGATAACTCTTTTTGATCTCACTAATACATGGAGCACACCAACTCGCCCAAAAGTCAATTACCTTAACATTTCCACTATTATTTTTTAAAATTTCTTCTAAAGTAATGCTGTTCCCATCAATATCTATTAATTTGGAATTTAAAACCTCCTTAGGTAATTCTGAAGCAAGACTTGTCAGACTTTGTTTAATTTGTTCTAAAGCGTCTTTATATTTTTTTTCTTTAATATGAGCTAAACCGTCGATTACGGAACTATTAAAAAAACTCTTGTTTTCCAATTTTAAATGTTTATGATATTCCGTAAGTGTCTTAGTTATAGCAAATTCTTTAATATTTCCTGATAAATTCTCATCAATACTATTTAACAGAAATTCCAGTTTTTGCATGGAAAAACCCTCTGATGTATCATTTACAACGGATAAAAAATGGAGATAATTAGACAACGCCAGATAAAAGTAACCATTATCTTCCTGGTCATTTTTGGTAAATAAATTATAATCAATCCCTGATAAATATTTTGGATTTTGAATTATCTCTTCATTTGGGATCATAAATCTATTTAACAAACGATTATAATATTCATATTCTAAGACATCTTTAATTCTTTTTGTAAACATTTTAGAAGTATTTTCATTCTTTGAATATTGTTTCAGAAAATCCAATCTTTTTTTGTATGTCAGTTCAACTTTTTCTTTGTATTTCCATATTCCTTCTTTTTCGTCATAGTTGGGATAAATAAATTTATTGTCATTTATTCTATTAAAAAAATTATAGTGACACGCATTTTTACCTTCGAAAATTATAGAATTATTTTCTCCCAATTTGTAAGTTAAGGAATCTCCCGGCTGAACAAAAATAATTAACGGTGAAGTTTGTGGTTTTAATGAATAAAAACGAAACAATTTCGGAGTTGATAAAGAAATTTTTAAATCTATATTTTCACTTTTATCTTTTGACTTAATAATAGGGTTTCCATCAAAAAACTCATTCTGAAACTCTTCCAAATTGACAGTTCTCAAGAGCATATCGCTTTTGTCTATTTTGAAATATACGGTCTCATTAAACTTCTGCTTGATCCCAAACATATCAAATTTCGGACTGAGAAATATCAAATAAATAGTAAGAAAGCTTAAAATATATTTCATAAATGTTTTAAAATTTAATAGTTTATTTTTGTGATAACATATAAGACACTTCAAAAAATTTAAATTATTAAACTATCGGAGACATTATACCCGGAAGCAGGTTCCTTTGGTGCAGAATTCCCGATAATCAATAAATATTTAATCATAGAATGATAATTAATATATTAATTACACAATGAAGTAAAATCGGATATATAATCTTTTTAGTATATAGATAAGTATAACCTAAAAGAACTCCTCCTATAAAAAAGAATATAAAATTATCCAGGTCAAGATGTCCAAAAGCAAAAAATAAACTAGAAATGATTAATGAAGACAGTATATTTATTTTTTTTGATAAACTGTTTAAAATAAGTCTTCTGTAAAAAACTTCCTCTAAAACAGGTGTGAGAATTATAATTCTAAATAAGTTATAATTTTCTATAACAGACAGGTTTTCAGGAATAAATAAATTCTTTAAATCCCAATACCTATACACTTTTTGTATATCTAAAAACTCTGAAAATTTAAACAAAGAGCCTAAAAATCTCCAAATTATTCCAATAAAAAATAATCCCAAAATAAAATACCATTTTACTTTATTTGTATTATTAATTTGTTTGTTATCCAGAATTTTCAATCCAATAAAAATAGAAATCAAAAAACTAATATCTATTGTAATTCCCCCGAATTTATTGTGTGATAATAATTTGTACAATAAAATCAAAAAAAAGCATTGCAGAATAACAAAAACCATGAACAATAAAAAACTTCTTAGAACCGGATTGTTCTCTTTATTCATTGTAAATCAATATTTTAATTTATTAATAAAAAGCTCTTTAAATACCATTGTAATCCACAATAGGCACTTTGCTTTTTAAAGACGAATCTAAAGTTGTTTTTATAAGTCCAATAGCATTATCCAATAAATTATTATTCCAAATACAACTAAATAAGTTATAAAAACAGAACCAATCCATCACTTTATTCATTAACTATCAGAAGCTATTAAAATATTAGTTTTCATTCATCTTTTTTCTCCAATAGTCTTTATCAATAACATAATTATAAGGTCTATCTTCTCTTCTTCCTTCAATATTCCACAAATAATGTTTCATTTCTCCTTCTGCAACCCTACCCTTAAAATATTCTTTCAGCATTAGTTTTAATATTTTTTTACTCAATATATTATCTTCGCTAATATGGGTTAATACGTATGTTACACCCACTCTTACTTCTGTAGTATCAATCCAATCTCTATTGTAATAAGATGGATATCCATACTTTTTTATTATCTGATAAAGCTTATTAAAGTTTATTTCATCTACATACCTCATTAGTTTTTCTCCGGCTTCAATCTCGGTATTATATTTAACGATTTTGGTGTCTGGAAATTTATTAATTTGGGTTTCTATACTAGGTATGCCTGAAAAATCAAAATATTCATTTTCATTCCCTTTTAAATGTTCTTGATAAAGGCTATCACTAACAGTATAAAATGACCTAATATTATATTTATAATGAACCAGTGATTCATAACGTCTAACTGTCTGATCAGAATTCTTAATTTTCTTCAGGTCATTTGAAATTGATATCTGATGTTTTTTAAACAAATAATCTTTGGAGCAAGAGCACAACAATAAAATAATTAAAAAGAAATATATTATTTTTTTCATAAAGTATAATTTAA
>CAZSOC010000098.1:0-3222 GCA_964608415.1 uncultured Flavobacterium sp.
GTTTTTTTTGAAAAGTTAGTTTTTTGGAAGAGTTGTGCAACAGTTACCCCTGTTAGCTGACGGGCTTGTCATTTTTCGATATGTTTTTCAAAGTCCGTTGGTGTTAATATTTTTGCGGTCAAAAAAGGATTGTGCTCCAATAAATCTTTATCTCCTGTTACTAAATAATCTGCTTTTGAAAAATCAATTAAATCTAACAGGAAATTGTCTTTTGGGTCTCTATTGATGAAGTGTGTAGGCTTGATTTCAATATTTTCGGCAATTGTTTCCAACAGTTCGATAAGTTCTTTTACGCTGTTTTTTGGAAAATATTTTTTAAGTTTTTCTCTCGATGTTACAGTTTTCAATTCGGTCAAAAGCTGTTCCGTAACAATAATTGTAATGCTTCCATCTACAATATATTGTTTGATTTTAGCCAAACGCTTACCGATTAGAAAACTAATCCAAACGTTAGTATCAAAAATTACTTTAACGTTTTTGTTTGTCATAGATTTCTTGTCTTACGCTTTCTACTTCTGCATTTATTGTTTCCAAATCAAGCTCTTTTGTTTTAAAAATTTTCAATAATTGCGAAAGTTTTGAACCTATGACTTCCTTTTCCAATTCCTTTGTTAATTTGATTTTTTGTTGCCTCGGCAATTGTTTAATCATTGAAAGAATTTGGTCGAATGTAATATCTATCTGTAATGCTGTTTTCATCTTTAACACAATTTTCTATTGTCAAATTTACGAAAAAATACGTTTGTCATTCAAGATTTATTATCATATCGTTGAGGAACTTGAGGGTCGTAAAGAGGACAGTCGTATTTTAACATTATGTCAATCAATCTGTTCATATCTTCTCCATTCATTTTAAAGGAGCAATTGAAACGAATAAATTGTGCGGTTGTAAACAAGTCGAAAGCACCGTTCCCTATAGTGTTTTCAAAAAAATCACTGTCATCGGTAGCCCAATCAGAAAACTCTTCTGCTATTTTTTGTTTGATTTGGTCAATAGGTAATTCTTCTAATCCTTCTATAATTTCTCCTTCCGAACATTTTTCATAAACTTCCTGATTGTTCAAATACACATTGTTTTTGTATTTCCAAAAGTTCAAATCGTAACTCATTTTTTCTGTTTTTAGTTGATGTGTTCTGTTTTTTTTAGCCTGTCAGCTAACGTCCCGGCGGCTTTGCGCACGTCCCGAGCGGGGCGTAGCCCCTGTGAGGGATGGCGCAAAACCGCCTGATGTGCGAGAGTCCGCGAAGCGACCGAGCGCATCAGGCGGTGCAAGCCGCCGGGACGATGTGGCGAAAGGAGCGTTAGCGGATTTCGCCACATCGTTTTGGGGCTTTGCGATGGTGGGGCAATCGAAGCACAAATCTTCAATTTTGTACAAAAGTTGAATCGAAGAACCACGGTTGAACTTTGCAGTTTCGCCCCACTATTGCAAAACCCTTGTTGGTGGCAGTTTTTTATTGGATTGTGAAGTTTATTTTTCGTCCAAGTCCAAATTCAATGAGTTTGTAAAGTGTCGAAAGTTGAATGTCGCTGTGTCCGTTCTCAATTCTCGAAATAAAACTTTTCTTTGCTCCAATTTTTTCGGCAAGTTGTTCTTGTGTCATTTTAGCCAGTTTTCTCTCTTCTTTGATTAATTCTCCAATGGCAAAAGATTTGGCTTTAATTTCAAAGTCAGTTCTTTCTTTTGTGCCTGTTTTACCGTATCTTTTGTCAAGATGCTGGGCAAAAGTTTTGATATTTTTATTTTTTGTTTCCATTTTTATTTTCTTTTTGTTCGTTAAAATATTCCTCCATTATTTTCTCTGCTTTGCTTAATTCTTTGGTTGGTGTTTTCTGGGTTTTCTTCTGAAATCCGTTGAAAAGAACGACTAAATTTCCTTTGTCAAAACAGCAAAATATCCTGTAAATGTTACTTTCATATTCAACTCTAATCTCAAAAAGTCCTTTTATTCCTTCAATACTTTTGAAAAATTTGGTCGGAACTCTTTCAAGAATGGTCATCATAAAAAGCACTTCGTCAATTTTGTCCTTTACTTTGTCTGTCAAGGTTTCAAAAAAGTCGTCAAAGTAATCTTTATAAAAAACGATTTCTCTAATTATTTCCATTTGCCAAAGTTAACGAATAATGGAACATTTTCAAAAATAAAAATGGAAAAATTTTCGGTATTTTTTTGTTAGCCATAGTTTTTTATTTTTCAGTTTGTTTCTTATTTTTCTTGAATGTTAAGTAAACTAAAAATATAAATGTAATAAGGTAAAGAATACCTAATGCTGTTTTTTTAAATGTAAAACTTTGGAAGTCAAATTCTCGAAGTAATGCCAATCCTATTGAAAAAGCAAGTAGTGCAGGAAATAAGTTGAAACCTATTTTGTTGTTCATTTTTTAATGTCCTTTTATAATGTCTATTAAAACTCCTAATGCGGTTGCTAAAAAGATAAAAGTTATCATACCTAAAATGTATGCGAAAAACGCTTTTACATAATTTATTATTTGAGTCTTTCCGAAAAAGTTTCCTATAGCCCAAGAACAATAACCTATACCGACCATTCCACCAATGCTCATTAAGTTTAGATTTGTTAAACCTTGTACAAAGCCAAAAACTGAAAAAATCAACATTCCCATTCCCATTACGAAACACAACAATATTAAAATTTCAAAAAGATTTAATTTATGTTTTTTGAAAAATAACTTTACCCAAAAAGCAATAAATACTCCCATAATCAAATTAGCATATCCGTAATGGCTTTGTATCCATTTAGTAATTTTGAATTGCGTTGACAATTGTGCATTATCTCCTTCAAACTTGACATATCCGTCTTCAATATGAAATATACTAACCGTCAATGAATAGATTAGAGAAGTTAGGATTATAAAAATTATTGGCTTAACAAGCCTGCTTCTGTTTTCAGAAAGATAATTCCGTATGTTTTGTCCTGGATTTGTTATCAGTTCTCTAATGGTATATAAAATTCCACGTTCAAAATGTAGTACGTGTTCAATTTCGTGAATGATATATTTTCCGTCAATTCTTTTAAGACTTGCTGGTTGTCCGCAGTCCGGACAAAATTTTGAATTTATTTCGGTGTTACAGTTTTTGCAGTTCATTTGTTTCGTCAAAATGTTTTCAGTTCGTTTGTTGGCGGTCGGTTCGGTAAAATTGCCACCAACGTCCCGGCGGCTTTGCGCACGTCCCGAGCGGGGCGTAGCCCCTGTGAGGGAT
>CAZSOC010000099.1:0-3221 GCA_964608415.1 uncultured Flavobacterium sp.
ACTTAAAGACCGTTTGGTAAGTGTAAATCGTGTTACTAAAGTTACTAAAGGAGGTAGAGCATTTGGTTTCTCTGCAATCGTGGTTGTAGGTGACGAAAACGGTGTTGTAGGACACGGGTTAGGAAAATCAAAAGATGTTTCTGAAGCTATTGCAAAAGCAGTAGAAGATGCAAAAAAGAATTTGGTTAGAATCCCGTTGAACAGCAAAACTGTTCCTCACGAACAAATAGGTAAATTTAGTGGAGCTCGCGTTTTCTTGATGCCGGCTTCTCACGGTACGGGAGTTATCGCAGGTGGTTCTGTACGTGCTGTACTTGAATCTGTAGGGATTCAAGATGTATTGTCAAAATCTCAAGGTTCTTCAAATCCTCATAATGTGGTTAAAGCTACTTTTGATGCATTATTGCATATGAGAAGTGCTCATACAGTTGCGAGACAAAGAGGAATTTCATTAGAGAAAGTATTTAAAGGTTAATTCAAGGTAGATATGGCTAAGTTAGTAATAAAACAAGTAAGAAGTAAAATCAACTGCCCGATCTCTCAAAAAAGAGGTTTAGAAGCTTTAGGTCTTCGTAAAATGGGTCAAGTTGTAGAACACGAGTCAAATCCTGCAATCCTTGGGATGATAAATAAAGTTAAACACTTAGTTTCTGTTGAAGAAGCTAAATAACAAAATATAGTTATGAATTTAAGTAACTTACAACCAGCTGAAGGTTCAACACACAACCAAAACAAAAGATTAGGTAGAGGTGAAGGTTCCGGTAAAGGAGGTACTTCTGCAAGAGGTCACAAAGGAGCTAAATCACGTTCTGGTTATTCTAAGAAAATTGGTTTTGAAGGAGGTCAGATGCCTCTTCAAAGACGTGTGCCTAAGTTTGGTTTTACTAATATCAACCGTAAAGAATATCAAGGTGTTAACCTTAGTTCACTACAATTGTTAGTTGATAATGGTTTGATCAAGGATGCTGTTGATATGTCTGATTTTGTTGCCAATCGTTTGGCTACTAAAACCGAATCTGTAAAAATTTTAGGAGGAGGCGAACTAAAAGCAAAATTAAAAGTAACCGCTCACAAATTTACTGCAACTGCAAAAGCAGCTATTGAAGCTGCTGGTGGAGAGGCTGTAACTTTATAATTTTTCTAGTAAAATGAAGAAATTTATTGAATCATTTATTAATGTTTGGAAAATTGAAGAATTAAAGAACAGAATTCTAATTACTTTAGGACTGTTGTTGGTTTATCGTTTTGGAGCTCAAGTAACTCTACCAGGTATAGATGCCACAATGTTAGAAGGATTAGCATCCCAGACAGATCAAGGAATTGGTTCAATTCTTAACATGTTTACCGGAGGAGCATTTTCTCAAGCATCTGTTTTTGCATTAGGAATTATGCCGTATATTTCTGCTTCGATTGTTGTACAATTGATGGGAATTGCGGTTCCATATTTGCAAAAATTGCAAAAAGATGGTGAAAGCGGTAGAAAGAAAATGAACCAAATTACTCGTTGGTTAACCATCGCAATTACTTTAGTACAGGCACCAGCTTATATTTATAATTTGTATAAAACCATTCCTGGCGCAATTATTGCAAAATCTCACCCTGAATTAATTTCAGAATTTTCATTCCTTTTCTCTTCTGTAGCAATTCTTGTTACAGGTACTATCTTCGCTATGTGGTTAGGTGAGAAAATTACCGACAAAGGTATTGGAAATGGAATTTCATTATTGATTATGGTTGGTATTATTGCAAGATTACCACAAGCATTTATTCAAGAATTTATTTCAACCATTACAAATAATAACGGAGGTCCTATGCTATTAGTATTAGAAGTTATTATCTGGTTATTAGTAATTATTGCTTGTATTCTTTTAGTAATGGCAGTTCGTAGAATTCCGGTACAATACGCTAGAAGAACAGTGTCTGGAGAGTTTGAACAAGATGGTGGTAACAGACAATGGATACCTCTTAAGCTTAATGCTTCTGGAGTAATGCCAATTATCTTTGCTCAGGCTATTATGTTCATACCCGCAGCGGTTGCAGGGTTGTCAGATTCTGATACCTCTCAATCTATAGCAGGTGCAATGAGTAATATGTTTGGTTTA
Source organism: uncultured Flavobacterium sp. (assembly GCA_964608415.1). Taxonomy (GTDB): domain Bacteria; phylum Bacteroidota; class Bacteroidia; order Flavobacteriales; family Flavobacteriaceae; genus Flavobacterium. The sequence continues at coordinate 2,103 of CAZSOC010000099.1, forward strand.
TGGTACAACGTTGTTTTTGCTACATTAATAATTGTATTCACATACTTTTATACTGCAATTACAGTCCCAACCAATAAAATGGCTGACGATTTGAAAAGAAGTGGAGGATTTATTCCAGGAATCAGACCAGGAATAGAAACTTCAGAATTTTTAGATAAAGTAATGTCTTTAATTACATTCCCTGGTTCTTTATTTCTTGCTTTAATTGCTGTGTTCCCAGCTATACTTGTAAGTGTAATGAATGTAACCGAATCCTGGGCGATGTTCTTTGGTGGTACTTCACTAATCATTATGGTAGGTGTTGCTATAGATACCATTCAACAAATAAATTCTTACTTGTTGAATAAACATTACGACGGATTGATGAAAAGTGGTAAAAATAGAAAAGCAATAGCTTAATTATATTTATGGCTAAACAATCAGCAATAGAACAAGACGGATCAATTATCGAAGCATTATCAAATGCGATGTTCCGTGTAGAATTAGAAAATGGACATATAGTAATTGCTCATATTTCTGGAAAAATGCGAATGCATTATATCAAATTGTTACCTGGTGACAAAGTGAAATTAGAAATGAGCCCTTACGATCTGTCAAAAGCAAGAATTACTTACAGATATTAAAGTATTAAAGATGAAAGTTAGAGCTTCAGTAAAAAAGAGAAGTGCCGAGTGCATTATCGTACGTAGAAAAGGACGTTTATACGTAATCAATAAAAAGAATCCTAGATTTAAACAAAGACAAGGATAATTATGGCAAGAATAGCAGGGGTAGACATCCCAAAAAACAAGAGAGGCGTAATTGCTTTAACCTATATCTTCGGAATTGGTAGCAGCAGAGCAAGCGAAATTTTGGCAAAAGCCAATGTAAGCGAGGACATCAAAGTAAATGATTGGAATGATGATCAGATCGGAGCTATCCGTGAAGCGGTTTCATACTACAAAATTGAAGGTGAGCTTCGTTCAGAAGTTTCTTTGAACATCAAACGTCTAATGGACATCGGATGTTATAGAGGTATACGTCACAGATCTGGTCTTCCGTTAAGAGGGCAAAGAACTAAGAACAACTCTAGAACAAGAAAAGGTAAGAGAAAAACTGTTGCCAACAAGAAAAAAGCAA
>CAZSOC010000100.1:0-3187 GCA_964608415.1 uncultured Flavobacterium sp.
TGAGCATTATGGAATGCAAGAGTTAGTGAAAAAAGATGTCTAAATTTCCGTTTTACAAACAAGCCGATGCCAAAGACTGTGGTCCAACCTGCCTTAAATCATTGCCAGGAATTATGGCAAAACCTTAAACATCCAAACTTTACGGGAGCTTTCAGAAACTACCCGAGAGGGAAGTAATTTGCTAATACCGTTTTCGTTTTCAATTAACTGCAATAATTTATATCTTCGTGACATGCCAAAAAAGATAGCCATAGAAATAAAGGAAAGTGTTGGTTTTTTAGAAAAAGAACACTCAAAAGCAATCAGTCCCCTTAAAAAAGACAGAATAAAAAGCTTGCTTTTTGTGAAACAAGGAAAATATCAATTTCAGAGCGAAATTGGCGTTAAATTGGAAATACCGCCTGACTTCTCCTGCTTTTTTATTTCAATAAGCATGAGCATACGCTTACCGATCAGCTCAACGTGTTTGCGTTGCAGAACTCGCAACTCGCTAACAGACTCTTTATATGAATGAATAGTGGATTGGACATGATGATGGTCCAAATTGTCTTAGTGCAACTGATTGGGGTTGGTGTTGGTGCAAAGGTATTTAATATTGAATATTATTTCGGTATTAAAAGCTTTATCACATTCTTTAGTTGGGCTTTTATTTAAACAATCTAACACAGCCTTAAAAGGTTGTGTTAGATTGTTTACGATTTTAGAATTACTAATTTTTAATAAATTCACAAATGTATAAAATAATTAAAAAGAAAGGAGAGAGCCTATTTTTAAAAATCAATAAAGCCTTTTTTTTTAGTGTCTTTTTTTTTATTTTAATGATTTTTTATTCCTGTGAAAGAGAATATAATTATTTATCTATAAATCCTAAACTAGATGCGATTTACACAAGCAAAAATCCCTATAAATCAGACATAAAGACAATGTCTTCAGAATCTGTAGGGAAAAAGTATTACTTGTGTAAAGTTTTTGGAGTACTTCTTTTTCATACTAGCAAAGAAAATAATACTCTTAATAATTCTATTGATAGTTTACTACAGGAAATTGACACAATTAGCCTTGAACAATATAAGAACAAAATACAAACATTAGTTAACAGCTACTATTACAATATTGATAATGCTGAAATTGTTCATAATAAAATCAATTTAGAAGAAAACACTAATTTATCTCTAAATTGGTTAAAAGATTCAGTGTATATCAATAAAGAAACAGGCAATATGCTTAATAGGATTATATATACATATAACGAAAGTCAGTCAGTTGATTCAATGCTGAAACAATCTAATATAGGAATAGTTGGATATAAAACCACTCCATATTCAATATCTTCATCTAAACTTCCTGATAAAAGAGACCGCTTAATTGGACTCTTTTATTATTGGAATTTTGTTGAGTATTTCTACCCATATAAGACTTTATTAGATAACAATTGGGATGATGTTCTGTTAGAGTCAATTTTAGATTTTGAATCTGCTAATTCGATCGTAGATTATAAGAAATCTATAATTAAGTTGATTTCTTTTTTAGATGATAATCATTCTATTATCCACCCTCAAAATCTAACATCAGTTTTTGGCGAATATGTTCCTAACTTCAGAATGGTAAAAATTGATTCGGGATTTGTAGTAAACAAGATTCGTTCTAAATCATTGGATAATGAATTAATTAAGGTTGGGGATATAATTCTTGAAATTGACTCTGTAGATATCAATAAACTTGCTACTGACTTAGCACCTTATGCGACAGGTGCTAATGAATATTCCAAAAGTAGAGAATTGAATAAACTATTAGTTTGTAAAAAAAATAAAACTCATATAATTAAAATAAAGAGGGATGATTCAATTTTTAATCAAAATATTCAGTTCTATAATTTTCAATCCTTAAACAAATCTGAAAGAAAAGAAGAACGTTTTTGGGAAAATAAAAATATTGCAAAAAAAGTATCTGAAGGAATAGGTTATGTAAATATTAACCATCTTTTTGAGGACAACATAGAAAGTAGTTTAGAAAAATTGCATAAATTTAACAAGGGAGTTATCATAGATATGAGAGGATATCCTAACGGATACACTTCATCAAAGTTAGTAAATTTTGTGATTTCAAGAGATACACTTATATATTGTTCTTATTATCCAGATATTAACAGACCTGGGTTGTTTAGGTGTCAAATGGGAAGTTCAGTTTTAAAAATAAAAGGTAATAAATCTTACAAAAGGAAAATAGTTCTTCTTGTTGATGAAACAACGCAAAGTCATGCAGAATTTTTAGTGATGACAATGCAAACCAATCCTAATGTTTTAGTAGTTGGTAATACTTCATCGGGTACTGATGGTAATGTGACGGGTTTTACTTTTCCTGGTAATATAGAAGTTAAAATGACTGGGCTGGGTATTTTATATCCTGATTTTTCTCAAACACAAAGAAAAGGTGTAAAAATAGATAGTAGAATCACTTATTCTTTTAGTGATATTTCCTCAGGAATTGATTCTTGGATTACTAAAGGTATTGATGTAATTTTAGAGGAGTATAATTAGAAATTTGACTCAAAAATTTCAAATAAATATGGTGTTTTATTAAAATTAAATTATTTTTCTATGAGGGATAATAATAAAAAAGTAGATGAGCTTTCTAAAAATGTATTTGAGCTTGTACATAAAATATTCTACTCAAATTCTAAATTAACACCATCAGGAGACAGTATATTTGGAGATTTAGGAATAATTGTCTTTTCAAGTGTATATAACCATTATTTCAATAATAAAGAAAGTAAATCAATACTTGATTCCCACATTGATGCCTTTGAAATAGAATTGAATAATTATTCTGTTGAAAATCCCTCATTACAAACTTTAGCAACAGGATATTTATCTTTTGGTATGGTTTATCATTTTCTCAGAAAGTATTCAGGAATTGAAGAATCATTATATTTTGAAAATAGTATTGATGACATTGCTTTTTCTTTTTCCATTTATTTGCAATTTGATTGCTTAAAGGCAAGAAAATTTGAAAATAAACAATATTACCCAAACAACCCGGAAAAGGGATTTTCAATTTTGAAAATCAGGTAAAAGCATTTGATATTGCGTTTATTCTTATATAAACGGTTTTATGAAAATATTTTGTTGAGGGAAATTATTAGGATTGAACGGAATAATTCAGATTAACTCCTTTACATCCACATCAA
>CAZSOC010000101.1:0-3177 GCA_964608415.1 uncultured Flavobacterium sp.
GTTGGGACGGTACTTTCAACGGAAAACCTTTACCGGCTACAGATTATTGGTTTACACTTTTTTACCAAGAAGGCCCAGTAAATAAAGAGTTTAGAGCACATTTTTCATTAAAACGTTAATACCTGATGAATTTTAAAAAAGGATATTTAATTTTATTATTATTTATAACACAAATTTCGTTTTCGCAAGAAGGAATAGCAGTCTATTCTGATTATCTTTCTGATAACTATTACTTAATTCATCCTTCAATGGCAGGGGCTGCAAATTGTGCGAAAGTTAGAATTACTGCACGTCAGCAATGGTTTGGTCATGATAAAGCTCCGGCACTGCAAACAGCTAGTTTCAACACCAGCTTAGGGGAAAAATCAGGAGGAGGTATTATTCTTTTTAACGACAGAAACGGTTATCACTCCCAAAGAGGGGTAAAACTAACATATGCTCACCACATTATGTTTTCCAGAAGTGATGTCGATTTGAACCAACTTTCTTTCGGTATGAATGTAGGTTTAATTCAAAGTCAGCTCGATCAATCAGAATTTTCCCCAGAATTTGATCCGATTATTGATGGTTCAATTCAAAAAGACTCTTATTTTAATGTAGATATCGGAGCTTCTTATAACTTCCTTGAATTCTATACTCATTTAACAGTAAAAAATGTTTTAGGAATGAGAAGAGATATTTATACAGATGTTGAACCTGACAATTTAAGAAAAATCCTTTTTAGTGCAGGTTATGTATTTGGAGACAGCGACAGATTACAATGGGAGCCATCTTTCTTATTTCAATATACAGATGAAACCAAAGAAAAAGCAATCGATTTAAACTTAAAAGTTTATAAAGATTTAGACTTCGGAAAAATTTGGGGTGGTCTGTCATATAGAAGATCTTTTGATGCAACACAATATGCAGACAATGGAAGTATATCCAGCCAAAGATTACAATACATAACCCCAATTGTTGGAGTAAACTATAAAAATTTCATGTTTGCTTATACCTACTCTCACTTATTAGGAGATGTTAAGTTCGACAATGGTGGTTTTCACCAGATTACTCTTGGAATTAACTTATTCTGTAAAAGAGAAAAATGGGATTGTAATTGTCCTGCAATTAATTAAAAATATTTATCCCGGCTTAAGTCGGGATTTTTTATATCAATTATTATTATGCTGATTAAAACCGTAAACGGAAAAACCCCACAAATACCAAAAGATTGTTATGTTGCAGAAAATGCAACGATAATAGGTGATGTTATCCTAGGAGAAAAATGCAGCGTCTGGTTTAACGCCGTTGTAAGAGGAGATGTTCATTATATAAAAATTGGCAACCGGGTAAATATACAAGACGGAGCAATTATACATTGTACTTACCAAAAACATCCAACCATAATTGGAGATAATGTCTCCATCGGACATAATGCAATAGTTCACGGATGTACAATTCAAGATAACGTTCTTATAGGAATGGGAGCAATCGTTATGGATAATTGTATAATTCACAGCAATACAATCATTGCTGCGGGAGCTGTTGTAACTCAAAATACTGTAGTTGAATCCGGGGCAATTTATGCCGGTGTACCTGCTAAAAAAGTAAAAGATATTGATCAATCGGATTTTGCATCTGAAATTGAAAGAATTTCAACTAATTACATCATGTATTCCAGTTGGATGAAATAAGAAAAATAATGTACAATTTTATAACCTTCAATATTATACCATAAAAAAAGGAAGCAAAATTGCTTCCTTTTTGTACCCGGAGCCGGAGTCGAACCGGCACGGTTTCCCACAGGTGTTTGAGACCAGCGCGTCTACCAATTCCGCCATCCGGGCTTAGCAGACAAGAAATGAGTAACATTTCACGCAATAGAACAGAAAAAAGATCCGTTCCTTTAACACGGTGCAAATGTAAAAAATAATTTTAGAATTACTAAAAAAAATGTGCAAATTTTACTTTCATAGTTCGATTTTATTCATAAATTTGCACCTCGTTTAGACAACACAACATAACTAACTACTAAACAACATTTTAAAATGCCGCACCTAGAACCAGAAGCAAAAATATTTGCATGTTCTCAAAGTGTATATTTAGCAGAGCAAATAGCTAAAGACTATGGAGTTCCGCTAGGTACAGTAACGTTCTCAAAGTATAGTGATGGAGAATTCCAGCCTTCTTTCGAAGAGTCGATTAGAGGTTTAAGAGTCTTTTTAGTTTGTTCAACTTTTCCTAGTTCGGACAATCTTATGGAGCTTTTGCTAATGATAGATGCTGCCAAAAGAGCTTCTGCGAGACATATTACAGCCGTTATTCCGTATTTCGGGTGGGCCCGTCAAGACAGAAAAGACAAACCACGTGTTCCAATAGGAGCAAAACTGGTTGCAAAGCTTTTAGAAACAGCCGGGGCTACAAGAATTATGACAATGGATTTACATGCAGATCAAATCCAGGGATTCTTTGAAAAACCAGTAGATCATCTTTTTGCCTCTACAATATTCCTGCCGTATGTAAAAAGTTTAAATTTAGAAAATTTAACAATCGCATCTCCGGATATGGGAGGTTCAAAAAGAGCCTATGCTTATTCTAAATTCTTAGAATCAGATGTGGTTATTTGCTACAAACAAAGAAAAGTTGCAAATATTATCGATACAATGGAACTTATTGGGGATGTAGCAGGGAGAAATGTAATTCTGGTTGACGATATGATCGATACAGGAGGAACATTAGCAAAAGCTGCAGACCTTATGATGGAAAAAGGAGCATTAAGTGTGAGAGCAATTTGTACACATGCCATTTTATCCGGGGAAGCATATGAAAAAATTGAAAATTCTAAATTATTAGAATTAATTGTTTCTGATTCTATACCTTTAAAAAAGGAGTCGAATAAAATAAAAGTAGTAAGCTGTGCAAAGCTGTTTGCAGATGTAATGCGCAATGTTCACCACAACAACTCGATAAGTGGAACATTTTTAATGTAACCTGAGTTAAAAAAAGAATTTTTATTAATTATATATATTTACAATGAAATCGATTACAATCAATGGATCAGAAAGAGAAAGCGTGGGCAAAGTAGCTACTAAAGCCTTACGTAATGCTGGACAGGTACCTTGCGTTTTATACGGAGGAAACCAGGCAGTACACTTCTCAGCAGACGTTACTGCATTCAAAAACTTGGTTTACACTCCA
>CAZSOC010000102.1:0-3160 GCA_964608415.1 uncultured Flavobacterium sp.
TAACCTCTATAGGTTGTCAGATCCAGCGAGGGATTTCACCGGACGGAAACGGAGAGAACGATACATTTGATTTAAGTTTGTATAACATCAGCGATTTGAAGATTTACAACAGATACGGTACAGAGGTTTATAGTTTTGGATCCGGGTATACTAATCAATGGTACGGTCAGTCAAGTTCAGGTAAAGAATTACCAAACGGTACATATTTCTATGTATTTACGACTCTTGAAGGTCAGACAATATCAGATTGGATTTACATCAATAGAACTAAATAAGAAAAAAAGTGTCCGTTTTGTATAGAGATATACAAGACGGACTATTATCACAGCAAAAATTCAAGGCAATGAACAAAATATATTTAGCGGTCATCGCATTATTGGTTTCCATGACGGATGCCTATGCACAACAGGATCCACATTATACACAGTATATGTATAATATGAATGTGATAAACCCGGCCTATGCGGGATCCAAGGAGAATTTATCACTAGGATTATTATACAGAAAGCAGTGGGTAAATTTAGACGGAGCCCCTTCTACCTTTACATTCTCGGGACACAGTCCTGTCGGGAAAAATGTAGGAGTCGGATTATCCATAATCAGTGATGAGATAGGTCCGGTTAAGGAGAACAATGTATTTGGGGATTTCTCCTATACATTAAATTTAGGAGGAGAGCACAAACTGGCATTCGGATTAAAAGCAGGAGCTATCTTTCACAAAATAGGATTATATAGCGATATCTCCTCCAGCTTACCACATCCCCAGGAAGATGCATTTGCAGAAGACACCAACGATACCTATTTCAATCTGGGAACAGGATTGTTCTATTATACAGACAAATACTATATTGCTTTGTCGGTTCCCAATATGCTCAAAGCAAACCATTTGGATTTTAACGGAGTAAAATACGGAAGCAAAACCCAGCATTATTTCTTAACGGCCGGATATGTATTTGATTTGAATCCGAATTTAAAATTCAAGCCTTTTGCCATGCTTAAATCAGCATTCGACTCACCAAGTTCGCTGGATGTTTCGACCAATTTCCTGATACAAGAGAAATTAGAGCTGGGAGCCACCTACCGGGTAGATGATAGTTTTGGAGCAATGATCAACTTTGCCATTACACCAGGTTTGAGAATAGGATATGCTTATGACCATATCATCTCAGACCTCAAAACAGTGACCCCATCCTCGCACGAGTTTATTGTATTATTTGATCTGAACTTCCCGAAGAAAGTCTCACGTTCACCAAGATTTTTCTAACCTAAAAAGCATCATCGAAAATGAAAAGACATTATATATTATTGAGTTTTATGTTGGCGGGGACCATGAGTCTTACCGCACAAAACAAAGATACTCAGAAAGCCGACAAACTCTTCCAACAGTTTGAGTATGTAGATGCAACCAAAGAGTATTTAAAACTGGTAGACAAAGGCAAACAAGACCCTTATGTATACAAACAACTGGCAGAAGGCTATTACAATATGTTCAATACCGCCGAAGCAATACGCTGGTATGCTAAAGTAGTAGAAACCCCACAAGATGCGGAGACTTATTACAAATACGCCCAAATGCTCAAAGCAGAAGGAAAGTATGAGGAGGCAAATAAACAAATGACGGCTTTTGCAGCTAAAGCACCAGGAGATAAGAGAGCAAAAGACTTCAAAGCCAATCCGAACTATTTGCCAAAATTGCTGGAAACACACAAATCCTTCAATATCAAACCGACGGATCTAAGCAGCGACAAGACCGATTTTGGAGCAGTCCTTACCAACGACAATACCGTTTACTTTGTATCGGCAAGAAGCAAAACCAAACGTACTGACGGATTCAACGATGAACCCTATCTGGATATTTACCAATCTACCAGAAACGATGACGGAAGCCTTACCAAAGCCGAAGAAGTAAAAGAACTGAATACCAAATGGCATGACGGTCCGGTATCTGTATCGGCAGACGGGAACACCATGTATTTCTCCAGAGACTCACACGCAGAGAATAGCTTTGAGAAAGACAAGAAACTGAAAACAAAATTCGGACAGGTACACCTGTTCAAGGCCACCAAAGAAAATGGAAAATGGACCAATATCACCTCATTACCATTCAACAGCAAGAGCCACTCCAACAGCAGTCCGAGTTTGAGCAAAGACGGAAAAACACTTTACTTTAGTTCAGACATGCCGGGAACCATGGGAGAGACCGACATCTGGAAGGTAAGTGTTAATTCGGACGGAACTTACGGAACCCCTGAGAATTTAGGACCAAAAGTAAATACAGAAGGAAAAGAACAATTTCCATTTATCACAGACGACAACCAGCTGTATTTTGCGTCAAGCGGAAGACAAGGTTTCGGAGGACTGGATGTATTTGTAATAGACCTGAACAAATCAGAAGAAGCCAAAAATATCGGAAAACCGGTAAACAGTGAGAAGGACGATTTCGGATTTACATTCAATACCATAAAAAACACAGGATTCTTCTCAAGTAACAGAACAGGAAACGATGACATCTATATGGCAGATCCGGTATGCAGCGTAGAGGCTACAACAATTGTCAGTGATGCAAAAACAGGAGCCGTATTGGCCAATGCAAAAGTATCGATCATGGATGCTAAACAAAACATCGTAGGAACCAAAACAACCTCATCTGCGGGAGAAGTGACATTTACCATAGAATGCAATACGCCTTACGGAATACAGGCTTCAAAAGAAGGATATGATCCGGGCGCTTTTCAGATTGCAGCCACCAAAGGAGGAAAAGTACAAACCTCGGCACCACTTGAACCGGTAGAGGTAATTATTACCGAAAAGGAAGTGATCCTGAAAGAAATCCTGTTTGAATACAACAAAAGCAACATCACTGCAGAAGGAGCAGCAGAACTGGACAAACTCGTGCATGTGCTCAATACCCATCCAACAATGGAAATAATGGTAAAAGCACATACCGATAACCGCGGAAATGATAAATACAATATGGACCTATCAGACCGCAGAGCCAAATCGACCGTTCAGTATGTGATCTCAAAAGGAATTGCTTCAGCTAGAATATCCGGTAAAGGATACGGAGAGAGCGAACCCAAAATTGACTGTAAAGAAAATTGTACAGAAGAACAACACGCAATCAACAGAAGAAGTGAATTCTTGATCGTAAAAAAATAAC
>CAZSOC010000103.1:0-3050 GCA_964608415.1 uncultured Flavobacterium sp.
ACGATCTGTACCGGAAACAATATAGCAATAAACGTTACAGGACTTGCTAATTCAACAGTTGTCCTTTCTGATGGAACCTCCAGCCAGAATGTATTGCTTGATGCAGATGGAAACGGAAGTTTCTTATTTGGACCGATAACCGTAGACACGACATTTACAATCGAAAGAGCAGACAGCGCCTCGGTTCCTTCCTGCGAATATATCCCGATACCGGGATCTGCGGGATCCGGTGTTACCATCTCTGTAGGACTACCCAATGCTACCATAGATATTGCAGACGCTCCTGATGTTTGTGCAGGAAGCGGAACACAGATCACGGTTCAGGGAACACCCGGAGGAACGGTTTCTTATACCATAAACGGAAATGATCCTACAGATATTACCCTTGATGCTTCCGGAAACGGAATTATCCAGACAGGAGACCTTACCGTAACTTCGGTTTTTGAATTAACCAATATTGATGCAGACGATTGTTCCAATCCTATATCCAACCAGGCTACCACAGTAACTGTTGTACCGTTGCCAAGCGCAACTTTCACAGCAGATCAGTTAACCATATGCGAAGGAACCACCACCCAATTGAACTTTACAGGAACTCCGGGTGCTGTGGTAACCTATACAGACGGAACCACAACTTACACCACTCCGGCTTTGAGTACCGCAGGAACAGTTTCTGTTTCAACCCCTGTACTTACTGATCCGGCAATCGATTATACCTATACATTAGTATCCGTTTCAATAGACAGTCCAATTACATGTACAGCAGCATTAACAGGATCCCTTACTATCCAGGTATTAGAAAATCCTGCAATTGTCACTGATCCTCAAGGCGGAAACATTTGTCCTACAGCTTCACATACCTTTACGGTAACTGCCTCAGGAGATAACCTGAACTACCAATGGATGCATGGAACCGTAGCAGTAGGAAGCAATCAGAATACATATACCATTAATAATGCAGCAAGTACCCATGCAGGAGATTATACAGTAATTGTCTCTTCGGGATGCGGAACACCTGTAACTTCTTCTATTGCAACTCTGACCATTTCCGACGAAATCCTAATTGCCACTCAACCGGCAGGAGGAATTTTCTGTGAAAATGACCCGATAGTATTATCTGTAACAGCAGCAGGAGCAACCGGTCTCACTTACCAATGGAAAAAAGGAGACGGAACCAATGTAGCAGGAGCTGTAAATCCTATACTTAACCTGACGGCTTCAAGCGCAACGGCAGGAGATTATTATTGTGAAATTACAAGCAGCTGCCAGATTGTGAATTCTTCAACTGTAACCATAACGGTAAATCAGCTGCCAGTAATAACCATTCCTCCGGCTCCGGTCAACCCGATCTGTGAAGGCGGTTCGATCACTATGAGCGTTACTGCAACCGGAACAGGATTGACCTATCAGTGGTACAACCAAAACGGAGCATTGGCAGGAGGTACCAACCCGACTTATACAGACAACAATGTAACTTTGGCAGAAGCCGGGGATTATTACTGCGTGGTAAGCGGAGCCTGCGGAACACCTGTTGTTTCTCCAACAGTAACAGTGGTTGTAAACGAAAAACCGATATTTACAGGACAACCTGATACAACGACAGTAATCTGTTCTGAAGGAAATTTCACATTATCGGTTACAACAACAGGAGGAACAAATGTTTCTTACCAATGGACACATAATGGAAATAATATTACGGGAAATGCAACAGCCCAAACACCAACATTGGTTGTAAACGGAGCTCAGGTTGCTCAAACAGGAACCTACAGATGTATTGTAACAAGTGATTCCTGTGACCCAATTCAGTCTTTAGTTGCAAACGTAACTGTAAATCAGGGACCCGAAATTATCAATCATCCTGAGGACAAAGAAATTTGTGAGAATGATTTAGTACACTTTACAGTAAATGTAAGTGGTACCAACTTGCAATACCAATGGTATAAAGATGGAGGAATATTAGCAGGAGAAACGTCTTATACTTTGACGATCACAGGAGCTTCTATAGCAGACAACGGAGATTATTACTGTATAATTACAAGTCCGTCTTGTCCTGCAATCACAAGTAATAGTGCCACTCTTATTGTAAAACCACAACCGGTAGCTACCATTGCTTATGGAAATACAACTGAAGTATGTGAAGGGGATGATCATGCCTGGATCGTATTCAACGGAACACCCGGAGCAGTTGTAACCTATACAATAAACGGCGGCAGTGATCTGGAAACCATTCTCTTAGGAAACGGAGATACTCCGGTGGCTACAGGAACACTTTATACCACAACAACCTATCAGCTTGTTGATGTAAGATATACAGGACAAAATGCATGTCCCCGACCACTTACCGATGAAATTACCATTACCGTAAATGAGAACCCTCAAGTAGTGTTAGAGGACGGATACATCTGTGTTGATGCCATTACAGGGATCATCGCCGGAGAACCGCACTTGTTTGATACCGGATTGGCACAGGGAGATTACCTGTTTGAATGGTATGATGCCGACGGGTTAATTCCACTAGCAACCAATAGTTTTTATGAAGCCAATATTGAAGGTCAGTACTTTGTGAAAATCACGGATATCGTTACCGGATGTTATACCATGAGTAATGCTGCAACAGTAATCCCTTCTGCACCACCGATTACAATTACCTACACGGTAAGTGATTACTTTACACAAAACTCAACAATTGTGATTACTGCCACACCTGCCGGGAATTACGAATACCAATTAGAGAATGGTCCATATCAGGAAAGTAATGTATTTGAAGGAGTGAGAAGCGGAGTTACAACTATCAGGGTAAGAGATATTTATGGATGTGATGTTTTGGAAGAAAGTTTACTGGTGGTAGACTATCCGAAATATTTTACACCAAACGGAGATGGTTATCACGATACATGGAATATTTCTTCACTAAAAGAAACACAACCTAACGCAAAAATTTATATATTTGACCGATTCGGAAAATTAGTTAAAGAAATCAGTACTTCTGGAACAGGTTGGGACGGTACTTTCAACGGAAAACCTTTACCGGCTACAGATTATTGGTTTAC
>CAZSOC010000104.1:0-3047 GCA_964608415.1 uncultured Flavobacterium sp.
AAAGCTTGATTTAACCACTGAACCGCCACTTTTGGGTAGGTGCTGTTATGCACAGATTTTTTCATTTATCTTGTTTATCAGTTCAATAAATTTTTCGCTCTTGTGTGTCCTGTAGCAATGTTCCAATAAAGTCAATTTTGAATGTTTTATTGCTCTATTTTGCTTGCTTAATATCCTAGTTAATAGAGCAAATAATGATTTACCCCTAATTAGAACATCATAATTATTCCTTAAATTCTCAATCAATTCGTTACTTGGTTGTACAAAATTTATTTGTTCCAAAAATTCCTGCTTTACGGTATTTTGAATGTCACATATTAAATGTTGTGGGTGATTTCTAAAGCAAAAATCTCGACCTTCTAAAAAGTTCTGAATTTCAAAGGCGTAATACTCAACAAAACTATTTAGAGAAGTTGAAAAAATTTCTTTTTCTTGATTATCAAGTAATGACTCAATATTACGTCCATAATACAAGTCGTTTTCTATTGAATAACCATTAGTCCAAATAATCTCTGCCAAATTTTCTGGCGGATTTACATAAACATAAGCATCCTTGTCCGCTACAAAAATTACTTTTAAATCTGGAAACTCTGAACGTCTTTCAAAAACCTGGAGTAATTTATCTCGTCCACCACAAGGAAAGAAATTTGCATTTACAACACCTATTTCACTTTCAATCCATCTATATATTAGTATATCGTCTTTCCCTTCAACTAATACGGTTGTCAATGATGACCTTTTTAAGGTGTTAACTATTTCGTCAACTGTTAATGCTAAACTCATATTATACACCCTTATCGTTAGACAAAACAATCTCCTTGTCGGAATATTTTGAGAAAATAAACGGACTATGGGTTGCCATAAAAAACTGATTATTGTTTCCTTGATTTAATAGCGTTGGAACAAGTGTCCTTTGCCAATCAGGATGTAAACTTAATTCAGGCTCATCAATAAAAATACTATGGTTCTTAGTAAATGCATTGTAGCAAATAAAACTCAACATTTGTTTTTCACCTGCTGAGAGTTTGTCTGATGAAATTGCATTGTTTACTTCACCAAGAGTAAGATTACTAAGATTAATTCCTTTGTGCTGAAAAATAGAAGTAATTAATTCTGATAAAGTAGTGTATGGTTTTAATAAGGATTCTCTTTCCCTTTCCATACTTTCAATATCAGACTGGATTTCGTCTAGCGTTTCTTTCTCGCTCTTGTTTTTAGTTTTAATTTTTCTAATAATTTCGTCAGACTTCTGCTTTTGACCTAAATTGATTTGAGCATTAATGTTAGAGTACTCTCTGTTTAAAAGTGCTACAATATCGTCAGTTGAAATAGAAGTTATGAATCTTTGGTTTTTTGAAGATAATCGCCTTGAAAACTCTTCTAATGCATCACGAATTTGGTCTTGTCTACCAAATCTAGGGTCAAATCCTTCTTCCATTGTAAAACCACCTTCAATTCTTCTGAATGTTGGGAAGAAAATAGTAGGAATTGAAAGTTTATGGATTTCCATAAACTTTTCATTTATCCTTGTTGGTCTTCTCATTTCCAATTCACGCAAGTTTAAGTCACTAATAGTGAATGGTTTTTCTTTATCTAGCCCAATCGTAACTGTGTTATTTTCACTATCTCTCTTAACTGAGATAAATGAATTTGATGTTGTTAATTCAGCGTAACTGAAATTGATTTCTTTAATCAAGTTTAGTATTCTTCCTGAGTTTAAAAACCAAATCAATTTCAAAATTGTCGTTTTACTAGAACCATTTTTACCGGTTAAAAGATTTAGGTCAGAATAGAATTCTAGTTCTAATGGTTTTGTTCGGTTATTTAGTCCGTCAACTAGTAGTTTCTTTATCATTGTTTTATTGTTTGTCGTGTTGTTTTAAATTTGTGCATAACTCATTTATACCTCTCACAAAATGTCTCTAATACAACTAAATCAGGTTGGCTTTGTGCCATAGGAGAAAGTATTAATAGCAAATATACTTTTCTTTTATAACATGAGAAAGGAGCTTTGGTGTTGTTTGTTGTTTTTTTCGTTTATTGTCATTACTTGTCGTTGCCGGTTATGTTGTCTGCTCAACTCCGCCAAGTATTGCCGCTTCAAGTGCATCAATATTTATGTCTTTTAGCATTTTGAACTTAATGCAATAGCCCGTTACACTTGCCTTGCCTATTGTTTTTCCGTAGGTTTCGGGTAAATATTTTTTGTTTTCAATGCCCATAACATAAACCGAAATTCCCGTTGTGTTTGTACTGATACCAATTTGATAAAACTCTTTGGTTTTTCCGTCAGCATATTTTATGGTTTGAAGCCCATATCCTATTTGGGGATTAGAAACAATTTTTCCTTTATCGTCTTTGCCATCTAAGAACCATAATTTACATTTTGGCAATAGTTGAAGTATGCGTTTGTGCAAGGCTTCAATGTCAGCACGTTTTGGTTCAGATTGGCTGTCAATATAATTTTTAATTTGTTCTTGTATTTTCATACTGTCGTTACGGTTGTTTGTTGAACATTAAATACGAAGTCAGCTTACTTATTTTTCCGTTTGTGAAATGAAACACATCACAAAAGACCGCATCAAGTTTGCTTCCGTCTTTCATTTTTGCTTTTACTGTTCCTTCGGCAACTACAATGTTTCCTTCTTCTACAAGTCTTATTACTTTAATGTCAGGGTGTCCGTCAGCATTGGGGTTTGCAATTTCTTTGTCAAACGCAGCTTTACCATTGTGAAGATAAAAACCGGGCATTTCCCAAACGACATCGTCAGTTAAGCACGATAATATCTTTTCATGGTCAGTTGCACGAAATCCATCCATGTATTTTTCTACGATTTGCTTTTGTTCACTCATACTGTTATTTGTTTTATTGTTATTGCAAGATGCTAAAGCTAAAATTGCTAATGCAAAAAATAGGATTGTCTTTTTCATTTATTTATCTTGGTTGAGTAATGTTTGCATATTATTCAGCATTTGTAACCAACTTGGATACGCACCTGTTTTCTTAGCCAACTCTTGCGAAACGGTTTGTCGTAATTGCAGTTTGG
>CAZSOC010000105.1:0-1927 GCA_964608415.1 uncultured Flavobacterium sp.
TTGGAGACCAAACACCTGTAATTCCGTTAGGAGAAGTTGTATTCAAAGAAGGAACAGTTCCACCTGTACAGATTGAAATAGGAGTGAGATCAAAATCGGGAGTGATGCTGTTTGTAACCGTTACCTGCAAAGTCACCGCAGAAGCACATTGTCCTGCGTTTGGAGTAAAAGTATAAGTTCCGCTGGTCGTATTGCTTATAGCTGTTGGAGACCAAACACCTGTAATTCCGTTAGGAGAAGTTGTATTCAAAGAAGGAACAGTTCCACCTGTACAGATTGAAATAGGAGTGAGATCAAAATCGGGCACATTGCTGCTTGAAATTGTTATTGTAACAGTATCAGAAATAGTAGTTCCACAACTGTTTGTCGCTGTTAATGTTACTAATACAGAACCTGATGTTCCTGCAGCCGGGGTATAAATTGTAGAAAGAGCAGAGTCAGAGGAAAAACTCCCAGAAGGAGCAGACCATAATACAGAAGAATGTCCTTGTGCATTTCCTGTAAGATTTACAGGAGTTCCGTCGCAAACTGCCGGAGGATTTGTACCTGCATCAACTGTAAAAGGATCGATCGGAGCACTACATCCGTAGTTTACATAACTTGCAGTTCCCGAAGATGTAAAGTTTACTGTAGCTCCGATATCAGATGATAATAAAGATCTGTTGTAGGTAACCGTATCTGAACAACTGCCAAAACTTATTGTTAAAGTTCTGAATAAATTTCCTGTTGTGCCATGGTTTGCAAAATGTCCAGCAGTTGTTAATGGGTTATTTTGGAATATTATATAATAAGTATCGTTTAAAGCTCCAAATGAATTGGAAGCGACATCAAATAAATGACTTGTAACCAGGATTATTGTTGAATTTGCGGGAAGGACACCACCAACAGGTTCTAATAACTGTCCACAACCACCAGCAGCCGTAATTGCCGTGTTTAATTGAGTGACTTTATTTGCAGTTGTAGTATTCTGAATTAAACCTAACCAAGCACCGTTTGGCCAATTAACATTTAAATTTGAGGTATTCTGAGCTGTATTACCTATTTTAAAACGAACCATTTCATTATAACCTTCTTGAGTAGAACCACCAACGTTTGGTGCACAAGCAGCCACAAGAATACTTTCTATTTCAAAACATTGGGCATTTGTTTTTTGAGAATAAATAAATGATATTAAAATAACAATCCACAGGCCGAGTCTAGAATATATTTTCATTTTAAAAATTTTAAAAAATAACCGCAAAATACCGCTCAAATCATTTAACTAACCTCTTTTTTTAGGTTATGAAAAGGTTAATTAACTTATTTGACGGTAGAAATTATATATAACAAATATAGGAACAAAACATATTTATTTGGTTAAAGATCGGCTTTTAGAAAAACCTTGGTGATCTCGAAACTTTTTTATTTAGATTAAAATCGTATAAAAGTATAAATTCGTGAGAGGCAGGCGTATTGATTTTCAAATCAGACATTATTCTGTCATAAGCATATCCAATTCTTAAATTGGGTGAAACAGCAAAATTTACCATTCCTCCAAACGAATCGTCCAATCTGTATGTGGCGCCAATTTCTAATTTATCATTAAATAAAAAATTAGTTGAAAGATCATAAGACATAGGAGCGTTAAAAGAAGATTTTATCATAGCAAACGGTTTAAATCTAAGATTAGATGATAAATCGAAAACATAACCACCAGTGATAAAATAATGAGTAGCTTCTTCTCCATAAAAACGTTCTTCACCGTTATCTCTCACAGATAAATGTTTTGCTTTGATCATATTTGGGACAGACACAGCAAAATAATATTTGTCTGTATAGTAGAAAATCCCTGTTCCCAAATTGAAATAAGTTTTGTTTGAATTTTCAGCAAAAGCTTCGTCTGTTCTATCTGGCAAAGTACTGTTGATATCAGAAAAAAGACCAATGG
>CAZSOC010000105.1:1937-3020 GCA_964608415.1 uncultured Flavobacterium sp.
CAATGGAGTGGAAAGTGGCTCCTGCTTTTAATCCTAAAGCTAATTTATGTTCTCCGCCTAAATTAAGTGTATAAGAAAAATCTCCATATACGTTTTGTTCTTTTACAGGACCAATTTCGTCACTTATTGCCGATAAACCTAAACCTACATTTTTACCAATCGGACTATGTCCGGAAAAAGTAAAGGTTCTTGGAGCACCTTCTATTCCATCCCATTGATGTCTGTATAATAATCCTAATGAGATGCTTTCTTTTGAACCTGCATACGCAGGATTAATTACGTTCATATTATACATATATTGAGTATAATGCGGATCTTGCTGAGCATTGATCTCAATAAAAGAAGTAAATAAAATTATTACTATAATTATATGTCTTTTCATCTGAAGATAGAGTTTTGGATATATTTTTAAATTATTTTCTTTGTCTGTTTATCTGAATATAACCCGTAATTGGTTTTACTTCTTTTCTTTCGATTACATAAAAATAAGTTCCATCCGGCAAATCTTTACCACTATTGGTTTGACCTTTCCATTGGTTGATATAATTATTTTTTGAATAAACTTCTGTTCCATATCTATTGAAAATAGTTATTTTGTTAACATTTAATCCTGCTAAATCAAAATAATCGTTTTTCCCATCATCATTAGGAGAAATTCCTTTTTGGATATTACAAAAAACACTAACAACTGTAAATGATTTGGTTTCTTCGCAACCATTTAAAGATATGGTTACAAAAATTTCAAAAGGATATTGAACGTTATTCTTAGTTGAAACATATTCAGAAACATTCAATTCATTTTCATTTATAGTAATTATATTTCCATCAATATCAGTCCATTCAATATTTGCATTATCTATGTTGAAATTTGTACTTGAAGCTACAATATAGTATTGCCCGTCTTTACAGGCTTCATTTACATTAAAATCAAAATTTGTAATTATAACTTCCAATGAAATTTCTTCTCCGCATTGTCCTGCGTTTGGAGTAAAAGTATAAGTTCCGCTTGTTGTATTGCTTATGGTTGCTGGAGACCAAACACCTGTAATTCCGTTAGGAGAAGTTGTATTCAAAGAAGGAACA
>CAZSOC010000106.1:0-2829 GCA_964608415.1 uncultured Flavobacterium sp.
TTACTGGGTTCAGGATGGATACAGCTCTGGTGCGGGTACTTTTACTCTGGCTTGGAATGTTGAAGATGATTTGGCTACTGAAAACCCTGATTTTAAAACATTCAAAGTTTATCCAAACCCTGTAAAAGATCTATTGAATCTTTCATATACTCAAAATATTTCTAATGTTGAAGTATATAATATGTTAGGTCAGCAGGTAATTACTAAAACCGTAAATGCTAATCAGGGACAAATTGATATGTCTCGTTTAGCTACAGGAACTTATTTAGTAAAAGTAACTGCCGATAATCAGACTAAAACCATTAAAGTTATCAAACAATAATTTTAAAGTTTGGATCTATTTTTAAAGCTGCCTTCGGGCAGCTTTTTTACTTATAATACAATCTTATCTCAAACTATTTTTTAATAAAATAAAAACATTGTAAAAAACATTGTAAAATTTTATTAATCGACTAAATCTATATAAATTAGCCCCCTATTAACAAACTATATATAAATATGAAAAAAACTACTTTTCTGTTATTCTTTCTGTTGAGTTATCTCTCAGGAAGCTACGCCCAATGCATTAGAACGTCTCAGTTTAGTGAAGTCACTTCAAATAATTTGGGAAATCAGCAAATTATATTTGCCTATAATTATATGAACGAATATAACCTGATTAACGGTTTATTGATTGGAGAAGATTATATTTTTACAAATGTTGAAACCTCACCTAATCTTCATAAGTATATTACAATAACAGATTTAAACAATCAAATTATTGCTCATGGCAATTCTCCACTAACTGTGAATGCAATAACTTCTTCAAGCGTAAGAATGCATTTGTCTAATAATGCCGCCTGTGGAACTTTAAATACAGCACATACTACTACAGTTCAACTGGTATTAACTTGTCCTGTACCTAATGATGTTCAATTTTCAAATATTACCGCAATAAGTGCCGAATTTAATTGGTCGCCGGGAGGTACCGAAACAAGTTGGGAAGTTTTAATATTACCAAATACCGATCCTGCTCCTACAGCAAGTACAACGGCAGGAATAGTACAAGTTGAAGATACTACTTATATTGATTCAAGTTTAGAAGCTTCAACCAGTTATAAGTTTTACTATAGAGCCGTATGTGACTCTGAGTTTAGTCCATGGAATGTTTCAGCTATTTTTAATACTGCCTGTGAAGAAGAATCTGAATTTACAGAAAATTTTGACTCCAGCCCAACAGGATCTGCTTCTGTTATGCCGGCATGTTGGAGTAAATTAGGTACCAGTAGTAATGTTTACGTAACTACCGGAGGCGGTATACCGGGTACAGCACCTAACAGATTGTATATGTATGCAAGCTCTACTGCCTCGCCTGCAACCAAAGCTATCGCTATCATGCCGAATGTTTCTAACCTTGGGGATGGAACACATCGATTGAAGTTTACAGCTTATGCATCCGTAGCTTCCAGAACGTTAGAAATAGGATACATGACAGATTCTTCCGATGTAGATTCGTTTGAATTATTAGAAACAATTGATCTCCCGGGAACATCTCTATCTTCTGCACAAATCCTAAACTATATACCTGATGCATCTTCCATTCCTGATGGAGTTACAGCTTTAGCTTTCAGAAATTTAGGAGCTCCGACTGCATACTCTGTTTATATAGACGATGTTATATGGGAACCACTTCCTGAATGTGCAGATATAGCCAATTTGTCTTATTCTGACGTTACCAATAATTCAGCAACTATCGAATGGGAAACCAGTGGAAGTGAAACTGCCTGGCAATATGTTATAGGGTCTTCTACTGATACCGATCCTGACTCATTAACTCCAGAAGATGTTACAGGAGGAATTCCAATAGCTTCATTAAACGATTTAGATCCTATTACAAACTATAAAGTATGGGTACGTTCTAATTGTAATACTTCTCAGGGATCATGGTCATTACCAATAACATTTAAAACAACATGTGATCCTGTAAGTGATCTGCCGTGGGTAGAAGGATTTGAAGATATTACTACTGTGGGAACAACTAATTTTCCTGATTGCTGGTTAAAACAAAATGGAGATTGGAGAACTTCAAATGCAAACTCAAGTGATTATGACATAAATGCACGTACAGGAAATAACTTCCTAAGTAATTATTATATTGCTACAAATGAATTTATCTGGAGTCCGGGGTTTGAATTATCCGCAGGTATTAACTATGATTTTAGTTTTTGGTATGCTGCTTACGGTTCATACAATACTTGGAGTGGAGGTGTGTATTATAGTACGTCTCAAAATTCAGCGGATGCGACTCAATTAGGGGACAATTTCTTAACCTCAGGCACAACTGCCCCTTTAACTTATACAAAAGTAAAAAGAACTTTCACCCCTGATGCTGATGGTATTTATTATTTTGCTATTAATGTTAGTGAGTCAGGAAGCGCATGGTATATCAGTTTTGATGATTTTGTAATGGAAGAAACTCCTGATTGTTCTGCACCTACAATTGTTTCTGTAGATACAGGTACTATTACTAATGAAGGAGCTCTTATTACGTGGGAAGAACCTGTAACAACTGTAAATAACGGATTTGAATATTATGTTTCTACAGAAAATGTAGCTCCTTCAGACGAAGAAGCCGCAACAGGTTCAGTAGCGTCTGGAGAATTTTTTGTTGGTATAACAGGTTTAGATCCAGCCACTACACACTATATATGGATAAGAAGTGTTTGTAACGACAATTCAATAAGTGCATGGTCTGATAGTTATGCTTTCTTCAAAACATTATGTGATCCGGTAGATGAATTTACAGAAAATTTTGACTCCAGCCCAACAGGATCTGCTTCTGTTATGCCG
>CAZSOC010000107.1:0-2824 GCA_964608415.1 uncultured Flavobacterium sp.
TATTACCAACATTTATACCAACATTGTTACTCATAAGGTTAGGGTGCTTTGCAAACAACTTACTGCAAGTTTAAGAAATATTTTGCTAAACATCAGCAGAATTCTGCTAAGAAATGAAATTTTTTGCTAAGGACAAGATTACTCTTCTACCATCTTTGCCCTAAGAAAATTTTACGTGAAAATTTCAGAACAATTAAAAAATTTTATTAATTTTAAAATCTAATTCAACATGAAACAATTTATTTTAGCCATTGCGGCAACAATTTTACTTGGTGGAATTTCTTTTGGACAAGTAAATGTTAAGGACTTATTACAACCTAGTCCAACTTTTCCTGACTCTAAAGTAGTTAAAGATTTTTTCGAAGGATCCATATCTGAAAAGAAGAAGCTTTTTTGTGTAACCATTAGTTGTTGTAGTGTTGGTGGTTTTGGAGTAGAAATATATTCTCAAACTTCCTGTCACTATGTTTATACTGCTGATAAATCAACTAAAAATATTGTAAAACTTGATTTAGTATCATCAAAAGAATTACCGGAATATTTAGATGTGCAAAATGATGTTGTTCTTGCCGGAATGTATGATTCTCAAGGAAATAGTTTAATATTAGCAAAAGGTAAATACAAAATAGAAAATGGTTCTATTTATTTTGAAGCAAATACAGAGAATACAGATATTGCAGGTAGAAGATATTGTTGGCAGGCTGTTCACAATTATACTGTTTTAGGACACAATTTTACAGTGGAAGTCAATATTTGTGTGAATATTTCAGTTAGTGCCCCTAAAACAGGAGCTGTTACAATGCAACTAAATCTTGATCAGGATACTCGTAATAAATTAAAGAACTCTAATAATATTATTAATTTAAAAGAAGATATTTTGATAAATAAAGATGGCTTTAATTTCAAAATTCCAAAAGGAAATTATTCTGTCAATGACAATGATCAAATATTGTTTAATAATGTAAAAGTAAAATAACCTGATAATCCGCCATTTACATTTCATTTGTAGATGGCGGATTTAAATTTGAATAACTATGAAGAAAGCATTAATAATAACAGGAACAATTATATTCTTAATTATAGTTTACATCTTCAGTTTTGGAATACAAGTAGGAAACGTAAGAATTGGAAAGCAAGAAGACCTGAAAACAGAGCAAATCTATGATTTCAAAAGCAGCCCCTTTTACAAAAAATATTATTCCCAAGAAAAACTATCCGTAATTAATTTTTGGGCTACGTGGTGCGGTCCGTGTATAGCCGAAATGCCGGAATTAAATACGATAAAAGAAAAGTATAAAAACGCTCCAGTTAACTTTCTTTCCTTTTCCGTAGATAAAGATTCTGTTAAGTTTGTAGATTTTTTGAAAAAAGGCAGGTTTAAATTTGACGATGTGACCTTAGAAAATCTGGCATACCGTAATACAATAGTTAATGTTTCTTTCGGAAAACCTGAAAATGCCAAAATCACATCTTTTGCCATACCGCTTACGATCCTGGTAAAAAACGATTCCATATTGGAACGCATCCAAGGTTCTGTCGAAACAGAGGAACTTGTTATCCTTATTAAAAAGCACCTTTAAAACTAAGTTATGAAACCAAAAATTCTTATAGCAACACTATTGTTGCCCATATTCCTCATGGCTCAAAACGATAGTTTTGACAAAGTATTAAAAGTGGGTGAGATACTAGTAAATGGGTTTACCATACTCAAAAGCGATAGATCCCAGGACACCGGATCTACAATTGTTGAGAGCCTGTGCGTAAACAATAAACTTAATGAAAAAGTAACCTTTAAGCTAGCCGGGGAAGGGGAAGAAAAAGAGCTAATCATCCCTATCAATGGTAAAGAATGCCTGTATAAGGTAAATAAAGGTGTTTGGGAATACCTCGTTACATTTCCAAACGGCGAAGTTTACAAAAAAGGACAACATAAGTTGGAGGAAAGCGAAATCATTGTACTTAGGGAATAAACTATTTTGTTAGATTTGCCAAAAATCACAAATGCTCCGCAGAGATTTCATTTCGAAAATTATAGAGCAAATGGTGAATGCCGTTGCACGCCTGCTCAACCTTGATGTAAAAGAAGAGCCTCAGAAATTCTTAGGACAGTTTGATGAATTACTCAAAACTTATTTTCAGTTAAATGAAGAAGAATTAAACCTTCTTTTGGAAAATGAAGAAGAGCGAGATGCTTTTCTCCTTGATGAAAAATTAAAGAATTACCTGATCAGGCTTTTCACAAATGCCGGATTTGCATTTGCGGGAACCGAACAGCTTTCAAAAGCCAAAATCTGCCTCCGGATCATCGAACGGATTCAGCAACAACATTCTAATGTTTTTGAATTTGCAAGTGAAGAAAGCTCAAAAATTAATGAAGATTTAAATGAATTAAAACAATTAATCTCTGCGCTCTGATTCTTTTTTATAAAAATCAATGTCTTTCTGTTTTATAAAATTATCGGGACAACTCTCCAAGTGAGAAAGCGGTGTCGTGTCATCAAATTTCACTTGTTTGGGATTTGTGTAAACCAACTCCGAGTCGTTTAAGGTTTCCATTTCACCCGCTCCACGATATAAATTCCCGTCTTTTTTGAGAAAATAAACTTCCTGTCCCGAAATCATTCCTTCCGAAAGGAATTTATATTCCAGCTTTAGCGTATCTCCAAAAAACTCCCCGTCAATTTCTCCGATTGAACCATCTTTTTCAAAGAAATCATAATTCATCCAACCCTCAACTTCATTATTTTCCTGCATATAGCTGATTCTGATAGAATCTTTACCGTTGGTGAACATATAACAATGAGTTTCCGGTATTATTATTTTT
>CAZSOC010000108.1:0-2756 GCA_964608415.1 uncultured Flavobacterium sp.
AGCGCAAGTATTTTTTTAAGTTATAGGTTAAACTTGCCATCAGTACATGTTTATTCGCCTGAGACATTCCTCTGCTGTTGATTCTTTTCATATTAAAGAAATTAATCAGCGTTCCTAAAACAGGTTCGTGCTTGATCTTCGCTTAACTAACCTTCGATGATAGGGTTTTTCTGTGAGTTTTTCATGCATTTTATCGTACAGTGGTTTATGTATGCTTTCTTCTAATTTTGTAAACTTAGTTACTTTACCACAGCATTGTTCTCGCAGCGGACAGTTTTTACAGTCGTCAATGAAATTACACCCAATTGTTTTAAATCCAATTTGTCCACAAAGGCATCGATAAAGCGTGCTTCATTGTCTGAGGAAATATAATCTTCAAGGCTGGAAAAATTAATTTGAAATCTATCCAAACCATTGATTATAGGCATATGTAGCGGTTTTTGTAATCCACCTGAAATCACAAAATTTTTCCCTATTTTTGAACAGGTTTGTGATTTATTTTTTTCACAGACTGCCGTTACCAGTAATTAGCTCTCGAAACCTAAAATTAAAGCCTATTAAATTATTAACATGAAAAATGCTATATTTTTAATCTTCTTAATTATTTTTTCATTTTCTTCTTGTAGCAAAAAGACTGTTATAGATAACGAATTAGAAACTCTGAAAATTAAGCCAAGTAGTTTTAGTTTAATAGATACCACATTTTACGAAAATAAAAAAATAAAATCACTAAGATTAATTGTAACTAACACAGAATATGTAGATGTTTTCTTTTATGAATCAGGCAAGAAAAAATCCATTGGTCCAGTTAAAAACAGTCAATGTCATGACAAATATATTGACTGGTATGAGAATGGGAAACTTAAATGGACAAGAGAATATAGTTATGGGAATCAAATTGGTAGAAGTATTGAATACCAAAAAAATGGGAATTTAGAAAAGACATACGATAACGATACGAAAGAAAACACAGAATATTGGGAAAATGGTAATCCCAAAATGAAATTCAAAGAGGGAGGTATTCAATATTTTTATTATGCTAACGGGAATTTCCTAGACAAATATGATCCAATAAAAGAAGGCGGATATTTTGTAAAATTTTTTAATGAAAACGGAGAAAATGTTTTTTCAGGAAGTTATAAATCCAATGTTCTTTATAAAGATAATATTAAATACAATGGGAAAATCATTTGCTTTTTTAACAATGGAAAAATTTCTCATTATGAAGAAATAATCAATGGAATAACCGAAGGGAAATTCTATGGTTCTTATGGAAATGGGATATTAAAATTTGAAGGAGAATATACAAACGGAAAAGAAGTTTTTTACAAGTGTTATTTTGAAAATGGAAAAGTAAATTTTATTAGAGATAGAAAGAACAAAACATTTACACAATGGGATGAAAAAGGGAAATTAATAAAGTAACTACGGTTAACAGCGGTAACTGTTGCACAACTCCAATTTTCAGAGCATAAACGTAAAATAACATAAAAACAAACCTCTTTAAAAGCGATTTTAAGGAGGTTTATTTTCTGTGAGTTTTTCATGCATTTTATCGTAGAGTGGTTTATGTATGCTTTCTTCTAATTTTTTAAACTTTACTTTACCACAGCATTGTTCTCGCAGCGGACAGTTTTTACAGTCGTCAATGAAATTACACCCAATTGTTTTAAATCCAATTTGTCCACAAAGGCATCGATAAAGCGTGCTTCATTGTCTGAGGAAATATAATCTTCAAGGCTGGAAAAATTAATTTGAAATCTATCCAAACCATTGATTCTAGGCATATGTAGCGGTTTTTATAATCCACCTGAAATCACAAAATTTTTCCCTATTTTTGAACAGGTTTGTGTATTGTTTTTTTCACAGACTGACGTTACCAGTAATTGTAAACCAAACACACTAACGAATGAAAGAACTCTCTGAATTTAAAAACTAGCTAAAAGAAATTACTAAAAAAAAACAAAAAGACGAAGCCCTTAAATTTGTTTGGGAACTTATGAAAAGTCCTTATGTGGAATTTCATTATGAATTACTAAAGAACGAAAATCTATCTGAAAGTTTTAGACAAAGTTTGAGCAGTCGATTTGACGAACACGGAGAAAAAGCCGAAGATTTTTTAATCTCCAAATTAGATAATAATCAGGACATAGAATTTCAAGCAGACATCATTTTTTTATTAGGAAAATTAAACAAAAAACATAAATCCAAAATTTTAGAGTATGCTCGGAAATTTACTGAAAGTGAGAACGACTTCAAAAGAGACAGAGCCATTATTGTATTAGGATGGATTGGAACAATTAATGATACTGAAATTTTTGGAAAACATCTACTCGAAGACGAAAATTCAAAATGTAGAGCTTGGAGTGCATCTTCATTTATGCAGATGTGGTTTAAAAATGAAAGTGAAACGATAAAGCAAAAAGCGTTTGAAAGTTATAAACTTGCATTAACCAAAGAAAGTGACACTTTTGTAATTTCCGTAATATTATCAGCAATCAGAGTTATGGGAAAAACAAAACTTGGAATATCACAAACTGAATTAGACGAATTAGATTTTGAAAAAATTGAAGTTGCTAAAGTTAAAGCCATAAGGTTTTTAGACAAATCTTTGAAATAATAAAAATAAAACAACTGCTGGTAACAAGGGTTTTGCAATAGTGGGGCGAAACTGCAAAGTTCAACAGTTGTTCTTCGGTTCAACTTTTGTGCAAAATTGAAGATTTGTGCTTCGATTGCCCCACCATCGCAAAGCC
>CAZSOC010000109.1:0-2733 GCA_964608415.1 uncultured Flavobacterium sp.
CCCTCACAGGGGCTACGCCCCGCTCGGGACGTGCGCAAAGCCGCCGGGACGTTAGGCGATATTACTAAACAGAATCAGGAATCTAACGAAATATACATGAACTTAAACATACTAAATAATCCTTTAAAATGGGGATACTTATATGAGGTTGATTTGGAAATTGACGTTGCTACTTCAGCGTTATCAAAATTAAATGTTAATCAAGAAGAATCTTTAAAATCGACAAAGTTAAGTTTTAATTGTTTTTTGGAAAAAAATAAAAAAACTTTACAGTCTTTACCCGAAAATGAACAAGCTTCATATGATTTTCATCTTCACTATATTGATGATAGAATAATTAATGATTTGCAAAGATTACAACGCTATTCAATAGTGATAATTATTTTTTCAGTTTTTGAATCTAGATTATTAGAAGTATGTAGAGAATTGAGAAAAGAATTTCCCCAACTTACACAACTAAATGAAATCAACCAAAAAGAAGATTTAAAAAACTCTTGGAAATATCTAACCAAAACCTTTCTCTTAAATATTACAAAATTACAACCGTTGTTTCAAAGGTTTAACCAACAAAAATTCTTAAGAAACACAGTTACGCATCACGACGGAATTTTGACAAACAAAAGTAAAATCAATATTATCAATGGTATAAGTTTGAGTGATTTTGGGGAAAATTATATAATAGAAATTGAAGAAAACGTATACGTAGAATATTTATTGAAATATTTGAAAGAGTTTTTTAAAGAGCTTACAGAAAGAGTAGATGATAGATATAAAGAATTAAAAATAAACAAATAAACTTACAGTTTCCACTAATTAAATGTGAAAGCAACGCAAAATTAAAAAAACAATTAATATGAGAAAGACACTTTTTATAATGCTAATAATATTTGCATTTACTAACTGTAAAAATGAAATAAAAAAAACTGAAGAAAATTTAATTAAAAAAAAACATTCACCTGTTTTTTTAAGTTTAAGTCCAAATATGTCAGATAAAGAGTTTGCAAATGAAATCAATAATCTAAATGATGCTCGGAAATTAAACGAAGGTCAATTTAAAATTAAAACAGAAGAAAACTATTTTTATTTTAGAGTTGGAAAGACCAAAAACACAATACGTCTCTCTCATTCTGTTTTTTCTACTGTATCAGCAAAAAATATTAGTTACGAATTATCAGATAAGTATATTGAACAAGACAAAAAAACAGTACATCATTTTATTGAAATATTTGAGTCAAATTATAATGGTCAAAAATATAAATTACCAACAAATGTCGATTTAACTAAATATGGTTTAAATAAGGAACACTATAATGTCTATCAAGATGCATCTAAAACAGTTTTATTTGGTTATGATATAGATGAAGTTAGATATCCAAGTCCAAGTGAACTAGAAATTGTAATTAGAAATGAAAGTTTTCTAGATGGTTTAGCGAGAGCAAGTCAGACTGAAGAACAAAGAAATAGACCTTGCTATTTTGGTTATGTAATACTTATTGATTATTATTATAATGAAGATTTTGAAAAACTTTATAAAAAAATACAATCAGATAGTATTAATAGCGTACAAGTTGAATTAGAAAAAGAGAAGAAAGAAATTGAAAGGGAAAAAAAAATAGAGAATAATATAAAAAATAATTTAAAAGAATTATAAACAACATCGCCTAACAGCCGTTACACGAGATTTGGGCATTAGGTATAATTTAAAGATGGTTTTATACTTGGAAAATTTGTGTTTAACCGAAAAACCTCGCATATTTAATCCCAAACCTCGTGTAGCGCCAGAACGTTAGTGGCAAGCGTAAACAAAAAGAAAATATGGACAAATGCTTTGTAATTCAACCTTTTGACAATGGAAAATTTGACAAACGATATGTTGACATTTTTGAACCAGCGATAAAAAAGGCTGAATTTGAACCTTATAGAATTGACAACGATTTAAGTGTAAGAATACCGATTGACGAAATTGAAAAAGGAATTTCCGAAAGTGCAATTTGGTTTGCAGAAATAACAACTGACAATCCAAATGTGTGGTATGAATTAGGGTTTGCTTTTGCTTGTGATAAAGACGTTATTATGGTATGTTCAGACGAAAGAGTTGGCAAATTTCCTTTCGACATTCAACATAGACATATAATAACTTACAAAACAAGTTCGACAAGCGATTTTAATAATTTAGAAGATACAATAACAAGAAAAATAAAAGCATTTCAACAAAAAACAAAAACGGTAAAACAGTTAAATGTTACACCTGTTGTTGAAACAGAAGGCTTAAAAGGACACGAAATTACTCTTTTAATTTTAATTATGGAAAACCAACTTTCAAGTGAAGATAGCACTTCTGTTTTTGGCCTTAAACACGAAATGAATAAATCAGGTTATACTGACATTGCAACAAGTGTAGGAATGCGTTCTCTAACGAAAAACGGAATGATAGAAACATTTAGAGCAACTGATGATTACAATAACAATCAAGATTACATTGCTTGTAGATTAACTGACAAAGGAGAAAATTGGATTTTATCTAATCAAGACCAACTTCAATTCAGACAAAGACATAATACGAAAGACATAATAGATGATTTACCATTTTAAAAACAGAAAAAGCCAGCCACTAACAAAGGTAACTGCTGCACAACTCTTCCAAAAAGCTAACTTTTCAAAAAAAACATAAAACCCGCCCTCATTTAATGACTTTTAAGCGAGGTTTATTTTTAGCTGTAATTCAAAATGGTA
>CAZSOC010000110.1:0-1565 GCA_964608415.1 uncultured Flavobacterium sp.
ACTAATTGTATATTTGTATTAAAATTAAAAAAAGTAAATTATGAAAAAACTACTATTATTGGGCGCATTATTGTTAATATTTGTAGCGTGCAAATCTACTTCTGCAACATCCACAAAGCTAGACAACAAGACAGAAGTACAAATGAAAGGAAACTGGATCATCTCCTCCGTAACCTATCCCGGATCTGAGTATATCAAAGTAGATTCTTTTCACTTAGCAGATTCACAATGTTTTGTAAATAGCACATGGAAATTTGTTTCAAACAACAACAAAGGAGAAATGGCTTTGACAAAACCAGGATGTGGAGACTTTAGTTCACCTATTACTTGGTTTGTAAACAAAGAGGGGCAATTTGTAATGAAAGTTTTATATGCCGGAGAAAAAGCCAAAAAAGTAAGAGACGGTTATGTTCTTAATGTGGCAAATCTTACAGTAGACTCTTTTCAGTTAGTTGACAAGATCAATGTAGGAGGAAATATGACAAACGTTGTTTATCAATTTGTAAGAGTAAATTAATTAAATTAAAAAAAATAAATCTAAAGAAAATGAAAAAATTATCAATAATTGTATTAGCCTCAATATTTCTATCAGGAACTGTTTTTACAAGTTGCGAATCTGTAAAAAATGCCAATAATACTCAAAAAGGTGCCGGTATTGGTGCAGTAGCAGGGGCTGTTTTGGGAGGTGTTTTAGGTAACAATATGGGAAAAGGTGGTAATGGTGCTCTTGGTGCTGTTATCGGAGGCGTTGTCGGAGGAGTTGCCGGAGGAGTAATTGGTAACAAAATGGATAAACAAGCTCGTGAAATCGACCAGGCAATTCCCGGTGCAGATGTAGAAAGAGTGGGTGAAGGTATCAAATTAACCCTTAATGAAAATGCAGTTCGTTTTGATACAAGCAAATCTACATTAACAGCTACTGCAAAAACAAATCTTGACAAATTGGTTAACGTCTTCAATCAATATCCGGATACAGATATCGTAATTTACGGTTATACAGATAGTACTGGTAAAGTAGAGTTCAACCAAACTTTATCAGAGCAAAGAGCAGCTTCTGTAAAAACTTATTTGGTTACCAAAGGAATCAATGGAGGAAGAATTACCACTACAGGTATGGGTATTGCAGATCCTATTGCTTCTAATGAAACTGTAGAAGGAAGAAGCCAAAACAGACGTGTAGAATTTGCTATTACTGCAAATCAAAAGATGATTGATGATGCTAAAAAAGAAGCTGGAGAAAAATAAAATCACATTATAATTTTACATCATAAAAACTGTTCTTTCCAGAACAGTTTTTTTTTATGCCTTTCAAAAATTTACCCTATCCTTATCCACAAGAACAATTCTTAAAGAAATCACATTTAGTAATTTAATAAAATTTCTGTTTTTACTTTTAACAAAGTTTTCGGAATTAAATAAATCATTGAACGTATTTTTACAATTATAAAATATATTTATTAGTTTATAAATTGGTTTTTTGGTTGATTAGGGATTTGTTTTATTCAAAAACAAATCCCTTTTCTTTTCATAAGAATTTTATATTTTTATTAATTGTAGAATTGTAC
>CAZSOC010000110.1:1575-2693 GCA_964608415.1 uncultured Flavobacterium sp.
TATGATAAGCAAATGGTAATTCAAAACGTTAGTTTTACTATTCCTAAAGGTTGTAATTTGTCTATAATTGGTGAAAGCGGATGCGGAAAAAGCACACTTCTCAAACTAATCTATGGGCTGTACGATCTTAATCAAGGACAAATTATGTTAGATGGAGAACAAGTACTTGGACCTAAATTTCATTTGATCCCCGGGATGAAACGTATGAAATATTTGGCTCAGGATTATGATTTGGCATTATACGAAACAGTTGCAGAAAATGTTGGGAAGTTTCTTTCCAATATGTATCCGGAAGCAAAAAACAAGAGAGTTTTAGAACTTTTAGAAATGGTAGAAATGGAAAACTTTGCAGAAACTAAAACAAAGTTTTTAAGTGGTGGTCAACAACAAAGAATTGCATTAGCCAAAGTTTTAGCACTGGAACCGGAAGTTTTATTACTTGACGAGCCTTTTAGTGATATTGACAGTTTTAGAAAAAGTGCTTTACGAAGAAACCTATTTACTTATTTAAAACATCAAGGTATAACCACTATTATTGCTACCCACGATTCAACAGATGCCTTATCTTTTTCTGATGAAACCATTGCTATGAAATCCGGAAAAATTGTTACTCACAATTTTTCACATGAAGTATATCTTAAACCGGTAAACTTCTATGTCGCTTCACTTTTCGGAGAGGTAAATCTCTTACCATTACGATTGTTTAACCCTATCCGAGGTGTTGAAGAGAAAATACTAATTTATCCACACGAACTTTTTTTAACCGACAAATCCGATGTAGAAGTTATTATAAAACATAACTATTTTAAAGGAAATGGATTTCTTATCAAAGCGGTTCTGGATAAAAGAGTTATTTTCTTCGATAATTCTTTCAAATTACCACTTCAAACAAAAGTATTTCTGGATATAGATGATCAGATACTAAAATTAAGATCCTGATACTTTTATATAAAAAAAAGCGAAACTTTATGTTTCGCTTTTTATTATTTCAGTTTTTTCTTAACGTTTCATAGAAAAATGTGACTTAAATTGTTTTTTTATCCCATTTTCTTCATAATCTAAAGTAAACCAATAATCTGTAGCCGGTAAAGGTTTTCCGTTGAAAGTACCGTCCCAAC
>CAZSOC010000111.1:0-2356 GCA_964608415.1 uncultured Flavobacterium sp.
AAGTCATTTTTATTGAAAGATACTAAATCTCCGAGTGTTTCAACTTCTGCCGCTTTCAAGCAATTTAATGCTCTAACTGAAAGATCCATATCAACAAGCTTAGTTTTAAGCAATTGTCTCATATGTAATGATTCTTCATCATATGATTCAGTTTGTGCAATTTCGTCTGCCTCAAGGGTAATTCTTTCATCAGAAAATAACATGAAATGGTGAATTAAAACTTTAGCAGCTTCAGTAAGAGCGTCTTTCGGATTAATAGAACCATCTGTTTTGATTTCGAAAACTAATTTTTCGTAATCGGTTTTTTGCTCAACACGATAGTTCTCAATCGTATATTTCACGTTTTTTACTGGAGTGTAAATTGAATCAATAAAAATAGTACCAATAGAAGCAGTAGATTTTTTGTTCTCTTCAGCAGGAACATATCCTCTACCTTTTTCAATAGTAAGTTCAATGTTAAGATTTACTTTAGCATCTAGATTACAAATAACCAATTCCGGATTAAGAACCTGAAAACCTGAAATGAATTTTTGGAAATCACCAGCAGTAAGTTGTTCTTTACCAGATACAGAAATTGTAACTGATTCGTTATCTATATCGTCAATCTGACGTTTGAAACGAACTTGCTTAAGGTTAAGAATGATCTCAGTAACGTCTTCCACAACTCCTGAAATAGTAGAAAATTCGTGATCTACACCTTCGATTTTTACAGATGTTATTGCGTATCCTTCAAGAGCAGACAGCAAAACTCTTCTAAGTGCATTACCAACGGTCAATCCGTAACCAGGTTCCAAAGGTCTAAATTCAAATTTACCTTCGAAATCTGTTGAATCGATCATGATAACTTTATCGGGCTTCTGAAAATTAAATATTGCCATAATTTCGACTAAGTCAATTATTATTTGTTGTACAATTCGACGATTAGTTGTTCTTTGATGTTTTCTGGAATTTGCAAACGAGCAGGAACAGAAACAAAAGTACCTTGTTTAGTATCGTTGTTCCAAGTAATCCACTCATAAACATGACTTGAATTAGCTAAAGAACGTTCGATAGATTCTAATGATTTAGATTTTTCACGAACAGCAACAACATCACCTACCTTTAATTGGTATGATGGAATGTTTACTAACTCTCCATTTACAGTGATATGTCTGTGAGACACGATTTGACGAGCAGCTCTACGAGAGGAAGCTATTCCCATTCTGTAAACTACATTGTCTAATCTGGACTCACATAATTGAATTAAAACTTCACCTGTAACCCCTCTTGCAGCAGATGCTTTATCGAAAAGGTTTCTGAATTGTTTTTCAAGAATTCCGTAAGTGTATTTTGCTTTTTGTTTTTCTATCAACTGGATAGCATACTCAGATTTTTTACCTCTTTTCTTAGCCATCCCGTGTTGCCCCGGAGGGTAGTTTCTTTTTTCGAAAGATTTATCATCTCCGAAAATTGCCTCGCCAAATTTACGGGCAATTTTAGTTTGTGGACCAGTATATCTTGCCATTTTAAAAAAATTATGAAGATAGAGATTATGAATTCAGGTCAGATCCTCCGATAATCTTTATTCTATCTTGTGTTATACTATTAAATAAATTAAACTCTACGTCTTTTAGGAGGACGACATCCGTTGTGTGGCATTGGGGTTACGTCAATAATCTCAGTAACTTCAATTCCACCGTTATGAATAGATCTGATAGCAGACTCACGTCCGTTACCTGGTCCTTTTACATAAACTTTTACTTTTTTAAGTCCTGCTTCTAAAGCTACTTTACTACAATCTTCTGCTGCCATTTGAGCTGCATATGGTGTATTCTTTTTAGAACCTCTGAAACCCATTTTACCAGCTGAAGACCAAGAAATAACTTCACCTTTCTTGTTAGTCAAAGAAATAATGATGTTATTAAAAGTAGCATTAATATGAGCTTCGCCTGTTGACTCAACGATAACTTTACGCTTTTTTACACTTGCTTTTGCCATATTATTTATTATTTAGTTGCCTTTTTCTTGTTAGCAACAGTTTTTCTTCTACCTTTTCTTGTTCTGGAATTGTTTTTAGTTCTTTGACCTCTTAATGGAAGCCCAGATCTATGACGAATTCCTCTGTAACATCCGATATCCATTAAACGTTTGATGTTTAATGAAACTTCCGAACGAAGTTCTCCCTCGATTTTGTAATAAGAAACTGCATCACGGATTGCACCAATCTGGTCATCATTCCAGTCTTGAACTTTTAAGTCCTGACTAACCTGAGCTTTTTCTAAAATCTCAATAGCTCTGCTTTTTCCAATTCCGAAGATATATGTTAAAGCAATAACTCCTCTTTTGTTTTTTGGGATGTCTACCCCTGCTATTCTTG
>CAZSOC010000112.1:0-2234 GCA_964608415.1 uncultured Flavobacterium sp.
AGGTAGAAAACGTCTCCAGGATAAGCCTCACGTCCCGGTGGTCTTCTTAACAAAAGAGAAACCTCACGGTACGCTACTGCTTGTTTAGACAAATCATCATAAACAATCAATGCCGGGCGACCTGAGTCTCTAAAGTATTCTCCGATTGCAGCACCTGCCATAGGAGCATAAACCTGCATCGGAGCAGGATCAGAAGCATTTGCTGCAACAATGACTGTATAAGCCATAGCTCCTTTTTCTTCCAGCATTTTAGCGATTCCTGCTACAGTCGAAGCTTTTTGTCCGATTGCAACATATATACAGAATACAGGCTGACCTGCATCATAAAATTCTTTTTGATTTAAAATCGTATCCAGACAAACTGTTGATTTACCCGTTTGACGGTCACCAATTACAAGCTCTCTTTGTCCACGACCCACCGGAATCATAGCATCTACTGCTTTTACTCCTGTTTGAAGAGGTTCTGTAACCGGCTGACGGAAGATAACTCCGGGAGCTTTTCTTTCTAACGGCATTTCGTATAAAGTTCCTCCAATTGGTCCTTTACCATCTATTGGCTGACCAAGTGTGTTTACAATACGGCCTACCATTTCTTCACCTACTTTAAGAGATGCAATACGTTGAGTTCTTTTGGCAGTAGAACCTTCTTTGATTCCTGTTGATGGTCCTAAAAGTACTACCCCAACATTATCTTCTTCCAGATTCAAAACGATTGCCTCCAATCCGTTTTCAAATTCTACCAATTCTCCATATTGAACGTTTGATAACCCATATATACGAGCGATACCATCACCAACATTCAATACTGTCCCAACTTCTTCCAGCGTTGCACCAGATTGGAAATTTGATAATTGCTTTTTTAATATTGCTGAAATCTCAGCAGGTTTAATTTCGGCCATAATTATATAAATAACTAGTTACTTAATTCTCTTTTTAAAACTTTTAATCTATTGGCTACTGAAGCGTTGAATTGCTTATCACCGATCCTTAAAATAAATCCGCCAATTATTGTTTCGTCAACAATATTCTTGATGGTTATGGTTTTTGTTGTAAATTCTTTAATTTTCTCTAATACTTTTGCTTCCATTGCAGTGTCTAATGGTAATGCTGTTGTAACTTCTGCTACTTCAACATTATTTAGTTCGTCCATTAACTTTTGGTATTCCAAAGCAATTACAGCTAAAATTTCGAATCTTTTATTTTCTGTTAATAACTGAAACAAGCTAAACGTTGTATCATTACTCCCGGCAAATACTTCTCTTAATACAGCATCTTTTACATCAGAAGTAATGGTTGGATTCTGTATAAAGGTATTTAATTCTAAATTATTTGCGATAGTAGTTTCGATTTGATTCATATCAGCACTTACTTCATTAGCAACATTTTTTGATTGTGCTACTTCTAAGATTGCTTTTGCATAACGAATTGCTGCTCTTGTACCTACCATAGTGATTAGTTTAGTGTAACATCATCTAACATTTTCTCAACTAGTTTTGTTTGAGATTCTTTATTAGATAATTCTTCTTTCAATAATTTTTCTGCAATTTCTAAAGATAGAGAAGAAACCTGATTCTTCAGTTCAGACATTGCTGCATTTTTCTCAGATTGGATAGCTGCTTTAGCCTGTTCGATCATTCTTGCTCCTTCTGCTTGTGCATCTGCTTTAGAATCTGCAATCATTTTCTCTCTTATTTCACGAGCATCTTTAATCATTGCATCACGTTCTGCTCTGGCTTCGGCTAATAATTTTTCGTTATCTGCTTTAAGATTTTGCATTTCTTTTTTAGCATTTTCTGCTGCTTGTAATGCATTATTGATAGATTCTTCTCTACCTTTTACTGCTCCAAGAATTGGTTTCCAAGCCATTTTTCTTAACAAGAAAAGAAAAACCAAGAAAATTACGGTTGTCCATAAAATTAAACTTTCAGGTGCTGTAATATTCATATTTATATAAAGTTACGTGTTTTTAAAAGATTTTTTTAGCATTTAAATTCTCCATACAACCAACCGTTGCATGGAGAATCTTAGTTTTCTTATGCAATCAAAGCAACAACTACTGCGAAAAGTGCAACACCCTCAATAAGAGCAGCAGCAATAATCATTGCAGTTTGAATTTTTGAAGCAGCTTCTGGTTGTCTTGCCATAGCGTCCATAGCAGATCCTCCAATTTTTCCAATACCGATTCCTGCACCAATTACAGCTAATCCAGCACCGATTCCAGCTAAAATCATAAT
>CAZSOC010000113.1:0-2002 GCA_964608415.1 uncultured Flavobacterium sp.
TGAATCTATAGAAATACCAGATGAAATAAAAACCAAACTAAAAAATGCGAAGTATTTTTACTTCGCATTTTAGTTTTATATCCAATTAAATCTAATATTTATGAGGGTTTACAACAACCATCTAATTTTGCATACGCATCCGGGTCGGCTTTTACTTCATCAGCATCAAAACCTAATTTTGATATAGCTGTTTTAATTGAAGCTAAATTTGTTTTTTTAGGATTGTAATACACGGTGATGGTCTTCTTTTCTTCGTTCAGTTCATACATTTTGACCCCTTTTGTTTTAAACATGTTATCTCTAAAGTTTAGCCCGCATGTTTCACAAACTTTACAGTGGTCACATTCAATGGAAACTTTTATTTCTGCTTTCCCGGATTCTTTAGTTTGTGCATTCATATTTAATGCAAAAAGAAACATACATAATATACTCAAAAAACTTTTAAGGCTCATGTTTTAGAATTTTAAATTAATAATGTAAAAATATACAATTGTTTAATATAGATGACATAGCATTCCGAAATAGATGTAATTTTTTGTTGAGTTGATACATAAGCGGGAAAAAGCTGAATTTGTCTTTTGAATTATATCGAACCTACATTATTTAATGTTATTTATTCTGAATTTTTATCAGAAAAACCCTTTTAATAATTGAAATCCAATCCAATTTTTTTCGCTTATCTGAGTTATTTGTTTTTTTTTAAATTCAGAACAGAAAAAATGAGCAACGAAGAAAAAGAGGCTCTTTTGTTAAAAAAACAGCAGAAGATTAAAAAGAATGGTGAGGATAATTATGAAAAACTGAATGAGATTATACAGCTGGCTATTAATGATAATCCTGTATTTTATATCCAGTTTAAAGAAGTTTATCCGGAGTTTATAGGAACTCTTAAATCAAAAGCACCCTCTTTGGTTTTAAGCGAATTAAAATGCTGCGCTTTGCTCAAACTCAATTTTTCCACAAAAGAAATTGCGCGATTCACAAACTCTACTGTAAGAGCAATAGAACAGAGAAAATACAGGATAAGAAAAAAACTGGATATTCCTTCTGATGAAGATATGAATATATGGATGATGAATTTATGATCCTGATAAAAAATGAATTTAAAAATATTTGTTTATTCAATACATTTATTTACACACAAGGAATTGTTATTTAAGGCAGTTTCCAACTCAGGAACCTAGTTCTTATTTTCCAGCAACGGAACAAATCTAAATTCACCAAACTCATGTTTTTCAAACTGTGTTTCATTTTTGCGAATCAGCATGGTCATAATCTGATGTTCTTCACCCAAAGGAATAACCAATCTGCCTCCAATTTTAAGTTGGGCCATGAGGGGTTTCGGGATAACGGGAGCTCCTGCAGTTACAATAATACTGTCAAATGGAGCATAATTAGGTAAGCCTTTATATCCATCTCCGAAAGAAAGATGTTTGGGCCTGACACCCAGTTTAGGCAATAATAATGAAGTGGTTTTAAACAATTCATTTTGTCTTTCGATACTAAAAACTGTTGCGCCCATTTTGCATAAAACAGCTGTTTGATATCCCGAACCGGTTCCGATTTCTAAAATTTTATGACCTTTTTCTACCTTTAGTAATTGCGATTGAAAGGCAACAGTGTAAGGCTGGGAAATAGTTTGCCCGGCTCCAATAGGAAATGCTTTGTCCTGATAAGCATAATCTTCAAAACTGGAATTCAGAAACAAATGTCTGGGAATACTTTTTATGGCATCCAACACCTTTTTGTCGGTAATACCTTTTTTTTGCAAAATGGTTATCAATTGATTACGAAGTCCTTGATGTTTGGGTGTGTCTTTCAAAACGTGAGTTCATTAAAGAGGTAAAAATAGAGCTAATATTTTCAATTATCAAATCTCATTTTGTAAATGTTTTCAACCAAAAATCCTTTTCAAAATTATCAATGTTGATTTATGAATTTATTCTTATTTTTGTTCAAAATACATTTCTATGCTCAAAGTTGGCGTTTTAGGTGCAGGTCA
>CAZSOC010000114.1:0-1959 GCA_964608415.1 uncultured Flavobacterium sp.
AAAAATAAACCTCGCTTAAAAGTCATTAAATGAGGACGAGTTTTATGTTTTTTTTTGAAAAGTTAGATTTTTGGAAGAGTTGTGCAACAGTTACCCGTGTTATAGGGCGTTTTTTCTTGCTCCGCCATAGTCCATTATGTTTTTTGTCAAGTTGCCTTTTATGTCTTTGTAGTTATCTATGAAAAATTCAGATAGAATTATTTTTGTGTCATTTCTGGTTGAAATTACAGTTTCTTCATAGTTTCCTAGTCTGGTTACTTCAATTTGCGTTTTAAAATCAATTAAGTCATTCAGAGCAATATTTCTTTTCGCAAAAAAGATGTTTTGAATAACAATTTGTTTGTTTGTAATTTCGATAAATGTCATTTTTCTTAAGGTCTGAAATTTAATAAGCCAAACAAGAGTCACAGAAAATAGGATTGTCATAAAGTAGTCTATCCATCGAAGTTTTAAAAAGTCAATAGGGTAGTTGTCAAAAATAATTTTAGCGGAAACAATAATTAAAGAAATTGTTAAAAATGGAAATAGAAACGCTTTATATGTAAGTTTTGATTTCATTTCTTTTCAATTTGAAATCCATACATAAAGTTGTTCAAGTGTCCACCTGAACTTTCAAGTCCTACAATGTCCATAAGGTCTTCAAAGTAACTACAAACTCTTTCTCTGTCTTCTGTGTCAAGTTGTAAGTAAAGGTCAGTAAATCGTTCAAGTCCTACTTTTATTACATTCTGATATTCTTTGTCCGTTACATTTCCTTTGTAAGCAAGTTTTTTAAAGTCGTCTGCTACTAGATTGATTTTTTCCGTCAAAACAGGTTTTAGGCTTATGTCTCCTATACCTGGATAAGATAGTTTGTCGTCTTGTAAAAATTTTTCTTTGCTTTTAAACTCTTCAAATTTTGTCATTGCGTTTTCAGGTGTTTTTATTTGTCCTTGTCCACAAGAAGTAAAAAGAAATAAAGTCAGTCCGATTATTATGTTTATTGCTTGATTCACGGTCGTCTTTTAAAATGCCCTATAACGGCCGGCAGGTTGGCGATGGGCGGGATTTTTTAGCACTAAAGCTCAATTGAAGAACGAATGTTGAACCTTGTACTTCTGTCCAATCGAAGCACGTCAGCCCGCCTATTGCCAACCTGATGTTATGCGTTCGGTTTTCTGTCGTTATACAATTTCTGCCTGCCAATATTCAAAAGTTTTTGTTTGTCCGTTGTCCAAATTTATTTCATATGAAATTTTGTTTATCTGTGAAATTGAAAAGTCAATTTGTTTTTTGAATAAATCTCCCGAATACGAAAAAGTGTGATACTCTCCATTTTCTCCACAAATGTCAATATCGTCAGGAAATGTGTTTATCGTATTTTCGTCTAAGTTTTTTCCGATAAATGTCTTATCTAATTTGTCAGCCTGTGTAACGATGATTTTTGATTTAATTCCTGACTTTATGAAGTCGTCAATGATTTCGGCAGATGTTTTGTCCCAAAGCGGTTCGACTACTTCAATTCCTAAAGGGGCGAGTTTATTTTCTCTGTAAGTTTTTACGTCTGCCAAAAAAATGTCGCCAAAAATGAAATGAGTAACATCTTGTTTCTTAAAATGCTTAACAGTTTCTCGCATTTTGTCGTCATAGTCTGTTAGGTCTTTGGCAAATAGTACTGTGTAAATAGGAATACCAATACTGTCCGCTTGTTTTCTCAGTAGTTTAATTGGAATGGAATGAATAGAAGATGTCAGCGTTTCTTTGTTAATTGTTGTCAGTAATGAAACAACGTCAAACTCGTTGTCTTGTAGTGTCTTTTGAAGTGCTAATGCAGAGTCTTTTCCACCACTCCAATTAAATACTGCTTTTTTCTTTTGGTTCATTTTCTGTTCGTTTCGGTGTCGCTCTAAACTGACGCATAACGGTTTGGCGCTTGGCGAAGAAGCGGATTTCGAAGCACTAAACTGTCTGCCAGCACTG
>CAZSOC010000115.1:0-673 GCA_964608415.1 uncultured Flavobacterium sp.
TTACGCTTTCGGGGTCAACAACTTTTTTCAGTTCATTGATGTTCAACTTTCCTTCATTTGTAAAAAGGTCGGGAAACATTTTTTTCAATGTTTCCAAACGCTCTTTGTTCCAGTCAGTTGTCTGAACCTTGATTAATGGATTGTCCTGATTTTCAGGATTTATATTCTCATTGCTCATTGTTGTTTAAATTTCTTGTTATATAATCTTTTGAATGTAAGCGATTTGCTTCCAAAGTTTATTAAAAGTCCTATTTCCATTGTATAGGCTTCAAGATAATTGATGGCCTGTGCTAAATGAACATCTTGCAATTCAATTATGGCTTTTAATTCAACCATTATTAAACCCTCCACAAAAAAATCTACCCGCCTTGTGCCAATTTGTTGTCCTTTGTAGAAAATAGGCATTTCAACCTCTCTTCCAAAAGATAAAGCTTGTTCGGCCATTTCTATTTCTAATGCCCTTTGATAAATTACTTCCTGAAAGCCATTACCCAAAATAGTATGTACCTGCATAGCACACCCAATAATTTTTCGAGTAATATCATCATATTTAAGTGTATCCTGCTTCATCTATAAATCCATTTAATCTTGGTTCAGACTATTAATGGTTTTGGTAGCTTCTGTTTTAAAGTAGCTGTATTCTTTTACCG
This sequence comes from uncultured Flavobacterium sp., assembly GCA_964608415.1. Classification (GTDB taxonomy): domain Bacteria; phylum Bacteroidota; class Bacteroidia; order Flavobacteriales; family Flavobacteriaceae; genus Flavobacterium. The sequence goes on from CAZSOC010000115.1 coordinate 651, forward strand.
GTGCTTTGTAATGCACTTCCACG
>CAZSOC010000115.1:687-1954 GCA_964608415.1 uncultured Flavobacterium sp.
TTTCATTGCACATTTAATACGGTAAACATCACTTTCGGTCAACGACTTTTTATCGTTGATGTCGTTTGTTCCTTTGGTTTCAATTACAAAATAATACTCGCTTTCATTTCCAGTTTTCAAACTCTTGCGTTTCATTACCAAACCAAAGTCGGGTTCATAATAAGCGGTGTATTTGCTGCCAATCGGGATAGGGATTTTATACCAACTTGGCAATTTAATGAAGCAAACTACTTCTGGGTCGTGTTCTGCATTTAATCCAAAATCGCTTTCAATACCACTATCATAAACATAGCCGTCATAAACTCCTTTATTGGGTGTTTCTCTTACGCCTCTGAAAAGATTATTTTCTGTGAGTTGCTGCTTTACAATTAGTGGGAAAAGGTCATCAAAATCCTCATCATAGTCGCCTGTAACATTGTAAGTAAGACCTCTTAACATTTCTTCCATTTCCACACGATGAACCGCAGTAATTGCTTCGCTGATGAAACGGGGTGGATTTTTTACAAAATCGCTGTGGTTAGATAGTGCTAATAAGATTTTTGCAGATGATTTGTAATCCAAACAAGTTGCTTCGCTAAATTCTTCTACATAATCAAAAGGACTGAATATAGCTTTCATTGCAGTGGTTTCCTTTCCTGAATACTCAGTATGCACTTTCTTTTCGTCCAAAGCTGTTATTACACCACCACTAACTTCAATGAAATAATCAGGAATAGATATTTCACTGATTGCTTCAATCGCTCTTTGTTCGAGCAATTCCTGATTGAAGTAAATGCTGTAATCTGTTTTCTTGGCTAATTTTTTCCAGAAGTCTTTAAATGCTTTATCAATTTCGTTCTTAGTGTTTCGCTTAAACTCCCGAATGTCTTTATCCTTGCCTTTGTGATTATTCCTCAATTTTGCCCCTGCTTCTTTTGTTCCATATACTTCATTTATTTCCTGCTGATACTGGGTTACAAAAGTTTCGTAAGTTTCGTTAGGAATTACAGTAAGCAAGTTTAGTTCATCGCCTGCCTGCGTTTTTGGGCTGTCATACATTCTATGTCCGTCTTGATTTACGCAAATTCTCAAACCTCTACCGATTTCCTGACGTTTACGGATTTCTGAATAAGCTGTATTGAGTGTAGCAATATTGAAAACATTCGGATTATCCCAACCAACACCCAATGCAGAGTGAGAGAAAATAAACTGAACAGGGTTTGTGATGGTTAAAAGTTCTTCTTTGCCTTTTAAAATGAGTTCATAGATTTTCTTTTGCTCTTTTTGT
>CAZSOC010000116.1:0-1942 GCA_964608415.1 uncultured Flavobacterium sp.
CAACTGATTAATAATAGAGGTCAGTTAACCAGATTGAAAATATTAAAAGAATAGGTAATTATTAAACTAAATTAGAAGTTTACAATCCTAAAATAAGTTTAAACTTATGATTAGATATACGATCATTTTCTTACTATTGGCCAATGTAACAAATGCCCAAACCTGGCAATGGGGGAAGCGTGGTGGGAGTGCCGATGATCTAAACACAAATGGCGATAGCAGACCCGAAGAGACCTATAGTATAGTTACCGATCCGGCAAGGAATATCTACACACTATCTGCTATAGGTCACCATTCGATAGATATAGACGGCAATCCTTTTGCTCCTTATTCTGATCTGACCACTCTAACCGATTTTTCCATAAGTAGTTTTGGTTGTGACGGGACCTATCGGTGGAGTAAAATTATAGGAGGTACAGGTCATGAAATTATCAATCCATTACAAATTGATTCAGATGGCAATATTTATGTTTCTGGATGGTTTGCCACATGTAATGCTCAAAATAACTATCCTGCTCGTATAGCAAATGATACCATTCTTAATCAAAGCCAATCTAATTGTAGTACATTATTTATTTCAAAATTCAATTCCAATGGAGATATGTTATGGTTTAAAAGACCTCAACCACCAGGGAATACGTCTAATACATTTTTAAAGACTTATACAAATGGCATGGTAACAGATCCGGACGGTACCTCTCATTGGTTAGTATTACTCCCGCCGGGAACTTTTGCAGAAGGAGCATTTACTAATACTCTGGAAGGAACTAATTTTTTTATCTTTCGTTATGATGCTAATGGTAATTTTCTCAATGCCACTTATCTAGATATGCAACTGGAATACTCGTCAGGAGGCGGGTTAAAATTTTATAAAAACCCATACAACGGGAATTACTATTTTATGGGCAGGAGAAGCCCTGACCATTATGCTGCTATGGGTGGAAATGTCATTACAAATGGATTTTTTATGGGTAGTTACGATGCCAATGGACAATTTTTATGGAAAAGAGAAAATAATTATAATAGTATAGGAGGATTAGTCCATTATAATTTGGAATTTGATAGTGATAATAATATCTATTTTGCCGGAAGAATTGTTGGGATGAATATTGTTGAATTTTTAGGTTTTTCTGTTGCAGATATAATAACGCCATCGTTTGTAATGAAATTAAATCCGACAGCTGACAGCTTGTTATGGGCATCCAACAACAACATTGGAGGAGATGGTTCTGGTTATATATTATTGAAAGGAGATGAATTAATCTATACGGGAAACAGTTATGGACAAAATTTCATGTGGGGCAATCAGAATATATTTGTTAGCAACCCTAATGAGGGTCAAAGAGTTTTACTAGCAAAGTTTAATAAGTACACGGGCTCGTGTAATAGTATTGATATAATTCCTTCTAGTACGGATGGTTATTTCAATGTTGGAGCTTCATTGGCCATTGATGCCGCCGGAGACATCATAGTAGGCGGAAGATTTGGAGGCACCCAATATTTTCCTAATGGTAACATGGAATTTGTGGGAGGCCAATCGGATTTTTTTGTAGCCAAATACGGCACGGCTCCTTGTATGCCGATGAATCACTACGATCCCATCCAAATCCCCATTGGGGTTTATCCCAATCCGTTTGACGGTTATTTAACCATAGACGGCATTCAGGAAAATTATCAATATATCATTTACAATATTACAGGAAGTACGGTACAAGAGGGAAAAGTTTCTCCCAACCAAACGATTATAGACGCATCCCATCTGAATAAAGGGATGTATATAATCCAACTGATTAATAATAGAGGTCAGTTAACCAGATTGAAAATATTAAAAGAATAGGTAATTATTAAACTAAATTAGAAGTTTACAATCCTAAAATAAGTTTAAACTTATGATTAGATATACGATCATTTTCTTACTATTGGCCAATGTAACAAATGCCCA
>CAZSOC010000117.1:0-1860 GCA_964608415.1 uncultured Flavobacterium sp.
GGTATTTATGGAGTTAGGAATTATTACAAATATGGTGCTGATGATCCTAATGCTGTTTATCCGGGCAAAGCCGCTTTGAACACCGGTATGTCAGCTTACGGTATATGGATAAGTGGTCCCGGTGCAGTTTTGTATTTTGGTATAGATGCCTTTCATCCAGGAGGCTGGCCCGGCTTTATGGAAGGCATGGGCAATATGAACTTGGAGTTACAGCAGCACTACGGCCCGGGCTTCCGCCTTGTACCTTTTGGGCCTAAATAAAATTATAAGCATGGAAAAATTAATAAGAGCATATTACTACTTATTTTATAAATTTTATAAGATGTCGGAAGCTGCACCGTCAAGATGGCTTAGTGACTGGAAGGCAGGAGTAGTAATTTTGGTATTAGAGTTGTGGTTTATATATTCAATGTTCAATTACTATAGTGTTTTAATAGATAAGTACTTTGAGCCTACTAAAATAGTTTACATTATCATTGCAGTAATGCTGGCTGCTTTTAACTACTTTGCCTTCGTTCATACAGATACATGGAAAGAATATGTTAAGGAGTTCGACGCATTGCCAAAGGAAATTATAAATCAACAGACCTTCTTAAACAACAAGCAAACGGAAAATATATAAGAGGTAGGGATACAGAAATGGTTACAACTCTGCATTAAAGGTAGCAGGACAATATAAAGCAGCTGGGACTGCTGTTGGTTTTTTTGGAGTAGCTACTTCTATTACTGATATGGGAGTGAATGGAGTGAATACAAGTAATTCTTTAGACCTTGCTTTTGGAGTGATTGGTTTACTGCCAGGTGGTCAGGCAATTTCATTAACTTACTTTTTGATTAATACAGGATTCCAAGTAATGACAGGTAAAAATATTGGGCAACATATTGATAGTTTTAGGAGATGAGATGTAGATTTTTAAAGTGGTTCGACTATGTATACTACAGGGTTTATTTGTGGTACAAAAATAAAAATGAACCTCATTATCATTTTGCGGGTATAGCTATTGTTTCTGTATTAATTGTGATACTTTTAATTTCATTATTAACGGTACTTACCTTATTTTTTTTCACAATGCCAAAAATTGAAAAATGGCAAACCGCCATCTTTGCTTTTGTTATTCTTTTGCTTGTAAGATATAGATATACAAAACTTGTAAATTTTGGGAATTTACACAAAGAATGGGGAAAAGAAAGTAAAAATGTTAAAATTAAAAAAGGTTGGTTAATAGTTTGCGTTTTTGTTAGCTCTATGATATTTATAATTTTAATTGGTTATTTAAGACATAATTTAGGTTTAGAAATATAGAAGATTATGATATTATTTAAAAAAAACTAAATAGGAATGAACTTTTTTATAGTTATACTTAATAGAGTATATTTTATTCTTACAAAAATTAAAAATCAAAGCCCTCTTTTTGGAGCTTCTGTTATAGTTTCTTTATTAGTATTTTTTAATATTGGGAATATTATTTTATTTAAATATTCTTTTTCTGAAAGTTACCATAAAATAAATATAGGGATTGGTCTTTTTGTTTTATTAATTATTTTTACCATAGTATTTTTATTTGCCAAGTCAAAAAAACAAGATATAATAAATGATGATATAGAAATATCCACATTCAAGAAAGTTGTAATTATAGTAATTTTTTTATTTACAGCTATATTATTTATTTTTCTAGCAAACATTAACCGACAAAAAATATTTAAAGAGCGAAAGGAGGTTCAATCAAACGAACCCAAAAAAGAATCATTAGAGGGAAAAATAAGAAAGTGGTTTGAAGAATAATATTGGGTTATAGTTGTAATGTGGAGGTAGTACTGGTGGTAATGGAAGTTTTGGTGATGGTTTTGATCCTGTTTTTC
>CAZSOC010000118.1:0-1843 GCA_964608415.1 uncultured Flavobacterium sp.
TTTGTGGCATAGAAGGACAGTTCTTGATGTTGCCGTCTTTGTCTATTGAGATTTTTTTGTGGAGACAAGTGTTGTGGTGTTGAGATTCTGAATACAAAAGTTTGTTAATTGTAAAGTACTTGCTATCAATCATACCGCAATGAATATTATTTTCAATTTTTTGAGTAACAAACTTTATTTGAGATAACCCTCTATAATATTCAATTTTTTTATCTGTTTTGTAATTTGTAATTATTAAATTATTCAATCTCAACTCATTTAAAATTAAATTTTTATAATCAGATATTTTAAATTTTTTGTCGTAAGTTAAAATTAAATCTATTCCTTCGATATTGGAATATTTTATATTTTGCAAAAAATCACATAAAAAAGCATAACTAATTTTATTGTAAAATCTAATTTCAATGAAAGGGATATTTATTTTTATAATCTGATCAAATATAGAATTTAAATCAAACTTCTGATTGTATTCAATTATACAATTTTCTAAAATGAATGGTCTTGTAAAATTATCGTTATTAATATCAAAACTAGTAAATTCTTGTTTTGAAGTCGCCCAAAAACCAAAATTTTCTTCTTCTAACCAATTGAAATATTCAATAATTATAATTTGTTCTTTTTCGTTATAATTTTTAATTAATGTTTTATAATCACTACCTATGAATTTTTTCACTATAAATTCCAAACTATTGGGAATATAGAAAAATTTATTATTTAGTAAATCGATAATTAAAGATCTATTTTTACCTTTAACAATTTTACAATCATTAAACAAACAAAAAAACTTTTTCATTAAAATATTTTAGAAATTGGTTTATAATATTTTACTATTCTAAAATTATAAATATCTAAAACTTTATTTTGTACTAATTTTGAACCAGGAAGCCTCTTTGTTAAAAGACTTAATTTTTCTTTTTCTATTTTTTGAAATTGTACCGGTATCATAGTTTGGTAGCAATTTTATATTCGCAATTGTAATTACCATGAAAAGAAACATTACCAAATTGACCAATTGGATTAATTTCTAAAAAATAGAGTGTGTTTTTTTTATCAACTATAAAATCAATAGAACCTGAATTTAATTTTAGTTTACTCATAAATAATAATATCTTTTTTTCTGTTTCAAAGTCTAATTTATAACTTACATTTCTGTTTGGTTTTGCATAATTATATCTTCTATAATCTATTTCTGTTTCTTTATTGTTTTGTGAAAATATTGCTATTGAAGAAATATCTTTTTCAAAAATAAAAGTTCTAATTTCATACTTTTTCTCTATTTTTTCTTGAAAAAAACTATATTCAAAATTATCATGTAATTTTAAAATATCTATTTCCTCTGTAAATGAGGAATACTTGTATTTATCATCAGAGTGAAACACAACTTCGCCTATTGGTTTTGTAATAAACTTATTGTCTTTAAAGAAATTTGTCAAGTTTTTTTTGGAACCTGTAATAATATACTTAGGTATGTTAAATTTACTTTCTGAAGCTATTTTTAGAATTTTTAATTTATTAATATCATCGTAATATAATTCATTAATCCCTAAAGTATTTAACACAAAATCATTGATTTTTTTAAATTCATTATTTATATTGGTATTCAAAAAATCATATTGATTTTGTTTATCTTTTTTATAAATAAATCCACCTCTTCTATACCAAATATTATTAAAACTATTTAAATTGTATTTAATTGTATTTTTATAAAAAATTACATCATCATTTGTAATAGTAACATCTGTTAGTATAGATTTTTCAGTAATTATTAAATATTTTTTATTTAAAAACTGTAACCATTGACATACATGCTGCGTAGAAACATCATTTGAAAAAGAAATAATTA
>CAZSOC010000119.1:0-1689 GCA_964608415.1 uncultured Flavobacterium sp.
CCTGCATCGCCTAACTTTTTTGTCCCAGCTAAATTAGTCGGGTAAGCAAGTCAGGTTCCAATGTTGTAGTCAAAGGTTGCATTTGGCATTCAGATGCTAAATACTCGTTTGGGATTATTGTTTTTTGGGCATAACCCGCACGTAAACTGAAATCAATAAACCATATCGAATCGACATACAGTTGAGGTTTTTGTTTAATTTTGTAACACCAATGAATGAGTTGGCGGTTATTGTAGAACCATACCCTAAAAACAATGGAGTACAAAAAGATAGAACCTTACAAAGACTTAAAATCCTTTATTCATTTCTATTGGGAACTGAAAGGCAACCAACACAACAGACAATGGGAACGGGTTTTTCCAGATGGCTGTGCAGGTATAGTAATGAATTTGGGAGTTAATTGTTTGACTGATAATGGCTCTCTTTTTATGGAGTTTGGAAAAACTTATGTAGTTGGTGCAATGACTTCATTCAAGGACAGTTTTATTGACAGCAATACGCATTTGTTAGGAGTCTGTTTCAAACCTGCAACTTTTGCTAATTTTTATAACTATTCCTCACAAAACGTATTGACTAACGAAACCGTTGAATTTGAAAAATCCAATTCATTTAATATTGATAAAATTTTTGAAAACCCTTTCAATTATCTCAATCAATTTTATTCCGACAGGATAAAGGACAAGTCTAATCCATTACAATTCGTAATCAATGACATACACTCCACAAACGGACAAATCAGTATTGGCAAGCTATCAAAACGAAATTTCACAACAGTAAGGCAATTAGAGCGGAGTTTTAAAAAGTATATCGGATTGTCACCAAAAGAATATTCAAATATTATCCGCTTTCAAAACGCTTTGAGTATAATCAAAAATTCAAGTAAAAATCGAAGTTTTTTAGATATTGCTTTTGAATGTGGCTATTATGACCATTCGCATCTTGCCAATGAGATCAAACGAAATACGGGACTTTCGCCATCGCAACTTTAAAATGTCGCATTTTTACAAAGTGCAAATAGTTGTCTAAAACTAACTTTGCAGAAACATTAAGATTTAAGACAAATGCGAAAAATATCACTTTTTATTGCAATAAGTTTAGACGGCTACATTGCAAAACCAAATGACGACCTTACTTTCTTAAAGCTCGTTGAAAAAGCAGGAGAAGACTATGGTTATGCAGAATTTACGGACACTATTGACACATTGATTATTGGTAGAAGAACTTATGATTATGTACTTAAAGAAGTCGGCTTATCTCATTACGATAATGGACAAAGAGATGTTTATGTCATAACAAGAACTGAAAGACCACAAGTAGGCAGAACGATTTTCTATACAGGAAACTTGACTGAATTGGTCAAACGGCTGAAATCTGAAAATGGTAAAAATATTTATTGTGACGGTGGTGCGGAAGTAATAACCGAACTGTTGAAGCACGACTTAATAGACGAGTTCATCATTTCGGTTATTCCCGTTTTATTAGGCAATGGAACAAGACTTTTTAAAGACGGAAGACCCGAACAAACGCTTGAACTTTTGAGTACAAAAACATTTGATACGGGACTAACCCAACTGCATTATAGACGAAAGAACTAAAACCGTTCCCAAAAAAGAACAAAAAGGTAGCAAAGGTAGGGCGGACAGCCACCGCACCGCCCAACCAAAAGCTTACGGCATAATGGCAGGGCAA
>CAZSOC010000120.1:0-1643 GCA_964608415.1 uncultured Flavobacterium sp.
AAAATTCTCTGTCATTTGTCTTTGTAAGTTCTGTTCGGTTAAGCTTGCCACTAACGGGCCGCGGCTTTGCGAGGTAGCGGATTTATATCACTAACTTTGAAACGAAGCCAAAACATCAAATATAGCAAAAAGTTACAATCGAAGACTTTCGCCCGCTATCTTGCAAAACCGATGTTCTCTGCTGGCTTTCTTTCGGTTCGTTAGTCCGTCAGCGTTGGGAAGCCATACTCTTTTGCAATTTTGGCTTTTGTGTGGTTGACTTGTGCGAATTGCAAATGTGTATGGCTTCTGTGTTGGCTTTAATTTATACTTTTTTCAATTGTTGCTACTTCAATCGGTTCAATTTCATAAAGTTCATAGACAATAGAGTTGATTTTCCTTTCTGCTTGTTTCAATTCGGTTGTTAGTTGTTCCAATCCTTTTGATAATTGAATTTCTCTGTCAAAATTATTCTCTGCTTTTGCTTTTTCCAACAATTCTTGATAATCTGATTTCTTTTGTGTGTTTTCAATGATGGTATTTACCAATTCAGCAACTTCATTTTGTATTTCAATACTTGGGTTTATCAATGGTAAATTTTCTAACGGAGTCTTATCTATTTGATAATTATTTCCCTGCATTTTCCCTTTATATTTCAACCAAAATGCTATTAAATTTGAGTTTAAAATCCCTGTCAAATACTTTTGGTTAATTCTATCGGTTTGAATGACCATAAAGGTTCGGTTTACATAAGCGTCAAAGTCTGTATAGGTAAATCTTGGACGAACAGAACATTTTCGCAATGAAAATATTTTTTCTCCTTTGAAATACTTTTCATCTCTCGAACGATGTAAACCATAAGGCTTATTAACCGAAGTAAAAACGTCCAAGAATTTATCTAAATGCTTTTTGATGTTTGGATAAGGAAGTATTTTTTCTTCTTCCTTAAAACTTGAATCGGTATAAATAATCCAAAGTTTATTTTTAGGATTCCCATAGTATTGAAGTAATTCAGAAGTGGTATAAAAAGGTTTTATTAATCCTTTTTCCATTTCGGTTAAGTTCAAACTTTCATATTCGGCTTGACTTAAATTGAAAATTCCGTCTCCAATTTCAACATTTTCAATGGCTTCTTTATGACTTTTATTGACAAAATCTTGCAACAAATCTATTCCCGAAGCAATTTCATTTGATGCCAAATTAAAGTTCTCTTTGCATTTTATTTTCTCTATTATCAAATTCAGGTTTGCATTGATAAAATTGATAGGTTGATTTATCAAATCCTCCTTTATGATATTTGCTGTGAAATATTCGAATTTTTCATCTACAACTTTTTCCAAAAACAGTTGAGCATCTTCGTGTTTTATTTTACTGTCAATGACTTTTGAAAACTGAAGATTGTAATTTAGATTATCATCACTTCGTTTCATTATGTAAATCATTGTTTGAATACCTGCCGAATCAAACACTTTAAAATCGCTAAAATCTATAAATTCAGTGATTTTACCTTTATCAATTACATAATCTCTAAATTTTGAAGCTCCGTCATTTGTAATCCAATTGTTTGGGGCAATGTAGCCAATCAAACCATAATCTTTTTTGATAATGTGCATTTTTTTACCCGTCGTTTACAAGTCGTATTAAAGATTAAAACACCCGAGAAA
>CAZSOC010000121.1:0-1577 GCA_964608415.1 uncultured Flavobacterium sp.
CTCCAAAATGAGCTAAGTAGTTATCACTATCAAATTTCTTATCACATGAAAATAATAACAATACAGGAAAAATGATATATAATTCAGAAATTTTAATACGTAACATATCTTTGAGAGAATTGTAAACAAATGTATTTAGTTGTGTTTGAAAATTTTGTTAATGCATAGTTAAATATAAATTTTAGGATTTTTATAGAAATAATCCATTATGAAAGCGTATTAAAAATTTGTACTTTCGCGGCATAAAAATTTGGAGAAATGCTTACAGTAAATAATTTATCAGTTCAGTTTGGTAAACGTATTCTTTTTGATGAAGTAAACACGTCTTTTACAGACGGAAACATATATGGTGTAATCGGAGCAAATGGTGCCGGAAAATCTACCTTTCTGAAAATTCTTGCAGGAGATATGGACCCTACTTCCGGACATGTGTTTTTAGAACCGGGAAAAAGAATGTCTGTTTTAAATCAAAATCATAACATGTTTGATGGGCACACCGTTCTTGAAACAGTGATAATGGGTAACAAAATTCTTTATTCGGTAAAGAAAGAAATGGATGAACTTTATCTGGATTATAATGATGCTAATGCCGATAGAATAGGAGAGCTGCAAGTTCAGTTTGAGGAAATGAATGGATGGAATGCAGATTCTGATGCTGCTTCGTTACTTTCTAATCTGGGGATAAGCGAAGACAATCATTATACATTAATGGGAGATTTAGAAGGTAAATTAAAAGTTCGTGTGCTTTTGGCTCAGGCACTTTTTGGAAATCCTGATGTACTGATTATGGACGAACCCACCAACGATCTGGATTTTGAAACGATTGCATGGTTGGAAAATTTTCTGGCAAACTACGAGAATACAGTAATTGTAGTATCTCATGATCGTCACTTTCTGGATGCTGTATGTACACATATTTCCGATATTGATTTTGGAAAAATTAATCATTATTCCGGAAACTATACCTTTTGGTACGAATCAAGCCAGTTAGCTGCCAAACAAAGAGCACAGCAAAATAAGAAAGCAGAAGAGAAAAAAGCAGAGCTGGAAGAATTCATTAGAAGATTTAGTGCAAATGTCGCCAAATCTAAACAAGCCACTTCCAGAAAAAAAATGATAAGTAAGCTGAATATTTCAGAAATTAAACCTTCCAGCCGTCGATATCCAGCTATAATTTTTGATCAGGAAAGAGAAGCGGGAGATCAAATTCTTAATGTGACAAATCTAAGTGCGTCTGTAGATGGTGAAATACTTTTTACAGATGTAGATCTGAATATGGCAAAAGGAGATAAAATTGTTTTGTTTTCTAAAGATTCTCGTGCTACAACTGCTTTTTATGAAATATTAAATGGGAATAAACCGGCAGACTCCGGAGTTTTTGAGTGGGGAATTACAACCAATCAGGCTTATTTACCTGTTGAGAACCATGATTTTTTTGAAAATGACCTTACACTAGTAGATTGGCTGAGACAATGGGCAAAAACCGAGGAAGAAAGAGACGAAGTTTATATCAGAGGTTTTCTGGGTAAAATGATTTTCTCAGGAGAAGAAGCACTTAAAACAAGCAGAGTTTTATC
>CAZSOC010000122.1:0-1562 GCA_964608415.1 uncultured Flavobacterium sp.
AAGAAGTTATTATCTATGATGTTTTAGGAAAACAAGTAGTTAAAACTACAACTGATAATGCTGTAAATGTCTCTAACCTAAAAGGTGGTGTTTATATTGTTAAGATTACTGAAGAAGGTAAAACCGCTACAAGAAAGTTAGTGATCAAATAAGACAGAATTTATTGTTATAAATATTCAAAAAACATCCCAAAAGGGATGTTTTTTTGTATTATTGCGAATATAAATCATAAATATAACGTTCATGAAAAAAATTTACATTCTTTTGTTTACTATTATTACAACGGGTAGTTATGCCCAAACCCTCGTTTTCTCTGAAAATTTAGGAACACCGCCTGCCGGAAATCCCACAGCTACAGATTATACAGGCTATGAAAACAATAGCCCGATAGTATTTACAGGAAATGCAACAATTAGAACTACAACTCCTTCTGTCGATTATGAAGGTGCTTCCGGAAACGGATGTGTTTTTATTGGAGGAGCTACTCCAAGTCAGGCTTTTATAATTGAAGGTATCAATACTACCAATTATTCCGATTTGATACTGTCTTTCGGGCATTATAAAACTACTAATGCAGGAAACAATGAACTTACGGTAGAAGTAAGTGAAAATGGAACAGATTGGACCGCTTTAAGCTATTCCCGCCCTACAGGTACCGGAACATCCAATTGGATCTTGATTACTCCTACGGGAAATATACCTTCAACAGATAATTTGAGAATTAGATTTGCAAATCCGGTTCTAACAGTAGGTTTTAGAATAGATGATATCAAACTAACCGGGACATCTCTTGGCATTGACGAAAATACAATATCAGGTTTAAAAATCTATCCAAATCCGGCAACAAATGGTATTTTTTATATCTCTACAGATACAAATTCTACCAAAGAAGTTATTATCTATGATGTTTTAGGAAAACAAGTAGTTAAAACTACAACTGAGAGTGCTGTAAACATTTCTAACCTAAAAGGTGGTGTTTATATCGTTAAGATTACTGAAGAAGGTAAAACTACTACAAGAAAGTTAGCGATCAAATAATTTTGGTCTTTTCGGCTTTTCATCAGCAGAAATTACTAAAAATGAAAGGCTGCAATTAGAAAACTAGTAATAATTATTATATAAAAAAGGGGATTCAATATTGTGAATCCCCTTTTTTATATAAATAAAGCTTTAAGTTCTGTTGCTTCGGAAGGCTTTAATTTCCCTGCCAATACTAAACTTAATTGTTTTCTTCTTAATGCGGCCTCATATCTTTGTCCTTCTAATTCTGTCTCAGGAATTACCTGCGGAACTTCAACCGGTCTTCCCGTATCATCTACAGCTACAAATGTATAAATTGCTTCATTAGCTTTTGTTCTGTTTCCAGATTCCCGGTCTTCAATCCAGACATCAATAAAAATTTCCATAGAGCTTTTAAAACTTCTGGAAACTTTAGCCTCTACTGTAACTACACTTCCTAACGGAATAGCCCTGTTAAATGCTACGTGATTTACAGATGCTGTTACAACAATTCTTCTGGAATGTCTTCTTGCTGCAATGCTGGCAGCACGATCCATCCTGGC
>CAZSOC010000123.1:0-1507 GCA_964608415.1 uncultured Flavobacterium sp.
TAATTATTTCTTTTTCAAATGATGTTTCTACGCAGCATGTATGTCAATGGTTACAATTTTTCTATAAAAACATTAAAATTTTAAGGGAGTTTCCCGTTATGGTAAGCGGAGATGTTCTCCGCTTACCTATTTTAACAATCAAACCATGAAAAAACACTTTTTTATCTTCGTTTTAGGCTTTATGTTTCTTGTTTCCTGTTCGAGAAAGATTACAACATACGATTCGATTCCTATCCGATACGATAGTCACCTATACCTTGATGTAAAGTTGGGAGATGAAATCTGTGGAAACTTTATATTTGACACAGGATGGAATGGAATAACTTTAGATTCCTTATTTTGTAAAAAAAATAGACTTGATTACAAAACCACAGACATCGAAGGGAGTGGTATAGGAAATTTAACAAGAACTTTTAAATTGATTACAGATACGATTCATTTCGAATTCAGCAATAAAGAATATCGTTTTTCGAGTGCAACCACTATGATTGATTTGAAAAGTATGATTAACAAAAAAATTGATGGCATTGCTGGGATACAGACATTTGCACAAAAACCGTACATGATAGATTATGTATCCCAAAAAATTGTATTCACGGATTCGGTTAAAGGATATGAAGCAGTAAATGCACAATTTGAAGACGGCAATATTTATCTCGGCTTATCCATAACATTGAAGAATGAAAAAAAATTCAAGGGTGGTTTTTACTTGATACGGGGTCTCCTCGAACTTTTTTAAACAGCCATGTTTTTAGGACTGACGGCATCTATAATGCTACTGATAAAAAGAAAGTCTTTTCCAAGGGAGGTGTAGGAGGAGATTCAAACGGATATCTTTTACCTGTGACAGCCGTTAATTTAGGAAAATTTAAACTAAAAAATTTGATTACGACTATTTCAACTGATTCCTTGGGTATGTTGGCAAATCCCAACTATATGGGAATAATCGGGAACGATGTATTGGATGATTTTAATATAATTTTTGATCATGAAAAGGGGAAAATATGGGTAAAGCCTAATAAGAATTTTAACAAAAATGAAGAAAACTGTTTCGTGGTATTTCTTTTCTTGATACGGGGGAAAAGTGGATTGTATCAGGTATAGTAGAAGACACAGAGGCTTTTCGGAAAGATATTAGAATGAATGACCAAATCCTTCAAGTGAACAATATTCCTGTAGAAAACATTGACCGTGACACGTTTGTCGACACACTAAAAGAGAATGATGATTTGCATCTGAAAATAAAACAGGGAAACGAAGAAAAAGAAATAAAATTCAAGCTTAATGCTTTTATAAAATCTTAAAGTAATGGAAAAGTATCAACCTGAAATAATTGACACAGTCAAACTAATTCTCTACAAATAAAATTCATCTTTATTAGAAAAAGCAGACTGGTTTGAAATTTTAAATCCTGTCAACTTCGAAGCTTATCCGAAACTACCCGTGAGGGAAGTAATTTATTAAACCTATCCGAAGCTGCCGGGTAAATAGGTTAAAATCAATTAAA
>CAZSOC010000124.1:0-1485 GCA_964608415.1 uncultured Flavobacterium sp.
GTTTTTTTTGAAAAGTTAGATTTTTGGAAGAGTTGTGCAACAGTTACCGCTGTTACCTGCTGGCGTTCTGTCTGTCATTATGATTTGTTCTTTTTCATTAGCTCTTCCCATTGCTTCATTAGTTCCATTTTTTTGTCGGGCGAAAGGTCGTTAAAGTCAGGCACGCTTGAGCCGATTACTTTAGCTGGTCCGCTACTTGTCATTATATATCCCGGGTCTCCTTCAATTTCTAAAAGATTGAATTTGCTTCCGCAATTTTTACAATAAATTTTCGTCAAGTCGTGCGGTGGTTGCCAATTATTAGTTGTCCCACACATACAAGTTAAGTCAATAACATTGTCGGATGCCATTAAACCTTGTCTTATAAAAAAGTAGTATTGATTGTTTCTTGTTTTTAGGTCTTCAACGATTTTTGCCTGAAGATTAGTCAATGTAGTTTCAAATATTTGATACGTATTTGGCTCAAATGATTTTTTAAATGAGTGAAGCAAAGTCAGTAAATAAATCTTTGAATAAAACTTAGTAGCGGTTTCAAGGATTTCATATTTAAGTTCACTAAAATTTTCCGTGCTTGGAAGATATGGACTAATGCTGTCGGTGAAAATTACTTCCGAAGCGTTGGAACTTGTAAAGAAAGTTGAAACATATCCGATGTGAGTGAACTCAGATGAAAACTTAAAGAGGTTTTTAATTTCTTCTTTAAAGTCAGTTTCTGTATTTAGGTTGAGATTTGAAAATAGAAAGTCAACTTTATTGGCAAAGGTTGGGTGTGCACATCTTGTAATGTGAGAATTTGCCCATTGATTGTAATTCAATGTTTCAAATTCAGTTAAAGAGTTTTCAATTGCTGCGTTAAAAAGTCCTTGTCTTATTGATTTTGTTGCGTATTTATTAAAACTGTTTAGAGAAACTAATACTTGGTAGTTGGTTGATTTAGCTTCCAATAAAGTCAGTTGGTAAGCGTCTGCAACCAAGCTGTCAATAAACTGTCTGGCAGAAGTTACTAAATTATTGTAGTCTGTAAATGACTTTTGAAGTTTGCCAACATTCTCAACTGTTATACCTTGTCTATTGTCAGGCTCGGTGTATGAAATAAATTTTTCAAGAACACTAATGTCATTAAGTAAAATTCTCGGAACTATATTCCTAAAATAGAAGAGAGGCTTCGTATCGTCCTTAAAGTCGGCTAAAACCAAACTGTCATTTTTAAAAGCGGTGTCAACTTGGCTTTGCACTATTCTTAATGAATTAACGCCCCAATTCAAAAGGTCGTTTACATATTTGATGTTGTTACAAAGAACTTCATAGTTATTCAATGCTGCGGTTGACTTTCGCTCTGATAAGTTTTCGGCAATACTTTTTAAAATGTCTATTTCTGTCATTGGTCAGTGTTTGTCTGATGATGTTGTGTCGTCTTCTACGCTTGCAGGTAACGTCCCGGCGGCTTTGCGCACGTCCCGAGCGGGGCGTAGCCCCTGTGAGGGA
>CAZSOC010000125.1:0-1477 GCA_964608415.1 uncultured Flavobacterium sp.
ACGGTTATTGGAGGTAGTACTGGTGGTAATGGAAGTTTTGGTGATGGTTTTGGTGGCTCATTTGGTTCGCTATTGGGACCTCAATTTGGAATTGCTATTTCAGTTGGTTCCTATGACGGTTACCCTGTTCACGCTCCTGCACCCGCAGGGGTGGTTCCATTGGTCGTTCAACCACCATCAAGCGGCAGTGGTTCTGGAATGGGTGGTTATGGTGGAGTTACAACAGCAGGTTTTGGAGTCAATGATTATCTTCAAACATTAGGTTTAATGTATTCTACTGTTGGGACATATGGAGAAAGAGCATTTAAAAACGGTAGTTACACTCAAACAAATGGTAATAAAGGTAATTTTCAAGATAGACCTTACAAAAGATTATCTCAAAATGCTAAATCTAATTATAACTTCTCAAAAGATTTAGGAAAACTATCTAAAGCTGGTACTATTGTATCAGCAGGAGCAATAGCTTATGATTTTCTTGATGATGGTAATATCAAAACATCTTCTGTAGTCAATGGAACTCTTCTTGCAATAAGTTTATTTTTCCCACCTACAGCAGGAATTGTTTTGGCATATAGTGTTGCAGATTACTTTTTTGATTTTAGTGGTAAAATTGATAATCGATTTGGGGAGATAAACACAGGAATATATGATTAAAAGAGTTCTAAATTATTATTATAAAATCAACTATTTCGCTCAAAAAACAGCAGGTTGGAAAGATTCAAAAAAAGGGTTTAAAAATTATTTGGTAGGTAATGGTTTGTTTATTAGCTCAGGACTCATTATTTCATTATTTTTACCTGTATTATCGCAATTATTCGTTCAATTTGCAATTGTTTTTTATATTATATATGCAGTAATTTACTACAAATATATCAGTCCATATATTGAGATTAGACTTGATAGAAGCGTAAACTATGAATTATTCGATTCACTGTATGAAAAAACAAATATTATCCAAAGGATTTTATTTGTAGTTATATCAATGACACTCATCTTTTGTAGTATTTTAATAATGGTTTTTACTTTTTATATGTTTGCAAAAATATGGAAGATAATCGGAATAATGTAGGTAGTGTTTCAGAATTAGTGATGGCAGGATTTAAAGAATTATCGCTTTGCTTTTAATAACCCTATAATTACTGGAGCGACCCTACGGGATTGTTTCCCGGAGGAAGAGGGACAAGCGACGGACAGGTTCATGAAGATGCAGATGGTTCCTGGATATGGAACGGTAGAGACTGGATCGGTCAGGACGGAGCCATGAGCTTTTATAACATGATAGATGAAGTAACGGTTATTGGAGGTAGTACTGGTGGTAATGGAAGTTTTGGTGATGGTTTTGGTGATGGTTTTGGTCCTGTTTTTCCAGGATTTTCAGATTTTTCGGTTGGTCCCTATGGCGGTGGCGGTTACCCTGTTCAATCTCCTGCACCCGCAGGGGTGGTTCCATTGGTCGTTCAACCACCATCAAGCGGGG
>CAZSOC010000126.1:0-1463 GCA_964608415.1 uncultured Flavobacterium sp.
AACATTACATTCGATCTTAAGAAAGTTAGTGCACGAATGAGTAAGGGTGTTGATTGTTGATTTGTTTTAAAAATTAATGTTTAATTAAAATTTTAGGAATTATGAAATTAGAAAGTTTAGAAAAATTTCAAACGGAAATGATTGACAAAGATCAAATGTTAAATGTGTTTGGCGGTAACGGAAAATTAAAATCTCTTACTTTTTTTAATCAAGGTGGCACAGAAACTGGTGGCGGTGAAATATGTGCTTCAGATTACGGTGGAAGTACAAATGGCACATGCGTTTCTTATACTTCTGATTGGAGTGAACCGGGTTATCTTACAACTTTGTATGGCGCAACTGACAACACAAAAAGTTGCTAATAAAAATAACAGAGGAAACCTAAGTTTCCTCTGTTAAAGTTAATAATCAAATTACAATGAATAAAATAAAAATTATATTTATATTCTTAACATATACTTCCTATGCGCAATTGCAATCAAATATTAGAAATTACTATGAACATGTAAATAACGCGGAAAGGTTAGTAATTAAAAATGATTTTAAAAAAGCTGTATTATGTTATAATGAAGCATTTAGATATAAAAAAGATGCGTTTTTAAAAGATATTTATAATCAAGCTCTTTGTTATGCTATTTTAAATAAAAAACACAAATGCAGGAAAAATCTAAAAGCACTTTTAAATTATGGCTATCCATTAGATTCATTATTGTTGAATGAAAAATTCAAAAAAGTAACTGCTAATTATAATTTTAATGAAAAATTATTAATTGATATTAACTACAAAAAAACAATGGATTCCTTATTTGTGAGAGATCAATTTTTTAGAAAAATTGATCGTATAAAATATAAAGATTCTATTGTAAAAACAGACTCTACAAACGTAGTAAGACTATTAGAATTAATTAAAGAAAAAGGATTTCCGACAGAAAGAAAAACAGGAGTGTATGGAGTTTTCGAATACGACCCTTTTTCCTTAATGGTAGTACATAATCACATTACTGGATATGATTTTAGTAGCATTGTTAAGAATGCTATTAATAGTGGTGAGCTAGACAACAGAATAGGTGCAGAATTACTTAATTTATCTCTTGCAAATGGACAAGATTTATATGGCAGTATGTCTGGTGGATTAGTACAATTTGCGCTTTGCGAGGGTAAAAAAATTTTAAAGAAAACTCCATTTGGAGTAGTAAAAATGAAACCTGCGGTAATAGAAGAAAAAAATAAAAATCGTTTGCTTATTGGTTTAGATGATATAGAATCCAACCAAATGAAACTGCTGTATAGCGAAAAAAACAAATGGTTTTTATTTACAAAATATAGAGATAAAAAAAGATGGTGTATTGAGAATGAAGATGATTATAATAAAAGTAAAGAAACATTAATTACCATAGAATAATGATTTTAATTATTTCTTTTTCAAATGATGTTTCTACGCAGCATGTATGTCAATGGTTACA
>CAZSOC010000127.1:0-1435 GCA_964608415.1 uncultured Flavobacterium sp.
CAGTACATGTTTATTGGCGTTTTTAATGCCTCGTGTGTTTACTCGCTTCATATTAGTAAAATTAACGAGTGTTCCAATGACAGGTTCTACGGTTTTGCTTCGTACTCTGACCATTTTCTTGGCATATTCTGGGTTTTGAGTGAGTTTTTGATGCATTCTATCATAATGTTCTTTGTGGATGCTGTCCTCTATCTTCTTGAACCTGGTGCTTTTGCCACAGCATTGTTCTCTTAGTGGACAGTTTTTACAATCGCTTTCACTGCTTCGATACGTTCTCTTGGTGTAGCCTTTACTATCGGTTTTTTCGCCTTTGAAAAGTAGTTTGGCTTGGTTGCCGCCTTCTTTTATACATTCGTATTGATACAATTCTTTGTTGAAAATAAAGCCTTCACGTTCGGGTTTGTATTGTCCAAAATTTGGGATATAGGCATCGATGTCTTTTTGGTGTAAATACGATAAAGATTCGCCACTGCTATAACCACCATCGGCTAATAATTCTTGGAGTTCGATATTGTTTTCGTTTAGATTTTTCTCGGTAAGTTCCACAATTTGTTCCAAACACTGACTATCACGTTTATCAGCAAAATCAGAACATGATCCGGTTATAACGTGGTGTGCATCATCAACGGCAATTTGTCCAAAATAGTTTAGTTGTCTTGCTTTGCCTGGTTTTACACTTACTCTTGCATCACTGTCTGTGGGTGAATAATGGGTATGATTAGAAAGGTATTTTGGACGAATTAAATTGCCTTTTTCGTCAACTTTGTCTTTACCTGTTGCATTTGGCATTCCTTTATAAGCTTCTTCCTTCCATGCGTGGTGTTGCTCAACTAACTTTTTTCGGGTACTTGTGGTTTTAAATTCGCTGTTTTCTTCTAGTTCGTTTACAAAAGCACCGGCATCGTCTAACACTTCTTTCTCCACCAAACTGTCCATAGAAGCATTGGCTTTGATAAAAACGCTGTCCACGGCTTGGCGTTTGCCACGAACCATACCTTTGGAAACGCACATTTTTAAAACGGTTTTGAATAATGCTAAAAATACTTCTTCGCCATAAAGACTTCGGGTTCTACTAATGGTGCTGTGCCAAGGCAATGGTTCATGGATGTCATAACCCAAAAACAATCGTATCGATAAACTATCGCTACAAAAGGCTATCAATTGTCTATCCGAATTAATATTATTCAAATAACCAACTAACAATAGCTTAAAGAAAACTACAGGATCAATGCTCTCATGTCCTGCTTTGCCGTAGTATTGTTTTGTGGTTTTATAAATAAAATCTAATACTAACTCGATGGATAATCGTCGGTAGAAATTATCCTTCGGAACTAAGTCATAAATATTGACCATAGTGAAAAGTTCGGGGGTTAATCGCTTTTTTCCTTGCATGACTAAATTTAATCCTTAAATTTGAGTTGTGCAACAAGCACAG
>CAZSOC010000128.1:0-1335 GCA_964608415.1 uncultured Flavobacterium sp.
CCCTACGGGATTGTTTCCCGGAGGGTCGCTCCAGTAAACCGGATTGTTAAACCCGAATTGATAGGGATTTACTTACATATTTGATTTTTTGTATTCTGAAAATGAATTTCTAATCGTTTCTTCTAAAATTTCAAAATGACAATCAATAAAATTTGATGAAATAGAAATAGGCGTTCCATAAGAGTTATTATTGGCTTTTAGCAATTTTATTTTTATTTTATTTTTATTTTTATCAATATAGTTTTTAGGATTCTGAACATATATCAGCAAAAATCTTGTTGATGCTACCTCTCTTTTTTCTATAGACTTTATATCTTCCCATTTAATCACCCCAACACTTACATAACTTGAATTATCAATAATTCCTATTTCATTGATGATAATCCCTATTTTACCAAAAAAAACTTTTTTAATTAGTAAGACTAAAACAAATCCAAAAAACAAAAAACCAATAAGACCTATAAATCTTATAAGAAGAAGATTTCCTATTAAAAAGGACTGAAATATATGAGGAAAGAATAAAAAAAGAAAACTTACGATAACAAAAAGCATTCCTGCAATCACTAAAAAAATAGTCTTTTTTTTACTTATTTTAAATTCTATTGTTTTCATATTTTACCTAACGAATAATCATATTTCCAATTATTTCACCTCCTTCTGCTCCTGCCCAACCACCTATAACACCTCCAATAATTCCTCCTATTAATGCTCCGGGAGCTGCTCCAACACCTCCAAACCAAACTCCAATAGCGGCTCCTATTTGTGCTCCTACAGCGGCTCCTTCTACAGCCCCAACAAATCCTCCTACAGATTGAAGAGTAGCAACGGTTGCATTATTTCCAAAACTGCCTCCATCTTGTTGTACTCCATTATAAACATTGAGACCTCCTAATGCAACTGAACCAACAACGGTACCTCTTGTAATAGTTTTACCTACAGCTCCCATATAAGATGGCTTGATAGAAACCTTACCATTCCCATAATATTTTTCACCTAAAAATTTGACAGGATTATTTGGTCTAGCTGTACCAATATATAATCTATGTGAGTTTTGACCATTATAAGAAAGTCCTGTTGAAAATCCTCCTATACCATCATTTACATATCCTCCAAAACCACCTATTCCAGGACCACTGCCGCTTGATGGTGGTTGAACGACCAATGGAACCACCCCTGCCGGTGCAGGAGATTGAACAGGGTAACCACCACCGCCATAGGGACCAACCGAAAAATCTGAAAATCCTGGAAAAACAGGACCAAAACCCGGTCCAAATGAGCCTCCAAAACCATCACCAAAACTTCCATTACCACCAGTACTACCTCCAATAACCGTTA
>CAZSOC010000129.1:0-1138 GCA_964608415.1 uncultured Flavobacterium sp.
ACAGGAACAGGGCCAAGACATAGAGATTTTACTAATGGAGATTATTTTACAGAAAAATTACGTCAACACGACCATATCGTTGCTACAAGAGCTCAAATACCAAGTTTAATTGCTCAAGGTGAAATGTCTGGTAATGCACCTTATAGTTTAGGAGGAGTACAAGGCGTTGGCAAATATATCAAGGATTATTCAACGCTGTTTACAGGAGGCTTAACAGGAAATATTGCTGTTACTTATTTAGGGTCTTATAATTTAAAATGGTCTGTTAGTGGCATTTCTGGGAATATAGCAACAATTCAGTTTAATGTTGAAAATTCATCAACAATGCAGTCTGCATCGCGTCCACCGGTAATAGGCTATCAGTCTTGGTGGCAGAATTCTGTTGGTTCAGCGATTAATAATTATTTTTCAACAGGTTGGGGTTCTATAACAACTCAATCATTTAATTGGACAGAAACTTTAAAAATGAGATAATTATGAAATGTATAGTTAGATTAATATTGTCTGTTATGTCAATGTTTTCAATGGGGTGCGTTGGTGAAAATGAGAGCCTAAAAGATGACTATTTTGTTGGGACGTGGCAATCTGAAGACAATGCAAAAATTATTTTGAATAAAAATGGTAAGGGAGAGCTTTTTAATTTTAATTATGAAAATGTCAACTCTATTGCAAACAAGGATTCTATTTTAAATGGGGCATGTGAGTGGAAGTTTGAACAAATTAATGGTAGTAGCAATCAAGTAGTTATTACCTATTATGATGGAGGCACTATCCAATATTTAGACAAAATAGTACAGACTAATTTGAAAATAAATTTTCAAATTGAAGGTACAGGATTATTTGGAAATAAACCGCCTTGGAATTTATATGTGTTTATTGGAGACCCTGACGATTTGAACAAGTATCTATTTACTAAAGACGAATAAAGCGATAGTGTTCAAAACGTAGCTTCAGACGGGTAGCAAGTAAACGGGGTGCGGATAATAACGGTGGCTTTAGCCCTAAATACTACGGCAATGCCTGGAGAGGAAACCAATATGCCAAAACATTTAATATAGGAGGATTAGGACGAGGATTAGGTTATTTTGGTGCAGGTGTGGGTACCGCGATGGGTATTTATGGAGTTAGGAATTATTAC
>CAZSOC010000130.1:0-1137 GCA_964608415.1 uncultured Flavobacterium sp.
AACCACCATCAAGCGGCAGTGGTCCTGGAATAGATGGTTTTGGAGGAAACGGAGGGTTTGACGGAGTAGGCAGTTCAGGAATGGGTGGATTTGGTGGAGTTAATTGGAGTTCAGTAAATACAGGAATTGGAGCTTTTGGATTAGGGAATGGAGTAAAAACAGAATTGTTTAAGTATGCTTCAAAATTTTCTCATTTAAACCAATCAGCAACTAATTATTTGAAAGTTTCAAAAGTAGTAGGAAATGGTATTTTTTATTTTCAAGCAGGAATAAGTTTATATAATGCTGGAGAAGCAATTTACAATAATGATTCAAATAAATGGGGTGTAATAGGGAAATCTACACTAGATATAACAATGGGGGCATTATCTGTTTGGGGAGGTCCTGTAGGCTTATTAATAGGGAGTGTTTATTTTATAGGAGATGCAGCAGGTTGGTGGGGAGATTGGGGTAAGCCAGCAGGATATTAATTAATGAAAGTAAATATAAAGAAATGATACGATTTTATAGATATATAATTTATAAACTATATAGCTGGTCTTTAAGACGACCAAATGATACACCAGTGGCAAATGTAATCTTTACATTATCATTTGTACATTCTGTTCAAATATTCATGTTTTATATGGTGATATTGAAATTTTTTCCAGTAATCAATATATTTCATATAAATCAAAAGATTTATTTATTCATATTAGGATTAGTTTTAATAGGAGTAAATTATTTAATTTTTTATAATAAAGAACGCTGGGAAGCTTATTTAGAAGAATTTAGAGGTGAAAGTAAAGAAGAAAGTTGCAAAGGAAAAATATTTGTTTTAAGTTACCTTATAGGAAGTATTTTGTTATTTTTTTTGACAACTATAATTTTGTATGGGGTTTTTGGGTAATGTTCCAGATGTGTTGGTACGTAATTATTTCATAAGATATCCGCAGATAATCAATTATTTATAGTATTATCAAGGAATGGCAGGATGAGCATGGACTGAACCTGACGGGGATGGATTTTCGTTTGTATGACAATGCATTGGGAAGGTTTCATAGCGTAGATCTGCTAGCAGAACTGATCCCCGGAATCAATCTCTATCAATTCGGGTTTAACAATCCGGTTTACTGGAGCGACCCTACGGGATTGTTT
>CAZSOC010000131.1:0-1086 GCA_964608415.1 uncultured Flavobacterium sp.
AAACCGGATTGTTAAACCCGAATTGATAGGGATTTACTTATACATTTGACTTTTGTTATCTAAAAATGCGTCATTTACATTTTTTTCTAATTCACTAAAACTACAATCTAAATACCCCGAAGATATTATATAAGGAGTACCCATAGAAAGCTCGTTTATTTTATATAAAAGATAATTTATTCCCTTTTCTTTATTCAATGTTCTTTTTGTAAAGATTGCTATATAATTATTATAATTATACCTTATTGTTTCTATTCTGCTGATTTCTTGCCATTTGATCAATTTGTTATTATAAAAGGAAAAACCATCATATATACCCTGCTCATCAATTTTCAGAAAAGCATTTTTTCGGAACATACTTTTTATGATTATAAATATACCCAAAAAACAAGACAATATCCCAACGGTAGAAAATATAACGACTATTTCTTTTGTACGAAATAAAAAGGATATATGTTCAGAAGGATAAAGTAAAAACTTAAAGCCAAAATAGAATGCCCAAATTATTATAATCAATGCTAAAATAGGTCTAAAATAATTTCTGTTCTTATTTATTATTATTGTTTTCATCTATCATAAATATTTTCCATATAACTCCCTGCCGCTTCACTAGCCCAAGTGCCTATGTATCCTCCAACAGCCGCACCTATAATAGTACCTACAAAAGGGATTGGGATAAAAGTACCTACTATCGCCCCAATAGCCGCACCAGACGCATACCCAACAGCTACTCCTGTACCCACTTTTACTGCGGCTATAGTTGTATGTCTTCCGTCGGTATAACCTGTAGTTGTATAGTTTTTGTAATCTTGAATCACTCCATTGCTAACTTCTATAGAACCTAATATAACAGTAGTCGCAACTCCCGCTTTTTTCAGGAGTTTTAAATCTTTTGTAAAATTGTAGTGAGATTTTGCGTTTTGAGATAATCTCTTATACGGTCTGTCGTGAAAATTACCTGTATTCCCGTTAGTTTGAGTATATGTCCCTCTCTTAAAAGCCTCTCCGCCATATGCACCTGTTACTGAATACATAAGTTCTGCTATTTGAAAACCTCTATTTCCAGAACCACCGCCGCTTGATGGG
>CAZSOC010000132.1:0-1078 GCA_964608415.1 uncultured Flavobacterium sp.
AAAACTGAACATTTGTGCTTCGATTTCCGCCACATCGCCAAGCCGAAAACCGTTATAGGGCATTTTAAGAGGACACTCGAATGAAAGATAAACTGACGAAATTAATATTACCATTCATTTTCATATCGACAGGTTTCCTGTTGACATATTCGTCTTTCTATTGGCTAGTGTTTATTCGACTAAAGCTTTTTGACCTGAATGATAAAATTTTTGGGTTTTTTGTTCCAATTATTATTTCATCAGCTTTAATTTGGTTTTATTTCAGAAAAAAACTTCGGTTGCTCGAAACGACAGACAAACATCGTGAGTTTACGCTTTTCATATCTTGGATTTTATTGACCGCACCGATTTTGACTTTTCAATTTTATCTTGACCGAGAAACGGGAGAATTAACACACTTAGAAAGTGTAGACGAAATTTTGACCAATAAACCGACAATGTATTATTCAATCGAAAGTTCGTCACAGCATAAAAACAGAAGTGGTTTATTTGTCGCAAAAGGTTATCCCGACAGAGGAAACGAAATAGGAATTGGATGTTACTATGCTTGTCCCTTAACAAACAAAGGCGACAGCATTTATGATAAAAATATTTGGATAGGGACTATGTTTGGCGACAAATTCAGCAATAGAGTATTTGACGACAAAGAGAAACAAGCGAAATTAATATCAAAATTTATTGATTCATCAGTAGTACTTTATGACAAGTATGAATACAAAACGACATTCCTAAAACGCCTTACAAATTCAGACGAAAGAAATAATTATTTGAAAGCAATACAGCAAACCAATTTACCTTTTGACAATGAGAATTTAGTAATTCTGATAGAAGAAACGGGAAGTTATCAATCAAGAGCAGGAACAAGTTTGTGGTGGACAGTATTTTTTATAATAACTTCAAACATAGTTTGGACACTCTCGACAATATTTACAAAACTGAAAATCAATGGAAAGAAAAACGCCCTATAACACGGGTTTTGCGTCAGGCGGGCTGACGTGCAAACCTGAAGCTTTGTGCTTCTAATGAACTTTAGTAATAAATTGAAACTTTGTGCTCCGAAACCCGCCCGAACGCAAAG